>NZ_JBIUVD010000008.1:0-347415 GCF_044742785.1 Streptomyces sp. NPDC087844 | reverse complement strand
AACGAGATGCCGCGCCACCAGACTGCCCAGCGCACCGAACGCACCCGTCACCAGAACAGCACCGGCGTCACCATCGCTGGAGAACACCGAGGCCGGCTCCTCCCCCACCTCCAGCGCCTTCGACGCCACACGGCCCAACCGAGGGGCGTGCACCACACCGTTGCGGATCGCCATCTGCGGCTCACCCAGAGCGGCTGCCGCCACCACCTCGGCTGGATCGGTGTCCACGTCGAGGTCGGCCAGCACGAACCGTCCCGGATTCTCCGACTGCGCCGACCGCACCAGACCCCACACCGCCGCACCCGCCAGATCGGTGACGTCCTCACCCACCGAGGACACCGCACCCGAGGTCACGATCAGCAGTTTGGATGCCGCGTAGCGGTCCTCGTCCAGCCAGGCCCGAGCGACCGCGAGCACCTCATGCGTGGCCTCCCGAACGGCGGTGGCGTTCGGCCCGCCGGCCACCGGGAACACCACGATGTCCGGGACCGTGTCATCGGGTTTCAGCGTGTCCCACCGCGCCCAGGCCGGTTCGCCGGCCCCAGTCGGACTGGTCGGACTGGTCGGACTGGTCGGACTGGTCGGCGCCCACCCAACCTTGAACAGTGATTCGTGGAACCGGCGAGATCCGGCAGTGGACGACGACAGGCGTTCCGGCGCGATCTCCCGCAGAGCCAGCGACTCGATCGACGCCACCGGTCGCCCGGACATGTCGGTCACCCGAAACGACCGTGCGCCGGTTCCCGCCGGGGCCACGTGCACGCGCAGCGCCGTGGCGCCGGAGGCGAACAGCTCCACACCCGACCAGGAGAACGGCAGGGCCACACCCTCGCCGGCCGTCCCGTCGACCGCCAAGGCGTGCAAAGAGGCATCCAGCAGTGCCGGGTGCAGCCCGAACCCGTCCACCACCTCCGCATCGGGAAGCGCGACCTCCGCGAACAACTCCGCACCACGCCGCCACACCGCCCGCAACCCCCGGAACACCGACCCGTACTCCAGACCCTCCTCCGCCAACCCGTCGTACAACCCGTCAAGTGCGACCGGTACGGCGCCCACCGGCGGCCACTCCCGCAGATCGAAAGCCGCGTCCGTGCCGGCGGCGGAGAGGGTGCCCAGAGCATGGCGCGTCCATGGGGCGTCGCTGTCCGTACGGGAGTACACCGACACCGGACGCTGCTCGGGCTCATCGATCGCACCATCAGCACTATCAGCACCATCAGCACCGACAACACCAGTGACACCAGCAGCGCCGACGATCACCTGGACGAAGGCATGGCCGTCGGCGGGCAGGATGAGCGGAGCCTCCAGGGTCAGTTCCTCAAGTCGGCCGCAGTCCAGCTGGTCTCCGGCGCGGATCGCCAACTCCACGAAGCCCGTGCCCGGGAACACGGTGACTCCGCCCACCGTGTGGTGGGCCAGCCACGGGTGCCCGTGGACCGACAGACGGCCCGTCAGGACGACACCGCCTGACTCGGGCGACGAGACGACCGCGCTCAGGAGCGGATGCTCGGCCGGCCCGAGCCCCATCGAGAGAGCGTCTCCGCCGATTTGGGAATCCACCAGCCAGTACTGCTGGCGTTGGAACGCATAGGTGGGGAGGTCCACGCGCCGGACACCACGCCCGTCGAACAACCTGCCCCAGTCGACGGCGACACCACCGGCGTGCATCCACCCGACCGCTGTCAACAACGTCGCAGACTCACCGTGCTCTCCGCGCAGCGTCGGCACCATCAACACGCCGGCCTCCGCGTCGTCCACCATGGCCCGCGTCATCGCTGTCAGGACTCCGTCGGGCCCCAACTCCACGAAGCGGGTGACCCCCTCGTCCCGAAGGGCCTGGACCGAGTCGGCGAACCGGACCGCCTCGCGGACGTGCCGCACCCAGTAGTCGGCCGAGCCGAGGTCTTCCGCCGATCCGCCCGTCACGTTGGAGACGACCGGGATGACGGGCGCGCTGTAGGTGACGCTCTCGGCGACTTCGCGGAAGTCGTCCAGCATCGGGTCCATGAGCGGGGAGTGGAACGCGTGCGAAACCCGCAGCCGGCTCGCCTTACGACCCAACGCAGTGAAGTGAGCCTCAGTCGCGGCGACTTGGGCCTCCGCACCAGACACCACCACCGACGCCGGGCCGTTTACCGCCGCAATCGCCACCTCCGCGCCGTCCAGCAACGGGACGACCTCGTCCTCGCCCGCCTGGATCGCGGCCATCGCCCCACCCGACGGCAGCCCCTGCATCAACCGGCCCCGGGCGGCCACCAGGCGCGCCCCGTCCTCCAGCGAGAACACCCCGGCCACATGCGCCGCCGCCAACTCACCGATCGAATGACCCGCCACGAAGTCAGGCCGTACACCCCACGATTCGAGCAGCCGGAACAACGCCACCTCGACCGCGAACAAACCCGCCTGCGCGAACACCGTCCGATCCAGCAAATCGGCGTGCGACCACACCACCTCACGCAACGACCGATCCAGAAGCCCGTCCAACTCACCACACACCGCATCGAACGCAGCCGCGAACACCGGGAACGCCTCGTACACCTCCCGACCCATACCGACCCGCTGCGCACCCTGACCCGAGAACAGGAACGCCGTACGCCCAGAGCTCGCCACTCCCCGCACCGCTCCATGGCCAGGGACACCATCGGCCAACTCGCTAAGCGCGGACAGCAGTTCCTCTCGGCCCCGGCCCACGACCACGGCACGGTGTTCCATGGCCGGGCGTGACGTGGCCAGAGAGAACGCCACATCGGCAGAGTCCAGCTCCGGGCGAGCCATGAGATACGACCGCAGTTTGTCCGCCTGCCCCCGCAACCCATCGACGGACCGCCCGGAAAGCATCCAGGGGACGAGCGGGAGCCCGTCCGCCGCCGACTCGTCGCGTTCGGTCTCCGCTCCGACGGGCGCCGCTTCGATGATGACGTGGGCGTTGGTGCCGCTGATCCCGAACGAGGACACCCCCGCCCGCCGCGGACGACCGTTCTGCGGCCATTCCCGGGCCTCGGTCAGCAACTCCACATCACCCGACGCCCAGTCCACCTCCGGCGTCGGAGCATCCACGTGCAGCGTCCGGGGCAGGACACCATGGTCCATGGCCTTGACCATCTTGATGATCCCCGCCACACCGGCCGCCGCCTGCGTGTGCCCGATGTTCGACTTGATCGACCCGAGCCACAGCGGACTCCCCTCCACCCGATCCTGCCCATACGTCGCCAGCAGCGCCTGCGCCTCGATCGGATCACCCAGCGTCGTCCCCGTACCGTGCGCCTCCACCGCGTCAACGTCCGCCGTCGTCAGCCCGGCATTCGCCAACGCCTGGCGAATGACCCGGCGTTGGGACGGGCCGTTCGGTGCGGTCAACCCGTTGGACGCCCCGTCCTGGTTGACCGCCGTGCCCCGCACGACCGCCAGAACCGGGTGACCGTTGGCGCGGGCATCCGCCAGCCGCTCCACCAGCAGCATCCCCGCGCCCTCACCCCACGAGGTGCCATCGGCCGCAGCAGCGAACGACTTCGCCCGCCCGTCCGGGGCCAACCCCCGCTGACGACTGAACTCGATGAACGTCTCCGGCGTCGCCATCACCGTCACACCACCGGCCAACGCCAGCCCACACTCCCCCGACCGCAACGCCTGCATGGCCCAGTGCAGTGCGACGAGCGACGACGAGCACGCGGTGTCGACGGTGACCGCCGGGCCCTCAAGACCGAGCGTGTACGAGATGCGCCCCGACGCGACCGAACCCGTACTGCTGTTGTGCGCGTAGTCGTGGTACATCATCCCGGCGAAGACACCTGTCGAACTGCCCCGCAACGACGACGGATCGATCCCCGCCCGCTCCAGCGCCTCCCACGACACCTCCAGCAGCAACCGCTGCTGAGGGTCCATCAACCAGGCCTCGTTCGGGCTGATCCCGAAGAACGCGGGATCGAACCCGGCGGCGTCGTAGAGGAATCCGCCCTCGTTCACGTAGCTGGTGTGGGGCCGGGCCGCTTCGGGGTCGTAGAGCCTGTCGGTGTTCCAGCCGCGATCGGCCGGGAAGCCCGCCACTCCGTCGGCTCCGCGCGCGACCAGGTCCCAGAGGTCTTCCGGCGAGACGACGCCGCCGGGATAACGGCACGCCATGCCCACGATCGCGATCGGCTCGTCGTCGACCGGGGCTCTGACGGCGATGGTCTTGCCGATGGAGGGCGCGATGCCCATGATCTGGTCCACCAGGTGCTGAGCCAGGGCCAGCGGCGTCGGATGGTCGAACACCAGCGTCGCCGGCAACCGGAGCCCCGTCACCTGGTTCAGGCGGTTGCGCTGCTCCACGGCCGACAGCGAGTCGAAGCCGAGGTCGCGGAAGGCCCGTTCCGGCTCGACCCGGCCCGGGTCGTCGTATCCCAGCACCGATGCCGCCTGGACCCGGACGGTGTCCAGCATCATCGGCACTCGCTCGGCGCCGGGCAGCGCGGCGAGACGTGCCCGCAGCGCCGCCGCCGAGCCCCCTCCCGCCTCGGCGGTGCGGCGCGAGCGTCCCGCCAGGGCGCGCAGCACGTGCGGGAGCGCGTCGCCCGCGGCGGCCAGGGCCCCGGCCTCCAGGCCTATCGGGATGAGCAGGGCATCGGTGGTCCGCAGGGCGGCGTCGAAGAGCCCGAGGCCCTGTTCGACGCTCAGCGCGCGGACCCCGGACCGGCCCATCCGCTGGGCATCGCCGCCGTCCAGCCGGCCGGACATGCCCGTCCCGGTTCCCCACAGGCCCCAAGCGAGCGACTGTCCCGGCAGCCCGCGCGCTCGCCGGTGAGCGATCAGGCCGTCCAGGTACGCGTTCGCCGCCGCGTAGTTCGCCTGCCCCGGCGCGCCGATCACACCGGCCGCGGAGGAGAACACCACGAACGCCGACAGATCCATGTCGCGGGTCAGTTCGTGCAGGTGCCAGGCTCCCAGCGCCTTGGGAGCGAGCACCGTACGCAGTTGCTCAGGAGTCAGGGACGCGATCACTCCGTCGTCCAGGAGCCCGGCCGCGTGGACCACGGCGGAGAGGTCCCGATCGTCCAGCAGCCCGGCCACCGCGGCACGGTCGGCCACGTCGCAGACCACCACCTCGACCTCGGCGCCCAGTCCAGTCAGTTCCGTGCACAGCTCTGCCGCTCCCGGTGCCTGCCTGCCCCTGCGGCTGGTCAGCAGCAGGTTGCGTACCCCGTGGGCCGTCACCAGGTGGCGGGCCACCAGAGCACCCAGCCCGCCGGTGCCACCGGTGATCAGGACGGTCCCCGTGCCGAACGCCGGTTCGGCGCCGCCCGGGTCGGCTGGGACGATCGCCGGTGTCATCCGTGGTACGTGGCCGGCTCCGGCCCGGATCACCACTTGGGGCTCGTCGGCGGCGACGACCGCAGCGACCACATCCGCGAGGTCGCCGGGCTCGTCCACGGGCTCGTCCACGTCGGCGAGCAGGAAGCGGCCGGGGTCCTCCGACTGGGCGGACCGGACCAGCCCCCATATCGCCGCGCCGGTCAGGTCCGGCACGTCCTCACCTTCGAGTGCCACAGCGCCCGAGGTGACGACCAGGAGCCGCGAGGACGCGTACCGCTCTTGCGCCGACCACGTCCGCAGGGCGGTGAGCACACCGTGCACCCCCTCGACGAGGTCGCCGTCGGTGACGGGTAGAACAACGACTTCCGGTACGTCGGAGATCGAGTCCCACAGTCCCCAGGAGACCCCGGCCCCGTCCTTCTCTCTGTCCTTTAGCCCGTCCTTCTCCCCGTCCTCCTCCCCTCCCCTCTCCTTCACCGGTGTCGCCAAGTGCCACTCCAGGCGGTACAGGGAGTCGTGCGACGCCGACGCGGAGACGGCGAGTTGCTCCGGCGAGACCGAGCGCGACAGCAGGGAGTCGACGGACAGCACGGGCCGCCCGTCCGCACCGGCGAGTCGCAGGGAGACCCCGTCGGCTCCGGCCGGTGCCAGCCGTGCCCGGACGAACCGTGCGCCGGAGGCGAACAGCCGCACTCCGTTCCACGCGAACGGAAGCACCATCTCGTCCCGGTCCGTCTCGTTCCGGTCCGTCTCGTCTCGGTTCGTCCTGTCCCCGGCGACCAGGACCGTGTGCAGGACCGCGTCCAGGAGTGCGGGGTGCACACCGAATCGGCCGGCCTCTCCCCAGCCGTCCTCGGGCAGGGCGACCTCGGCGAAGAGTTCGTCACCGCGCCGCCACACCGCCCGCAAGCCCTGGAACATCGGTCCGTAGTCGTAGCCCGCGGCGGCCAGCCGTTCGTACGAGCCGTCCAGCGGGAGTTCCGAGGCGCCCTCCGGCGGCCACGCCGTCAGGTCGAAGTCGCTGACGGGGGCGGGCACATCGGCCGTCAGTATGCCGGTGGCGTGCCGGGTCCAGGGCGCGTCGGGCGCGCCCTCGCTCGGCCGCGAATGGATGCCGACCGGTCGGCGGCCCGTCCCGTCCTCCTCGTCCACCACCACGTGTACGGTGACCCCGCCGTGCTCGGGCAGGACGAGGGGAGCCTGGAGTGTGAGTTCCTCCAGTGTCCCGCTGTCCAGGTGGTCCCCGGCGCGGATCGCGAGCTCGACGAGGCCGCTGCCAGGGAACAGGATCCCGCCCAGCACCCGGTGGTCGGCCAGCCAGGGCCGGGTTCCGACCGACAGTCTGCCGGTGAGTACCGCACCGCCCGAGTCCGGCAGTGTGAGGACCGCACTCAGCAGGGGGTGGTCGGCGGGCAGCAGTCCCGCGCCGGACAGGTCGCCCGACTCGGCCGCCGCCTCCACCCAGTACCGCTGTCGCTGGAACGCGTAGGTGGGCAACTCCACCGCGGCGGGCGGGTTCTCGCCGTGGACCGCCCGCCAGGACACGGGTACACCGCGCACGTGGAGCCGCCCGACCGCGGCGACCAGGGTCACGGTCTCGGGTCGGCCGGGCCGCAGGACCGCCACCGCGGTGACGTCGCCGGTCGCTTCCTCCAGGGCTGCCTGGGTCATCGCGGTCAGTACGCCGTCCGGCCCCAGTTCCAGGAACCGGTGCACGCCCGCGGCCCGCAGCGTCCGCACACCCTCGTGGAAGCGCACCGCTTGCCGCACGTGCCGCACCCAGTAGCCGGCCGAGCCGAGGTCCTCCGCCGATCCGCCCGTCACGTTGGAGACGACCGGGATGACGGGCACGCTGTAGGTGACGCTCTCGGCGACTTCGCGGAAGTCGTCGAGCATCGGGTCCATGAGCGGGGAGTGGAACGCGTGCGAGACCCGCAGCCGGCTCGTCCTACGACCCAACGCGGAGAAGTGGCTCTCGATCGCGGCGACTTGAGCCTCCGCACCGGACACCACGACCGACGCCGGGCCGTTGACCGCCGCGATCGCCACCTCCGCGCCGTCCAGCAACGGGACGACCTCGTCCTCGCCCGCCTGGATCGCGGCCATCGCCCCACCCGACGGCAGCCCCTGCATCAACCGGCCCCGGGCGGCCACCAGGCGCGCCCCGTCCTCCAGCGAGAACACCCCGGCCACATGTGCCGCCGCCAACTCACCGATCGAATGACCCGCCACAAAGTCCGGCCGTACGCCCCACGACTCCAACAACCGGAACAACGCCACCTCGACCGCGAACAAACCGGCCTGCGCGAACACCGTCCGATCCAGCAGATCAGCCCGCGACCACACCACCTCACGCAGCGACGCACCGTCCAAGTACTGGTTCAAGTGCACGTCCAGCTCGGTGCACACCGCGTCGAACGCTGACGCGAACACCGGGAAGGACTCGTACAACTCCTCGCCCATCCCCACCCGTTGCGCGCCCTGCCCCGAGAACAGGAACGCCGTACGGCCGGAGGCGGCGACCCCGCGTGCCGTGTCCGGCCCTGCGGTGTCCTCGATCAGCGAGTCCAGGCCCGAGAGCAGTTCGTCGCGGTCGCGGCCCACCACGACCGCGCGGTGTTCCAGGAGCGCCCGCGTCGTCGCCAGCGCGTGGGCCACGCCCGCCGGGTCGAGGTCCGGCCGGGACAGCACATGTGCGCGCAGCCGCTCCGCCTGCCCGAGCAGGCCGTGCTCGTCCCGCCCGGAGATCACCCACGAGAGGACCGGGTGCGGGTGCGGGTTCGGTTCCCCGGCCTCGGCGGGGGCGGGTTCTGATGCCGCCTCGACGATCACATGGGCGTTGGTGCCGCTGACGCCGAACGAGGAGATCCCGGCGCGGCGCGGGCGGCCGAAGTCCTCCCACTCCCGCGCCTCGGTCAGCAGTTCCACCTCGCCCGACGCCCAGTCCACCTCCGGGGTCGGCTCGTCGATGTGCAGGGTCCGTGGAAGGACGCCGTGGTCCATGGCCTTGACCATCTTGATGATCGCGGCGACTCCGGCGGCGGCCTGGGTGTGCCCGATGTTCGACTTGATGGACCCGAGCCACAGCGGGCGCCCCTCGGGACGGTCCTGCCCGTACGTGGCCAGCAGTGCCTGCGCCTCGATCGGGTCGCCCAGCGTGGTGCCGGTGCCGTGTGCCTCCACCGCGTCCACGTCCGAGGCGCTCAGACCGGCGTTGGCGAGCGCCTGCCGGATGACCCGGCGCTGGGACGGGCCGTTCGGTGCCGTCAGCCCGTTGGACGCGCCGTCCTGGTTGACCGCGGTGCCCCGTACGACGGCCAGGACGGGGTGGCCGTTGGCGCGCGCGTCCGACAGGCGCTCGACCAGGAGCATTCCCGCGCCTTCGGCCCAGGACGTCCCGTCGGCCGAGGCGGCGAACGACTTGGCACGCCCGTCGCGCGCGAGTCCGCGCTGCTCGCTGAACTCCACGAAGACGTCCGGGGCCGCCATCACCGCGACACCGCCCGCCAGCGCGAGGGAGCATTCGCCCGAGCGGAGTGCCTGTACCGCGAGGTGCAGTGCGACCAGCGACGACGAGCACGCGGTGTCGACGGTGACCGCCGGGCCCTCAAGACCGAGCGTGTAGGAGATGCGGCCGGAGGCGACCGAGCCCGTGTTGCTGTTGTTCGCGTAGTCGTGGTACATCATCCCGGCGAACACACCGGTGCGGCTGCCCCGCAGGGTCGTGGGGTCCATCCCGGCTCGTTCGACGGCCTCCCAGGAGACCTCCATCAGCAGACGCTGCTGCGGGTCCATCCAGCGGGCCTCGTTCGGGCTGATCCCGAAGAACCCGGGATCGAAGTCGGCGGCGTCGTGCAGGAATCCGCCCCGGTCGACGTAACTGGTGCCCGGGCGGGAGCCCTCGGGGTCGTAGAGGCGCCGGATGTTCCAGCCCCGGTCGGAGGGGAAGGGCGTGATGCCGTCGATGCCGTCCGCCACCAGGTCCCACAGCTGGTCCGGGGTGGTGACGCCGCCCGGGTAGCGGCAGGCCATTCCCACGATCGCGACGGCGTCGTCGTCGGCGGGAGGTCGTACCGCGACCGGTGCGGCGCCCGCCGCCTCTCCCAGCCCGGAGATCTCGTCCGCCAGGTACCGGGCCAGCACGGTCGGTGTCGGGTGGTCGAACACCAGCGTCGCGGGCAGCCGGAGTCCGGTCACCTGGTTCAGGCGTCCGCGCAGCTCCACGGCGGACAGGGAGTCGAAGCCGAGTTCGCGGAAGGCGCGCTCGGTTTCGATCGCGTCCTGGTCGTCGAATCCGAGCACCGCTGCCGCCTGGGCGCGGACGATCTCCAGGACCGCCGCACGGCGGTCGTCCTCGGGCAGCGGCGCGAGGCGTTCGCGCAGCACCCCGGCGGCTGCCGGTCCGGACGCCGCACGCCGGCGTGCGCGCCCGCTGTCCAGGCCCCGTAGAACGTGCGGCGGTTCACCGGAGGCGTCGGCGGGTGGGGCGGGGTCCAGGGCGATCGGGACCAGGAGTGGTTCCGGCCGGGAGATGGCGGCGTCGAACAGTGCCAGGCCCTGCTCGGCGGTGAGGGCGTGCACGCCGGAGCGTGCCATCCGGCGGACGTCGCCGTGGTCAAGCCCGCCGGCCATACCGGTGCCCGTGGCCCACAGCCCCCACGCCAGGGACCTGCCCACCAGCCCCCGCGCGTGCCGGTGCTGGACCAGGCCGTCCAGGAACGCGTTCGCCGCCGCGTAGTTGCCCTGGCCGGGCGAGCCGAGCACGCCCGCGGCGGAGGAGAAGACGATGAACGCCGACAGGTCCATGTGGCGGGTCAGTTCGTGCAGATGCCGGGCGCCCATGGCCTTGGGCGCCAGAACCGCGTCCAGCCGTCGCGGGGTCAGGGACGCGACCACACCGTCGTCCAGGATTCCGGCCGCGTGGACGACCGCGGTCAGGGTGTGCCCGGCCAGCAGCGAGGCCAGGGCCGGCCGGTCGCCGACGTCGCAGGCGGCCACCTCGACGTGCGCGCCCAGTTCGGTGAGCTCGGCCTTGAGCTGTCCGGTGCCCGGCGCGTCCTCGCCTCGTCGGCTCGTCAGCAGCAGGTCGCGTACCCCGTGGGTCGTCACCAGGTGCCGGGCCAGCAGGGCGCCCAGCCCGCCGGTTCCTCCGGTGATCAGCACGGTTCCCGTGCCGAACGGCTCGTCCGGGCCGGGCACGGACGGGCCCGGCACCCGCGCCAGCCGGGGGACGTGGGCCGTCCCGGCGCGAACGGCGGTCTGGGGTTCGCCGAATGCCAGGGGGACGACGCCCGCCAGGTCGTCGGGGGTGTCGGTGTCCACCAGTACGATCCGGTCGGGGTCCTCGGACTGTGCCGAGCGGACCAGTCCCCACGCGGCGGCCGCCGCGAGATCGGAGACGTCCTCGCCGTCGACCGGCACCGCGCCCGAGGTGACGATCAGCAGCCGGGATGCCGCGTACCGCTCCCCGGCCGTCCATGCCTGCAGCGCCGCGAGCACCTCGTGCGTGACGGCCCGTACCTCGCCGGCCCGGACCGGCAGGACGACGACGTCGGGAACCGTGTCACCGACCTCGTCCCACGCCGCCCAGCTCAGGTCGCCGGGGGCCGCGGGGAGCGCCGCGTGAGACCACTCCAGCCGGTACAGGGAGTCCGCGGAGGGCGACGTGGTGACGGCGAGCCGATCGGGCGACACGGGGCGGGAGACCAGGGAGTCGACCGACGCGACGGGCCGCCCCGCGCCGTCGGCGATCCGCAGCGCCACACCGTCCGAGCCGACCGGGCTCAACTGGGCGCGGACCGCCGGCGCCCCCGCCGCGAACAGCCGCACCCCGTTCCACGCGAAGGGGAGGACCAGGTCGTCACCCGCGTCCCCGGAGACCGCGCTCGTGTGCAGGACGGCGTCCAGCAGCGCCGGATGCAGACCGAAGCGGGCGGCGTCGTCCCAGGCGTCCTCGGGCAGGGCGGCCTCGGCGAAGAGTTCGTCGCCGCGCCGCCACACCGCGCGCAGCCCCTGGAACAGACGCCCGTAGCCGTAGCCGGCCTCGGCGAGCCGCTCGTACGCGTCGTCCACCGGGACCGCGGTCGCGCCGGGCGGCGGCCAGGCGGTGAGGTCGAAGGCCGGTGCGGCCGTGCCGGGGGTGAGCGTGCCGCCGGCGTGCCGGATCCACACCTCGTCGCCGGCCGTGCCGCCCGAGCGGGAGTAGATCCCGACCGGGCGCCGTCCGGTGTCGTCCGCGCTCTCCACCACGACCTGGACGGTGACGCCGTCGTGGTCGGGCAGGACCAGCGGCGCGTGCAGGGTCAGTTCCTCGACCGTCGCGCAGCCGACGCGGTCGCCCGCCAGGACCGCCAGCTCCACGAACGCTGTCCCGGGGAACAGCACGGCGCCTGCGACCACGTGGTCGGCGAGCCACGGCTGGGTGCCCGGCGACACGCGTCCCGTCAGAACGGCTCCGCCCCCGTCCGGCAGGGTCACCGCCGCTTTCAGCAGCGGGTGGTCCACGGGCCGCAGGCCCACCGACGCGACATCCCCCGCGGTGCCGGCGCTCTCCAGCCAGTAGCGGCGGCGCTGGAACGCGTAGGTCGGCAGGTCGACCCGGGAGGCGGTGCCCAGCAGCGGCTTCCAGTCAACGGCGAGGCCGTGCACGTGCAGGCGGCCGATCGCGGTGAGCAGTTCGGTGGCCTCGGGCCTGTCCCGGCGAAGGACCGGGACGGTGAGCGCGGTGTTCCCCACGGCGTCGAGGCATGCTTCGGTCATGGCGGCCAGAACGCCGTCCGGGCCCAGTTCCACGAAACGGCTGACACCCGCCGCGCGCAGCGTCCGGATACCGTCCTGGAATCGGACGGTCCGACGGATATGACGTGTCCAGTATTCCGCCGACCCGAGTTCTTCGGCCGCTCGGCCGGTGACGTTCGAGATAACGGGGATCGACGGAGAAGAATAGGAGAGCCCCGCCGCGATCTCCTGGAATTCGGCGAGTATCGGTTCCATCAGGGGCGAGTGAAAAGCGTGCGACACCCGCAGCCGGCTGGTCTTGCGTCCGATTCCCTCGAAATGCCCGGCGATTCGGTGCACCGCTTCCTCGGAGCCGGAGACGACGACCGAGTTCGGCCCGTTCACCGCCGCGATGTCGACATCGGCGCCGAGTCGTGCCACGACCTCGTCCTCGGCGGCCTGCACGGCGGCCATCGCGCCGCCGGCCGGGAGCGCCTGCATCAGCCGTCCGCGTGCCGCGACGAGCGCGGTCGCGTCCGCCAGGGAGAGCACCCCGGCCACGTGGGCGGCGGCCAGCTCACCGATCGAGTGGCCCGCGACGTAGTCGGGAACGACGCCTGCCGCTTCCAGGAGGCGGAACAGTGCCACCTCGACCGCGAAGAGGCCGGCCTGTGTGTAGGACGTCCGGTCCAGCAGTGCGGGTTCGGACCGGACGACCTGCGCCAGTGGCCGGTCGAGGTACGGGGCGAACTCGGCGCAGACGGCGTCGAAGGCGTCCGCGAACACGGGGAACGCCGCGTGCAGTTCCTGTCCCATGCCGGCCCGCTGCGAGCCCTGGCCGCTGAACAGGAACGCGGTCGGCTCCCCGGCCGCGGCGACGCCACGCAGTACGTTGCCCCGTCCGTCGAGCGGTTCGCCCGCCGGGTCGGCCAGCTTGTCCAGTCCCGCGAGCAGTTCGGCGCTGTCCCGGCCGACGACCACCGTCCGGTGCTCCAGCGCGGCGCGGCCGGTCGCCAGCGAGTACGCCACGTCGTGGAGGTCCAGTTCGGGGTGCGTACGAAGATGGGTGCGCAGTCGCACGGCCTGGCCCCGCAGACCGGTGTCGTCGCGCGCCGAGAGGATCAGGGGGACGGCCGGGGGACGGTTCGGCGACCGCTCGCCGGTGTCCGGGGCGGTCGGCGGCTCACCGGCGTCCGGGGCGGGGGCCTGCTCAAGGATGACGTGGGCGTTGGTGCCGCTGATCCCGAACGAGGAGACCCCCGCCCGGCGCGGACGGCCCGTCCGCGGCCACTCCCGCTCCTCGGTGAGCAGCCGCACACCGCCCGGTGACCAGTCCACATGGGGTGTCGGCTCGTCCACGTGCAGCGTCCTGGGCATCACACCGTGCCGCAGCGCCTGGACGGTCTTGATGATCCCCGCGACGCCGGCGGCGGCCTGCGCGTGACCGATGTTCGATTTGACCGACCCCAGCCACAGAGGCCGGCCCTCCGCGCGGTCCCGCCCGTAGGTCGCCAGCAACGCCTGGGCCTCGATGGGGTCGCCCAGCACGGTTCCGGTGCCGTGCGCCTCCACGAGGTCCACGTCGTGTGTGCTCAGCCCGGCGCCGGCCAGGGCCTGTTCGATCACCCGCCGCTGCGACGGACCGTTCGGTGCCGTCAGCCCGTTGGACGCGCCGTCCTGGTTCACGGCCGAGCCGCGTACCACCGCCAGCACCGGGTGGCCGTTGGCGCGTGCGTCCGAGAGCCGCTCGACCAGCAGCATCCCGGCGCCCTCGCCCCACCCCGTTCCGTCCGCGGCGGACGCGAACGCCTTGACGCGGCCGTCCGGGGCGAGTCCGCGCTGGCGGCTGAACTCGATGAAGGTCTCGGGCGTCGCCATCACGGTCACGCCACCGGCCAGCGCCAGGGAGCACTCCCCCGACCGCAGGGAGCGCATGGCCCAGTGCAGCGCCACCAGCGACGACGAGCACGCCGTGTCCACCGTCACCGCCGGTCCCTCCAGGCCCAGCGTGTAGGAGATGCGTCCCGAGGCGATCGCTCCGGTACTGCTGTTGAACGCGTAGTCGTGGTAGTTGACGCCGGCGAAGACGCCGGTGCGGCTTCCCCGGTACCCGGACGGGTCGATGCCCGCCCGCTCGAAGGCCTCCCACGAGATCTCCAGCAGCAGCCGCTGCTGCGGGTCCATCGTCAGCGCCTCGTTCGGCCCGATGCCGAAGAACCCCGGATCGAAGTCCCCCGCCTCGTGCAGAAAGCCGCCCCGGTCGACGTAGCTCTTGCCCGGACGGCCGGGTTCGGGATCGAAGAGGTTCGCCACGTCCCAGCCCCGGTCCCGCGGCAGGCCGGAGAGTCCGTCCCGTTCCGCCGCGACCAGGTCCCACAGTTCCTCGGGCGAGGTGACGCCTCCGGGAAAGCGGCACGCCATCCCGACGATCGCGATGGGTTCGCGCTCCCGCTCCTCGATCTCGGTGACACGGCGTCGCGCGTCACGCAAATCCGTAGTCGTCCGCTTGAGATAGTCGAGGAGTTTTTCCTCAGTGCTCATCTCGGCCACCCCGCGCTTAATCGACCAGCTTTGGCGTCCACAAGGGATCCGCACTCGAACGGCAATCGAAACGGACGCTAGCGAGCAGCCGCCGGGCCTCACCACCCTTACCCGCCCCTACCCCTGCGCCGCCCTCGGACCGGCTGCGAAAAGGCGCACGGAAAGTGAAGAGCAAAGCAGGCAGTCAAATCCGTCGCGGCGCGGTCTGCCACCCGCACCTCCCCCTGTTCCTTCCGCGCGGACCCCTGTTTCTCCGCGCGCCCCGCGGTCGTGGAGCCGGCCGGCGGAGATCTCCATGGCATCGGGGCCGCGACTTCATGCAAGGCAACTTTCGGCCAGCGGCCTCGTTGCTTCTCGGCCCTGCCCCGTCCATAGACTCACGCCGGACAAGAGGAACAAATGTTCATACAGTTCACACGGAACGGGGCCGCTGTGAGGCTGACAGATCGCACCAAGGAACTGGCTGTTCTGGACTCGGCGAGTGCCGAGGCGGTGTCCGGGCGAACCCGGACAGTACTCATCGAGGGGGCGGCCGGCTGCGGCAAGAGCTCACTGCTCGCCGCCGTGGCCGAACGTGCCGCCACAAGGGCCGTGGTCCTGCACGCGGAGGGCACGGAGTCGGAGAGCAGCCAGCCGTTGGGGCTGCTTCGTCAACTGCTGGACAGCGTTCCGGCCGACGGGCGGCCTCAGCTGCCCGACCCGGACGAGGGGCCGCCACGCCCCGAGTCGATGCGGGAGTTCTGCACGTGGTTGCACGGCTTCGCCGCGGCCGACCCGGTCGTGTGCTCCATCGACGATCTGCACCACGCCGACGAACTGTCGCTGCGGTACCTGCGGTACTTCATCCGCCATGTGCGCTCCGCGCGCATCCTTCTCGTGGCGGCCGCCACGCCGCATCACGGGAGCGCCGACTCCTCGCTGCAGTCCGAACTGCTGCGCAGTCCCGCCTCCCGGTACGTACGGCTGCGCAGGCTCAGCCGGCTGGGCGTCGCCCGGATGCTCGACGCCGATCCGGAGCTGTCCCGGCACCACGGCCTGGTGGAGGATCTGCACCACATCAGCGGCGGCAATCCGCTGCTGGTGCGCGCCCTGCTGGAGGACTGCCGTGCCGCGTGGCCCGAGACCGCCGAGCCGCGTGCGCTGCGGCCGGTGACCGGGGGGCTGTTCGCGCACGCCGTGGACAACTGTCTGCGCCGTAGCGGTCGCGCCGCCCGCGAGGTGGCCGCCGCCTACACCGTCCTGGGCGGTCTCGGGACCCCCGAGCGGTCCGCCGAACTGCTCGGCATCAGTGTCTCGGCCGCGGCGCGCGGCATAGCGGCGCTCACCTCCGCCGGCATCCTCGACGGATGCGGTTTTCGGCACCCGGCGGCCCGCGCGGCGGTCCTCGACGACTTCACCTCGGCGGAACAGGCAGGGCTGCACCGGCGGGTCGCCCGGCTGCTGCACGACACGGAACCGCACTCGACCGCCGTGACAGGGCATCTGCTCGCCTCCGCGCAGGCCGGCATCCCCTGGTCCGAGACACCGTGGGCGACGGACATGCTCCGCGACCACGCCGAGCGGCTGCTCGCCCGGGACGAGCCGAGGCCGGCGGCGGCGGCACTGGAACTGGCGTACGCGGCATGCTCCGACGAGCGGATCCGGATCGACATCACCACCCGCCTCTCCACCGTCCTGTGGCGTTTCGATCCGAGGCGGGCCGAGAGCCTCCTGTCCTCCTCCCTCGACACGGCGGCGGGCGGCGCGCTGACGGGGCCGCAGCTGGGGTCGGTCGCCCATGTGCTGGCCTGCCAGGGCCGGATGGCCGAGGCCGCCGGGCTCAACGACCGGATCGCCGAGTCCGCGAACCGGACGGGTGACACGGGTCCGCAGCTCCCGGAGCTGCCGGGAAGCCGCGTGCTCACCTCGTACTGGGATGTGCCGGACGCGGCGGACCGCAGCGCGGGTACGGCGGCGGAGCGGGTGCTGGAGCAGTCGGTCCTCACCGATACGACCCTGCACGCGCTCAACCAGGCGGTCCGCGCCCTCGCCCATTCCGCGCAGCCCGAGCGGGCGGCCCACTGGAGCCAGAGTCTGGCCGAAGAGGCCGAGCGTCGCGAGGCCCCGGGCTGGCAGGCGCTGTTCACCACCCTCCACGCGGAGGTGTTGTTGCGGCTCGGTGATCTGCGGGGGGCCGAACTGCAGGCCTCCGCCGCCCTGGAGGTCCTGCCGGAACCGACCGCGGGCGCCTTCGCCTCGGCACCCACCGCGGTGCTCATCCGCGCGCACACCATGACCGGGCAGTTCGCCGCCGCGGCGGACCGGCTGAACCGGCCCGCCGACGACCAGCTCTTCGACAGCATCCACGGCCCCGGCCATCTGCGCGCCCGAGGGCTGTACCACCTGGCCACCGGCCAGTTCCACCTGGCTTACGGCGACTTCACCGAGGCGGGCCGGCTGCTGAAGCGCTGGCATCTGGACAGGCCCGTCGTGCTGCCCTGGCGCACGGATGCGGCCGAGGCGCTGCTGCGGCTCGGTGAGGTGCAGCAGGCGGAGCGCCTCATACAGCGTCAGCTCGCCTCTCCCGACGCCCGCCATCCGTGGGTACGCGGAATCTCCCTGCGGACGCACGCGAGGACCGTGTCCCAGGAGGAGCGTCCCGCGCTGCTCGGTCAGGCCGTCGAGGAACTGCGGCGGTCGGGAGACCGGATCGAGCTCGCCCGGGCCCTCGGCGACCTCGGCAGGGCCCTGCAAGCGGTCGGCGAGGCCACCCGGGCCAACACGATGACCCGGCGCGCCTGGAACCTCGCGCACATCTGCGGGGCCAGACCACTGTGCGAGGAGACGATTCCCGGCAGGGCGTCCAGGGACCTCACTCGTGAGCGGACCCTCATCCCGGCGACCACGGCGATCGACTCCAAGCTCAGCAGCTCCGAGCAGAGGGTCGCCGCGCTCGCGGCACAGGGCTATACGAATCGTGAGATCTCGCTGCGGCTCTACATCACCGTGAGCACGGTGGAACAGCATCTCACCAAGGCCTACCGGAAACTCAAGATCACCAGGCGGCAGGATCTTCCCTTGGATCTCCAACTGACTTCCGCGCAGGGCTCCTGAGAATGTCATCCGCCCCCACCGGAGGCCGGACGCGGGTTTCCACCGTTTCTTTGCCTTGGCACGGGTGGCAATCGAGTTCGGCAATTAACGTCGGGCCAGCAAGGGGGCTTTTTGCACTCGGTCAACAATTACTGTCGCAATAGGTGGTGACCGGTGCGCGTTCGGCCCGGGGGCCGCCCGGGGGCCGCCGCCCCCGCCGCGTGCGTCCACCGGACCGGGCGCGGCAGTGGCCCCTCTCCGGGAAGGGGAGGGGCCACTGACACTCATGTCAACTACGCGTACGCGGCCAGCCGTTGTCGTCGGACAGGCCGTGGAGCCTGCCCTCCACGCCCGCCGCCCGCCTCGCCGGACGCACTGGCACGGGAACGGATCCCGCCGACAGCATGCCCGAAATAACACTTCTCATCACGAAGAGCACCATACATCCCCCATGGGTGACGATTTCGTTTCTGCAGCAGAGAAGCGTCGTGCGTCGTCATCGCTTCCCACCCCCCTTCGCGTGACGAGATCCAGGATGCCCGACTCCGGCGCTCCCCCCAAGTCAGCTCCCCTGGCGTAAAGTTGCATGGCAACAACTGAAGTCAGCACGGGGGAGAAGGACTACATGGGAGGAATCAACGGCTCCACGCCGGAGTTCGCCGAACTCGACCACGCAAGCGCCAATGCTTATCGGCATGCAATCCAGCGCGGTGAGTTCGTGCGAGAAGAAATAGCCGATGAATTACAGGCGTCCAGCACGGAAGTATCCCGGATCGAGGGGGTACTACGTCATCTGCGGCTGCTGCAGCCGCTGCCCGGCGACCCTGACCGGCTGGCTCCCGTGAGCCCGGATGCCGCCGCCGCGGAGCTGCTGGGCTCCTCCGAGTGGCAGATACGCGAACTGCAACAGGCGGTCGGTGAGGTCCGCACCCGGATGCTTTCCCTGATGCCGGCCTATTTCGAGGGTCGCCGCCGGCGAAATCAGATGGAAGCCTTCGATCTCATCACGGACGTCGACGCCATTCGCGCGCTTCTCGACGAGCATCTGTTCCGCGCGCGCGCCGAAATGTTGACTGTTCAACCTGGAGGAGCCCGCCCACCCGAACTTCTCGATACCGTCCGAAATTCAAATGTCGCCGCGCTGGACCGGGGCGTCCGCATGCGCACCCTCTACCAGCACACGGCACGCAGTGATCTGGTCACCAGCGCCTATGTCTCCGAAGTCACCGCCAAGGGCGCCGAGATACGCACCACCGACGAACTCATCGACAGACTGATCATCTACGACCGCGAAGTCGCCTTCCTGCCGGAGCAGAACCTGCCCGACCCCGGGCGCGGCGCGGTGATCATAAGAGAGCCCAATCTGGTCGCCTTCATGTGCTCGGTGTTCGATCACATGTGGCAGGGCGCCGTTCCCTTCCGGCCCGGCACCAGCACCCCCGAGCCGCTCGCCGACGAGGTCAAGGCGTCGATCCTGCGGCTCATGGCCAACGGCTACAAGGACGAGATGGTGGCCCGACGGCTCGGTATGTCCGTACGCACCTGCCGTCGGCACATCGCCGAGATCACCGAGGAACTGAAGGCCACCAGCCGCTTCCAGGCGGGGGTCAACGCCACGCTGTCCGGGCTGGTCCAGCCCAGTTCGGAAGATTAGCCGCTTCGCGGGCGAGAGCCGTCCGTGAACCGCCGGAACCCGCGTCGTACACGGCGGCGCCCACGCAGTAGCCGTTGGGCAGCAGGAAGGTACGGAACGCCCACTCGGCACCGGTGCCGGGCGTTCCGTCGGGCCGGTGCACCTTCATGGGCTTGCCGTCGGGGCCGAACCCGAACTCCGTGAACCGGAGTCGTCGCTCGGCCCCGATGGCCTTGCCGTAGGCCTCCTTGAGTGTTCGCAGCCGCACCAGCGTCGGATTGCGGTCCGCCTCCGGCAGATTGGCGAGCGAGATCAGCTCGTACGGCGTGCACACGTGCCTGCTCATCCCCGGGCCGGACAGCTGCCGGTCGGCGCGCTCCGAGTCCACGCCGATCAGGCCGGTGGTGGTGAGTCCCACCAGCAGCCGGTCCTCGGCGTGGCTCAGGCTGATGTCCACCCGGTCGCAGCCGCGCAGATACGGGCGCCCGGCCGGCCCGTAGCCGAGTTCCAGGTTCTCCGGGTCACCACACGGCATCACGCCCGCCGCGTGCTTCAGCAACAGGCGGCCGGCGACGTGACGGATCCGGGTCTCGGGGTGGGCGAGGTCGAGATAGCGGGACCAGTCCCGGCCCAGCAGGCGGCGCATCTCCGGAATGTCCCCCGGCTCGGGGCACCAGTCGGCCAGCCGCGTGTGCACCAGGGCGGTACCGCACTGCCGGAGATCCCGGAAGACCCGCTCCCAGCCGTCGTCCCGGTCCAGGACCTCGACGGGTTCACGGAGCGGGGGGCCCACGGTCGAGTCGCCCGGAAGCGTCATAACGCGTCCAAGGGGCGCACGCAGCCCGTACAGCCGCCCCGTACCGAGCGCGAGTGCCTGCCCAACGCCGTCTCCCGCCTCATGACAGGGCACCCTCTCCGAACAAAGAGGACACCGCCTACGCTACGAAGCCCGCACGTACGTCAAACCCCTTATGAGACCAGTCGATACCCCTGCGGCACAAGGGCATCGGCTGCCGGACCGGAGGGGAGAGCATCTCCGATCTGTCGACATGGGGAATCGGAACAGGCGTGTGAGCAGGACCGTCGCCGGTCGAATTACCGATTCCCCACGAACCAGTACCCACTGACGTTCCTGCCGTCTCTCCCAAAACAATCCGCAACTATTGAATCAATCTCCGGAGCATTGGAGCATTGGAGCATCGGAGCACTGATCAGTGAACCACGGGCCCACTCACCCAAGAGGACGGCAGAACACCGCACTTGGTGCCGTGCAAGTTGTGGCCATCAACACGAACAACTCGGCCGTGAACGCTGCGCTGAACCATGAAATCCGGAACGCGACCCACGCGAAAAGGGCCTCCGCAGGCTCTCGCCTGCGAAGACCCTCCACATCGTCGGGACGACAGGATTTGAACCTGCGACCCCTTGACCCCCAGTCAAGTGCGCTACCAAGCTGCGCCACGTCCCGATGCGCCTCGCCGCGGTGAACCGCGTGATCGCGCGAACTGAACCCTACCGCACACAGAGGGGTGCCTCGAAGACGGCGGGCAAGGGGGACAATCGGCGCATGAACAACACTTCTGGTGACAGGCGCGACCGGGACACGGAGGGCCGGGCCCGCAACGCCCGGCCCCGGGACGGGCTCGGGCGGCCCCTGCCGTACGGGGTGGACGGAGTGGAGCGGCAGCCCGAGGGGGTGGTGCGCGCACCCGAGGACACCGTCACCGAGGCCCAGGCGCTGCTGACGGCGGGGAAGCCGTTCCACGCGCACGAGGTCTTCGAGGACGCCTGGAAGTCGGGTCCCGACGAGGAACGGGCACTGTGGCGGGGGCTCGCCCAGCTCGCGGTGGGGCTCACGCACGCGGCCCGGGGGAACGTGACGGGCGGGGCGCGGTTGCTGCGGCGGGGGGCCGGCGCTGTCGAGGAGTGGGGCGCGGGTCCCGGGGGCCCGCGTCCGCACGGGCTCGCGTTGGGGGAACTTGCCTCCTGGGCGCGCGAGTTGGCGGGTGCCGTGGAGCGGGACGAAGCCGCCGTGGACGCGTCGGCGTGGGCGCCGCGGTTGCGAGGCGGCGACTCGTAGGCCGCCTGCGGCCGAATGGGGTGACCAGGGCGGTGACGCCGTGCGGCAGACTCGGGATGGTGTCTGACCTCGTGCGGCTGCGCCATGACATTCTCGCCGCGCATCCGCCGCGTACCTGCCGCGCATCTGCCGCGCATCTGCCGCGTACCTGCCGCGTACTTGCCGCGTACTTGCCGCGTAGGAACGTACCGGACGGTCGAGACGCACGATCCCGGGCGCGACCGTACGGCGGAGGGTGCGGGTCACTCCCCCGCCGCCGGGACCGGCGCAGCGCCCGTGCCGGCGTCTTCGAGCGGCTGATCGCCGAGGAGCTGGGCGACCTCAGCCGCGTGGCGCGTCCTGTACAGCCCCCCGCGGAGCCGGCGCCCCACATCGTCGAGGTCCGTGCACGGGCCCGCGAGCGCGAGGGCCGGATCATGGACACGTACCTGCTGCGCGGGCGTCCCGGGTACGAGGGCACTCCCCGTGACGAGGGTGGTCCCGGGCCGGGCCGACCCAGGGCCCCCGCGTCCCGCGGCAGCGCCCCGCACCCCCATGCGGACGGCCCCGCATGCACACCCCGCCGGCCGGTGTGAAGCTGACCGGTGTGACGACCATCGACACCGCCGGACCCCCCGCCGGACCGCCCGCGGCCGAAGCGCCCGCCACGCAGCCGCCCGTGCTGGACAAGCGCCGTCGCAACGTCGTCTTCGTGACGATCATGCTCGGCATGCTGCTGG
This sequence comes from Streptomyces sp. NPDC087844, assembly GCF_044742785.1. Classification (NCBI taxonomy): domain Bacteria; kingdom Bacillati; phylum Actinomycetota; class Actinomycetes; order Kitasatosporales; family Streptomycetaceae; genus Streptomyces; species Streptomyces sp. NPDC087844. Next base: position 325,364 of record NZ_JBIUVD010000008.1, on the reverse strand, counting down.
CCGCGCTGGACCAGACGATCGTGGGCACGGCCCTGCCCACGATCGTGTCGGAACTCGGCGGCGCGGAGCACATGTCCTGGGTGGTCACCAGCTATCTGCTGGCGGAGACCGTCGCCACGGTGCTCGTCGGCAAGTTCGGTGACCTGTTCGGCCGCAAGCTCGTCTTCCAGGTGTCGGCGATCATCTTCATCACCGGCTCGTTCCTGTGCGGCCTCTCCTCGAACATGCTTCTGCTGATCTCCTGGCGGGCCATGCAGGGCATCGGCGCGGGTGGTCTGATGGTCACCGCGATGGCCCTGATCGCCGATGTGATCCCGCTGCGGGAGCGTGGCAAGTACCAGGGGGCGATCGGCGCGGTGTTCGGTGTCGCCACCGTGATCGGTCCCCTGCTCGGCGGCCTCTTCACCGACCATCTCACCTGGCGCTGGGCGTTCTACGTCAACGTCCCCATCGCGATCCTCGTCGTGGTGGCCGCCGCCCGCACGATCCCGGTGGTGAAGTCGCCGTCCCGGCCGGTCATCGACTATCTGGGGATCGCCCTGGTCGCGGTCGGCGCCAGCGCCCTGATCCTCGCGACGAGCTGGGGCGGCAACGAGTACGCCTGGGCTTCGCCCACCATCATCGGCCTCTTCGCGGGCGGTGTCCTCGCCCTCGCGGCCTTCTGCCGGGTGGAGACCCGCGCGGCCGAACCCATGCTGCCGATGCGGCTGTTCGGCAACCCCGTCTTCACGGTCTGCTCGATCCTCAGCTTCATCGTGGGCTTCGCGATGCTCGGCGCGATGACGTTCCTGCCGACCTATCTGCAGTACGTGGACGGCGACTCGGCGACGGTCTCCGGCGTACGCACGCTGCCCATGGTCGTCGGGCTGCTCATCGCGTCGGTCTTCAGCGGCAACGTGATCAGCAAGACCGGCCACTACCGGATCTTCCCCGTCGTCGGCTCGCTCGTGATGGGCGTCGGGCTCTATCTGCTCTCCCTGATGAACAGCGGCACCAGCACCTGGCTCTCCTCCCTCTACATGTTCGTGCTCGGTGCGGGGATCGGGCTGTGCATGCAGGTCCTCACCATCGCCGTGCAGAACACCGTCGAGTACACCGACCTGGGCACCGCGACGTCCGGCGTCACCTTCTTCCGTACGCTCGGCAGTTCCTTCGGCACCGCGGTCTTCGGCACGATCTACGCCAACACGCTGAAGCCGAACCTGGCGGACGGGGTCGCCGAGGCGGCCCGGACGAGCGGCACCGACCCCGCGGTCCTGACCAAGGCCGCGACCAGCCCGGAAGGGCTGCACGATCTGCCGTCGGCGACCGCCGCGCCTCTGGTCGAGGCGTACGCGGAGACGCTGCAGACCGTCTTCCTGTGGACGGTGCCCGTGGCGGCGCTCGGTTTCCTGGTCTCCCTGTTCCTCAAGCAGGTGCAGCTGCGCGACAGCGCGCGGATGGGGTCCACCGACATGGGCGAGGGTTTCGCGACGCCGTCCGCGGCGGACAGCAGACAGCGTCTGGAAGCCACGGTCGGGAAGATCCTCGGCGGTACCGGGCCCGCCACCCTGCGCCGGATCGTCGTCGGGGCGGACACCCGGCTGGACATCGCGGGTGCCTGGGCCGTGATGCAGGTCGAGCTGTTCACCCGGATGGTCGGTCATGCCAACCTGTCCCTGATCGCCGCCCGTCGGCACCTGCCTCCCGAGGTCCTGGTGCCGGTCTTCCAGCGCATGGTGGACGAGGGGTACCTCACCCGTGAGGGGACGCTGTTCTCCCACACGGAGTCCGGTGCTCGCGAGGCTCGTGTCATCGGCGAGGCGTGGGGGTGCTGGCTGGCCGATCGGGTCGAGCAGGACCTCGGGCGGCCGTCGGGGGCGGAGCTTCGGGTCGCCGTCGACAGCATTGCCAAGCGGTTGCTGGTGGAGGACCTGACGGACGATGCCTCGGCGGAGTCCCCTTCGAAGGTTCTCGCCTCGGCGGAGAGCGGCCGCTGAAGGTCGGTTGCCTTGTGTGCGGGTGCGTCGTGGGTGGTCGCGCCCACGCGGCGGAGCCGCACAGTGTCACCGCCCCGCGCCCCTGCAGGGCGCCCTCCGCTGGGCGCTGTTCAGCGCAGCAGCAGTTGTAGGCCGCCCAGGACCGTTGCCGCGATCACCAGGCGTTCGAACAGGCGTTGGTCGATGCGGTCCACCGCCCATGTGCCGATGAGGGCGCCCGGGAGGACGAAGGCCGCCAGGGCCGCGTCCAGGAGCAGGGAGTGGCCGTCGATCAGGCCGAGGCCGACGCTGAAGGGGACCTTGGAGACGTTGACGATCAGGAAGAAGAAGGCGGAGGTCCCCAGGAAGCCGAGCTTGCGGAAGCCCGCGGAGAGGAGGTACATCGACATCACGGGGCCGCCCGCGTTGGCGACCATCGTGGTGAAGCCGCCCAGCACTCCGTACGAGCGGGCCTTGATCCGGCCGGTCCGCGTGGCCACCGAGTCGGGCCGCTCCTCCACCTCCGTGGCCTCGGCCTTCCGCCGGCGCCACATGGTGACCCCGGCCATGAGAAGCAGGATCGCGCCGATCGACGTACGCACCATCGCGTCGTCCGCCCACACCAGGAACACCGTGCCGAAGACCACGCCCGCGGCGACCGCCGGGAACAGCTTCCACAGGGTCGGCCAGTGCGCGTGCCGCCGGTAGGTGAGTACGGCGAGCACGTCCCCGACGATCAAAATGGGCAGCAGCACCCCCGTGGACGCCCTGGCGGGCAGGACCGCAGCGAAGATCGCGAGGCTGACGGTGTTGGCCCCGCTCACGGCGGTCTTGGAGAAGCCGACGAGCAGAGCCGCGGCGGCGAGGGCGGCGAACTCCCAGGGAGTGATGTGCCAGAGCGTCATCGTGTTCATGCGGGGACCGATGCTATGCCCACCTATCCGGCCCTGTCAGGCGCGGCTCGACAGGTGACCCCTGCCACCGCCACCGGCCGCGCGCTCTGGACCGCCTCCTCGCCCCCTGGAAAGATCCCCCTCGATCCCCTTCGATCGTCCCCGCCCGCCCCTGATCGCCCCCGAACCTTCGCCGACGCCGATGGAGGACCCATGGCCGACTCCCGCGAGCTCACCCTCACGGGCACCCGGAGCAGCATCACGGCACGCGAGTGGCCACGGGAACGGCCGCGGTACGTGGCACTGCTGGTCCATGGATACGGCGAGCACATCGGCCGCTACGAGTACGTCGCCAATGTGCTGCGCGGGCATGGCGCGGCGGTGTTCGGCCCCGACCACATGGGACATGGGAAGTCCGGCGGCGCACGGGTGCTGATCGAGGACTTCGAGGACGTGGTGAGCGACGTCCGCGCGGTGGAACTGCCGGCCCGGGACGCGTACCCGGGTGTGCCGGTCGTGCTGATCGGCCACTCGATGGGCGGCCTCGTCGCGGCGCGATACGCCCAGCGGTACGGGGACGGGTTGGCCGCGCTCGTCCTGTCGGGGCCGGTGCTCGGGGACTGGGAGCCGCTTCGTCAGCTGCTCGCGCTCGATCCGCTGCCCGAGGTCCCCATCGACCCGACGGCGCTCTCGCGTGATCCGGCGGTCGGACGGGCGTACGCGGCGGATCCCCTCGTCCGGCACGGGCCGTTCGAGCGGACCACGCTGGAGGCCTTCGTCCACGCCCTGGACACCATCTCCGAGAGCGGTGACGTGGGGACCCTGCCGCTGCTGTGGCTGCACGGGGACGACGACCGGATCGTGCCGTTGCCCGCCGGCCGGGCCGGCATCGAGGAGCTGCGCGGCACCGAGTGGGACGAGCGCGTGTACCCGGGCGCTCAGCACGAGGTGTTCAACGAGACGGTCAAGGACACGGTCCTGGCCGATGTCACTCGCTTCGTGGACGGCGTGCTCGCGTGAAACCCCTCCTGCCGGGCAGGCAGGCAGAACACGAAGTTTACGACCGAAAGGGACGCCCGATGGCCGACGCCCTCGAACTCGACGCGCTGTGGGCCGAGTTCCACCGCGTGGTGAACATGACCTCACAGGAGCTGGCCGCCTGGCTGCGGGTGAACGACGCGTCCGAGGAGTCCGTGGCGCCGCCCGAGCACGCGGGTGCGCCGACGGGCGAGCATGTGCTGGCCATCCTGCAGAAACGGCGTATCGATCTCACCGACGACGACCTCGACGTGATGTACGAGGTCGTGGACACCGTCACCGCCGAGACCGGCCCCGAGCGCGAGCCGAAGCAGGCGTCCGAGGCCGAGGAGACTCGTCGCCGCCGTCGGCTGATGACCCTGGGGCACGATCCGAGCAGGCCTCCGGCTTGAGCGGATCGTAGGGACGGCTCGCGCGGGCTCGTACCGCGTGCCGTACGCGCCCGGCAGACGAACCGGTTCGGTGCCCTCACTCGTCGTCGGGCTCCTCGACGAGCTGGGCGAAGTCGGTGCTGACGGGGGCGAGTTCGCCGTGCAGCCAGAGGGGGAGCTGGTCCCGGTGGTGTGGGGTGCCCGGGGTTCCGTGGGCGCCGACCCAGAGGCTGTTGTCGCGGTCGGCGAGGTCCCACACGTACCGGGCGGAGGGCCTCGGGAGGGAGGCGGTGGTGCCCTGGGAGCGGTGCCGTTCCACCTCCAGTTGCCAGGCGCGGTCGCGTGCCGCGTTCCGTCCCTGGACGAAGGCCGGCCGCAGTGGATCGGCAGCCCGGAGATGCGGAATGCCCCAGGCGTCCCGGTACGTACCGCCGGCCATGATCTGATCCCCCTCGAAGTCGAGATTCCTGGTCCACGGCTCGATCGGGTGCCTGACACGCCACCCTCCACAGCAAGTTAGCTTAGGCTAAGCTAACTTGCCCTAGAGGGCTCGGGGGTCCACGCCACCAGGGAGGAGTCCGCCCATGGTCCTGCCCGTCATCAACTCCTACGCCATGCCAGACCGCTCCGCGGTTCCCGCGTCCGGCCCGGCCTGGACGATCGACCCGGCGCGGGCCGCACTGCTGGTCCACGACATGCAGAACCACTTCGTCCAGGCCTTCCCGCCGGACTGCTCCCCCGTCGTGGAACTGATCGACAACATCGCCACCCTGCGCGAACTGGCGGGCACCCTCGGCATGCCGATCGTCTTCAGCGCCGAACCGTCCGGGCAGCGCCCCGGCCAGCGCGGTCTGATGCGCGACATCTGGGGCCCGGGCATCGGCCCTGAGCCCGACGGGGACGCGGCGGTCGTGGCACCGCTCATGCCCCGGGTGGGCGAACACCTGATGGTCAACGTCCGCCACAACGCGTTCCTCCGCAGCCATCTCGGCAGGCTGCTGCGCTCCGAGGGGCGCGATCAACTGATCCTCTGCGGGGTGCGGGCGCATCTCGGCATCCTGCTCACGGCCGCGGACGCCTTCATGCACGACATCCAGCCGTTCGTGGTGGCCGACGCGGTGGCGGACTTCTCCGCCGAGGACCACTCCATGGCACTGCGGTGGATCGCGCGGACCGGCGTCGTCTGCACCACCAACCAGCTGATCCGTCACCTCCTGCACGGCAAGGCGGCACAGAGCATGTGACATGCGACGGGCGCCGGTTGACCGTCGCGCCCGAGTGGACACGACAGCGGACGGCTCACGCGCAAGGGCGTCCCGGATACTCGTCGCTCTCCGGTACACCCGCCTCGCGCATCCTGCGCAGCACCTCACCCCGCAACGGACCTTCGTCGATGTCCACCAGGCAGTTGGTGCCCCGGTCGAAGACGAGAACGCCCTCCGGAACGCCCTCAGCGGTGTCCCAGAGCACCCATCTGCGCGGGTACGCGGGCGCCCGCCACAGGTGGGCGTACGTTTCCACGCCGTCGACGCGCGTGCTCACAGTGCGCCTCCTTCGGTCTCCCGGCCGTCGACGAATGTCGCGACCACGTCGATGTCACCGATGCGCGAGGTCTCGACACGGGTGGGATCGTCGCCCAGGACGACCAGATCCGCGCTTCTGCCCGGCGTGAGACTGCCCGCGCGATCCTCCCAGTGGCAGGCGAAGGCGCCGGCCACGGTGTAGGCGCGCAGTGCCTCGTCGACGGTGATGCCCTCGTCCGGGCCGATGACCTGCCCCGACTCGGAGGCCCGCTCGACCATGAACTGGACCGCCCTGAGCGGCGATCCGTCCGCGACGGGCCGGTCGGAACTGCCGACCAGCGTGATGCCGTGGTCGAGAAATCCCCTGCCACGGTAGAGCCAGGGCGCCCGCTCCTTCCCCATGACGGCCGCGTAGTCGTCGCCGAAGCAGCGCAGGAAGTTCGGCTGGACCACGGCTGTCACACCCAGCCGCGCGAGGCGGTCCAGCTGGTCGGGCCGGATGAGGCCCGCGTGCTCGATGCGGTGCCGGGCGCCCGGCCTCGGACGCAGGCGCTGCGCCCGCTCCAGCGCGTCGAGGGCCACATCGGCCGCCCGGTCGCCGATCGCGTGGACGGCCAGCTGCCAGCCCGCGAGATGTCCGTCGACGATCGTGTCCGCGAGCGACTCGGGGTCGTCCTGCAACTGGCCGGTGTGGTCAAGTCCTTCGTAGGGGCGGCTGAGGGCGGCGGTACGGGCCATCATGCCGCCGTCGGTGTAGATCTTCAGTGCGCCGACGGAGAGCCGGTCACCGCCGAACCCCGTGCGCAGACCGAGGTCGAGGGCGCGGGGGATGCCGTCGTCCCGGTGCGCGGCGACGGGGCGCAGCCGGTCCGCGGACACCATGAGCTGCACGCGCAGGGGCAGTTTGCCCTGTTCCGAAGCCAGTTGGTACGCGCCCAGCTCGACAGGGCTGTGCCCGAACAGGACTCCGCCGATGCCCGCCTCGGCGCAGCCGGTGATGCCCTCGGTCAGGCAGCCGCGCGCCGCGTGTCCGATCGCGTCGGCCAACTCCTGCTGGGAGTAGGGCAGTCGCAGCGCCCGCGCGGCCCCCATGGCCCCCTCGGCGAGAAAGCCGTCCCCGCTCGCCAGTTCGGCGGGCAGCAGGTCCAGGACGGCCGTGTTGACCATGCAGCCGTGTCCGGAGTCGTGCATCAGGAACACCTTGCGCCCGGCGCCGACCCCGTCCAGTTCCGCCGCGGTCAGGTGGCGGCCGAGGCCCCGCTGGTCGTACCCCGCGAGGTCCGTCCAGCCTCCTTCGGGTGTGCGCGCCACCGCCTCGGCCACCGCGGCCAGTACGTCCTCGACCGACCGGCACGGCGCGATGCTCGGCGTGCCCGCCTTGAAGCCGGTCCAGGCCAGATGGACATGGCTGTCGATGAATCCGGGCAGCACGGTGGCACCCTGGAGGTCGATAACCCTGCGGGCGGGCAGGGCGGCCACCTCCTCGTCCAGGCCCACGATCCGGCCCCGCCAGACGCCCAGTTCGCGGGCGACGGGACGGTCCGGGTCCATGGTGAGGAAGCGGGCGTTGGTGAGTCTCGTGGAGAGCATCACCGGGGCCTCAGCCGGCCTGGTCCGCCGCCGTCCGCTCCACCAGGCTCCTGGGGCGCATGTCCGTCCAGTTGGTCTCGATGTGGTCCAGGCACTCCTGGCGGGGAGCGGGGCCGTGCGCGACGGTCCAGCCGGCCGGCACGTCCACGAAGTCGGGCCACAGGCTGTACTGGCCCTCGTCGTTGACGAGCACGGAGTAGGTGCCTTCGGGGTTCTCGAACGGGTTGGTGCTCATGAGGGTCCTCCGACTCGCTTGCTTCCTACGGTGGTTGTTCTGGTCCACGGGGGTTGATCCGGTCAGGAGTCGTACGGGTTGACCTGGTCCCGGTTCGTACGGGCCGCCGCGCGGGAGACCAGCGCCCTGAGCGCCCGGAACCAGGTCTCCGCCAGGTCGCGGACCGCCTCCTCGTCCAGGACCGCCTCCGGCCAGGACCAGTGGGCGGCCAGGACGGGCCCGTCGGCGCGGTCCTCGGTCACCACGTTGATGCCCAGCGCGTGCCCTTCCCGCATACCGGGCTCGGGACCGATGTCCGAGACGTCCTCCTCGGGGGCGTACGACCAGTCCGTCGCCTCGGGGATGCCGAAGCGGCCGAGGTAGTTGAACTCGATCGGCGGCGCCTCGAAGCCGGCGAGCACCGGTGCCGTACGGGGGTTGAGGTGGCGGAGCATGCCGTAGCCGACGCCGTTCGCCGGCAGTGAGGCGAGGTGCCGGCGGGTCCGGTCGAGCGCCTCCTCGACGGCCGGGCCACCCTCCAGGGCCGCGTCCAGGTCGACGGGCCCGGGGTCGAGCAGGACAGGGAAGACGCTGGTGAACCAGCCGACCGTACGGGACAGGTCGACGTCCCCCGCCACCTCCTCGTCGCGGCCGTGGCTCTCCAGGTCGACCAGGACCGGTCCCCGGGCGCCGCCGTCGTGCCGTCGCCGCCAGTCGGCCACGGCGAGTGCGAGACCGGTGAGCAGCACGTCGTTGACGTTCGCGGTGAAGGCGGACGGTACCGCGGACAGCAGCGGACCCGTGTACTCGGCGGGCAGCCGCAGCTCCAGCCGCCGTACGGTGCCGGTCGTGTCGCGGACCGGGTCCAGCGGGCTCTTCAGCGGCAGGGGTGCCGCGCTTTCCAGCACACCCGTCCAGAAGGGCAGTTCCGCCTCGCGGGCCGGGTCCCTGGCCAGTTCACCGAGCCTGCGCGCCCAGGTGCGGAAGGAGGTGTCGACGGGCGGCAGCTCGGCGGGGCGTCCCGCCTCGACCGCTCGCCAGGCGGTCTCCATGTCCGGCAGCAGGACGCGCCAGGACACACCGTCGGTCACGAGGTGATGGGCCATCAGGAGCAGTCGGCCGGGCTCGTCGCCCGCGTCGAACCAGACCGCCCTCACCATGGCGCCGGCTTCGGGGTCGAGGGTCGCGCGGGCGGCGTGCGCACCGGTCGCGACGGCTGCCCGCAGCGCGTCGGGGTCCAGCCCTGTGACGTCGACGCGCTCGATCCAGGACCCCGGGTCCACCGCGTCGGCGGGCGGCACCGCGATGCTCCAGTCGCCGCCGTAGCCGTCCTCGGCGGCAGCGGTCGTTCGTCGGCCGCGGGGCAGTGGGGGCTGCTCGCGCCCAGGCGGCGGAGCCTCATGTGTCTCAGCCCCGCGCCCCTGAAGGGGTGCGCTTCGCACCAGCGTGCCCCGCAGCATGGCGTGGCGGTCGGCCAGTGCTCGCAGTACGGCCGTGAGCTTCGGGCGGTCGAGGGCGGCGGGTGTGCGGACCAGGGCCGACTGGTGGTAGCCCTGGAACGGGCCGCCGAGTTCGCGCAGCCAGTGCATGACCGGGGTGATCGGCACGACGCCGGTTCCCTCGTCGGCGGGACGGGCGTCGGCGGCTCCGGTGGCGGTCGCCACGTCGGCGAGACCGGCGACCGTACGGTGCCTGAGCACCAGGCGCGGAGTGATCCGCACGTCGGCCGCGCGGGCCCTGCTGACGAGTTGCATCGCCATGATGCTGTCGCCGCCGAGAGTGAAGAAGTCGTCGTCGACACCGACCTCGGCCAGGCCGAGCACCTCGGCGAACACCGTGCACAGGGTCTTCTCCAGCTCGGTGCCGGGGGCACGGCCGGTGGAGAGCGCGGAGAAGTCGGGGGCGGGCAGGGCGGCCCGGTCCAGCTTGCCGTTGGCGAGCTTCGGCAGCCGGTCCAGGAGGACCACGGCGGCCGGGACCATGTGGTCGGGCAGGTTTCCGCCGACGTGGGCGCGCAACCGTCCGGGGTCGGGCAGCGCCCCGGACGCGGGGACCACATACGCCACGAGCAGCTTCCGAGCGACCTCCTGACGCACCGTCACCACACAATGTGCGACGTCCGGGTGGGCGGTGAGCACGGACTCGATCTCGCCGGGTTCGATACGGAAGCCCCGGATCTTGACCTGGTCGTCGGCGCGGCCCAGGTAGTCGAGGTGTCCGTCGGCGGTCCAGCGGGCGAGGTCGCCGGTCCGGTAGAGGCGGGAGCCGGGCCCGCCTCCGAACGGGTTGGCGACGAACCGCTCCGCCGTCAGGGCGGGACGGCCCAGGTACCCGCGGGCGAGGCCGCCACCGGCCAGGTACAGCTCCCCCGTCACGCCGGGCGGTACGGGCTGCAGCCGGTGGTCGAGCACGTACGCGCTGGTGCCCGCGACCGGGCGGCCGACGAGCGGGCGGTCGCTGTCGCGCACCCGGGCCACGAGGGCGTCGACGGTGGATTCGGTGGGTCCGTAGAGGTTGAAGGCCTCGGTGCCGTTCAGGTGTCCGAGCCGCTCCCACAGGGCGCCGGGCACGGCCTCGCCGCCGACACCCACGACCGCGAGGGGGCTGCTGCCGTCCTCGCGTACGAGTCCGGCCTCGGCCATCTGCGCGAAGAACGACGGTGTGACCTCCAGGAAGTCGAAGCCGTGCTCGACGACGGCCGCGGCCAGCAGGTCCGGGTCACGGCGGGCCTCGTCGGAGACGACGTGCACGCAGTGCCCGTCCAGGAGCCACAGCTGCGGCTGCCATGAGGCGTCGAAGGAGAACGCCCAGGCGTGCCCGGCGCGCAGATGCCGTCGGCCGGTGAGCGCCTTCGCGGGCTCGTACAGCGTCTCGCGGTGGCTGTGGAAGAGGTTGCCGACCGTCTCGTGGGTGACGACGACGCCCTTGGGGCGGCCGGTGGAGCCGGAGGTGTAGATGACGTACGCCGGATGGCGCGGAGTCAGGGCCGTGACGCGGTCGGTGTCGGTGAGGTCGGTCGCGGGCTGGGCGGCGAGCAGTTCGGCGGTCGCCCCGGCGTCCAGTTCCAGTACCGGCGGGCCGTCCGCCGGGAGCAGCGGCGCGATCTGCCGGGTGGTGAGTGTCAGGATCGGCCGGGCGTCGGCGAGCGTGTCGTGCAGGTGGGCGCTCGGGGCGTCCGGGTCGAGCGGCAGGTAGGCGGCGCCCGCCTTGTGCACGGCGAGGATGGCCAGCAGGGTGCGGGCGGTGCGGGGCAGGGCCAGCGCCACGAGCCGTTCCGGTCCCGCGCCCCGGTCGACGAGCAACCGGGCGAGGCGGTTCGCCTTGGCGTTGAGCTGGGCGAACGTCAGCCTGATGCCGTCGGACGCGACGGCCGGTGCGTCCGGTGAGAGCGCGGCCTGCCGTTCGAAGAGGGCCGGTACGGTGGTCGGTCCGGCGAGCAGGGGCCGGTCGTTCCACTCGGTGAGGATGCGTCGGCGCTCGGCGTCGCCGAGGATGTCGATCCGGCTGATCGGGGTGTCGGGGGCGGCGACCACGGCCCGCAGCAGCCGCACGAGCCGTTCGGCGATCGCCTCGGCGGTCGCGTGGTCGAAGAGGTCGCTGCTGTACTCCAGGACGCCGTCGACACCCCCGCCACCCTCCACGTCATGACCGCCGCCGCGTTCCACGAAGTCGAAGGAGAGGTCGAACTTGGCGCCGGTCGCGCCTACTTCCTCCCGTCGGGCGTCGAGGCCGGCGAGGACTTCTCCGGCACCGCCCGCCGCGAGGTGGACGACCATGACCTGGAACAGCGGGTGCCGGGACAGCGAGCGCGCGGGGCTGAGTACGTCCACCACCCGCTCGAACGGCACGTCCTGGTGGTCGAAGGCGGCCAGGTCGGTCTCCCGGACGCGGGCGAGCAGTTCGCGGAACGCCGGGTCGCCCGAGGTGTCGGTGCGCAGCACCAGGGTGTTGAGGAAGAAGCCGACCAGGTCCTCCAGCGCCTCTTCGCCGCGTCCGGCGATCGGGCTGCCGAGCGGGATGTCCGTACCGGCGCCCAGTCTGGTCAGCAGGGCCGCCACGGCCGCCTGGACGATCATGAACATACTGACGTTGCCGGACCGGGCCAGCTCGCGCAGTCCCGCCGCCAGCTCCGGGTCGAGGGCCATGTCGACCACGCCACCGCGGTAGCTGGCCTCCAGCGGGCGAGGCCGGTCGACGGGCAGCGCCAGTTCTTCGGGCAGCCCCGCCAAGGCCCGCTTCCAGAAGGTGAGTTGGCGGGACGCCAGGCTCTGCGGGTCCTTCTCGTCGCCGAGTACCGCACGCTGCCACAGGCTGTAGTCGGCGTACTGGACGGGCAGCGGCGCCCACGCGGGCGCACGGCCCGCCGCGCGTGCCTCGTAGGCGGCTGCCAGGTCGCGAGTGAGGGGCCGGTCCGACCACTCGTCGCCCGCGATGTGGTGGAGCAGGAGCAGCAGGACGTGCTCGTCCTCGGCGGTGCGCAGGAGATGTACGCGCAGGGGCGCTTCCCGGTCCAGCTCGAAGCCGTACCCGACGGCCTCGGCCAGCCGCTCCGCCAGCTCCCCCGCACCGGCCACGGAGGCGGTCCGCACGGCGACCCCGGCCCGCGACGGGTCCAGGATCAGCTGGTACGCCCGCCCGTCCTCCTCGGGGAAGACGGTGCGCAGTGGCTCGTGGCGGGCCACCAGGTCGTCGACCGCGAGTCGCAGCGCATCGGCGTCGAGTGTCCCGGAGACCCGCCAGAGCAGCGGGATGTTGTACGTGGGACTGGGGCCCTCCACCCGGTACAGGACCCACAGCCGCTGCTGGGCGAAGGAGAGCGGCAGCCGTTCCGGCCGGACCGCCGGGGCGAGGACGGGCAGGTCGGCCCCGGCCCTGTCGCGGAGCGCGTCGGCGAGACGGGCCGCCGTCGGGGCCTCGAAGACCGTGCGCAGGGATGCCTCGGCGCCGAGCACCGCCCGGACGCGGGCGGCGAGCCGCATGGCCACCAGGGAGTGACCGCCGAGGGCGAAGAAGTCGTCGTGCACGCCGACGCGTTCGAGGCCCAGGACGTCGGCGAACAGACCGCAGAGGATCTCCTCGCGCGGGGTGCGCGGCAGGGTCTCGGTGGTCCCGGCGGCGAAGTCGGGAGCGGGCAGCGCCCTGCGGTCGAGCTTGCCGTTGGGGGTCAGCGGCAGGGCGTCCAGGACCATGAGGACCGCGGGGACCATGTGCTCGGGCAGCTCGGCGGCGACGTGACGGCGGAGGGCCGCGGGGTCCGCGACGCGGGCCGCAGCCGGGGTGCCGGCCGCGGGTGCCGGCGCGGCTGCGGCTCGACCTGCGGCTGCGGCTCCGGCTGCGGCTCGGGCCGGAACGACGTACGCCACAAGTCGCTGGCCGTGCGGGACGACCACGGCCCGGGCAACGGTGTCGTGCCGCCCCAGGACGCTCTCGATCTCGCCGAGTTCGATCCGGAAGCCGCGGATCTTGACCTGGTCGTCGGTGCGGCCCAGGTATTCGACCGTGCCGTCGGCCGTCCAGCGGGCCAGGTCGCCCGTGCGGTACATACGCTCGCCGGACCCGCCGTACGGATCGGCGACGAACCGCTCGGCGGTCAGACCGGCGCGGTCGAGATAGCCACGGGCCAGCTGGGCACCGGCGAGGTACAGCTCCCCCGCGACACCCGGCGGCACCGGCCGCAGCGCGGCGTCCAGGACGTACACGCGGGTGTTCCACACCGGCCGTCCGATGGGCACCGAGGTGGCGCCCGGGTGCACCTGGATCGCGGTGACGTCGACGGACGCCTCGGTCGGCCCGTACAGGTTGTGCAGCTCGGTCGAGGCGAACGTCCGGTGGAACCGGTGTGCGAGCGGGACGGACAGGGCCTCGCCACTGCACATCACCCGGCGCAGGCCCGTGCACCCCGCGGCCGTCGGCTCCTCCAGGAACAACTGGAGCATCGAGGGCACGAAGTGCGCGACGGTGACGGACTGCCGCTGTATCAGTTCGGCGAGGTGGCGGGGGTCCTTGTGCCCGTCGGGCCTGGCGACCACCAGGGCGGCCCCGGTGATCAGCGGCCAGAAGAACTCCCACACGGACACGTCGAAACTGGACGGCGTCTTCTGCAGCACCCGGTCCTCACCGGTCAGCCCGTACGCGTCCCGCATCCACAACAGGCGGTTGACGATGCCCGACTGCGGGACGACCACGCCCTTCGGACGCCCCGTGGAACCGGAGGTGTAGATGACGTAGGCGGGGCTCGACGGGTCGTACGCGGCAGGAAGCGGGCCCTTTGCCCCCTCGGGCAGGCGGTCGCGGATCACGCACACCGGGCGGGCGTCCGCCAGCATGAACGCGAGGCGCTCCGGCGGGTAGTCGGCGTCCAGGGGCAGATAGGCGCCGCCCGCGCGATGCACCGCGAGCAGGGCGACGACGAGATCCGCCGAGCGCGGCAGCGCGACGGCCACGGTGCGCTCCGGGCCCACGCCCAGGCCGGCCAGCACCCGCGCGGTGTGTTCGACGCGCTCGTCCAACTCGCCGTACGTCAGCCGCTGTTCGCCGAAGACCAGTGCGAGCGCGTCGGGCGTGCGGGCCGCCTGGGCGCGGAACAGCTCGGGGAGGGTGGTGGAGGCCGTCTCGTGGGCTGTGTCGTTCCAGTCCGCGAGGACGAGCGCCCGCTCGTCGGCCGTCAGCACCTCCACCTCGCGCACCGGCAGGTCCGGTGTGCCGGTGACCTGTTCCAGCAGCCGGACCAGGCGTGTGGCGAGGCGTTCCGCCGTCGCCTCGTCGCACAGGTCGGCCGCGTAGTCGAGCAGCAGGACCAGCTGATCCGACGCGTCCACGAAGGTGAAGTGCAGGTCGAACTTGGCCCTGCCGGTGTCCATGTCGGACCACTCGGTGGACAGGCCCAGCAGGTCGGGATCGCCGTCGGGGCGGTAGTGGTAGCCCAGCATCACCTGGAACAGCGGGTTGCGGCCCGCCACGCGCGGCGGGTTGACGGCCTCCACGACCCGGTCGAAGGGCAGGTCCTGATGCTCGAAGGCGGCGAGGGCCGACTCCCGGACCCTGGCAACCAGTTGACGGAACGTCAGGTTGTCGCCGGACAGGTCGGTGCGCAGGACCAGCGTGTTGACGAAGAAGCCGACCAGCTCGTCCAGGCCGCTGTCCGTGCGGCCCGCGATGGGTGCGCCGAGCGGGATGTCGTCGCCCGCGCCCAAACGGTGCAGCAGGGTCGCGGTGGCCGCCTGGAGGAGCATGAACATGCTGGTGCCGGTCTCGCCGGACAGCTCGCGCAGGGTGCGGCCGACCTCGGCGGGCACCTCGTGTCGGACCTTGCCGCCGAGTCCGGTGGGCTCGGCGGGCCGCGGCCGGTCCAGGGGCAGTGCCAGCTCCTCCGGAAGACCGCTCAGTGTCCGCGTCCAGTGAGCCAGCTGTTCGTCGCCGACCTGGGCCAGCAGATCCTCCTGCCACAGCGTGTAGTCCGCGTACTGCACCGGCAGCGGCGCCCAGCCGGGCTCCCCGCCCGCGACCCGGGCCGCGTACGCGGTGTTCAGGTCGGCGAGGAACGGCCGGTCGGACCATTCGTCGGTGGTGATGTGGTGCAGTACGACGGCCACCACATGGTCGGCCGGACCGACCCTGAACACCTCGCAGCGCAGGGGGAGTTCGCGTGCCAGGTCGAAGGGGCGGCGCTGCGCCGCCCGGATCAGCGCGTCCAGCGCCTGCTCCGCGCAGTCCGTCACGGTGAACCCGGGCGCGGCCTCGGCGGCCGGGACGATGACCTGGTACGGCTCTCCGTCGTGCTCGTGGAACACCGTGCGCAGCGCCTCGTGCCGGCCCGCCACATCGGTCAGCGCGGACCGCAGCGCGCCGAGATCGAGCTCTCCGCGCAGCCGGAAGACCAGCGGGAAGTTGTACGCGACACCGCTGCCGGTGATGCGTTCGACCAGCCACAGCCGGCGCTGGGCCGGCGAGAGCGGGACGCGTTCGGGGCGTACGGCGGGGGCGACGGCCGGGCGGGCGGGGCGCCCGGTGTCGGCCCGTGCGGCGAGCAGTTCGGGTGTCGGTGCCTCGAAGAGGTCGCGGATCGCCAGTTCGGCGCCCAGTTCCGTGCGGGCCCGGCTGATCAGCCGGGTGGCGAGCAGCGAGTGGCCGCCCAGGTCGAAGAAGCCGTCCTCCGCGCCGACTTCGGGCAGGCCCAGCACCTCGGCGAAGAGGCGGCAGAGCACCTCTTCCTGCGGGGTGCGCGGGCCGCGTCCGGTGCCGAGGGCGACCGCGGGCTCGGCGTCGGGCAGGGCGCGTACGTCCAGCTTGCCGTTGTCGTTCATGGGCAGCCACCGGTCGAGGGTCACGAACGCGGCCGGGACCATGTACTCGGGCAGCTGCCGCTTGAGGTCGTCCCGCAGCCGCCGCACGAGGCTGTTCGCGCCGCGCGCCGCGGTCGGTTCGTTGGCGTACGGAGCCTCGCCGCCGCCCGGGAGGTAGAGCCCGGCGGTGCGCCCGGGACCGCCGGTACGGGTACCGCTGTCGGGGATGAACACGGCGTCGTACGTGCCGGGTTCGCGGGACCAGGTCGTCAGGACGTGGCAGCCGAGCTGGGCGCCGAGGTCGTGCAGCGACTCGGGGTCCACTCCCCCGGGGGCCCCGACACGGGCGTCGGGAACGCCGGTGAACCGCAGCGGGGTGACCGCACGGACGAGGTCGGCCGGATCGAGGTCGTCGGTGAAGCCGACCGACGGCACGTGTTCCAGGGCGAGATCGGCCTCACCGGCGTACAGGACGGCGTCGTAGCGGTGGCGGGTCAGTTCGTTGTGGTGGCGGGCGCGCTTGGTGCGCAGGTCGACGCGGTGGCCGAGGGTGGTGAAGTAGTCGGGGTCGACGAGGAGTTCCTTCTCCAGGCGCAGCCCGCGCTCGACGGCACGCTCAAGGCCCTCCCCCGTGACGCCCCTGGCCTGCTGGATCTCCGTCTGGAAGGTCCGGGCGAGGCGCAGGTTGCGGACGTCTCCGACGAACAGCGCGCCGCCCGGCGCCAGGAGTCGCATCGCGCCCTCGATCACCGTCGTCAGGTAGTCGATGCTCGGGAAGTACTGGATGACGGAGTTGATGACGACGGTGTCGAAGTATCCGTCGGCGGGCAGGCCGGTCAGGTCGTCGGCGGGCTGGGCGCGCAGGGTGACGCGTGCGGCCAGTTCCGGGTCCCGGGCCAGCTCCTCACCGATCTTGCGGATGACGGGGGCGGCGAAGTCGGTGGCCCAGTAGGCCTCTGCCTCCGGTGCGAGCCTGGACAGCAGCAGACCGGAGCCGACGCCGATCTCCAGGACGCGGCGCGGTCGCAGCGAGCGGATCCGGGCGACGGTGGCCTCGCGCCACTCCCGCATCTCCTCGAAGGGGATGGGCCGGCCGTCGTACGACGAGTCCCAGCCCGCGTAGTCCTCGGTGAAGACCGCGGTGCTGATCTCCTCGTACTCGTCGGAGTAGATCTCCTGCCACTCGCCGACCTGTTCGCGTTCGGCGCCGTCGCGGTCGTCGCCGGTCAGCGGGGCCGGGACGACGTAGCCGACGAGCCGTTCGTCGCGGACGACGACGGCGGCGTGCGCGACCTGGGGGTGCCGGGAGAGCGCGGCCTCGATCTCGCCCAGTTCCACGCGGTAGCCGCGGATCTTGACCTGGTCGTCGGTGCGGCCGAGGAAGTCGAGGTTGCCGTCCGGGTCGCGGCGTACGAGGTCACCGGTGCGGTACATGCGCTCGCCGGGCTCGCCGAAGGGGTCGGCGACGAACCGCTCGGCGGTCAGCCCCGGCCGCTCCAGATAGCCGCGGGCCAGGCCGATGCCCGCGATGTACAGCTCGCCGGGCACGCCCTCGGGCACCGGCCGCAGCCATGCGTCCAGGATGTGGGCACGGGTACCGCGGATCGGACGTCCGACGGTCGGGGTGGCGCTGTCGAGGGTGCCGCCGCCGAGGGTGTTGATGGTGTACTCGGTCGGCCCGTAGAGGTTGTATCCGTACGTGCCCTCGGTGTCGCGGAGCCGGTTCCACACGGTCTCGGAGACGGCCTCGCCGCCGAGCAGCACGAGCGGCGGCCGGTGTCCCTCCAACAGGCCCTGCTCGATGAGGAGATGGGCGTAGGTGGGCGTCACGTTGATGACGTCGACGCGATGGGTCTCGCAGTACGCGACCAGGGCCTCGGCGTCACGCCGCAGCTCCTCGTCGCAGATGTGCACCTCATGGCCCTCGACGAGCCACAGCAGCTCTTCCCAGGACATGTCGAAGGCGAACGACACGGTGTGCGCGATGCGCAGTCCGCGCCCGCCCGCCGAGGCGATGGCCGGTTCGAAGATCTCCCGCTGGTGGTTGAGCTGCATGTTGGTCAGCCCGCGGTAGGGCGTGACCACACCCTTGGGGCGGCCGGTGGACCCGGAGGTGTAGATGACGTACGCCGGGTGCTCCAGGCTGAAGCGCCGCCGCTCCAGGTCGGCCGGGAACGCGGCCAGTTCGGCGGTGACCGCGGGGTCGTCCAGCAGGGCGCGGGGTGTGTCGGCCGCCGACAGCCGCGCGGAGACGGCGGTGTGGGACAGCAGGAGCGTCGGCCGGGCGTCCTGGAGCATCGCCACGAGCCGGTCGTCCGGATGGTCCAGCTCCAGCGGGAGGTACGCGGCGCCCGTGCGCAGCACGGCGAAGAGCGCGACGACCATGTCGAGGGAGCGGGGCAGTCCGAGCGCGACGACCCGCTCGGGCGCGGCGCCCCGGTCGAGCAGCAGACGGGCCATGCGGTTGATACGGGCGTCGAGTTGGGCGTACGTGAGGGTCCGGTCGCCGAAGACGAGCGCGGTGGTGTCGGGTGTGGCCACGGCCTGCGCCGCCAGCAGGTCGGCGATGGTGTCCTCAAGGTCGGGCACCCGGCCCTCGGCGCGTTCGCGCTCCCCTTGCCGCCGCTCGTACGGCAGTTGCGCGTCGATCCGTCCGACAGGCGCTTCGAGGTCGTCGGTGAGCCGTGCCAGCAGCAGGGTGAACCGGTCGAGCAGGTCCTGAGCCCGGGGGCGGGCGACGACATCGGCCCGGTGGGTCAGGGTGACCTGGATCCTGCGTCCCGGGGTGACGACGAGGTTGACGGGATAGTGCGTGGCGTCGACGTTGGCGACGGCGGTGGCCCCGTGGTGGTCGCTCAGTTCGGCGAGGCGTTCCTCGGTGTCGCTGTTGCGCAGCACGAAGAGGGTGTCGAACAGCCGCCGGTGCCCGGTCTCGGCCTGCAGCACGCCGAGGCCCAGGTACTCGTACGGCATGACGGCCAGCCGCTCGTCCTGGACGCGGCGCAGCAGGGCGAGTACGGGTTCGGCAGGGTCGTAGGCGATGCGGGCGGGAACGGTGTTGAGGAACATGCCGATGACGTTCTCGATCTCCGGCACCTCGCTCGGGCGGCCGGCGACGGTGGTGCCGAAGACGACGTCGGTTCGGCCGGTCGCGCTCGCCAGGGTCAGCCCCCAGGCGGCGTTGAGCACGGTGTTGAGGGTCAGTCCGTGCCGGCGGCCGATGTCGCGCAGCCGTGTCCCCACCTCGTCAGGGACGAAGGCGTCGAGGCTCTCCGGGATGTCCGGCTCCAGGCCCTGGTCGGCGGCGGCGAGCAGGGTGGGCTCGTCGAGCCCGGCCAGCGCGGTGCGCCAGGCGGCGGTGGCGACGGCGGTGTCCTGGACCTCCAGCCAGGTCAGGTAGTCGCGGTACGAGCCGGGGGCGGCCAGAGTGCTCGGGTCACCGCCCGACTCGTACAGGGCGAAGAGCTGGTCGAGGAAGAGCCACGCGGACCAGCCGTCCCACAGGAGCAGATGGCGGCCGACGACCAGGCGGTCACCGCGCTCCGCACCGAGACGGACGACCAGGATGCGGAAGAGCAGGGGTCGGGTCAGATCGAAGCGGCGCGCGCGTTCGGCCTCCGTCAGTTCCCGCAGGCGGGCGTCCTGTTCGGCGGCGGGCAGGCCGGAGAGGTCGACCTCTTCGAGAGGGATCTCGGGGTCGCGGACGATGAACTGCACCGGCTGGCGCAGTCCTTCGCTGGTGAATCCGGCGCGCAGGCTGGGGGTGCGGTCCAGCAGCACCCGTACGGCGGTGCGGAGGCGGTCCGTGTCGAGCGGGGTGGCGAGGTCGAAGGACTCGTGGACGGTGTAGACGTCCAGAGTGCCGGCGTCGTACGTGGAGTGGAAGAACAGGCCTTCCTGGAGCGGTGCGAGGGGCCAGATGTCGTCCACGGGGCCGGGGCTGAGCCGGTGGACGCGCTCGGTCTCCTCGGCGGTGAGGGCGAAGTCGGAGCGCGGGGCGCGCGTTTCGGCGACCGGGGTGGCCGCCGCCGCCAGGGCGACCGGGGTGCGGTGCTCGAAGACGTCACGGGGGTTCAGGTCCAGGCCTGCCCGGCGGGCGCGGCTGGAGACGCCGATCGAGGTGATGCTGTCGCCGCCGAGCATGAAGAAGTCGTCGTCGACGCCGACCTCGTCGAGCTTCAGCACCGCGGCGAAGATCCCGGTGAGCGCGGCCTCCCGCTCGTCGCGAGGTGCGCGCAGCTCGGCCCGTACCGCCTGCGGGGCGGGCAGCGCGGCGCGGTCGAGCTTGCCGCTGGGGGTGAGCGGGAGCGCGTCCAGGACGACGTAGGCGCCGGGGACCATGGGGGCGGGCAGCGACGCGGACAGGGCCTCGGCCAGTTGCGCGGGTTCCGGGCGGGCGTCGCGGGCGGGGACCACGTACGCGACCAGCGCGCCGCCGGTGACGGTGACGGCCGCCTGGGCGACGGACGCCTGCCGGGCCAGCGCGGCCTCGATCTCGCCCGGTTCGACCCGGTTGCCGCGGATCTTGACCTGGCGGTCGGTGCGGCCCAGGTACTCCACGACTCCGTCGGCGCGACGGCGTACGAGGTCGCCGGTGCGGTACATACGTTCGCCGGGCCCGCCGTACGGGTCGGCGACGAACCGCTCGGCGGTCAGGCCGGGCCTCGCGTGGTAGCCGCGGGCGAGCTGGACGCCCGTCAGGTGGAGCTCGCCCGGTACGCCCTCGGGCACCGGGCGCAGGCAGGTGTCCAGGACGCGCAGACCGGTGTTCCACACCGGTCGGCCGATGGGCACGGTGGTGCCGGGCGCGCCGTCGTACGTGTGGTGGGTGACGTCGACGGCGGCCTCGGTGGGGCCGTACAGGTTGTGCAGCGGCACCCCGGTGAGGGCCAGCCAGCGGGCCGACGCGGCGCCGGGCAGCGCCTCGCCGCTGCTGAAGACGCGCCGCAGGGAGGCGGCCCACGCGGAATCCGCGGTGATCTCCTCGGACCGCAGGAACGCTTCGAGCATCGACGGCACGAAGTGCAGTGTGGTGACGGCCTGTTGGCGGATCAGCTCGGCGAGGTAGGCGGGGTCGCGGTGACCGTCCGGGCGGGCCAGTACGACGGTCGCGCCCTCGCACAGCGCCCAGAAGAACTCCCAGACACTGACGTCGAAGCTGGCCGGGGTCTTCTGCAGCACCCGGTCGTCGGCGGCCAGTCCGTACTGGCCCTGCATCCAGGCCAGCCGGTTGACGACGGCGCGATGGGTGACGACGACGCCCTTGGGGAGGCCCGTGGAGCCGGACGTGTAGATCAGGTAGGCCGGGTCGTCCGGGCCTGCCGCGACGGAGGCGGTCGTGGCGGCCGTCGGCTCCTCGCCGGCCGGGTCGTCCGCCAGGAGGTGGGTGAGGCCCGGGACCTCGGGCAGTCGGTGGGCGGTGCCGGAGGTGGTGACGACCGTCGTCGCGCCGGAGTCGGTGAGCATGTGGGCCACCCGGTCGGCGGGGTAGTCCACGTCGACCGGCAGGTAGCCGGCCCCGGACTTGAGCACGCCGAGCAGGGCGGCCATGAGGGCGGCGGACCGCGGGACGGCCACCGCGACGACGGCGCCGGGTCCGGCACCCGTCGTGCGAAGCCTGCGCGCCACCCCCTCGGCAAGGGCGTCGAGTTGCGCGTACGTAAGGGTCTCGTCCTCGTACACGACCGCCGTGGCCCGCGGGGTGCGGGCGACCTGGGCCTCGAAGGCGGCGGCCAGGGTGGTCCCGGGCACCTCCCTGCGTTCGCCGGCCGGGTGGGCCTGGGACAGCTCCGCCGCCGACAGCAGTTCCAGGGCGGCGGCCGGCTGCCCGGGGTCCGCCGCCAGGGCGTCGAGGATCCGGGTGAGCCGGTCGGCGATACGGCGTACGGCCTCGGCGTCGAGCCGCTGGGCGTGGTGCTTCAGACGCAGGTCGAGACGGCGGCCCGGCTTCACGATCAGGGCGAGCGGGTAGTGGACGGCGTCGTGGAACTCATGGCCCGTGACCCGGATACGGCCGGAGGGGTCGGCGAGCCCCGTGGCGGCCGGGTAGTTCTCGAAGACGACGAGGGTGTCGAACAGTTCACCGCTGCCCGCGAGTCCGGCGACCCGCTGGATCTCGGCGAGGCCGAGGTGCTGGTGGTCGAGGAGTGCGGCCTGCTCGTCCTGGAGCCGCCCGAGGAGACCGGCGAGGGTGTCCGAGGGCTCCCAGCGGAAGCGGGTGGGCAGGGTGTTGATGAACAGCCCGACCATGGACTCGATGCCCTCGACCTCGGCGTCCCGGCCGGAGACGGTGGTGCCGAACACCACGTCCTGGCGCGCGGTCAGCCGTCCGATCAGCAGGCCCCAGGCGCTCTGGACGACCGTTCCCAGTGTCACGCCCAGTTCGCGGGCGCGGGCCGACAGCCGGGCGGTGACCTGCTCGGACAGCTCGACACGGACCTGGGCGGGCGTGATCGGTGTGCCGTCGGCGGGCGTCTCGACGAGTCGGGTGGGCTCCTCGATCCCGGCGAGCGCGTCGCGCCAGGTCTCGCGCGCGCCGTCCCGGTCGGCGGCGGCGAGCGTGCGCAGGTAGGTGCGGTACGGGGTGACCGGGGGCAGCGGGGCCGGGCTCTCACCGTAGGAAGCGAGCAGTTCGCGGTGCAGGACGGGCAACGACCAGCCGTCGGCGACGCTGTGATGGAACGTCAGCAGCAGGCGGGCACGGTCCTCGCCCAGCCTGATGAACGCACAGCGCACCAGGGGCGGACGGCCGAGGTCGAAGCGGCGGGCACGCTCCTCGGCGGCGACCGCGTCGGCCTCCGCGTCGGTTGCGCGAGGCGGCTCCGCCGACAGGTCCTCCTCGCGCCAGGGCAGTTCGAGGCCCTCGGCGATGATCTGCACGGGGCGTCCGTCGGCGAGCGGGCGGAAGCAGGCCCGCAGCGGGGCGTGCCGGTCGAGGACGCGCTGGGCGGCCTTGCGCAGTGCCCCGGCGTCGACGGGGCCGGACAGTTCGAGGGCCTGCTGGACCACGTAGGTGTCGTGGTCGGCGCCGTCGACGAGGGCGTGGAAGTAGAAGCCCTCCTGGAGAGGGCTCAGGGGCAGCAGTTCCTGCACGGTCACGGGGTACTCGCCCTGGACCGTGCCGAGCTCGGCATCGGTGAGGCGAACGAGCGGGGCTTGCGCGTCGGAGGCCCCCGTACCCCTGCCCGTACCCGCGTCGGCGTCGGCGCGTACGCTCGCCGCCTCGGCGAGGGCCGCGACCGTCCGGTGCCGGAAGACATCGCGGGAACTGAGCCGCAGTCCGGCCCTGCGGGCGTGGATGAGCAGCTGGATGGCGGTGATGCTGTCGCCGCCGAGGGCGAAGAAGTCGTCGTCGATGGTCGTCGACCGCAGCCCGAGCACCTCGGCGTAGGCCGCGCACAGCACCTCCTCACGGGCGTCGCGCGGCGGGCGGCCGGAGCTGAGGGCCCCGTAGTCGGGCACCGGGAGCGCCGCGCCGTCGAGCTTGCCGCTGGGGGTGACCGGGAGGCGGTCCAGGGGGACGACGGCGGACGGGACCATGTACTCCGGCAGCTGCTCGGACGCGTAGGAACGCAACGCCTTCATCAGGGAGTTCACGTCACGGAAGGGTGCCGGGCGGTTGGCGTGCGGGGCGGTTGTGGACGGGCGGTACAGCCTGCCCGGCGCCTCGGGCAGGCCGCTGCTGGGACCGTTGCCGGGGCCGAGGACCACGTCGAGGCTGCCGTCGTCGGCGACCCCGTTCCAGGTGACGACGGCCTTCAGACCGTGCCGGGCGGCGAGGACGTGGAGGTCTTCCGGGTCCGGCGCGTCGGCGCGGGACGCGGCGCGGCTGCTGTCGTCGAGGGCGGACAGTACGGCCAGGTCCTCGGCGAGGCGGGCGTTGGGCAGACCGGTGACGCGGAGCGGGGTCGCCCGCCCGGCGAGCAGGGCATCGAGCGCGTCGAGCCCGCGCGGGCCGTCCGCGGGGGCGCTGTCCCCGGGGTAGCTGTCCTCGGGGTGGCTGTCCCCGACCAGGTCGGCCCAGGCCACCTCGTCGCCTTCGACCGGTTCCGCGGTCTGCGCCCTCCCCTGATCCTGCTCCTGCTCCCGCTCCCGCTTGTGCAGCACCACGTCGTAGCGGTACCGCGTCAGCTCGTTGTGATGGCTTCCCCGCTTGACCCTGATGTCGGCGTCGAAGCCGTCGAGGGCCGCGAAGTAGTCGGGGTCGAGGAGGAGTTCGCCCTCCCAGGCGAGCGACCGCTCCACGGCGGCCATCAGCGCCTGCTTGTCCCCGGGGTCGGCCGCGCGGCGCGTCTCCACCGCGGCGCGCAGGACGCGCAGCAGCCGGGCGTTACGCACGTCACCGACGAACAGCCGTCCCCCGGGGGCCAGCAGCTCGGCGGCAGCGCCGATGACGTCGGTGAGGTAGTCGGCGCCGGGGAAGTACTGGGCGACGGAGTTGAGGACGACCGTGTCGAAGTGGGCCCGGGGCAGCCCGGAGATGTCGTGCGCGGGTTGTGCGCTCAGGTGCACCCGGCCGGCCAGTTCCGGCGCCGCGTCGACCTGTGCGCGCAGGGTCCGCACCGCCTCCTCGGAGAGGTCGGTGCCCCAGTACGTCTCGCAGCCGGGGGCGATCCTGGAGAGGATCAGGCCGCTGCCGACGCCGATCTCCAGCACGCGGCGCGGTGCCGATTCCTCGATACGGGCGACGGTCGCCTCGCGCCACTCCCGCATCTCCGCGACGGGGATGGGCAGCCCGTCGTACATGCTGTTCCAGCCGGCGAAGTTCTCCCTGAACCGCGCCGACCCGCCGGCGGAGGGCACGGAGCCTGTGACACCCATGGAACCTGCGGCCCCGTCGCGTCGGCCCTCGGATCCCGCCGCCGAGTAGAGCAGTTCGTGCAGGTCCTTCCATTCCTGGACCTGCTCGCCGAAGTCCCGGTCGGCGTCCAGTGAGGGCACCACGTAGGCGGCGAGCCTGCGGTCACCCGGGCGGTCCTCGCGGACCAGGACCGCGGCCTGCTCCACGGCGGGGTGGGCGCGCAGCACGGACTCGATCTCGCCGGGTTCGATCCGGAATCCGCGGATCTTCACCTGCGCGTCGGCGCGGCCCAGGAACTCCAGCCGGCCGTCGACCTTCCAGCGCACCAGGTCACCGGTGCGGTACAGCCGTTCGCCGGGCGGGCCGAACGGATCGGCGACGAACCGCTCGGCCGTCAGGTCCGGCCGGCCGAGGTAGCCGCGGGCCAGACCCGCTCCGCCGAGGTAGAGCTCGCCCGGGACACCGGCCGGTACGGGCTGGAGCCGGGCGTCGAGCACATAGGCCCGGGTGCCGGGGTCGGGGACGCCGATCGGCACGATCGTTCCGGCGGGGGTGTCGGGGTCGCACAGGCCGAGGGTGGAGTTGGTGGTCGCCTCGGTGGGGCCGTACGCGTTGAACATCATCCGGCCGCGCGCGTACCGGCCGACCAGTTCGGGCGAGACCCGTTCGGTGCCCGCGAGCAGGGTGGCGGGCGGCAGTTCGACGTCCTCGGGCATCGCGGCCAGGAGGGCCGGCGGGAGGATCATGAAGGTGATGCCGTTGGCGTGGGCGTAGTCGGCGAGGGGTGCGCCGGGCACCCTCAACTCAGCGGGTACGACGACGAGTCGGCCACCGGAGAGCAGCCCGAGGCACAGGTCCCAGAACGCCACGTCGAAGCTCGGCGAGGCGAACTGGAGGACCCGGCTGTGCGGTCCGATGCCGAACCGCTCGGTCTGCGTGGCGACCAGCTTGGCGACGCCCGCGTGGGAGAGCACCACGCCCTTGGGCCGGCCGGTGGAACCGGAGGTGTAGATGACGTAGGCGGCGTTCCCGACGGAGAGGGAGCGGCCGGGCGCGGTCGGCTGATGCTCCGTCAACTCCTGTACGACGTCCGGCGCGTCCAGCACCACGACGTCCATGCCCTCGCACGGCGGGATGTCCGCGGCGACCTCGGCGGTGGTGAGCAGGCAGGCGGGCCGGGCGTCGGCCAGCATGTACGAGATGCGGTCGGCCGGGTAGTCGGTGTCCACCGGCAGATAGGCGGCGCCGGACTTCAGTACGGCCACCTCGGCGACGATCAGCTCGGCCGAACGGGGCACCGCGAGGGCCACCACGCGTTCGGGTCCCGCGCCGCGCGCGACGAGGGCGTGGGCCAGCCGGTCGGCCCGTTCGTCCAGCTCCGCGTAGGTGAGCCGGGTGTCCTGGAAGACCAGCGCGATCTCGTCGGGCCGCTGCCGTACCTGGTCGGCGAACATCTCCGGCCAGGTCCGCGGGGGGACGTCGTGGTCGGTGTCGTTCCACTCCTCCAGGACACGGTGCCGTTCCTCGGCGTCCAGCAGGTCCAGTTCGCCGACCGGGGTGTACGGCCGGGCGATCGCGTCGGCCAGCAGGGTGGCGTAATGGCCCGCGGTTCGCAGTGCGGTCCCGTCGCGGAACAGGTCCGGGCGGTACGTGACCCGGACGTCACCGGCGCGGACTTCCAGCGCGAGATCGAGCGAGCCCTCGTAGGGGCCGGTGAAGTCCGCGTCACGCCCCTCCTCCGTCCCGGAAGCCTCGTCCGTCCCGTAAGCCTTGCCTGCCCCGGAAGCCGTGTCCGTCCCGAAGGCCGTGTCCGTCCCGAAGGCCGTGTCCGTCCCGAAGGCCGTGTTGAACAGCAGTCCGCCGCCGCGGGTCGGCTCCGGCCGCAACCGGGCGACCAGCGCGGCCGGTTCGACACGGTGGGCGTCGGCCTCCTCGCACGCCGCACGGACGCGCCGGACCAGTTCGGTGAATTCGGTCCCGCCGTCGAGAGCCACCCGGACCGGCAGTCCCCCGTACCCGACGGTGAGGTCGTGCGCGCCGCCGTAGCGGTGCAGCAGTGCCACGAACGCGGACAGGAGGGTGACCTCGTCGGCCGTCGCGTCCAGCGTGCGACTGATCGTGCGCGGCTCACCGCCGGGCGTGAGCGGATACGGGAAGTCGACCGGGAGAACCGCCTCCTGAGGGAGGGGGTCGAGCCGTCGGCGCCAGTACGCCGCCACATCGACCTCGTCGACACCGGACACACGTGATTTGAAACCGGACACAGCTGACCGTGCCTCCAGAGTGTGCGGAACCGGCTCAGCCGGGGGACCGCAGGTCATACTAAGGTAAGGATTACCTAACCAAAAGGCCCAGTCTCGGCGGACCACGTGATCCCCACTACGATTAAGGCCTGCCTAACCTAAGGGAGCTGGCCGTTGGAGACCGCAAGGTGACGGGCAAGAGAGTGCGCCCTGTCCTTCTCGTGACACTGCTGGGTACCGTCCTGGCCGTCCTGTGTCTGCTGTCGCTGGCGCTCGGCGCGGCCAACATCCCGCCGGACCAGGTGATATCGGCTCTGTTCGGTGAAGCGCCGAGCAGGTTCGTGGACAACGTCGTCTGGTCGGCACGCGTGCCGCGCACCGCGCTCGGGCTCACCGCGGGCGCGGCCCTCGGGCTGGCCGGGGCACTGATGCAGGCGCTGACCCGCAATCCGCTCGCCGACCCCGGGGTACTGGGGGTCAGCGCGGGCGCCGCCTTCGCCATCGTGCTCGCCGTCGGCGTACTCGGCATCAACTCGCTGTACGGATATGTGTGGTTCGCGTTCGCCGGGGCGCTGATCGCCACGGTGGCCGTCTATCTGCTGGGCGGTCTCGGGCGGTCCGGGATGACCCCGGTGAAGCTGGCACTCGCGGGCATCGCCGTCACCTCGATGCTGTGGTCGTTCACGCAGGCCATCGTGCTCACCGACGTGGACGCGCTCAACAAGTACCGGTTCTGGTCCGCCGGTTCGCTCGCGGAGGCCGACACCGGCATGGTGTGGCGGGTCCTGCCCTTCCTCGTCATCGGCGCGGTCCTGGCGCTGGCCTGCGCCCCGGCCCTCAACAGCCTGGCCCTCGGCGACGACGTGGCGGCCTCGCTCGGCCGGCGTCTCGGCCTGGTCCGGCTGGCGGGCGTCGCGGCGATCACCCTGCTGACCGGGGCCGCGGTCGCGGTCATCGGCCCGGTGGTCTTCCTCGGCCTGGTGGTCCCGCATGTGGCCCGCGTGCTCGCCCAGTCGGCGGGCATCGGCCCCGACCAGCGCTGGCTGCTGCCCCTGTCGGCGGTCCTCGCTCCCGTCCTGCTGCTGGCCGCGGACATCCTCGGACGCCTCGTGGCACGGCCCACCGAGATCCAGGCGGGTGTGCTGGTCGCCTTCATCGGCGGTCCGTTCTTCATCGCCATGGTCCGTCGGCGCAATCTTGCGGAGGTGTGAGCGTGCCGCAGCAGAAGTCCGACCCCGTCCCCCGAACCGCCCTCAAGTCCCCTGCCGCGACGACCTGTTCGGCCGGGTCCGCCCATCACCGCACCTACCGGCTGGCGTTCCCGCCCGTCTCCGGTGTCTTCCGCCCCCGCCTTGTGGCCCTGTCCGTGCTGCTCGCCGCGGGCACCTTCGTCCTGTTCTGCTGGGGCCTGACGACCGGCGACTACCCGATCGGCTTCACCGACGTCGTACGGGCCCTGCTGGGCTCCGGCGACCCCGGCACCGTCCTCGTGGTGGAGGAACTGCGGCTGCCCCGCGCCCTGGTCGGACTCCTCGCCGGGATCGCCTTCGGGGTCTCCGGCGCGCTGTTCCAGACCATGACCCGCAACCCGCTGGCCAGCCCTGACATGATCGGCCTCACCCAGGGCGCGGGCACCGCGGTCGTCGCGGGCATCGTGCTGGGCTGGGACGGCGGCCTGGGCACCCAGGCGCTCGGACTGTTCGGCGCCCTGGTCACCGCCCTGACCGTCTACGCACTGGCCTGGCGGCGCGGCACCACCGGCTACCGGATCATCCTGGTGGGCATCGGCGTGGCCTGGATCTGCACGAGCGCCACCGACTTCCTCGTGGCCAGGGGCGGACGTTTCCAGGCGCAGGCCGCGCTGGGCTGGCTGGTGGGCAACCTCAACGGCCGCACCTGGGGGCAGGTGGGCCCGCTCGCCATCGCGCTGGCCGTGCTGCTGCCGACGGCCCTGCTGCTGGGGCGTCTGCTGCGCACCCTCCAGCTCGGTGACGACGTGGCGACCGGCCTCGGTACGCGCGTACAGCCCGTCCGCCTGGCCATTTTGCTCACCGGGGTCGGTCTGATCGCCTTCGCCACCGCGTCCGCGGGGCCCGTGGCGTTCGTGGCACTCGCCGCCCCGCAGATCGCGCAACGGCTGGCCGGCACGGCCTGGCCGCCCACCGTCGCCTCGGGACTGACCGGGGCGCTGGTGGTCCTGGGCGGCGACCTCATCGCCCGTACGCTCATCTCCGGCACGGAACTGCCGGTCGGCATCGTCACCGGTGTGCTCGGCGCGCCGGTCCTGCTCTGGCTGCTCGTCCGCGCCAACCGCGCGGGCTCAGGAGGTTGATCCCATGTCGGTCGAACACCTGTCGACCCCCGGCCCCGATCCCGACCTGCGGGCGAGCGGTCTGCGGCTGGCGTACGACAACCGCCTGGTCGTCGACGGCCTCGACCTGGCGATCCCGCCCGGCCGGATCACGGCCATCGTCGGCGCCAACGCGTGCGGCAAGTCGACCCTGCTGCGGGCGCTGGCCCGGCTGCTGGCTCCCAAGGAGGGCGCCGTACACCTCGACGGCCGGGCGCTGCAGTCCATCCCGAGCAGGGAGCTGGCCCAGCGGCTCGGCATCCTGCCGCAGAGTCCGGTGGCGCCCGAGGGGCTGACCGTCATCGACCTGGTCAACCGGGGGCGTTCGCCGCACCAGACCTGGTGGCGGCAGTGGTCGAAGGCGGACGAGCAGGCCGTGCACCAGGCGCTGGCCGCGACCAACATGACGGACCTCGCCGACCGGCCCGTCGACGAACTCTCCGGCGGCCAGCGGCAGCGCGCCTGGATCGCCATGGCGGTCGCCCAGGGCACGCCCGTACTGCTCCTCGACGAGCCGACGACGTACCTCGACCTGGCCCACCAGATCGACGTCCTGGACCTGGTCACCGACCTCAACCGCCGGGAGAACCGCACGGTCGTGATGGTCCTGCACGACCTCAACCAGGCCTGCCGGTACGCCGATCACGTGGTCGCCATGAAGTCCGGGAAGATCGTCGCCGAGGGCAGCCCGGCGGAGGTCATCACCGCCGAGACGGTCGAGTACGTCTTCGACCTGACCTGCCGCATCACGATGGACCCGGTCAGCGGCACCCCCCTGGTCATCCCGATGGGCCGCCACCACAGCGCCCCCCTGGAACCGGCCCTCCCCACCCCGGACTGAGGACACCGACCCAGGGGCACGGGGTCACCCTCCAGGGGCGCGGGGAACGGCGCAATCTTTTGCCGTTGCCCTCAGGGGCGCGGGGAACGGCGCAATCTTTTGATCTTGCAAGGGGCGCGGGGAACGGCGCGCGCCCCACAACGCCACCCCCTCAGCCGACGACGTCGTCCGGCACAACAGCCGTCCCCACCCCCACCCCACCGACCAACCCGTCGAGCAAGGCGTGCGGCGCCCGCCCGTCAAGAACCCGGGCAACCCCCACCCCGCCCCGCACGGCCCGCAGACACGCCTCCATCTTCGGCCCCATCCCGCCGGCCAACCCCGGCAGCACCCGCTCCAACTCCCCCACCGCGATCCGGTCGACCACCCGCTCACTCGCGGGCCAGTCGGCATACAGCCCCGGCACATCGGTGAGAACCACCAGAACCGCCGTCCCCAGCGCGGCGGCCAACGCCCCGGCCGCCGTGTCCGCGTTGACGTTGTAGACCTGCCCGTCCTCGCCGCGCCCCACGGAGGAGACCACCGGGATGTGGCCGCCCTCCAACAGAAGCCGTACGACAGCGGTGTTGACCCGCGCCACATCCCCGACCAGACCGATGTCCACGCTCTCACCGCCGACTTGGGCATACCGCTTGACGGCGGTGAGGGTGTGCCCGTCCTCGCCGCTGAGGCCCACCGCGTGCGGCCCGTGCTCGTTCAGCAGTCCGACCAGGTCTTTCTGGACCTTGCCCGACAGCACCATCCGTACGACCTCCATGGTCTCGGGAGTGGTGACCCGAAGCCCGTTCAGGAAGTCGGACCTGAGCCCGAGCCGGTCCAGGTGGGCGGCGATCTGCGGGCCACCGCCGTGCACCACGACCGGCCGGACGCCCGCCCGGTACAAGGTGAGGACGTCCTGGGCGAAGGCCCGCCGGAGCGTGTCGTCGGTCATCGCGTGGCCGCCGTACTTGACGACGACCGTGTGTCCGCGCAGGGGTTCGAGCGCTACGAGCCTCTCGATCAGGTCCGCCGACACGGCCCCGCCGGCCACCGCCGTGCCGCTCACGGGCGACCCGTGAGATAGCCGCCCATCGTGCGGAAGTAGTCGCTCGCCGCGTGCTCCGCCCCGTCCTCGGTGCGGACCCGCTTGACGACCAGCCCGCGCAGTCGCCCGTTCCGCGCCTCCGTGCCGGCGACGATGACCACTCCGTCGCCCTCCCGGATGAAGATCCGTCCCGGGGTGCCGCCGTAACGGCCCTGCGACACCGCTGACTCGACGATCCGGATCCGCTGCCCGCGATGATGGGTGAAGGCGTTCGGGTACGGGTCGCACTGGGCCCGTACCAGGCGCTCGATGTCCTGTGCCGGCCAGGTCCAGTCGATCCTGCTGTCCTCCAGGGACCGCTTGTGGAAGAAGCTGGCCCGGCTGCGGTCCTGCGGTACCCACTGGGCGCGGCCCGAGGCGATGAGGTCGAGCGACTCGTTCACGACCGGGCCGATCAGGTCGACCGTGCGGTGGAACAGGTCGGCGACGGTGTCGGCCGCGCCGACCGGCACGGCCCGCTGCAACAGGACGTCACCGGCGTCGAGTTCGGCGTTCATCCGGTGCGCGGTGACACCGACCTCCCGCTCGCCGTTGATGAGGGCCCAGATCAGCGGGGAGAAGCCCGCGTAGGCCGGGAGCAGCGAGTCGTGGATGTTGAGCGTGCCGTGGGGCGGCAGGTCGAAGACCTCCGGGGGCAGCACCGTGCGCCAGTTGTTGGCGACGATCAGGTCCGGCTCCGCGTCCTTCAGCGCCGCGAGGAGCTCGGGGTCGTCGGGCCGGTTGCGCAGCAGCACCGGTACGCCGTGCTTCTCTGCCAGATCGGCCACCGAGTCGTCCCAGATCCTCTCGTACACGTGGTCGCTCCTGGGGTGGGTCACGGCCAGGACCACCTCGTGGTCGGAGTCCAACAGAGCCTGGAGGGTGCGATGCCCCCAGGTCTGGTAGCCGAACATGACGACCCGCATAGTCGATCCTCTCTTAGGACACACCATTGCAAGGTAAGGCTAACCTTATTTAACATCAGTGGCGCCTAGGGGAAGGAAAAGTTGCGGTGAACGCACTGCACGACGAACCGGACGCCGTCCTTGACGTGCTCGGTATAGGGTTTGGGCCGTCAAATCTCGCACTGGCCATCGCGGTTGAGGAACACAACGCCCAAGCCGCTCCGGGGAACCGGATCCGCGCGGGATTCCTGGAGCGTCAGCCGTCGTTCGGCTGGCACCGGGGCATGCTCATCGAAGACGCCACGATGCAGGTGTCCTTTCTCAAGGACCTGGTCACCATGCGCAACCC
Source organism: Streptomyces sp. NPDC087844 (assembly GCF_044742785.1). NCBI lineage: Bacteria > Bacillati > Actinomycetota > Actinomycetes > Kitasatosporales > Streptomycetaceae > Streptomyces > Streptomyces sp. NPDC087844. The sequence goes on along the minus strand of NZ_JBIUVD010000008.1, from coordinate 292,944 downwards.
GACCAGCGACTTCAGCTTCCTGTGTTTCCTGCGCGAGCGGGGCAGGATGGTGGACTTCCTCAACGCCAAGACGCTGTTCCCCCTGCGGATCGAGTTCCACGAGTACTTCGAGTGGGCGGCCTCCCGGGTCGCACACCTCGTCGACTACTCGGACGAGGTGGTGTCCGTCGATCCGGTGACCGGACCCGACGGGGAGATCCGCTGGCTGGACGTCGTCAGCCGTGTACCCGGCGAACCGGGCCGGACCGTCACCCGGCGGGCCCGGAACATCTCGGTCGCCGTCGGTCTTGAGCCGCATCTGCCCCCGGAGACCGCCCTGTCCGACCGCATCTGGCACAACAGCGAACTCGTGCCGCGCGTGCGCGAGTTGACCGCCTCCGGCGACGGCGACGCGGTGGGCCGCGTCCTGGTGCTCGGCGCGGGCCAGAGCGGCGCCGAGGCACTCGACTACCTGCACCGGTCCTTCCCCGGGGCGGAGATCTGCGCGATCTTCGCCAAGTACGGGTACACACCCGCCGACGACAGCCCGTTCGCCAACCGCATCTTCGACCCGGAGGCCGTGGACGTCTACTTCCGGTCCACGCCGGAGGTGAAACAGTCCCTGGTCGACTACCACCGCAGCACCAACTACTCGGTGGTCGACATGGACCTCATCGAGTCGCTGTACGCGACGATGTACCGCGAGAAGGTCCAGGGCCGCGAGCGGCTGCACCTGCGCAACGTGTCCCGCATCCGGGACGTCCGCAGCCTCGACGACCACCTGGAGGTCACCGTCGAGTATCTCCCCACCGGGGAACGGGAGGTGATCGCCGCGGACCTGCTGGTCCACGCGACCGGCTACCGCCCCAGAGACCTCGACACCCTGCTGGGCAGAACCGCGAAACTCTGCCTGCGGGACGACAAGGACGCCGTACGCGTCGGTCGCGACCACCGCGTCGAGCTCACCGGCGATGTCACCGCGGGCATCTATCTGCAGGGCGCGACCGAGCACACGCACGGTCTCACCTCGACCCTGCTGTCCACCACGGCGGTACGGTCCGGCGAGATCCTGGAGTCCCTGATCGCCCACCGCGCGAGCGACTTGGCGCTCTCGGCGGGCTGAGGGGCCGGCCCCGCGCGGGTGTGACACCACACCACGCCCGCGCGGGGCTCTCGCACGCGTGCCCGCCCTGGGCAATGCCATGGTCAGCAACTTAGAGTAGCCTCACCTAAGTTTTCTTCGTCCGATCCCGGAGGGGTTGCGGGTGAGTCCTACATGTCCGTCAGGACGTGACGTCCTGCGGGAGTCGGTCAGGGAGCAACGCCGGGACGTCGGTCTCGGCGCACTGCTCGCGTCCGGACACCAAGTCGGGGAAGCCCTGGTTCCGGTTCTGATCGGCGTGGTGATCGACCGGGCCGTCACCGGCTCCGACACCGGCGCCCTCCTCCTGTGGCTCGGCGTCCTCGCCGTGGTGTATGTCGGGCTGGCCCTGTCCTTCCGCTTCGGTGCCTGGGCCGGTGACCGGTCCGCGGTCCGGGCCGAACACTCCCTGCGCATCGCCCTCGTACGACGGGTACTGCACCCCGGCGGTGGCGCCGAGGACGGCCGGCTGCCCGGAGCCCTCGCCAACACCGCGACCGAGGACGCCAAGCGGGTCGGCGGCGTCAACACGGCCGTGATGTACGGGATCGCGTCCCTGGCCGGCATCCTCACCTGCGCCTTCGTCCTGCTGCGTACGTCGGTCATGCTCGGCCTCGTCGTCCTCCTCGGCACACCCGTGCTGCTCTGGTTCGGGCATCTGCTGAGCAAGCCCCTGGAGACCCGCAGCGAGGCCGAGCAGGAGCGCGCGGCACACGCCTCCGCCGTCGCCGCGGACCTGGTGGCCGGCCTCAGGATCCTCAAGGGAATCGGCGGCGAGTCGGCGGCCATCGCCCGCTACCGCACCACCAGCCGCGACTCCCTGGCGGCCACACTGAAGGCGGCCCGCGCACAGGCCTTCCAGAGCGGCATGGTGCTCTCCCTGACCGGCTGCCTGATCGCCCTGGTCGCTCTGGTCGGCGGACGGCTGGCCGCCGAAGGCACCATCAGTCTCGGCCAGTTGGTGTCGGCGGTCGGACTCGCGCTCTTCCTGGTCGGCCCCCTCGAAGTACTCGCCTGGGTCAACGCCGAACTCGCCCAGGGCCGCGCCTCGGCCGGCCGGGTCGCGGAGGTCCTGGCCACCCCGCACGGCGTCACCGCCGGCGACCTGAGCCTGCCGGCGGAGGTGCGCGGCGCGCTGCGGCTGGTTGGCGTCAGCCACGGCGGACTGCGCGAGGTGGACCTGGACATCGCACCCGGCGAGCTGCTCGGAGTGGTCGCCACCGACCCCGCCCACGCGACCGATCTGCTGCGCTGCCTGGCCCGGCGGGCCGACCCCGACGCGGGCACGGTGGAGCTGGACGGCGTGTCCCTGCGGGACCTGGACCCGGCCGAGATGCGTACGGCCCTGCTGGTGGCCGAGCACGACGCGGACCTCTTCGAAGGCACCGTCCGCGACAACGTGACGGCCGCCGCTCCCGCGTCCGGCGACCCCGGACCCGCCATGACGGCGGCCGGAGTGGCCCAGGTCGCGCAGACACTGCCCGAGGGCGAGGAGACCGCGGTCAGTGAGCGCGGCCGCTCGCTCTCCGGCGGGCAGCGCCAACGGGTGGCGCTGGCCCGTGCGTTGGCCGCCGACCGTGCCGTCCTGGTGGTCCACGATCCGACCACGGCGGTCGACGCCGTGACGGAGGCGGGCATCGCGACCGGCCTGCGCGAGGTCCGCAAGGGCCGCACCACGGTCCTGGTGACCACCAGCCCCGCACTGCTCGCCGTGACGGACCGGGTCGTACTGCTCGACGGCGGCCGGGTCACCGACACGGCCCCGCACGCCGACCTGATAGCCCGTCATGAGACCTACCGAACGGCGGTTCTGGCATGAGTGACACCGCCGCCGGCCTGAGCGACACCAGCACCCCGGGCCGGGAGCTGCTGCCCACCGCGACACAGGCCCGCACCCGTGCCGCCGTACGCGCACTCGTGCGCCCGCACCGCCGACTGGCCCTCGGCGGGTTCGCCATGATGGTCGTGGCCACCGCTGTCGGCCTGCTGGTCCAGCCGCTGCTCGGCCGCATCGTGGACCTGGTCGCCGGCCACCGCCCGCCGGGGAGCATCACCCTGCCGGTCGTCCTGCTGGTGCTGGTCGCCCTCGCCCAGGGCGGGACCACCGTGGTGGGTCTGGCACTTGTGTCCCGGCTCGGCGAGACCGTCCTGGCGCAACTGCGCGAGCGGTTCGTCGAGAAGGCGCTGCGACTGCCCCTGGAACAGGTGGAGAGGGCCGGGGCGGGCGACCTCACCGCACGGGTCACCCGGGACGTGTCGGTGGTGGGCGAGGCGGTGCGCTCGGCCCTGCCCGAACTGGCCCGCTCCCTGCTGGCCATCGTGCTGACCCTGGCCGCGATGGCGGCGCTGGACTGGCGGTTCTTCCTCGCGGCACTCATCGCGGTGCCCGTCCAGGCCTCCACCGCCCGCTGGTACGTACGCAACGCCGTGCCGCTCTACGCCGAGCAGCGGATCGCCACCGGGTCCCAGCAGCAGCAGTTGCTGGACACCATCGCGGGCGCCGGCACCGTACGGGCGTTCCGTCTTGAGGAGGAGCACACCGCACGGGTGACCCGGCGGTCGTCGGCGGCGGTCGAACTGACCCTGCGCGGCATACGGCTGGTGCTGAACTTCTACAACCGGCTGCATGTGGCCGAGTACGCCGGACTCGCGGCGGTCCTGGTCACCGGGTTCCTGCTCGTGCGCGGCGGATCGGTGTCCATCGGCACGGCCACGGCCGCCGCGCTCTACTTCCACAGCCTGTTCTCGCCGGTCAACCAGGCTCTCGTCCTCCTCGACGACGCGCAGTCGGCGACCGCCGCGCTCGCCCGCCTCGTCGGAGTCGCCGACCAGCCCTCACCGGAGCCGTCCGTCCCCGAGCCCTCGCTCGCCGGGCCGTCGGACGCGCACGGCACCGTCACCGTGACGGGCATCCGGCACGCCTACGAGCCGGGCCGCCCCGTCCTGCACGGCGTGGACCTCACGCTCCGGGCGGGTGAGCGGGTGGCCCTGGTCGGCGTGAGCGGCGCCGGCAAGACCACCCTGGCCAAGCTCATCGCGGGCGTACACCGTCCGACGTCCGGCTCGGTACGCGTGACCACCGACGACGGGGTGCCCCGGGAAGGCCTGCCGGTCGCGCTGGTCACCCAGGAGACGCACGTCTTCGCCGGACCGCTCGCGGACGACCTGCGGCTCGCGCGGGCCGGCGCCACCGACGACGAACTGCGTACGGCACTGGCCACGGTGGACGCCCTCGACTGGGCCGGGGCGCTGCCCGACGGCCTGGACACGGTCGTCGGCGACGGCGGGCACCGCCTCACCTCCGCCCAGGTCCAGCAACTCGCCCTGGCCCGCCTGGTACTGGCCGATCCCCCGGTGGCCGTACTGGACGAGGCCACCGCCGAGGCGGGCAGCACCGGCGCCCGCCTCCTGGAGCAGGCGGCCGACCGGGCGGTCGAGGGCCGCACGGCGCTGATCGTCGCGCACCGCCTCACCCAGGCCGCCACCGCGGACCGGATCGTCGTGATGGACGGCGGCCGGATCGTGGAGAACGGCACCCACGACGAGCTGTGCGCCGCGGCCGGCCCCTACGCCTCCCTGTGGGCGGCGTGGTCCGGCACCCGCGCCACGGCCGACCGGACCCCCACGCACCACCACGGCCCTCACAGCTCTCACAGCACCACCAGCCACGTCACCACCAGCCCTGACACCACCACCGTGAAGGACCACTGATGCCCGGCTCTTCCAGAGGCGCACGCCTTGTCGCGACGCTCGCCTCCGCACTTCTCCTGTTCACCACCGCGGCGGCCTGCGGCTCCGACGACGACTCCGGTTCGGACGCGGCGGGCGCGGACAAGTCCGCGTCCGCGAACAGCGCCTTCCCGGTGACCCTGGCCCACAAATACGGCAACACCACCGTCAAGTCCGAGCCGAAGCGGATCGTGACCGTCGGGCTGACCGACCAGGACGCCGTACTCGCCCTCGGCAAGGTGCCCGTCGGGACCACCGAGTGGCTCGGCGGATACAAGGGCGCCATCGGGCCCTGGGCCGCCGACAAACTGGGCAGCGGGAAGACCCCGACCGTGCTGAAGGACACCGGCACGGGTCCGCAGACCGAGAAGATCGCCGGCCTCAGGCCCGACCTGATCCTCGCGGTCTACGGCGGCCTCACGAAGGACCAGTACACGACCCTCTCGAAGTTCGCCCCGGTCGTGGCCCAGCCGAAGCAGTACAACGACTTCGGTGTGCCGTGGCAGCAGCAGACCGAGATCATCGGCAAGGCGCTCGGCCAGGAGTCCGCGGCGAAGGACCTCGTGAAGGGCGTCGAGTCCGACTTCGCGACCGCCGCCAAGGACAATCCCGAGTTCGCCGAGTCGACCGGCGTGATGGCGACCCCGTACGAGGGCATCTTCGTCTTCGGCAGCCAGGACTCGCGCTCGCGGGTCCTGACCGACCTCGGTTTCAAACTGCCGACGGACCTGGACAAGGTCATCGGTGACAAGTTCGGTGCCAACATCAGCAAGGAGCGCACCGACCTGCTGAACACCGGCACCGCCGTCTGGATCGTCGGGGACAGGGCCAAGGACGAGGCCAAGCTCCACAAGAACGCGCTCTACGGCGACCTGGACGTGGTGAAGCAGGGCCGCGAGGTCTTCGTCGAGGAGACCAGCGACTACGGCAACTCCGTGTCCTTCGTGTCGGTGCTGAGCCTGCCCTACATGCTGGAGCGCCTGGTGCCGCAGTTGGCCGCGGCCGTCGACGGCGACACCGCCACGAAGGTGACCGAACCGACCTCTTGAGAGTGACCTCGCGGTTGCCGCGGGGCCCAGCGGACAGAAGGTCCGGGGCACGGATGATCCGTGGCCCCGGACCACGCTGTGTCGGGCGACACGCTCGCGACACCAGAGGCTGAAAGTATGATCAACCAATGTCTGACATGACCGAAACCACGCCCGGCTGGCTGCCTCACGACGAGCTTGAGCAGGCACGCGCCCGCATGCCGATCCTGTACGTCGAGGCCGTGCCGGTGCGCGTCGACGACAGCGGCGAAGTGACCAGCATCGGACTGCTGCTCCGCATGGGGTCGGGCGGAGCGGTCAGCCGCGCGCTCGTCTCCGGCCGGGTACTGCACCACGAACGGGTCAGGGACGCACTGCTGCGCCACCTGGAGAAGGACCTCGGCCCGGTCGCGCTGCCCCGGGTCCCGGCCTCGCTGCAGCCCTTCACCGTCGCCGAGTACTTCCCGACGCTGGGGGACACTCCGTTCCACGACCCCCGCCAGCACGCGGTGTCGCTCGCCTACATCGTGCCGGTGACCGGCGACTGCCGTCCCCGCCAGGACGCGCTCGACCTGGTCTGGTTCAGCCCTCAGGAGGCTTCGTCCCCCATGGTCCTGAACGAGATGCCGGGCGGCCACGGAGCCCTTCTCAAGCAGGCCCTCGCGCATGTGGGCGCCCTGTCCTGAAGGGTGCGGGGATCGCGCTGTCCGGCAGCCCGGCGTCCACTCAGACCGTGGGAGTGGACGCCGACGTGGAAGTGGACGTGGACGTCGGCGTCGGCGGAGTGATCCCGAACCTCGCGGCGTTCTCCGTCAGCTCACGCCACACCTTGGGTGCCACGGGAATCCCCCGTGCGCCCCGCTCGGCGGCCACGCCCGCGCTGCGCTCGCCCGGATAGAAGACGCCCTCGGCGCCGTCCGCCGCCGGCAGCCCCTTGAGGGTGCCGAGTGTGGCGTCGACGGCCGCGGTGAACCCCTCCGCGCCTCCGAACGCGGCCGGGTCCAGGGCGATGAGCAGCGCGTTCTGGCGGTGCCCGCGCCCCTGCGGGTCGTCCGAGTGGAACGGGGTGAGGATCGGCGCGCCGACGAGCACACTGGTGAGCAGTTCGAACGCGAGTGACATGCCCGAGCCCTTGGCGCCGCCCAGCGGCAGCGGCATGACCGCCTTTTCCGGGTCCGTGGTGGGGGTGCCGTCCTCGGTGGCCGCCGCTCCCCGAGGCAGCGGGGTCCCGCTCGCCCTGGCCTGGCGGATCTTCCCGAGGGCGATGGTGGCGGTGGCCATGTCGAGGAGCAGTGGGGCGTGCTCGGCGGCCGGTACGGCGACGGCGAGCGGGCTGGTCGCGACGGCGGCGCCCCTGACACCGGTGTAGCCCATGTTGGGCATGCCGGCGACGAAGCCGAGTCCGACCATCCCCTGTTCGGCGATCTTCGAGACGTAGTAGCCGATGGCTCCGGTGTGGACGGTGCCGCGCACCCCGACGGAGGCGATACCGGTGGTCCTCGCCCGTGTCACGGCCTCGTCGGCGGCGGCGCTCAGGGCCACCGGGCCGGGGGCCCGGTCGGCGTCCAGGACGGCGGCGGCCGGGGTGCTGGACTCGAACCGCAGCTGCGCACGCGCGTTGGCCACGCCCTTGGCGAGCAGTTCCAGATAGGCGGGGACGCGGGCGATGCCGTGGGAGTCGACGCCGCGCAGCGCGGCCCAGACGAACACGTCGGCGGTGGTGGCGGCGTGCTCCGGGCTGAGACCGCCCTTCTCCAGGAGGGCGGCGGAGAAGGCGCGCAGGTCGTCTGCGGGCACCAGGACCTTGGTGGGTGCGTTGGACATGGGGTCTCCTGGGTCAGCGGGTGACGAGGACGTCGACGACGGCGGTGGTGCCCTCCGACACGGCCTTGAGGGCGCGTTCGAGCGCGGGTGCGAGCGCGTCCGTCGTGTCGACCGTCTCGGTGTGCATGCCGAACGGCTCCGCGAACTGCGCCAGTCGGGGCAGCCCGCGCAGATCGGTGCCGAGCCACTCCCCCGTCCCGGCGGCAGCGCCCTCGGGATAGAACCTGCGGTGGTTGAGGTTCATCGATTTGTAGGCACGGTTGTTGAACACCACGATCAGCAGGGGCAGTTCATACGCCCTCGACGCGTCGTACGACGGGACGACCGGGTTGTACGCGAAGGCGCCGTCGCCGATCGTGAGGACCACCGGGCGCTCCCGGGCGGCGAGTTTGACGCCGAGCGCGACCGCGATGCCCTGGCCGAGCCCGCCCTGCACGTAGAAGTACGAGTCGGGCGCGTCGGTCCTGACATGGCGCCTGACGGTCCGGCTGTGGGTGATGGTCTCGTCGACGACGATGCCGCGTCGGCCTTCGAGCAGACCCCGCAGGGTGGCGGCGACGAGCACGGGGTCGACACCCGCGGCTGCTCCCCGATCCGTTCCCCGGCCCTCTCCCCCGGCGGAGGCCTGCACCTCGGCGGCGGCGATGGCGTCCCGCTCGGAGCCGTGCCGTGCCTCCTGTGCCGTACGCCGGACGACCGCGGTGGTCTCGTCCGGATTCTTCGCCCGCTTGGCGAGCTGACGCAGGGTGTTGGTGACGTTGCCCTCCAAATATGCGTCGGCGAAGAGGACTTGGTAGACGACGTGCGGGCGCTGCGGCACCTCGTCGATGACGACGACCCTCGCCCGGGAGGGGCGGCGGGACGGAGGGTAGAAGGGGGCGCGGCAGTTGACGAGGAGGATGAGGTCCGCCTCGTCCATCCACGGCCCGATGTCGCTGCCGGCGTGCAGCGGATGGCTGCGCGGGAAGTTGCCGCAGACCGCCGAGTCGGGCTCGACCACCGGGAGGTTCCAGGCCTCGGCGAAGGCGACCAGGGCTTCGAAGCCGCCCTCCTCGCGGCCCGCCGTCTCGGTCACGATCACCGGATTGCCGGCTTCCCGGATCAGTCGCGCGACCGTGTCGGCCTGCTCGGGCGAGCTGTGGGTGGAGCCCGGCGGCACGACGGGATGCGCCTCCCGGCCGTCCCACTCCTCCAGCAGGATCTCCAGCGGGATGTTCAGGTACGCCGGTCCTGCCGGGGCCCGCCAGGCCAGTTCCGCGGCGCGCGTGATCATGGCGGGCAGGGTGTGGACGCTCGCGGCCTCGGTGGCCCACTTGGTGAAGGGCCGGGCGACGCCGTGCGGGCCGCCCACGATGGAGAGGTTGCGGTACCACTGGCCGCCCGGGTCCTGGCCGGGTCCGTCGCCGTACGTGGTCGACTCCGAGGAGGCCACCACCATGGGGACGCCGGCGAGCAGCGCCCCGTGCACGGCCATGGAACCCTGCAGCAGCCCGGGAGCGGCGTGCAGCAGCACACCCTGGGGACGACGGCTCACCAGGCCGTAGCCGGTGGCCATCCCGACGGCGACGGTCTCGTGCGTCAGGTCGAGGTAGGCGGGACAGGGCAGCCCGTCCCGGTGGCGTCGGGCGAGGGACTCCCACACGGGGGCCCACTCGGACCCCGACGAGCAGAAGAGGTAGTCGGCGCCGACGGCGTTGAAGGCGGTGACGAGGGCGTCTCCGCCGTCGGCACCCGGGGAACTGGTCGTGTCGGTCATCCCTGGTGGCATCCCTGGTGGCATCCCTGGTGGCTTCTCCGGTGGCATCTCTGCTGGCATCTCCGGTGGTTCCTCAGCCCTCGATCGGCCAGTTCAGGACCTCGGAGATACCGCGGCCCATGATCCATTCGAGCTCTTCGGGCGTGAAGTCCCAGTGCTTGGTGAACTGCTCGATGGTGTCGGTGTACGTGATGCCGTGGCCGAGCAGCCGTGTGATGTCGGTGCCGTAGAAGCAGCGCCGCGGGCCCATCTTGTCGACCATCTCGCGCACGTACTTCTGGATGTTGTTGTTCGGGAAAGGCTGCGTGGAGTAGCCCGGGAGCGCCGAGACCTTCACGTAGATGTTCGGGTGGGCGGCGAGGTCGGCGGTCTCCTGGACCCAGTAGCCGATCGCGTCGTCGACGCAGCGGGCCATGATGCCCATGTGATCGATGATGATCTTCAACTCGGGGTGCCTGGTGGCGATCTCGCCGAGTTCCCGCTTCCAGATCGGGGCGTGGACCATCGTCGGGATACGGAGTTCCTCGGCGAGGGGCCAGTACCAGTCGTTGGTGCCGTCGATCATCCAGTTGCGGTCGATCGGCCGGTGGAAGGTGAGCCGGGCGCCCTTCACATGCGGGTTCTGTGCGAAGTCCGCCAGCAGCGCCTTGCCCTCCTCCGGCTTGTTCTGCGGAACGCGGGCCATGATCCCGAAGCGGTCCGGGTGCGCCTCGCACGCCTCCAGGGCGTAGTCGATGCGGTCGCCCTCCCAGGACGGCGGAAGGATCAGCGCCCGGTTGACGCCGGCCTCGTCCATCAGCTCCAGGGCCTCCTCGTACGAGAAGGCTTCCTCCCGGTGGCCGTTGAGGCGGATGCGCTCACGGGCGCCCGGGACCCAGGGTCGGTCCGGGGTCTCTTCCGTCCAGATGTGGATCTGCGTGTCGACGACGAACATGGCTTCAACTCCTGCTGCTGCGCTGGGTGGTGGGGTGGTGGGGTGGTTCGGGAGGAACGCTAGGCGCGACTGCGGGCCTTGCGCAGACCTGGGAGCGCAAGCTGTTGTTGCGCGCGCAGCCGCTGTACGCAGGGCGTTCCCGGATGCTTCACGCGTCGGCGAGGACCGCGTCGGCGATGTGCGCCGCGATGGCCATGGAGGCCGTCGCGGCCGGCGAGGGGGCGTTGCGGACGGCGGTGATCCGGCCCGCCCGGTGGATGCGGAAGTCGTCCACGAGCGTGCCGTCCCGGTCCAGTGCCTGGGCGCGGACACCGGCCCCGCCGCGCACGACGTCACGGACGCCGACCCCTGGGACGTACGCCCGCGCGTCCTTCATGAAGGCAGCCGTGGAGAGGGAGCCGCGGTACTCCTTGACGCCTGTCCGCCAGTGCCGGGCGGCCATCCGCCAGGAGCCGGGGTAGGCGGCGAGTCCCGCGAGGTCCCGCACCGAGATCCTGCCGCGCGTGTATCCCTCCCTGGCCAGGGCCAGGACGGCGTTCGGGCCGACCTCGACCGAGCCGTCGACGCGCGGGGTGAAGTGCACACCGAGGAAGGGGTAGCGCGGGTCCGGCACCGGATAGATCAACCCACGTACGAGGTCGGCCCGCTCCGGTCTCAGGAGCATGTACTCGCCGCGGAACGGGACGGTCCGCGGCTCCTTCCCGCCCTGTGCGAGTCTCGCGACGGTGTCCGAGTGGAGGCCCGCGCACAGGACCAGCCGGTCGACGCGCAGGCGGTCCCCGTCCCGGCCGGAGGCGACCTCGATGCCGCCCGGGACGCCGGTGATAGCGTCGACGGGGAAGCCGAGTCGTACCTCGCCGCCCGAGGACTCGATGTCCGCGGCGAACTCCCGGGCGATCGCCCGGTAGTCGGTGATCGCGGTGCGCGGGGAGTACAGGGCCGCGATACCGCCGGCGTGCGGCTCGATCTCTCTGATCTCCTCCTTGGAGACCCTGCGCAGCTCAGGGACATGGTTGTTGCGGGCCCGCTCGTAGAGGTTCTCCAGCCGGCCCGACTCGTCGTCGCGCACGGCCAGGACGAGCTTGCCCCTCTCCTCGTACGGGAGCTTCCGCTCCTGGCAGTACTCGCGCAGCAGGGACACCCCGCGCACGCACAGGTCGGCCTTGAGGCTGCCCGGTGCGTAGTAGATCCCGGCGTGTACGACGCCCGAGTTGTGCCCGGTCTGGTGGGCGGCGACCTCGTACTCCTTCTCCAGTACGACGACCCGGGTGCCGGGGCGGCGCAGGGCGATCTCGCGGCCCGTGGCCAGGCCCACGATGCCGGCCCCTACGATGCCGACCGTCTCGTCAGCCACGGGAGCCACGGGGGCCACGGGTCCGCTCCGCGGCATCCGGTGCGCCGATGTGGACGGCTACCGTCTTCACCCGCGTCGAGAAGCGCAGGACCTCCTCGCCCTGCTCCTTGTAGGCCGTACCGGAGTCGCGGAACCCACCGAAGGGCAGATGGACGTCCCAGCCGGTGGTCGTGGTGTTGACCGCGACCTGCCCGCACTCGACCTCGTCCGCGAAGCGGTACGCGCGGGCGAGATCACGGGTGAAGACGGCGGCGGCGAGGCCGTAGTCGGAGTCGTTGACGGCGTCGACGGCCTCGGTGAAGCTGTCGACCGCGCGGACCGCGAGGACGGGGCCGAAGACCTCCTCGCGCCAGATCTCCGACTCGGGGGTGACGTCGGCGAGCACGGTCGGCCGTACGTAGCAGCCGTGCGCCCGCTCCCCCTCGGTGTCGGCCCCGCCGCCGACGAGGACCACGGCACCCTGTTCGACGGCCCTGTCCAGGTCGGCGAGGACGCTGTCGCGCTGCTTGGGGCCGGACAGGGGGCACAGGGTCGTGGCGGGGTCGCTGCCCGGCCCGGTCCTCAGGCTCCCCACCTCGGCCACCAGCAACCGGGTGAACTCCTCGTACACGGGACGCTCCACGACGACCCGGCTGGTCGCGGTGCACCGCTGCCCGGCCTGTCCGAAGGAGGCGGCGACGACCGCCTTCGCGGCGGCCGGCAGGTCGGCGTCCCCCAGGACCACGGAGGCGTTCTTGCCGCCCAGTTCGCCCTGGAAGCGGACGTTGCGGTCGGCGAGCCTGCGGCGGATACGGCCCCCGACGGCGTTGGAGCCGGTGAAGGTGATTCCGGCGATCCGCGGGTCGTCGAGAAGCGCCTCCTCGATCTCGGCCGTACGGCCCGTGACCACGTTCAGGACTCCGGCGGGCAGTCCCGCGTCGTGCAGGGCGCGGGCGAAGTGCAGTCCCGCCAGGGGGGTCTCGGTGGCCGGCTTGAACACGGCCGCGTTGCCGGCCGCGAGCAGCGGGGCGAGTTTGCGGGCCGGGGTGATCAACGGGTCGTTCCAGGGGCTGATCACGAGGATCACGCCGATGGGTTCGCGCTGGGTGTGGGTGCGGTGGTGGGGCCGTGCGTCGTGCAGGAGGGTGCCGTAGCCCTGGCGGGCGAGCCCGGCGTAGTACTCCAGGAAGTCGGCGGCCTTGAGGGTCTCGCCGGTCGCCTCGGCCACGGTCTTGCCGTTCTCGGCGGTCACGTCGGCGGCGATCTCGTCGACGCGTTCGCGGATCAGCCGGGCCGCGTCGGTGAGGATGCGGGACCGTTCGAAGGGGCTGACGCGCTTCCAGGCGGCGAAGGCCCGTTCGGCGTGGTCGTAGGCCCGGGTGACGTCCTTGGCGGTGAGTGCGGGTACACGGGCGATCGGCGCCCGGATGTCAGCCGGATCGTGGATGTCGATCCACTCACCGGTGGCCACCCACTCCCCGCCGGACAGGGCTTCCACAGTACGCATGAGGTTCACTTCCTTGGTCGCGGGCCGGATGCGACAACACACCATGTCGCCGGGGGGCCACCAGCCCCGTGTCGGCAGTCATTGCTTGCGCCTCGCGCCGGTCGGCGGGCGGGTGATCCATGCTGGAATCAGCGGGCCGGAGGCGGTACGGAAGCCCTCCGGCCGCCGGAACAGCGCTGAGGAGAGACCGACATGGCCTACGCAGTGATCGCCCGCTACCGGTGCGAGCCCGCCGACGAGCCCGCGGTGCGTGCCGCCCTGCTGAAGGTGCGCGAGCACACGCGTGCGGAGCCCGCCAACGAGGCGTACGAGGTGCACTCCGTGGTGGACGAGGCCGGTGGTTTTCTCCTGTACGAGAGGTATGCCGACCGGGACGGGTTCGAGGCGCACAAGGTGGCCGAGCACTTTCAGGAGTTGATCGTCCGGACGGTCTGGCCGCTGCTGACCGACCGGGCGGTCACTTTCGCCGAGGCGTTGTAGCGCCTGCGGGGCTCGGGTGCGCTTCCGGGTGCGGGCTGTACGTGGCTGGTCGCGCCGTAACCTGCGCCCCTTGCAACGGCCCGTGTGGGCGCGTTCTAGAACTCGTTGCCCCAGCAGTAGCGGGCCAGGGTTTCGACCAGGACGAGTTTGCGGCGCTGTTCCTCGGCGCTGAGCAGCGGTCGGCTCGCCACGTCGGCGAACCCGCGCGACGGTGAGACGGCCGCGTCCTCCAGGTCCTTCACCTCGCCGGCCGCGTCGATCCTGGCCAGCAGTGTGTCGAGGTCCTCCAGCTCGGGCACGGTCGCGTCCACCACGCCCAGGCATACGTCCCGGTCCTCCGGGAGCGCCCTGAGCAGGTCGAGCTCGGCCGCCGTCCCCTGGTCGAAGGGCAGGATCCAGCGGTCGGCCGCGATCCCGCCGTACAGTTCCTCGGCGCGGGCCCGGTCCACCGCCGCCGGTGCGGCCCAGCCGGGCGCCACCCCGATGCGTACGCCCTCGGGTCGCTCGTCCAGCCGTAGCGCCATCGCGTCCACGGCGAGGGCGTCCTCGAAGGAGAGGGCGCCGGGAGCGGCGGGGTTTGGCGCCAACTGGCCCAGCAGAAGGGGGTTGTTGAGCTGGATCAGGCGTGCGCCCTTGGAGATCAGCAGCTCGATCTCCGTCCGGACGATCTCCGCGAGGGCCTCGCCCAGCTCGCGGGCGGAGAAGGGTCCGAGACCGGGCCGGTACGTGGTGGCGGCGAGGTACGCCGGAGAGGGCAGCGACGCCTTCGGCGCGATCACCGTCAGTTCGGCGAGCCGCTCGGCCCAGTCCGCGAGCAGCGGACCGTTCGACTTGGGCAGGGATTCCGCGACCCAGCGGACCAGACCGCCGGGGCCCGTCTCGTCCGTACGCCGGAATCCCGGGACGGCGTCGAAAACCGCGCTGCGGAAGTCCTCCCGCGGTTGATCACCGTCGGTGACCACCGTGGAACGCAGCCTGCGCTGCAGGGTCACGGCGTCCTCGACCGCCTGCTGTACGCCGATCGCGGCAAGGTCGGCCGGCCGGACCAGACTGCCGTGGTGGTCGATCCGGTAGTTGTACGTGTCCGCCATGGTTCACGCCTCCTTTCCGGACGGCGCGGGCGTGCCCGGGACACCCCAGGCGGCGAACTCCAGCTCGTACCCGAGGGACGCGAGGACCTCTTCGGCGATCCGCTGGTCCTCGTCCGCGGTGCCGCCCGCGAGGCCGAGGCCGCCGATGATCTCGCCGTCCTTCTTGATGGTGAGGCTGCCCTCGGTGGCCATGATCGGCATTGCGGCGCCCGGGAGTTGGGAGAGCTGGGCGAAGAAGACCGGCTGGCTCTCCTGCCACTTCCTCAGCATCGTGCCGGGGCGCTGCATGATCGCCGCGGTGTAGGCCTTGGCTCGGGCGATGTCCGGGGTGAGGGGGCGGGCGCCGTCCGGGCGGCGGATGGCGATCGGGAATCCGCCCGCGTCCACCACGGCGGCACTCACCGCCTTCCCCATCTCCCGGGCGCGCTGGTGGACGGCGTCGATGATCTCCTCGGCGGCGTCCAGGGTCAGACTGCTCATACGGTGTCCTCTGTTGCGGTGGCAGGCTGTGCGGTGAGGGTGCGGCGCAGACGGGCGACGGCCGCGTTGTACCGCTGGGGTGTCTCCCAGTACATGGAGTGCGGGGCGCCCTCGACGATCTCCAGGTGGGAGCCGGGCAGCAGCTCATGGGCGCGGGTCACGGTCTTCACGCTGAGCACCGCGTCCTTCTCGCCGGCCAGGAACGCGACCTTGACGCCCGAGGTCCGGATGTCCTCCAGTGACGGGCCGTCCGTGTCGAGGTTGCGCAGGTCCTGCATCCTGGCGATGTTGAAGGTGCCCATCTGCTGGAACAGGAAGGTCAGATCGGCGCGCTCCTGCTGGAAGCGGCGGGTGAGCAGGCGGTCGAGGACCGGCAGCTTCACGGCCTCCGCGCGGTCGGTGGCGGCCAGTTCCCTCAGTTCGGGGTGATCGATGCCGCCGAGGGAGTGGCCGAGGACGACCGAGCCGACCCGCTCGGGGCGCAGCAGCCCTGCCCGCAGCGCGGCGACGGAGCCGATGGACTGGCCCACGAGCATGACGTCGGTGAGGTCCTCCTGGTCGAGGACGGCGACGACGTCACCGGGGAAGTCCTGGCCGTCGAACTCGGTGCGCGCGGAGTCGGCGTCCGGACGGACCTGGGGGCGGGTACGGGGGTCGGACGAGCCGAAGCCTCGCAGGTCCACCGTGACGACCGTGAACTCGCTGCGCAGCGCGGCGACTTGCTGCCACCAGGCGGCGTGGTGTCCGCCGCTGCCGTGCACGAAGAGGATCGCCGGGCCGCTGCCGTGGCGCTCGTAGAAGATGGAGGTGCCGTCGGAGTCGGCGAAAGCCATAATGCGTAACTCCCATACAGGTGCGGCTAGTTGGGGCGCTTGCCGTGCCAGACCAGCTCGATCATCGTGTGGTCGGGGTCGTGGATGTAGCAGAACTTCGACTGGTTCTCGGGTCGTTGGATCGGGCGGGTGTGGCGGATGCCCAGCTCTTGCAGGTGTTGCAGGAACTCGTCCCAGTCGTCCACCTCGACGGCGAAGTGATAGGGCGCCATGCGCTCCATCTCCTCGACCGGGGTGAAGTGCAGGTCGAAGTTGCCGCGTGTCAGCAGCACCACTCGGGTGTTGGACTTGGGCATGATCCGCTTCATGCCGAAGACCTTGGTGTACCAGTCGGCGGTCCGGTCGGGGTCCGTGGTGGGGAAGTTGACGTGGTGGATGTAGCGGGGTTCCTTGCTCATGCTCGATTCCCTTCGGGGACTACGGGGTTGGACAGCACACCGATGCCGCTGATCTCGATGTCCACGGTGTCGCCCGGTTCGATCCGGCACGCCGACTCGGCGCCCATCCAGAGCACGTCGCCGGGGTGCAGGGTGAGGTGTCTGCTGATCTCGACGATGTGGTCGAAGGGGTCGAAGACCATGTCGCCGGTGGGGAACTCCGCGCGGACCTCGCCGTTCACGCGCAGGGTGGTGGTCTGGGCGAGCGCGTCGACGTCCGTCTCGATCCAGGGGCCCATCGGCTTGAACGTGTCGCTGTTCTTGCTGCGCCAGAGCGTGCGGTCCTGGTGCTGCCAGGTACGGGCACTGACGTCGTTGCCGATGGTCCAGCCGAAGACGGACCTGTGCGCCTCCTCCCGGGTGGCGTACCGGACCGTACGGCCGATGACGGCGACGAGTTCGGGCTCCGCCTCGAAGCGGCCCTCGACCTCGGCCGGCTTGACGATGGCCGCACCGTGCCCGGTCAGCGCGTTGTTGGCGCGGTAGCCGACTTCGGGGCGGTCCGGGGTGGCGGCTTCGGCGTGCGCGATGTGCCGTGCGTAGTTCATGCCGACGGCATAGAAGACGGGCGGGACGACCGGGGGCAGCCACACGGCTGTCGCACGCGGCAGGGTGCCGATGACGTCGGGGCCCCTCCCACCCCTCTCACCGGTGGTCTCGATCGGCGAGTGCGACAGCAGCTCGATGTCCCGCTCCCCCACCCGGCCCCACACCGCCCGGCCGCCGACCGACACCCGTGCGTACCTCATGGCACCAGCAGGTGGGAGACGCGCTTGGTGATCAGGTAGGCGTCGAGGGCCTCGGGGCCGCCCTCCCGGCCGTACCCGCTGTCCTTCACCCCGCCGGACGGGGCTTCGGGGACCGAGCCGCCGCAGTGGTTGACCGACAGGATCCCGGCCTCCAGCTCGTCACAGAGCCGCTCGGCGGTGGCGGCGGAGCGCGTGAAGCCGTAGGCGGCGAGGCCGTACGGGAGCGCGTTCGCGAGGGTGATCGCCTCGTCGAGATCGGTGAAGGGGACGATGGGGGCGAGCGGTCCGAAGGGTTCCTCATGCAGCAGATCCGCGTCCGGCGGTACGTCGATGAGGACGGTCGGCGTGAAGAAGTACCCTGCGCGGTCGAGCCGTTCGCCGCCGGTGAGCACCTTGGCGCCGCGGGCGACGGCGTCCGCGGTGAGGCGTTCCATGGCCGCGAGCCGCCGTTCGTTGGCGAGTGGACCCATGGTGGTGCCCTCGCGCAGCCCGTCCCCGACGACGACCGCCTCGGCCGCCTTCACGAACTCGGCGATGAAGTCCTCGACCAGACTCTCGTGGACCAGGAAGCGGCTCGGTGAGGTGCAGACCTGGCCGGCGTTGGCGAACTTGGCCTGCGCGGCCCTGCGGGCGGCCTGTACGGGGTCGGCATCGGCACAGACGA
Source organism: Streptomyces sp. NPDC087844 (assembly GCF_044742785.1). Lineage (NCBI taxonomy): Bacteria > Bacillati > Actinomycetota > Actinomycetes > Kitasatosporales > Streptomycetaceae > Streptomyces > Streptomyces sp. NPDC087844. Next base: position 274,979 of record NZ_JBIUVD010000008.1, on the reverse strand, counting down.
TCACCGGGGCGTGGCCGCCCAGTTCCATCAGGGACGGCTTCATGGCCTTGCCGGCCTCGGCGGCGAGCAGTCTGCCCACCGGGACCGAGCCGGTGAAGGCGATCAGGCGGGTCACGGGCGAGGCGATGAGGTGCGCGGAGACCTCGGCGGGTTCACCGAAGACGAGGTTGAGGACGCCGTCCGGCAGTCCCGCGTCCAGGTAGCACCGGACCAGCGCGGCGGCCGTCGCGGGGGTCTCCTCCGAGGCCTTGATGACGAGCGAGCAGCCGGCCGAGAGCGCCGAGGACATCTTCCGGTTGGGGCCGCCGACGGGGAAGTTCCAGGGGACGAAGGCGGCGACCGGGCCGATGGGTTCACGCCGTACGGTCAGCACGGTTCCGGGCGCCGAGGGGATGACGCGGCCGTACGCGCGGCGGGCGTCGTCGGCGTGCCAGCGCAGGGTGTCGGCGGTGCGGTGGGCCTCGCCGGTCGACTCCGCGAGCGGTTTGCCCTGCTCCCGGGTCATGACGCGGCCGATCTCGGCGGCCCGCTCGTCGATCAGGCCGGCGGCGGCGTGCAGGATCGCGGTGCGTTCGGCGACTGGCGTGCCGCGCCAGACGCGGAAACCCTCCCGCGCGGCGTCGAGGGCACGGTCGAGGTCGGCGGCGGTGGCCAGCGGTACCTCTCCGATCACCTCCTCGGTGGCCGGGTTCACGATCGGGGCGGTACGTCCGGTGCCGCCCTGGCACCACTCGCCCGCGATGTGCATACGGACGGCGGGGTGGCCGTGGTCGGTGGTCATGGTGGGTGCCTCTCGGGCAGGCGCTGGGGATGACGTTCGGGGCGGGGGCCGGCCGGGGCCGGGCGGCGGTTCAGGAGGCGGGTGCGTCCTGGTCGCGGTTGGTGCGCAGGGCCCAGATGTGGTGGGGCGGGGTGGTCTCGTGGACGCGGGTCTCGTAGGTGTCGTCGACCCGGTCCATGTCGGCGGCGTACTCGACGCGACCACCGCACGGGGCGTGCACGAAGCGGAAGACGTTGGAGCCGACGGTGTGCCGACCGAGCCGGCGGGCCTCCCGCCAGCCGCGCTCGATCATGTGGTTGCCGCCCTGGATCACGTCGTCGAAGCCCGGCACCTCGTACGCGATGTGGTTGATCCCGGCCTTGTCCGGGCGGTGGCACAGCAGCATGGTGTGCTGGTCGTCGTCGCCCGGGGCCCGCATGAACACCCCCATGGGCTCGACCACGTCGGTGGGCCGGAAGCCGAGGCGCCGCGTGTAGAACGCGATGGCCTCCTCCTTGCCCGGCTTGGGGATGTTGAGGGCCACGTGGCACATGCGCAGGGGGCGGACCCGCGGGATCGGTTCCAGCGGGGTGTTCCAACGGCTCACCGCGCCCGGTGCGTTGGCGGGGTGGGGGGCGGCGGCCACGGGCTTGGGCCTCGCCACGGTGAGCCCCACCCCGAACCCGGTCCCGTCCACGGTGTGGTGGACGCCGTCGGCTCCCGCGCGGACCGCCCGGTCCTTGCCGGCCTCGGCCACCAGCCGCTCCAGTTCCTCGTGGGTGTCCACGCCCCACACCACCTCGCGCAGGGTGGGGCCCTCCTCCAGGGGGGCCGGCAGCCGTGGGCCGGGCTCGGTGTCCAGGAGCAGGGTCTGCCCGGTGAGCGTCTCGAACACCGCGTGCTCGTCGGACTTCTCCACCAGGAACAACCCGAAGTCGTCGAAGAACCGGACGCATTCGCCGAGGTCGTCAATACTGTAGGTGACGGATTCGATTCTCTGAATTCCCATGAATTCCTCGCTTCCGGGTCGCCTGGTGAGCCTAGGTTCGGAGCGGTAGGACTCTCAACGCCCCGACCCCGGCGACATACGCAATCGTTTCTTGCGGTTCTGGCGCGCTTAGGGCCGGATCCCGAGAATGGGGTTCTGCGAGAACCACCGGGCGAGGAAGTCCAGGAACACGCTGACCTTGCGCGGGGTGTCGTGGCCGGGGCCGTAGATCGCGTACAGGGGGCGGTCGGGTACCGCCAGTTCGGGCAGCAGGACCTGCAGGGCGCCGGAGACGAGATCGTCGTACGCCGGTCGCTGTGGGAGCAGGGCGATGCCCCTGCCGTGGAGGGCCGCCTTCTGCAGGGCGATGTAGGAGTTGGACGAGAAGGCGATGTTGCGGATCTTGTGCAGGGTGCTCGCGTGTCCGTGGCCGATGCGCCAGACGGGGTCGTTCGTGTGCACCAGGCAGTCGTGGGCCGCCAGGTCGTTCGGGTGGGCGAGGGCGCCGTGCCGGTCGATGTACGCCTTGGAGGCGCACAGGACGAACGGCAGCGACGAGATCTTCTTGAGTCGCACGCTGGAGTCGCGCAGATCCCGGGTGTGAAAGGCGATGTCGAATCCGCTGTCGAGAAAGTCGTAGGTACGGTCGGACATTCCGCCGAGTTCGAAGCGGATGTGTATTTTCGGATGGGCGGCGGAGAACGCGGCGATGGCGTCACCGAGGTCCAGGCTGCCTATCCACTTGGGGCAGATGATGCTGAGCGCGCCTTCGGCACGGTCGTGGAGCTGCGCTATGCCGGCGTCCTCGGCCTCGATCTCCTCCAGAATGCGCGCGGCGAACTCGGCGTACCGCAACCCCGGTTCGGTGAGGCTGACGGAACGGGCCGTGCGGTTGACCAGGCGGACACCCACCTGCCGTTCCAGTTCGGCGACGTGCCGTGACACCAGCGAGCCCGAGGAGCCCAGCTTCTTGGCGGCTCCGCTGAAGCTGCCGACCTGCGCGACGGTGACGAAGCTGTGCATGAGGAGCAAGCGATCCATGGTTCCCTCCGGGGGCTCCCGCCCGCTCACTACTCGGGGCAGTACTGGGGTGCTTCGCTCACGTTGTCCCTGGTGACCAAGACAAGAGGAATGTTGGCAATCTTGTCAACAGTTTTGTCCTTGTTGAGCAGGCCGATCGTGTTCTTCACCGCGGTCTCCCCGATCGTCATGGCCGAGTTCGCCACGGTGGCGGACAGCTGCCCGCTCTCGACCGCCGTCAGCCCCTCCTCGGTGCCGTTCACCGTGACGATCCTGACGTCCTCGGCGCCGGCCGCGTCGAAGGCCTTGCGCACGGAGAAGGCCATCTCCTCGTTGGCGACGAAGGCGTAGTCCAGGTCCGGGTGGGCCTGGATCATGTTCTCGGCGACTTCCTGCGCCTTGGCGGGGTTGAACATGCCGGGCTGGTTCGCCACCACCTTCGCGGTCGTCGGAAGGCCGCTCTTGAAGCCGCCGACCAGCAGGTCGGAGGCTGCGCCCGGGGCGCCCGCGACGATCCCGACCTCCACCTCCTTGCCTGCCGCGTCCTTCTCGATCCAGCCGGCGTCCAGGCCGCCGACCTTCTTCAGGTCGACCTTGGCGACCCCCAGGACGTCCGACATGTCCGAGGTGGCGACGGAGGTCAGATAGATCGGGATGCCCGCGCTCTCGGCCTTGGCTATGTCGCCTTCCAGGGCGTCGACGTTGACCGTCTGGACGATCAGCGCGTCCACGTCGCGGGAGATCATGTCCTCGATGTTGGACAGCTCGGTCCCGGCGTCCTGCTTGGAGTTGGCCGAGTAGACCTCGGCGCCCTCGGCCTCGGCGGTCTGCTCGACGGCCTTGAGGAGGCAGGAGTGGAAGTGGGTGTTGGAGCCGTTCACGAAGCCGAGACTGACGGAATCGGAACTGCCCGAATCCTCCTCGGACCCGCACCCGACCAACCCGAGGGCGGCAACGCCGACGAACGAGGCGGCGGCGATTCTGCGGGGACGACTGATGAACATCATGACTGGACCTTTCCTGCACCGTTGAGCGCCCCGGAGGGGCGCGGGGAACTGCGTGGCCGGCCCTCACCGGCCGGCACCGAACGAACTACACCCCCGCGGAGCGACTCCGCTGAACCTCGTTCACCACAGCGGCCACCAGCAACACACCCCCGGTCACCACGAACTGGTAATTGCTGTCGACCTGCAACAAGTTGAGCGCGTTGGCCACCACACCCAGCAGCACAGCCCCCAGCACGGTGCCCACCACGGTCCCGTGCCCCCCGGCCAGCGAGGTCCCGCCGATGACCACGGCGGCCACAGCGGTCAACTGGGTCAACAGACCGGCGGTGTTGGGGGCGGCGGCCCCCACCCGGGACAGCAGCATCAGCCCGGCCAGCCCGGCGAGCGCCCCAGCCAGCGCGTACAGCGCGAGCTTGCGCCCGGCCACATTGATCCCGCTGAGCCGGGCGACATGCTCGTTGCCGCCCATCGCGAAGGCGTCCCGGCCGAAGGTCGTGAACCGCATGGTCAGGCCGATCGCCACGAGCACCAGCACGGCAACGACGGTCAGATACGGGACGCCGAGGAAGTCGGAGTTGCCGAGCGCGGACATCCTGTCGCCGATGGTGACGCTCATGCCGTCGATGACGAGCAGGGCGACACCGTCCAGCAACATCGCCGTGGCCAGGGTGGCGACGAACGGCGCGACCCTGGTGAAGGTCACCACCACCCCGTTCACCAGCCCGATCACGGTGGCGAGGAACAGCGCCACGGTCACGACGGCCGGGGTGGGCCAGCCGTCGTGCGACAACTGCGCGGCCACCGACAGGGTGACGGCCGCGTTGCTGCCCATGGAGAAGTCCATGCCGCCGGAGGTCATCAGCAGCGTCAGCCCGGCCGCGAGGACGGCGTTCACGCTGATCTGCCGCAGTACGTTGAGCAGGTTCTGCGAGGTGGTGAACGAGTCGGCCTGGACGGCGGTGAACACCGCCACCAGCACCAGGACCAGGACCAGTCCGCCGTGCGGGACCCGTACCAGGGATCGGGGCGAGAGGCGGGAGGGGGCGCGCGTGGGCCGGTCGGGCTCGACGTCCGGGGAGGCGGAGGGGGTCTTGAGGCTCACTGCGGCTGACCTCCGAGTGCCGTGGCGACGAGCTCGTCGCGGGTGATGGCGGTGATGTCGTGGTGGGCGACCGCACGGCCCGCGCTGACGACGACGACCCGGTCGGCGAGGCGCATGACCTCCTCGGCGGAGGAGGAGGCGAGCAGCACGGCCACACCGTTCGAGGCGAGGTCGTCGACCAGGCTGTGGATGTCGGCCATCGCCGCGACGTCCACGCCGTTGGTGGGGTCTTCGAGGAAGCAGGCGACCGGCTCGGTCTCCAGCCACTTGCCCAGCAGGACCTTCTGCTGGTTGCCGCCGGACAGCGTGCCCACGGGCGGGTTTCCGCTCAGGGCGACCACGCCGTAACTGCTGCGCAACGGGGCGGCTCGGCGGGCCAGTTCGCCGCGCCGGTGCAGCCGGCGCCGGGCGAAGCGGTCGCCTGCCAGCATCAGGTTCTCGTCCAGGGTCATGCCCTGGACCAGTCCGAGGGTCCGGCGGTCGCCCGTGACGCAGCGCAGACCGCTGGCGAGAGAGGCGGAGACCCGGCCGAAGGGCACGGCCCGGCCGTCGACGATCAGCTCTCCGCCGTCGGGGCGCCGCCGCCCGGACAGCAGGTCGAACAGTCTCGACTGGGCGTCGCCCGCGGGGCCGAGCACGGCGACGATCTCGCCCTTGCGCACCTCGACGGTGAAGTCCTGGACGGCCCGGCCGTGCCGCAGGCCGCGTACGGCGAGGCCGCTCTCGTGCTTGGGCGCGGGGCGCTCGGGCCGTCGCGAGACCACGTCCCGGCCGACCATGCCGCGTACCAGCGAGGCCGGATCCATCTCCGCCGCCGGGGCGCTGATCACCACGGCGCCGTCACGGAGGACGGTGAGGCGGTCGGCGACGGCCATGACCTCGTCGATGTAGTGCGAGATGTAGACGACCGCCACGCCGTCGTCCCGCAGGGTGCGCACCAACTCCCGTATCCGGTGGGCTTCCTTGGAGCTCAGGCACGCGGTGGGTTCGTCGAGGATCAGGATCCGGCCGCCCCGGCGGACCTCCCGGGCCACCTCGACCATGGTTTGTTCGGCGACGGTGAGCGTACCGGCGACACGTTCCACGTCGATGTCGATCCCGAGTCCGTACAACGCCTCGCGCGCCTGCTCCCGTACCGCCGCCCAGTGGACGACGGGGCCTCGGGTGGGCAGGTCGCCGAGCAGCACGTTCTCGGCGACGGTCAGCCCCGTCGCCAGCTCGCGCCGCTGCGGCACACAGGCGATCCCGAGCCGGCGGGCTCTGCGCACGGTCAGTCCGGAGTACGTCCGCCCGCCCACCTCGATGGTTCCGCTGTCGGCCTGATGGACCCCGGACAGGACCTGCACGAGCGTCGACTTGCCGGCTCCGTTCATGCCCATCAGCGCGTGGATCTCGCCGGGGTACAGGTCGAGATCGACGCCTTCGAGCGCGGCGGCCCCGCCGAAACTCTTGCTGACACCTCGTACCCGGAGCACGGGTGTCACGGCCGCGCCCCCTCGCCGTCGCGGCCCGCGCTTTCGTGGTCCTCGTCCACGTGTACGTGTCCGTAGCCGCGGATGTCCGGGAACGGGGGCTCCTTGTCGGCCTGCAGATCCACCTGGAAGGTGTTGAGGCACATCCCGAGCATGGTGAAGTTGCCGAGCGCTCCGACGGTGTCGACCAGGCCCTTGGAGCCGAAGTGCGCGAGGGCGCGGGCGAAGGTCTCGTCGCTGACGAAGTGCTCGTCGAGGATCTCGCGGCAGAACTGGTAGAAGGCCTGGTCCGCCTCCTTGTCGAAGTGGGCTTCCCGCTTCTCGGCGACGGCCTTGACCGCGGCCTCCGGGATGCCGGCCTCGATCGCCTGGTGCACATGGGCGTTCCAGGAGTACTGGGCGTCCCAGTTCCGGGCGGCCAGCAGCAGCGCGAGTTCGCGCAGATGTCTGGGCAGGCCGCAGTCGAAGCGTGTGAACGCGCCCAGGGACTCGGCCCGTTCACACATCTCCGGGCTGTGCAGCCAGACCCGGAACGGTCCACGGACGGCACCACGGCGACCGGCTATACGGGCGGCCAGTTCCTGCTGCCGCGGAGTCATTTCCTCATCGCTGAGAACGGGGAGCCTCATCTGGCCGATACCTGCCTTTTCTTTCCGGCGCGTCTCGTACACGGATCGAGAAGCCGTGCGATGGCAGCCGACGGTACAGCCGGGTCCGAGAAGCTCACCCCTCCTGGAACGCAAGGTAAAACTGCACGCCGGAGGGCACCCGTTCGCGGTCGCGCGACCTACCGTCGGTCGACGCAGCATCGGAAGAAGCGAGAGAACGGCAAGGTGGAATTCCTGATGACCACGATCATCAAGGTCGCATCGGTACCCCTGCTCGACCGAGGCGGCGCCGTGGTGACGACACCGCTGATCACGACGCCGTCGGCAGGCGGGGAGAACCGGATCACCAGCGGGATGAGCGTGTATCCGGTCGGCTCCGGTGCGCCGCTGCACTCACACAACTGCGACGAGCACGTGACCGTCCTCGAAGGCGAGGCGGAGGTGTGGGTCGACGGCGAGGTGACCAGGCTGGAGCGGTACGACACGACCTACGTGCCGTCCCCCGTCCCCCACTTGTTCCGCAACGTCGGGGACGCCCCGCTGCGCATCCTGTGGGTCTACTCCTCGGGCCACGTCACCCGGACGTTCACCGAGACGGGCCGGACGGTGGAACATCTGTCGGCCGAGGACCAGATGGGGCCTGCGTCCCCTGACACTCACTGAGCAGGCGGCGCGACTGCCGCACCATGAACTCGTAGTAGGTGTGCATGTCACGCAGCCGGGCCCGCTGAGCCTGAGGCATGTCCTCCTCTCGCGCCCGCACGGCCTGCGCGAGTGCGAACAACTCTCGCATGAGGACCCTCTGACGCTCGGAGCGTCACGGCAGAGGTGGCGGACAGACGTCCGGGCCTGCTTACGTCGGTCCGGCGCCAAGAGCCCCCCGCACGCACCGCCAAGTGGGTCACAGGCTGGTCAGGATCTGTGGGGCCAGGTTCTTGATCATGGTGTTCGTCCAGCGTGTCTGCCGCAGGGTCTCGGGGTGGCACGCGGAAGCCAGGTCGAGCAGTGCGTCGTCCTTGGTGGCCTGTGCGGCCTGGGCAAGCATCTCCCAGTACAGGGAGTTCTCCGTGGCTGCGAGGTGGAGTTCCCGCAGATCTCGTAGGAGCAGCAGACCGGGCTCGGGACGGTGGGCCATCCTTTCGGACGCCTTCTTCGTGAGCGTGGACAGCGGGTGCGGGAGGGACGCGGCGGAGGACTCCGCGAGGTCCGGCCCGTAGTGGCCGGCGATGTCGGCCAGGCGCTGGACATGGGCGTGTGACCAGCGCGCGAGGTCCAGGCTGACGTAGTGGATCTCGTGCTCGGTGCGGTGCCGCTCGGCCACGGCCGTCAGATGCCCGGCCAGGTGCCTCTCACCGTGGTGCAGGGCCCGCAGGGTGAGGGTGACGCCGTTCACCGGGCTTCCTTCCGGTGGCTGTCCCAGGTGGGGTCGGCGACCTGGGTGACGTGGGCGGACCTGCCTCCGGTCGTGGCGGGTACAGCTCCGGGAGGCGAGGACGACGCGGGGGCGGACGCGGTGGTCGTCGGCGCCGGGGTGCTGCTGCCGTCGCCGGGTTCCACGAGGCGCAGGGCGGCTGCGGCGGTCTTGAACAGCGGCTGTTTGGAGACCGGGTCCCAGTCGGTGACGGTCGTCTCGTTCGCGGCCCGCCCCGGGGTGCCTTCGTCGGGTCCGTGCCCGGCTTCGGTGTCCCAGTAGCCGTAGTGCAAGGGGACGAAGAGCAGTCCCGGGCGGATGTCGGTGACGCGCAGCCGTCCGCGCAGGGCACCGCGAGGCGTACGGACTTCCACCAGGTCGCCTTCGCCGAACCCGAGTGCGGCCGCGTCGCAAGCGGATGCCTCCACCCACACGTCAGGGGCTGCCGCGTTCAGCTGGGATGCCCGGGCGGTCTTGGTGCGGGTGTGGAAGTGGTAGACGGTCCGGCCGGTCGTCAGCTGGAACGGGTGCTTCTCGTCGGGGAGTTCGTGCGGTGGCAGGTAGTCGGCCGCCTTGAGCATGGCCCTGCCGCCTGGGTTGAGGGAGCGGTACTCGGCGATCTCCTGGGCCGCGCCGGTCACCAGATCCTTGCCATAGGACTCACACGCGTCGGGGTGCGCCCAGCTGATGCTGTCGGTGTAGAGGCGGTCCGTACCGTCGCGGGCCTGATCGTTGCACGGCCACTGGATGCCGCTTCCGCCCCTCAGCTTGCTGTAGCTGAGGCCGGTGTAGTCGCACGGGCGGCCGGCGCTGCACCGCTTCCACGCCTCGAAGGCCGAGGCCGGGTCGTGCCACGTGATCAGCGGCCCGCCGTCCTTGTCGCGGAAGTCCATCCGGGCGGCGTAGTCGAGGAAGATGTCCAGGTCCGGCCTGGCCTCGGCGGGCGGTTCGACGGCCTTGTCGGACAGGTGCACCGTGCGGTCGGCGTTGGTGAAGGTGCCTGTCTTCTCTCCCCAGGTCGCCGCGGGCAGGACGACGTCGGCCAGTTGCGCCGTCTCGGTCAGGAACAGATCCTGCACGACCACGAAGAGCCGGTCCTGCCCCAGGATCGAGCGGATCCGGGACAGTTCGGGCAGTGACACCGCCGGATTGGTGCCACTGATCCACAGCATCCGGATCGAACCCTGTTCGGCGTAACGGAACATCTGCATCGCGTGCGTGGAAGGCGCGTAGTGCGGGATGGCCTTGGGCTCGACGTTCCACACCCGCGCCAGGTCGGCCACATGGCTGTCGTTCTGCCAGTTGCGGAAACCGGGCAGATCGCCGTTGGCGCCGCACTCCCGGGTGTTCTGGGCCGTGGGCTGGCCGTTCATCTGCAGGACACCGGCGCCCGGGCGGCCGAGCATGCCACGGATCAGGTGCAGGTTGTTGATCTGGACGGCGGCGGCGGTGGCCTGGTGGGACTGGTAGACGCCCTGCAGCACCGTGGACAGCAGTGCGTCCGCCGTCCCCAGGAGCTCGGCGGCTGCACCGATCCGCGCGGCGGGTACGTCACAGATGGCAGCCGCCCATGCCGGGTTGCACCTCTCCACCCGGGCCGCCAGTTCCTCGTAGCCGACCGTGTGAGCCGCGATGTAGTCCTGGTCGACCTGGTCCTTACGGATGATCTCGTGCAGAAGAGCGTTGAGCAGCGCGACGTTCGTACCGAGGCGCGGCGCCAGGTGCACGGTGGCGTTGCGAGCGACCTGGGTGGGCCTCGGGTCGACGCACACCAGGCGGGGCGGGTCGGCGCCGGCCAGCCGGTCCAGGACGCGCATCCACTGTACGGGCTGGGTCTCGGCGAGATTGTGTCCGAAGAGTGCGATGACGTCGGCGTGGTCGATGTCGTCGTAGCAGCCGGGCTGCCCGTCGCTGCCGAAGGTCTCCTTCAGCGCCTCGGCGGCGGTGGAGGTGCACAGCCGGGTGTTGCCGTCGAGATGGTTCGTGCCGATCCCGGCACGTGCCAGGACCGCGAGGGTGTAGTACTCCTCCAGGAAAAGCTGACCGCTGGTGTAGAACCCGATCGATCCCGGTCCCCGCTCGTCCAGCAGTTCCCGTGAGCGGGCGGCGACACGTCCCATGGCGGTGTCCCAGTCGCATGCGACCAGGCGGCCCTCGCGCCGGACGAGCGGCCGGGTGAGACGGTCGGGTGAGGCGTTGGCCTGCCAGGCGAAGAGGTCTTTCGGCCCGAGCCGGCCATGGTTGACCCGGTCCTGTGCCCGGCCGCGGACTCCTGCCATGCGTCCGTCCACGACGGCGACGTCCATGGCGTCCCCGTCGGAGTGCAGGATCGACGCGGTCCGCACCCACCGCTCCACCTGGTCCGGGGCGACCCCTTCCGCCAGGTAGGTGTCCACGCGGGCGGGCCACGGCTCGTGTCGTCCGTAAGGGGTCCGGCCACCCCATGGCTCGGCGATCCGGTCCACCGATGAGTCCACGTCCTGCCTCCCAGCACCCGCTGCGGTTCCTGCCATCTTGAGCTTCCGCGCGTCATCGGTACCCCTTGCGTGCGGCGTCTAACGTCGTCCGGATCGCGCCCGGCTCACCTGGGGGCGACGGGGAGGGGGACCGCCTCGTCAAGCCGGCGGGTAGCCGTGGACGTCCAGCGCGACGGGAGTGTCCTGCCCGAACAGGTTGGTCGATCCGCCTCGTCGAGGCCGTGCGGACGGCGCTCGGGCTCGGGCGGTGCCGGCGCGCACAGATCGAGCGGGTTGACGAAGCGGATGCGTGCGCCGGGCAGGTCGCGCCGCAGCAGGTCGGCCGCGGCCGGTGTTTCGACCGTGGGGATGCCGCCCGCTTGGGCGAGCACGACCTCCGGGTTCTCGCCGTCGTCGGTGGATGCCCAGCGCCACACCGACGGCCCGGCCTCGCGGTGGCGGCGGACTTCGTCCATCCCCGGCCACTGGGCCGCTGGCTGCTCGCCCGCGACAGCCACGGTGATCCTGCCGCGGTCCCGGCGAGCAGTCGCTCCATGGTGCCAGCAGCGTGATGGCCTGCGGCGGCAGGTGAACGCCGGTGAAGGCGCTCTCCTCGGTGAGGAGGTCGTTGCTGAAGCCCGGGCCCCGGTGGCTGTGGCCGTTGTGCTCCTGACGTCCGCCCTCGCTGGTCAGCAGGGTCCACGGCGGCTCCGCACTGCGCGGCCACGCCCTGGTGGACACAGCGTCCGTCCACGAACAGCTCCACCGGGCCGCCGACCGGGCGCCCCCGCACGTCCCGCCGCCCCTGACCGTCGGAACACGATCTGCGGTCACATGCTCCACGTCGCGGCCGTCCTGCACACCTCCCCGAGCGGCACTGCCCGCACGCTGCTTCGCCTTGCGGCTGGGTCCACCCGTGGCGGACGCGTGAGGGGTGTGCGTCCGCGACGAGGTGGGATCCGGCCCTGGCAGTCACTGTCTCCGAACGGGGGTGCCGCGTCCTTCCCCGGCTGCCGCGTTCCCCGCTCCGGGTTCCCGGCCTGCCGGACGGACGTGGAACCGGAACTCCGGCAAGCTCAGCCGCCGGCGTCCGCACCCTCATCAGCGGCGTCCCCGAGCCGACAGGGCGTCCCCCATCGCGGCGGCCGTACGGCCGCCGGGGGACCTCAGCCCACGTAGCGGCGCGCGGTCGAGTGTCGCTGTGCCTCTTCCAGAGCCCGCAGCCGCGCCTCGGCTGCCGGGGGCAGTACGCGGCGCTCGCATATCACCCACGGCAGGGCGGCCGCGGCCTGTGCGAAGGCCCGCAGGGACACGGTGTCGCGTGGGACCGTGCGGACCAGGTGCGCGGTCCGGCGCAAGGCGGGGCGGACCGGGCGCCGCAGCCAGGTGAACCACAGGGTGTTGCGGATGCCGTGGGCCCGGCGGAGCGTCGCGTCCCGTACCCGGGAGGGCTGGTGATGCACCGTCAGGTGATCGGCGTACACCAGCCACCAGCCGGCCGCCGCCAGGTCCGCGGCGAGCAGTTCCTCCTCGCCGCCCAGCCACAGCCGGGGGTTGAAGCCGCCCGCGGCACGGAAGGCGTCGGTGCGCAGCACGGTCGCCGCGGCCAGGAAGGAGCCGAGCGCGGGGCCGGGCAGCCACTGGGGTCCGGGCACGGGCGAGTTGCGCAGTTCCTCGGTGATCGGGTCCTCGGTGCCGGCGGGTTCGACCAGGATGCGGGCCGTGACGGTGGCGAGTCCGGGGTGCCGGTCGAGGAGGTCGGCGGCGCCGGTCAGCGAGCCGGGCGCCCACCAGGAGTCGTCGTCGCTGAAGGCCACGTAGGAGGTGCGCAGGGCGCGCACCCCGTCGGTACGGGCCAGGGCGCCCCGGTTGTGGGGCAGGGGCAGCACGCGGACCTGGGGGAAGTCGCGGGTGAGGCGGGTCCGGGTGTCGTCGGTGGAGGCGTTGTCGACGACGAGGATCTCGGGCCGTTCGGGCAGGTCGAGAAGGCGCCGCAGGGTGCGCACCAGGCTGTCGGCGCGGTTGCGGGCGGCGATGACGACGCCCGTGTCGGGGGCGCGGTTCATGAGGCGTGGGGGGATCGTGTGAGCCCGTCGAACCCGTCGAGCCCGTGGAGCCCGTGGAGCCGGTCGAGGGCCTGGAGTACGTCGCCGGTGCCGATGCGCAGCAGCGCCGGGTCGGTGCGGCGCCCGTGCGGGTCGCCGTCCGGGCCGGGGTGCCACAGCACCTGGTGGCGCGGGTCGGCCGGCGGGCCCCAGCGGCTCGGCGGGACCGGGCCGAACAGGGTGACCGACGCGGTGCCGAGGGCCACCGCCAGATGGGCGATGCCGGTGTCACCGCTGACGACCGCGTGGGCTTCGGCGACGAGCGCGGAGAGTCGCCCGAAGGGCAGGCCACCGGCGAAGGTGTCCGTGTCGGGCAGCTCGGCCTGCCCGGCGAGGCGGGCCACGAGCTCGTCCTCGCCCGGACCTCCGGTGACCACGACCCGGCGGTCCCGCTCACGCAGGGCGGTGGCGACCGCCGCGTAGCGCTCCACGGGCCAGCAGCGGGAGGGGGCACCCGCGCCCGGGTGCAGCACGACGGCGCCCGGCGCGGGGGAAGAGCCCGGCGGGTTCGGCAACCGTAGGTCGGCGGGGTCGGCCGGGATGCCGTAGAACTCCACGAAACGGCACCAGCGGTCCCGTTCGTGCTCCTCCGCCCACCACTGCGGCCCCTCGATCCCAGGGGTCCGCGGGTGGGCGAAGGCGAACAGGCGCCGCGGGGTCAGCGTCTGGAGCAGGCGGTGGCTGGGCGGCCCGTTGCCGTGCAGGTCCACCGCTACGTCGGGTGGCGGGCCCACCCAGTCGAGATGCCGCGGTACGGCGCGGCCGGGGGCGGATGCGGGCAGCAGCCGGTCGACGACGCCGGTCGACGCGGCGACCGGGGCCAACTCGGCGGGAGCGGCCAGCACCAGTTCGTGCTCGGGCAGACCTCGCCGCAGGGCGCGCAGCGCCGGTACCCCGGCGAGGAGATCACCGAGGCCGAGGGCGCGCAGCACCAGAAGCCGGGGCCGCGTCATCGGACCCGCTCCGCCGCCGCGGCCCGGGGGTGCCGGTCCGAAGTGGTACGGGTCTGCGCGACCCCGGCCTCCACCGTGCGGGCCTCCACCGCCCCGACTTCCACCGCCCCGACCTCCGGCGTCCCAACCCCCACCGTCCCGGCCTCCACCGTCCCGACCTCCAAAGCTCGGGCTGCCGCCATGTCCGTGCCGGTGCCCCCGTTCCCGCTCCCGCCCGCCCTGGGACCCGCCGCCGCCCGGGTGATGAGCGAGGTCGAAGACCCTCCGTCGAGGTGGTCGAGGTGGTCGAGGTAAGGGAGCAGTACCGCCTGCCCGCTGCGCTCCTGGAGCAGCGTCGCCTCCAGCAGGTTCGCGACTGGGTACCGGGTATCCGGTACGTCGGGGGCGGGGACGGGGGCGGGGGCGTTGTGCTGCACGTGCCGGATCAGAGTGCTCATTCCGCGACCGTCACCTTTCCCACGGCGGCCACGACGTCGTGCGCGGTCACCGATTCCAGACACGGGTGGCCGGGCACCGGGCAGTTCCTGGCGCGGCTGCCCGCACACGGCGCGTTCTGGTCGCCCAGCAGGACGTACGGGACGCCGTAGGGGCGCCAGCGCTCGGCCGGGACGACCGGAGCGAACAGGGAGACGACGGGAGTGCCGACCGCCGCGGCGAGATGGCCGGGCCCGGTGTTGCCCGTGACGACGGCGTCCGCCCCGGCGAGCACGCCGGCCAGTTCGTTCGCGTCGGTGCGGCCGCCGAGGTCGAGGCCGTGTCCTGCGGCGACGGCCGCGGTCAGCTCGCGTTCGCCCGGACCGCCGGTCACCACGACCCGGCGCCCGGCCGCCGTCAGCTCCCGTACCGCCTCGGCGCACCGGTGCACGCTCCAGGCGCGGGCGGGGACGCTCGCCCCGGGGTGCAGTACGACGTACTGCCCGGGACCGGTGAGCCGGGTGGTGCTGGGTGGGGGGAGCACGCGCAGCCGCCCGTCGTCGGGTCGTGGGAAGCCGGCGGCTTCGGCCAGGTCCAGGGCGGCCTCGGCCTCATGGGCGTGCGGGGCCCGCTGGTGGCGTACGTCGAGCAGTGAGCCGGGGTGGTCCACGCTGTCCGCGGCGATGTGCTGCACGCCGGCCAGCCGCAGCAACAGGGCGGTGGGCAACGGCGACTGATGGAAGGAGGTCAGGATCAGAGCGGTGTCGGCGTCGATCGTGTCGACGAGCTGGTCGATCTCTCCCCGGTCGACGGGCGGCGGGGCGAAACCCGCCCAGGGCGCGTCCCATACGAGGAGGTCGTCGACGCAGGGCAGCAGGCGCGCGGCGGGGGCACCGAGCGGCCCGCACAACACGGTGACGTGGTCGGCGCGGGCGGCGACGGCACGGATGGCGGGCCCGGCGAGCAGCACGTCGCCGAAGCTGTCCAGGCGGGTGACAAGAGCTCTCATCGGACCTTCCCCATGGTGTTCCGGGCGGTGGGCCCGTCCGCGCGTACGCGCAGGGGCGGCGGCCCGGTCAGCGGCGCGCGCACGGCCGACAGACGGTCGGGCGCCACCCGCCCGGCGGCCGTGACCTCCTCCGGCCGGGTCCGCTCGCCGGGGCCGAGGACGCCGAAGGCTCCGGCCCGGCGGGCGGCCTCGACGTCGGCACCGACATCACCGATCACGGCGATCCCCTCCGGAGGGGTCCGCTCCGGAGGGGTCCGCTCCGGAAGGGTCCGCTCCGGAAGGGTCCGCAGCCGCTCGGCGGCGGTGCGGATCATGCCCGGCCGCGGCTTGCGGCAGCCGGGGCCAGTCGGGCGCCGGTGACCGCGTTGTCGATCCACATGACCTCGCAGCCGTCGTCGAACGTCGCGGCCGTCGTCGACCAGCCGACCGCAGAGACGGGGTCCCACGAAGCAGGCACCCCCGGTCACCAGGGGCCTGCGCCGGGTCTGTCCGCCCACGGGGCTCTCCTCGCTCTTGGACGCGCATGTGCCAGCGCTGGACATCCGGCTCCCGCATACGTGTCGACGCCCGCGTCACCGGTCCCGCAGGCGCACGGCACCGGTGACGCGGACACCACCGCGCACGGGACTACTCTGCGTGCCGCGAAGGGCGTCGTGCGCGGACATGCTGCGCCGAACGGGTCAGGCGCGCCTGGCCCCGGGCCCTGCGGTCCTCACGCGCACGGCCCAACCGATCCGGCCCGCGCCGCGGCGAGCGGTGGCGTGAGGGAGCCGGCGCGGAACACGCGACACGCCGCGGCGGTACGCCGGCCGGCGCTGCGACCGACCGGCGCCTCAGCCGGCCGGCAAGCCTCACTGAGAACGAAATCCTCGACGGGTCCGACGGGTCCGACGGGTGTCTCCGGCAGCCGTCCGGGTACTCGGCGCACAAAAAGAGGTTTATCAGGATGAACAGGAATGAATCGGGATGAATAAGGAGGAAGCATGCAACTGTCATTCCTGGGACCGCTCTTCGACCGCTCCGGTCCCTGGGCCACGGTCTACTTCGACCCCGGCCAGAACGACGAGTCGGGTGCCAAGCGGCGTGAGCTGTCCGTGCGAGAGGTGTGCCGGACGCTGGAGGAGCAGGGTGCCGACACGGCGGTCACGAAGGCCGTCGGCGAGGCCCTGACCGGCACGGCCGCCGCGGAGTACCCGGCAGGCCGTGCCCTCTTCGCCACCGGCGGCGAAGTGGTGCTGAGCCACCGCCTCTCCCGGGCTCCGCAGGGGCAGATCGTGTGCTGGGCCCCGCTGCCCCGCCTGTCGCCGCTGCTGGAACTGTCCGGCCAGGACCCCGTCTGCCTCGTGGCGTACATCGACCGAACCGGCGCGGACTTCGAACTTCGCGGGGCGGCCGGGCCCAAGGACGCCGGAAAGGTCGAGGGGCGGCAGTGGCCGATCCACCGCACGTCCACGTCGGACTGGTCCGAGCGGCACTTCCAGCTCAAGGTCGAGAACACCTGGGAGCACAACGCCGGCGAGATCGCCGAAGCACTGGCCACGGCGTACGAGCAGTCCGGCGCCGAACTGGTGGTCCTGGTGGGCGACCCGCGCGAGCGGCCCGCGGTGCACGAAAGGCTCCCCGCGGCCATCCGCGAGGTCACGGTGGAGACCGAGCACGGCGGCCGGGCCGCGGGCTCCGACTCCCCCGCGCTGGAAGAGGCTATCGAGCACGCCCGGCGTGAGTGCGCCGGCCGTCGCGTCGAGGGGGCCCTCGACCGGTTCCGTGCCGGGCGGGTCGGCACCGACCGGCCGACGGATGCGGTCGAGGGCGTCCCGGCCGTGGTGGAGGCCGCTCGTGAGCACCGCATCGACACGCTGCTGCTCCGGCCCGACGGTCCGGACCTGGGTCGCGAAACCTGGGTGGGGGCCGAGCCCGACCAAGTGGCGGTGCGGCGCAACGATGCGCACACTTTGGGGGCGGGCGACCCGATCTCCGTACGCGCGGACGACGCGCTGCTGCGCTCGGCCGCCGTCACAGGAGCGGACGTACTGATCATTCCCCTTCCCGACGACGAACCGTCCCTGTCCGACGACGCGGACCGGGAAGCCGCGGCAGGCGCCGACGGCACCGCGGGTACGGCGGACACACCCAACACGATGAACACCGCCGTCCCGGCCGGAGGTATCGGCGCCCTGCTGCGCTGGACGTACTGACTGGCCGGTTCGCCCGGTCTCGCCCGGCCCAACCCGGTCTCACCATTCCATCCGGACAAGCGGAGGTGCGCACGCATGGAGCGAGGCAGCAACCCGGTCGGTCCCCGCAAGGACGACGAGATGAAGCACGAACTGGAGGGCTATCTCCGGTCCGGTCAGCACACGCACGTGGAGGAGGGCAACGACCCCGAGCCCCCGGCGGACGACGACATCAGTGTCGACCCGGGCGGCTCCGTGCCCCCACCGGGCCCGGAACGCGACGGGGCCCGGGCGGACGCCGAGACGCAGTCGTTGCGCCTGAAAATGGCGCGCCACCTGGAGCGCGCCGTCTTCCCGGCCGACCGGCAGACGGTACTGGACGTCCTTCAGGCACACCACGCGCCGGACACCGTCCTGGAGGCCGCGCGGCGCCTGCCGGACAGCGGCACGTACGCGAACGTCACCGAGGTCGTCGCCGCCGTCGACGGAGACCGCCGCCAGGCGCGGTGAGAGCCACCGCACGCCCGGACCACTCACCCGAACCAGCGAAGCCGTCCAACCGTCGAACCGTCCGCGCTGTCGCGGACCGTCGAGGGACCAACAAGGCAACAAGGCAACAAGGCAACAAGGCAACAAGGCAACAAGGAGATCATCATGGCGGACATCAGCCCGATCGACCTGCAGAAGGCACTCAAGGGCGCCGAGTACCCAGCCGACCGGGACGACCTCGTCTCGCTGGCCGAGAGCAACGGCGCGGACGAAGCTCTGGTCACGAAGCTCCGCGACGCTTCGGCGGACCGGTTCGACGGGCCGAACGAGGTCCAGAAATCCGTGTTCGACAACGCCTAGCGGGGCCCGGCCCTGGAACCCGTCACCCACCGGAGGCGATGGTCATGCCCGAACCAGGAAGCAAGGTGTACGCGTGTTTCGTACGCAGTTGCGACGGCTACCCGTCCGGCAGGCAAGCACTTCGGCGAAGATCCGCAGGAAGGAGCGGTACTGATGTCGAACCCTCAACAACCCGAGTTGCGGCGCAGTGACAAGGGGGGCGGCACCCCGCAGGACAGCCAGGCCCGGAAGGCGGCACAGCCCACCGAGGGCGGTGGCCGCGCCCACGGCACGGACCGCGGGGACAAGGGTGGAGGGAAGGGCGGCGGCACGCCTCCGGAGCAGCGACCCGACCACCCGCTCTGAGCCCGACCGCACCGCCCGCCCACACGCAGTCACGTACACACGCATAAACGCACGTACACACGCATACGCGCACGGACACACGGACGCACGGACGCACGGACGCACGGAGAAGACATGACCGTTCCTGAGGAGAACCGACCCAAGACGACGTCCACCAACGACATCATCGCCACGCGTGAGGAAGGTGCGGCCGCCGAGCAGGACAAGGGCGCCACCGGGCGCACCATGGGCGAAGCGCTGGAGGAAGCCGGACTCAGTCCGGACGACCTGCGGGACGAGACCTGACGCAGCGCCCGCCGCGGCGGACCGGCGGCCCGAGCCGTCAAGCAGTACGCCGAGCGCGAGGTCGACGGTACCGAGCGCGGCGTGCGCGACAGAGGACTCCCGGTCTCCGCGATCGGACGGCCCCGGACGAACGTGTCCGGGGCCGAGTCGTGTCCCGCGCCGCGGACAAGGGGCAGCCTCCCTTTTCCTCGCGGATCTCCCTCGCGTCCAATCGCGCCATTCGCCGGTGAACTCGCCCAGGTGAAGCCGTCGCCCTCAGCACGCGCGACGACGCCGACATGTCATGCGCACCAGGCCCACGGCCCGCTTCGACCTCGCCTTTTCGGTGTGGTGGAGCGGGCCGTCAGCGTGTCGCGAGCCGACGGGCGCGTCTGCGACGCCCACCCCGACACCCACCCCGACGGTCCGTCCTCACGCTCGGTCAGTCACCCGGATGCAGTACACCACCGAGCCGCTGGTGCCGGTGTGACACAGGCTGAGCGAACAACACGCCGTCGCCGCGTACGAAGGAGATGTGCATGACCAGGGAACAGTCACAGAACTGGAAGCACGCCGTCGTCACCGGCGGCGGGGGCTTCGTCGGCTCGCACCTGTGCACCGCCCTGCTGGCCTCGGGGACCGAGGTCACCTGCGTGGACGACTTCAGCACGGGACGGCCGGAGAACGTGTCGCCGCTGCTCGGTCACCCCGGATTCACGCTGATACGGGCGAACGTGGCCGAGAGCCTCACCGTCGAACGCCCTCCCGACCTGGTCCTGCACTTCGCGTCCCCCGCCTCCCCCGCCGACTACCTGCGGCTACCCCTGCACACACTGGAGACCGGCAGCCTGGGCACCCGCAACGCGCTGCGGCTCGCGCACCGGGCCGGTGCCCGCTTCCTGCTCGCCTCGACGTCGGAGGTCTACGGCGATCCTCAGCAGAACCCCCAGGACGAGAGGTACTGGGGGAACGTGAACCCGGTGGGGCCGCGCAGCGTGTACGACGAGGCGAAACGCTTCGGCGAGGCCTTCACCACGGCCCACGCCGAGGCCGAGGGCACCGACACCGGCATCGTGCGGCTGTTCAACACCTACGGCCCCCGGATGCGCGGCCACGACGGGCGGGCCGTGCCCACCTTCATCCGGCAGGCACTGGCGGGAGAGCCCCTGACCGTCACCGGCGACGGACGCCAGACCCGCTCGCTGTGCTACGTCGACGACACCGTGCGCGGCATCCTCGCGGCGGCCGCCCACGGCATGCGCGGTCCGGTCAACATCGGCAACCCCACCGAGCTCACCATGCTCGAACTGGCGCACCTCGTCATCGAGCTCACCGGAGCGTCCTCGCAGATCCGCTTCATCGACCGGCCGACGGACGACCCGGTCGTCCGCTGCCCCGACATCACCCTGGCCGGCGACAAACTCGGCTGGCAACCGAGGATCGGCGCCGAAGAGGGCCTGCGGCGCACGATCGACTGGTTCCGTGCCACGGAAGAGCACACGAAGCACCACGCGGATCACCAAGCGGATCACCAAGCGGAGCAGCAAGCGGATCAGCAAGCGGATCAGCACTGACCGGTTCCGTCCGGCGAGGCCCCGGCCCGCACGTCGCGGCAGCCGACGCCGTGCCGACGCCGACCCGCCCGCGCCCGGCGCCCTACCGCCGCAGCCCGGCCCCAGCCCCTCCGACGCCGTGTCCCGTACCGCCAAGGGAGCCTCGGATACCTCATGCGCATCCTCGGAATCAACGCACTGTTCCACGACCCCGCCGCCGCCCTGGTGATCGACGGCCGGACCGTCGCCGCCGCGGAGGAGGAGCGGTTCTCCCGGCGCAAGCACGGCAAACGACCCCTGCCGTTCTCCGCCTGGGAACTGCCCGAGCAGGCCGCCGCCTGGTGCCTGAGCAGGGCCGGGCTGCGACCCCAGGACCTGGACGCCGTCGCCTATTCCTACGACCCCGAACTCGCGCGGCCCGCCGAATCCATGGGCCTCGACGACCCGTGGGACCACCTCCGCCAGACCTACGCCCGCGAGGCCCCGAACTTCCTCAAGGCCGCGCTGCCCGGCCTCGACCCCGGCATCGTCCGCTTCGTCCCGCACCACATGGCGCACGCCGCGTCGAGCGCCTTCGCCGCGCCCGACGCGGAGGACTCCTCCGTACTGGTCCTCGACGGCAGGGGCGAGCGCGCCTCGCACCTCGCCGCCCGACGGGTTCGCGACCAACTGGAAGCGCTGTACGCGCAGGACCTGCCGCACTCACTCGGCCTGGTCTACGAGGAACTCACGGAGCACCTCGGGTTCCTGCGCTCCTCCGACGAGTTCAAGGTGATGGCGCTCGCCTCCCACGGCACACCGCGCATGCTGCCCGAGCTGCGCCGCCATGTGTATCCGACGGGCGACGGCGGGTTCCGGGCCACCGCGGTGCCGTGGCACGAGCTGTGCCCGCCCCGTGGAGCGGACGAGCCGTGGACGCAGGACCACGCGGACGTGGCCGCCAGTGCCCAGGCCGTTCTGGAGGAGACGCTGCTCGATCTGGCGCGGTGGCTGCACGGCAGGACCCACCACAGCGTGCTCACGCTCGCCGGCGGCGTCGCCCTGAACTGCGTCGCCAACTCCCGGATCGCCCGCGAGGGCCCCTTCTCCCACGTGTGGGTGCAGCCCGCCGCGGGCGACGCGGGTACGGCCCTCGGCGGCGCGCTGCTCCTGACCGCGGGAGAGGGAATCCAGCCGGAGCCCATGACCGGCGCCGACCTGGGCCGCGACTGGTCGGACGCGGAACTCGGCGCCTGGCTGAAGACGGCGGCCGTCTCCTTCGAGCGGCCACCGGACATCGCCGAGACGGTCGCGCGGGCACTCGCGGACAACCGGATCGTCGCCTGGTTCCAGGGGCGGTCCGAATACGGCCCCAGGGCACTGGGACACCGCTCGCTGATGGCCCACCCCGGCCACGCGGGCAACCTGGAACGGCTCAACGACGTCAAGGGGCGCGAGCAGTTCAGGCCCGTCGCGCCGATGGTGCTCGCCGACCGGGCCCCCGAGATCTTCGACGGCCCGATGCCCAGCCCGTACATGCTCTTCGTGCACGATGTGGCGCGGTCCTGGCGGGACCGGATCCCGGCCGTCGTCCACGTCGACGGCACGGCGCGCATCCAGACCGTGGACCGGGTGCGCGAGCCTCTCGTCGCCCGCATGCTGGAGCGTTTCGAGCAGCTCACCGGGCTGCCGGTCGTGGTCAACACCAGCCTGAACACGGCGGGCCGTCCCATGGTCGACGACCCGCGCGACGCGCTGGAGTGCTTCGGCTCCTCGCCGGTCGACCTGCTGGCCATCGGCCCGTACGCGATCCGGCGCCAGGACCTCTTCCGCGGCGCGGCGACGGCGGAGGTCGTCTGATGGCCGAGCACACGGAGCAGCCCGGACCGTACGACACAGACGGCACGTACGGCACGTACGGCACGTACGGCACTGACGGCACTGACGGCACGTACGGCACGTACGGCACTGACGGCACTGACGGCACTGACGGCACGTACGGCACTGACGCCTACGACGGCGCCGGCGGCGAGAACACGTACGCGGTGGTGATCCCCACCCTTGGCCGGCCCAGCCTGAACGCCACCCTGCGCGCCCTGGCCGAGGCCACGGGACCGAAACCGGTGCGCGTGGTCCTCGTTGACGACCGCGGGAGCGCGGAGGCCGCGACCCCTCTGCCGGTCACCGTCCCCGCGCCGCTGCGCCCCCTGACCATGATGGTGAGCGGCGGGGGTCGCGGGCCCGCCGCGGCGCGCAACACGGGGTGGCGGGCGGCCGGGCGCGTGCCGTGGATCGTCTTTCTCGACGACGACGTGGTGCCCGGTCCCACCTGGTGCGACGACCTCGCGCTCGATCTCGCCGCGTCGACCTTCCGCGAGGGGGCGGTCACGGCCCGCATCGACGTGCCCCTCCCCGCCGACCGCCGGCCGACGGACTGGGAACGCAACACCGCGGGGCTCGCCACCGCCCGGTGGATCACCGCCGACATGGCGTACCGCCGGGTGGCGCTCGCGGAGGCCGAGGGCTTCGACGAGCGGTTCCGGCGCGCCTTCAGGGAAGACGCGGACCTCGCGCTGCGGGTGCTCGCCGCCGGCTGGACAGTGGCCGCCGGGACGCGCACCACGACGCATCCGGTGCGCCCCGCGAGCCGTTGGATATCGGTCCGCCTCCAGGCGGGCAACGCGGACGACGTGCTCATGACGCGGCTGCACGGCCGCGACTGGTGGGATCGCGCCGCGGCACCGCGCGGGCGGCTGCCGCGACACCTGGCGCTGACGGGAGCGGGCGCGGCGGCCCTGCTGTGCGCCGCGGCACGCAGACCCGCCGCCGCCACCGCCTGCGCCGCCGTGTGGCTGGCGGGCACCGCCGAATTCGCCCTGGCCAGGATCCTGCCGGGCCCCCGGAGCCGCGCGGAGGTGGCGGCCATGGCACTGACCAGCGTGCTCATCCCGCCCGCGGCCACCTGGCACTGGCTACGCGGCCAACTCCTGCACCGCGCGGTGACCCGGCCCGCTTCGTACGAGCCGTGCCCCGGTCCCTCGCCGGCCCTGTCACCCCCGCCGGTGCACGAGGAACGGGTACGCCCATGAACCGGCACCCGGCCACCGCCCAACGGCCCTGGCTGCTCGACGGCCCACCGAAGGCGCCCCGGTCCGAGGCATCCCGGTCCGAGGCGCCCCAGTCCGGGGCAACCCAGTTCGAGGCGGCCCGGTCTTCGTGCGGTCCCCGGCCTGACGTTCCCGCAGTTCCCGCGGCCGTTCTCTTCGACCGGGACGGGACGCTCGTCGTGGACGTCCCCTACAACGGGGATCCGGGGCGTGTACGGCTCATGCCCACAGCGCGAAGCGCCGTCGAGGCCGTCCGGGCGGCGGGCATACCGGTCGGTGTCGTGAGCAACCAGTCGGGGATCGCGCGCGGGCTGCTGACGCGTGAGCAGGTGGAGGCGGTGCGGCGGCGCGTGGACGAGCTTCTCGGTCCGTTCTCCGTCTGGGCGATCTGCCCGCACGGCCCCGGCGAGGGCTGCGGTTGCCGCAAACCGGAGCCGGGTCTGGTACTCGCCGCGTGCGAACGGCTCGGTGTCCCGGCCCGGCGCACCACCGTCATCGGCGACATCGGCGCCGACGTGGCGGCCGCCCGCGCCGCCGGAGCCCGCGGCGTGCTGGTCCCCACCCCCGTCACCCGCGCCGAGGAGATCGAAGCCGCCGACACGGTGGCCCCCGATCTGCTCAGCGCCGTCCGGCTCGTGTTGAGCCCTCCGGGCGCACCCGCGGCCACGGCCTCCGCACGGACCGACCGGACAACGGAACGAGGAGCGACCCAACGAGGAGCGACCGTATGAACATCCTGCTGTGGCATGTGCACGGCTCGTGGACGACCTCGTTCGTCCAGGGTCCGCACACCTACCTCGTTCCCGTGACACCGGGCCGCGGCCCGGACGGGCTCGGGCGGGCCCGGACGTTCAACTGGCCCGGCTCGGTGCGCGAGGTCACGCCCGAGGAGCTGCGGGACGCGGAGGTGGACCTGGTCCTCCTCCAGCGGCCCCACGAACCGGAACTCGCCGAGCGCTGGCTCGGCGGACGGCGCCCGGGGCGCGACGTGCCCGCCGTGTACCTGGAGCACAACGCGCCGGACGGCGACGTGCCCGACACCCGGCATCCGTGCGCCGACCGCGACGACCTGACGCTGGTGCACGTCACCCACTTCAACCGGCTCTTCTGGCAGTGCGGCACCACCCGTACCGAAGTGATCGAGCACGGCATCGTCGACCCCGGGCACCAGTACACCGGACGGATCGCCCGTGCCGCCGTCGTCGTCAACGACCCGGTGCGCCGCGGCCGTCACACCGGCACCGACCTGCTGCCCGCCCTGAGCGAGGCGGCCCCGCTGGACGTCTTCGGCATGCGCACCGAAGGGCTCGCCGCGCACCTGGGCCTGTCCGGGGAACGGTGCCGCGCCGCCGACCTGCCGCAGAGCGAGCTGCACACGGCCCTCGCGGAGCGCCGCCTCTATCTGCACCCGGTGCGCTGGACCTCGCTCGGCCTCTCGCTCCTCGAAGCGATGCACCTGGGCATGCCGGTGGTGGCGCTCGCCACCACCGAGGCGGTCGAGGCGGTCCCGCCCGGCGCGGGCACGCTGTCCACCCGCCCGGAGGTGCTGGCCCGGGCCGCCCGCCGCTACCTGGAGGAACCGGAGGCAGCCGCCGAGGACGGCGCCCGCGCCCGCCAGGCCGCTCTCGACCGGTACGGACTCAAGCGCTTCCTCGACGACTGGGAGCGCGTGATGACGGAGGCGTGCTCATGACCTCATCCCCCGGCCCCTTCGACTCCGGCACGTTCGACTCCGGCACGTTCGCCCCCGGCACGTTCGCCCCCGGCACGTTCGGCGCGGCGCCCGTCGGTCCGGGAGCGCTGTCCATCGCGCTCGTCTCGGAGCACGCGAGTCCGCTCGCGGCCCTGGGAGGCGTGGACGCGGGCGGCCAGAACGTGCACGTCGCCTGCCTCGCGGGCGCTCTCGCCGACCGCGGCCACCGGGTCACCGTCTACACCCGCCGCGACGCGCGGGACCTCCCCGTGGAGACGGCGCTGCGCGACGGGGTGCGGGTCCACCACGTGCCCGCGGGTCCGCCCGAGCAGATACCCAAGGACGAACTGCTGCCGTACATGGGCGAGTTCGGGCACTACCTGGCACGCGTCTGGCGCGACCGGCCGCCCGACGTGGTGCACTCGCACTTCTGGATGTCAGGGCTCGCCTCGCTGCGAGCCACCCGCCGGCTCGGACTGCCGCTGCTGCACACGTATCACGCGCTCGGCACGGTGAAGCGACGCCATCAGCGGCTCGCCGACCCCAGCCCGCCACAGCGGATCGCCCTGGAGACGGAGGTGGGGTTCGGCTGCGACCGGGTCATCGCCACCTGCCGTGACGAGGTCGCCGAACTGGGCCGGATGGGCGTTCCCGCCGCGAAGGCCGGCATCGTGCCGTGCGGGGTCGACACCGAGCTGTTCACCCCGTGCGGACCGGTCGCCGGGCGCGGCACCCCACGGCACCAGGTGCTCCAACTGGGGCGTCTCGTGCCGCGCAAGGGCGCGGCGGTGTCCATCGCCGCGCTCGCCCTGCTGCCCGAAACGGAGCTCGTGGTGGTCGGCGGGCCCCCCGCTCACCGGCTCGAACAGGACCCGGAGGTCCGCCGGCTGCGCGCGCTCGCCCGCCGGGCCGGCGTCGCCGGCCGGGTCCGCTTCACCGGCGGCGTGCCGAGCGCCGACGTACCGCCGCTGCTGCGCGCGGCCGACGTGGTGGTGTGCCCCGCGGACTACGAACCGTTCGGCATCGTCCCGCTGGAGGCCATGGCGTGCGGCAGACCGGTCGTCGCCAGCGCGGTCGGCGGACAGCTCGACACGGTCGCCGACCCGGCCACCGGCCGCCTGGTGCCGCCCGGCGACCCGCAGGCACTCGCCCGCGCCGTCGCCGAACTCCTCGCCGACCCGGTGACGCGCGAGGCGAGCGGCGCGGCGGGCCGCCGCAGGGTCCTGCGCCGCTACGGCTGGGACCGCGTCGCCGCGGCCACCGAGGCGGCGTACTGCGAGGTCCTGGACGCCCTGCCGGTCGCGACGAGGGTCGGAGCGGTGTGAGTCACGCAGCGGGAACCCCGAGGTCGGCCCACCCCCGGCGCCCGCCCTCATCGAGCCCCGAAGGAGGTGCGGGCCCGTCGACGTCCCCAGTGGCGCGGCATGCCCGATCGACATGACCGAATCCCCCGCACTCGACGCCGCACACGCGCACTGCCGGTCACTGGAGCAAGCGCTCGGCCGGCTGCGCGGCGAGAGCCTCGGCCGGATCGCGGAGTGGGGCGGCCGTCTCGCCGCCGCGCTGCCCGCGGGAAGCCGTCTCCTCGCCGCGGGCAACGGCGGCAGCGCCGCCCAGGCGCAGCATCTGACCGCGGAGCTGGTGGGCCGCTACCGCCACGAACGCCCGGCGTACTCGGCCATCTCCCTGCACGCGGAGACCTCCAGCATGACCGCCATCGGCAACGACTACGGCTTCGACCACGTGTTCGCCCGCCAGGTCTCCGCGCACGGCCGTCCCGGCGACATCCTGATCCTGCTGTCCACCTCCGGCCGCAGCGCCAACCTGATCACCGCGGCGGTGGCGGGCCGGGCCGCCGGGCTGCGCGTCTGGGCCCTCACCGGGCCGGGCCCGAACCCGCTCGGCGAGGCCGCCGACGAGGCCCTGCACATCGACGGTGCCACCACCGCCACCGTGCAGGAGGCCCACCTCGTCGCCGTCCACCTGCTGTGCGAGGCCTTCGACGCGGCGCTCACCGAACCCGTCGCGGCCACCGTCGGCCGGGCCGCGCCCCGAGCCGTGCCGGTCCGCGTCCCCGGGGGTCTGTCGTGAGCGGGCCGAAGCCGCTCGTGGTCGTCGGGGACGTCCTGCTCGACGAGGACATCGAGGGCGTCGCCACCCGCCTCTCCCCGGACGCTCCCGCCCCCGTGGTCGACGTCACCGCGGACCGGCGCCACCCCGGCGGCGCGGGCCTCGCCGCCGCCCTCGCGGCCCGCGGCGGACGCGAGGTGGTCCTGGTCACCGCGCTGGGCGACGACTTCGCCAGCGAAGCCGTACGCCGGGCGCTCAGCGGGCGCGTACGACTCGTGGAGCTGCCGCTGAACGGCACCCTGCCGGTGAAGACCCGCGTCCTGGCGTCCGGCAGACCGCTGGTACGTATCGACAGGGGCGGCGGCACACCGGGCGAGCCCGACGCCGCGGTGCGCGACGCGCTGGCCCAGGCGCACGCCGTACTCGTCGCCGACTACGGACGCCACACGGCGCGCGCCGTACGCGCGCACCTGGCGGCGGTCGCCCCGAACACCCCACTCGTCTGGGACCCGCACCCCCGGGGCGACGAGCCCGTCCCCGGCGCGCGGCTCGTCACCCCGAACGCGGCGGAGACCCGCGCCCTGTGTCCCGAGCCCGAGGGCGACGAGACGCTGGCCGCGTACGCCGCGCGCGGCACCGAACTGGCCGACCGGTGGCAGGCGGCCGGTGTCGCCGTGACCCTCGGCGCGCGCGGCGCGCTGCTGACCAGGCCGGGTTCGGGTACGCCGATGCTCGTGCCGTCGCCCTACCGCGCCACCGGTGATCCCTGCGGCGCCGGGGACTGCTTCGCCGCCACGACGGCCGCGGCCCTCGCGGACGGCGCGCTCCCGGAGGAGGCACTCCAGCGGGCCGTCGCCGAGGCCGCCGCGTTCGTGTCGGCGGGCGGCGCCGCCGACCCGGACCTGTGGCGGACGGCACCCGCGCCCCGGACCGAGGAGACGCCCGCGACCGACGCGTACGCCCTCGCCGAGCGGGTGCGGGCGCGCGGCGGCACGGTGGTGGCCACCGGCGGCTGCTTCGACCTCCTGCACGCCGGCCACGTGGGTCTCCTGGAGAGCGCCCGGCGCATCGGCGACTGCCTGATCGTGTGCCTCAACTCCGACGCGTCGCTGGCGCGCCGCAAGGGTCCGGGGCGCCCCCTCAACAAGGAGGCCGACCGCGTCCGCGTCCTCGAAGCGCTCGGCAGCGTCGACGCCGTCGCCGTCTTCGAGGAGGACACACCGCAGGCGCTGCTCGGCAGGCTGCGGCCGGACGTGTGGGTGAAGGGTGGCGACTACGCGGTCCAGGACCTGCCCGAGGCGCGGACCCTGCGGGCCTGGGGCGGGCAGGCGGTCGTCCTGCCGTACCTCGACGGCCGCTCCACCACCCTGCTGGCCCACCGCGCGGCGGCCACCGCCGCACCGCCACCCCCGCCCACACCGTGAGACGCGCCACCGCGAGGACGCCGAGGCGAACCCGGACCCGGACCCGGCGACGCGGTCGGACCCACCGCCCCGGCAGCCTCCCCGGCGCCCGGCGCGGCCGTCATGCACCCCGGCGGCGACGCCACCACACGCTGCCGGCCTGCAAGGCGGCTCGTCGCCGCGGCCAAGCGCTGCGGGCCCGGGTCCCGTGGGTACGGGCCCGCCGTGCGCCGGAGTCGGCGGAGGAGGCGGCGGCGACCGGGCGGGCCGTGGCGCGGAAGCGGGGCTGCCGGGCACCGCCGTGCTCGGCGACGCGGCCGACCATGCCGTTCGACCGGTCGGCGGCTCTCGTGGCGTACGCGCGTTGCGTGCTTGTCGGCGCCCCGGGTCCGCCCACCTCGCGACGGGGCTCACATGGACGGCCGACGGGCAAGCCGGCTCCGGCACCCCTCTCCGCGAAGCCACCCGCCGGACGAACGCCTGCCGCGGTACCGGACCGCCCCGAGCGGCAGTGCCAACCGCACCGGAGCAGGACGGCGACTCACCTCGACGGCTGACGGGCAAGCCGGCTCCGGCACCCGAGCACCCGTCCACCCAGGAACACCCGGCCGGGGCCGTCCCCCAGCAAGGCACCCCCCGGCCGGGCGGCCCCCCGTAAGGGCACCCCCGGCCGGGACAGCCACCGGCGCAAGGCCGGTCAGGCGGCCGTGCTCAGGGCCGGCCGGGCCGTGGGGTCGTGCTCTTCCTTCCGCAGGACGACCGGCGGCGCGGTGCCGCGGCGCCCGCGGAGCAGGAAACCCGCCCCGATCGAACCGGCGATGACCAGTCCCCCGGAGACCATGGCGCCGCGCGCACCGGCCAGTTCCATGACGAGGCCGAGCGCGGGCGGGCCGGCCAGGCCCCAGCCGGTGCTGATGCTTCCCCAGACGCCCAGCACACGGCCCCGCAGGTGTGCGGGCGGGTCGGTCTGCAGGACGGTCGTGCCCGCGGTGTCCGAGACGGTCTCCACGACGGCCATCGGCAGGACGAGGACGAGCAGGACGGCGAACGACGGGGAGAAGCCCGCCACCACCTGGAGCAGCCCGCCCGCGGCGGCCAGCATGCCCACGAGCCGCACCGACGGCTGTCGCAGCCGCGCGCCGAGGACCGCGCCGAGGATGCCGCCGACGGCGAGGACGGTGGAGACCGTGCCGAACGACCCGGCGCCCCCGGCGAGGGGCCCGGTGACGAGCACGGCCAGGGTCAGGCTGTAGTTCCGGCCGAAGATCGCGCTGATGCCGGTGATGCCCGCGAGGGCCACCAGGCGGGGCCGCCGCATGAAGAAGGCCAGGCCCTGCCGCACCGTCATGTCCTGGCCGACCGGCTCGACGCCAGCGGGCGCGGAGGTGGCGGAGGCGGCGGGCCGCACCGCCCCGGCAGCACCGCGCAGCGCCCCGTACGCGGGACGGAGGAAGGGGATGACCGAGGCGACGAAGAGGAAGGACACCCCGTTGGCGGCGTACGCGGCGGCCGTGCCGAGGAAGCCGACCGTGACACCGCCGAGCGCGGTACCGGCGAGGCGGCCCGCGCTGTGGACGAGAGAGCCCACGCCGATGGCGGAGGGCACGTCGTCCGGCGGCACGAGGTCGTTGCCCAGCAAGGCGCACGCGGGCCCGTCGACCGTGGCGACGATGCCGGTGAGGGCGGCGAGCACCATGAGGACGGTCAGGTCGAGCCGTCCGGTCGCCACGAGGGCGGCCGTCGTGAAGGCGATGGCGCCCAGCAGGGCCTGGCTGACCGCGGCGGTGAGCCTACGGGGCCAGCGGTCGACGGCGGCGCCGCCCGCCAGGCTCATGAGCAGGGCGGGCGCCGCCTGCACGGACATGGACAGGCCGGTCGCGGCGGCGGACCCGGTGATCTGCAGGACCAGTAGGTTCTGCACGGTCAGCTGCATCCACGTACCGGCGTTCGACACGAAGTTGGCGACCGACCACCAGCGCATGCTGCGGTACTTCAGGGACCGCCACGGCGACCGGGACCCGGTCGCGGACGACGCGGGGGCGTCTTCCGGGACGGGCGGGACGGATGTGCGGGACGGCGCGGAAGGGGCACGAGAGAACAGGGACAAACGCACAGGGCACCCGCGAGACGAGTCCACGAGGACTCAGGTGGAGGAATGCGGCGGAAGCTCAGGACACGGGCCGCATTGCCGCGGTCACTCCCACCGGATCTGTCAGATGCGCCGCGCGGCCGAAAGGGCGTCTCGTGGAGCGCGCCATGGCGTGGCGGGCGCTGCGGAGTACGGCGATGACCATCGTGGCAGACGCGACCGCCGAAGCTGGTGGCGGTTCGGTCCCGGGCGGTCCGGGATGACTCCAACTCCCTTGCTCCAGGGCCCGTTTGGCGCTTCTGGTGTGCTTGCTCACACGCTTCCGCACCGGCCCCCGCGCGCGACCCTCCGCCGCGCCGCCGCGTGACCTGTGCCGCAGCCGCGTACCGCCCGGCGAGGGCCCGGCCCGACATGCCGCGCACTCGACCCGGTGTCACAGTGAGAAGCGGAGCGGTCGCCGAGCGTGCGCCGCGAACGGGCGAACGGCGCGAGGAAAGGCACACGGGCATGAGCGGCGGAGTGCGGGTCGACCTCCACGGCAGACAGGCGCTGGTGACCGGCGCGGCCCGGGGCCTCGGTGCCTCGATCGCCAGGAGACTGGCCGGGGCGGGGGCGTCCGTCCTCGTCGCCGACGTCCGCAAGGACCTGGCGCGGGAACTGTGCGACGAGCTGAACGGCGACGGCCGCGACGTCCGCTTCGTGGAGATGGACGTACGGGACGCCGACGCGGTCGCCGCGGTCTTCCGGACCCTGGAGGAGACCGGCCGGCCGGTCGACATCCTGGTCAACAACGCCGCCGTGGACGTCTCCAAACCGATCGAGCACCTGACGGCCGACGAGGTGACACGGGTCATCGAAACCAACCTGCTCGGCCCCATGTACCTGTGCCTCGAAACCTACCGGCGCATGATCGCCCGTGGCGGCGGCCACATCGTGAACATCCTGTCCACCGCGGCGAACCGGACCTGGACCGAGGCGGGACCGTACGCGGCGGGCAAGTCGGGCCTGCGCGCGTTCACCCACACCCTGTTCCAGGAAGCGCAGCGCGACTGCGTGGGCATCGGTGTCACCGGGATCATCGCGGGCGGCATGGAGACACCGTTCATCATGGAACGCTTCCCGGACGCCGACGTGAGCATGTTGCAGAGCCCCGACATCGTGGCCGACACGGTGCTGTACGCGCTGTCGGTCCCGGCGGGCAGTGTGGTGGGCGAGCTGGTCGTCGTACCGCGCAGGGAACCGTCCTGGCCCTGAGGCGCCCGTCGCCCCGGCATCCGTCCCCACCGACGGGAGAGAGGCTGTGTCCATGATGCCGACGATGTTCTCCATGGCGCCGGCGGCCCCGCCCCCGTGGCCCCCGTGGAAGAGGGCCGTGGTGACGGCAGGCGCCGGATTCCTCGGTTCGCATCTGTGCGAGCGGCTGCTCGACGCGGGGGTCGAGGTGGACTGCGTGGACGACCTGCCGGCCGGCTCCGCCCGCGCCGTCGAACACCTGGCGGACAGCCCCGGATTCCGGTTCCTGCGCCGGGACATCTCGCGGCCCGACTGTCCCGGCTCCCTGACGGGACCGTACGACCTCGTACTGCACCTCGCGTGTCCCGCCTCGTCGGGCGCCTCCTCGCCACGCTCCCCGGGAGCCCTCGACGCCGACGCCTCGGGCACCCGCACCGCCCTCGCCGTGGCCGAGCGGGACGGCGCCCGCTTCCTGCTCGCCTCCACCTGCCACCTGCACGGAGACCCGCTTTACTCGGACCCGCCGCACGCGGACCCGCTCCACGCGGACCCCGGAGACATTCCGCGAGCCGCTGACCCGGTCCCGGTCGGCGCGCTCGCCGGCCACGACGCGCCCGAGCGGCTCTCCGAAGCGCTGACCGCCGCGTACGCGACATCCAGGCAAGCCGACGCGGGCATCGTGCGCGTCTTCCCCGCGTACGGCCCGCGCATGGGCCCACGTGACGGTGGCGGGCTGATCCCCGCCTTCATCCGGCAGGCCCTGGACGGCGGACCGGTGACCGTCCCCGGGGACGGCAGCGGGACACCCTCGCTCTGCTACGTGGGCGACACCGTCGACGGCGTGCTCCTGGTCGCGGCCAGCCGGTCCGTGCGGCCGGTCGACATCGGCGGCGACCCCGGGGCGACCGTCGAGCAGATCGCCCGCAGGGTGATCGAGCTGACCGGCTCCCACGCCCGCCTGCGGTTGACCGGGGCGCGCGCCGACACCCCGGAGCCGCCCCGGCCCGAGACCGGCTTCGCCCACGAGCTCTACGGCTGGACGCCCAGGGTTCCGTGGGAGGACGGACTCAAGCGCACCATCGCCTCCTTCCTCGACCGGAGGGAGAACTCGTCGTGAAGGCGCTCGTCGTGTGCCTGGACGGCATGACCGGGGTCCTTTTGGCCGGCCCTGCGGTCCGCGCGGTGGCCGCGGGGGCCGACCACGTGACGCTGATGTGCGGCCCGCGCGGCGAGTCCGCCGCCGCACTGCTGCCCGGTGCCGACGACGTGCTCGTGTGGGACGCGCCGTGGGAAGGGGTCCGCCCGCCGACGGTGGACGAGGCGGACATCGACGGTCTTGTACGCCGGCTGCGGGACGCGGCGTACGACGTCGCGCTCGTCCTGCCCACCTCGCCGCGGAGCCCGCTGCCGATCGCGCTCCTGCTGCGGATGGCCCACGTACGACGCATCGCGGCCGAGGGCGTGGCCCATCCCGGCACCCTCGTCGACGTGAGCCACCCGCGGCTGCCCGGCCGGCACGACGTGGAGGCGGGTCTCGACCTGGCCGCCGCCCTGGGGTTCGGCCTGCGGACCGGCGACGACGGCCGGCCGCGTGTCCTCCCGGCCCCCGACCCGACCGGCCTCACCGGCAACGGCCCCTACGTGGTGCTGCACCCGGGCGCGGGAGCACCGGCCCGCCGCTGGGGCGCCGAACGCGCGGCCGAAGCGGTCGTCCTGCTCGCCGACGCGGGGCACCGCGTCGTCGTCACCGGCGGGCCCGACGAGACGGCCCTGTGCCACCAGGTCAGCGGTGACACGGCCGTCGATCTCGGCGGGCACACCGACCTGCGGACGCTGGCCGGGGTGCTGCGCGCGGCCGACGTCGTCATCGCGGGCAACACCGGCCCCGCCCACCTCGCCGCCGCGACCGGCACCCCGGTCGTCTGCCCGTACTCCCCTGTCGTACCGGCGGCGCACAGGGGCCCCTACGGCGTGCCGACCGTCCTCCTCGGGGACGGGGGCAGCCCCTGCGCGGACACCCGCGCCCACCACTGCCCGGTGCCCGGCCACCCCTGCCTGGAGGAGGTCACGGCGCAGGACGTGGTGCGCGCGGTGCAGAAGCTGCTGAAGAGGGGCGCGTGAGGGCGGCCTCCCCGCGCAGAAGCAGCCGCCCCAGGTGAGAGCGGTCGCCCCGCGCACCACTGTCGCGGTGATCATCCGCGCCTGCGTCGCTACGTCGGCTGAGCGGTGCGGGCGCGGGCCTGCAGGTGGTAGACGTTGAACGCCTTGCGGATGACCGGCTGGGCCACATTGCGGACCGGTACGCCGCCGCTGGTCATGCCGTGTTCGGCGCCCGCGTGCGCGTGTCCGTGCACGGCCAGCTCCGCGCCCGCCGAGTCGATCGCCTCGGCCAGCAGGTAACTGCCGAGGAACGGATAGATCTCCAGCGGTTCACCCGCCAGGGTGTCCGGCACCGGCGCGAAGTGCGTGAGCGCCACGCGTACGTCGCACCCGTCCTCGGCCAGTCCCCGCAGCGAGGCGCCGAGGCCCTCGGCGCAGCGTCGGGTGTACCGGATGAACTCCTTCATCAGGGGTTCGCCGAACTCGCTGCCGCTGCGGCCGACGAACCCGCCGCCGAACCCCTTGGTGCCCGCGACGCCCACGCGCGCCCCCTCGACCTCGACGACGGTGCCCTGCCCTTCGAGTACCCGCACGCCCGCCTCACGCAGGATGGCGGTGACCTCCTCGGGCTTCTCGTCGTGGTGGTCGTGGTTGCCGAGGACGGCGACGACGGGCACGGGAAGGCCGGCCACCTCCCTGGCGACCACCCGCGCCTCCTGCGGGGTGCCGTGGCGGGTGAGGTCCCCGGCCAAAAGCAGCAGGTCGGCACAGTCGGGCAGGGTCTCGAAGGCAGGCCTGAGCACGCCCTGACTGTCGGTGCCCATGTGGATGTCCCCCACGGCTGCGACGCGGATCATGCCACTTCCTCCGGGTGGTCGGGGGCCGCCGATTCGGCCACCACGATGTCGAAGTGGACGGTCAGCCCGTCCAGTTCCTCGTGCACGGTGCGCATGAGTTCCTCGCGGCAGTGCGCCGTGGGCACGGTTCCGATGACCGTCACGGACGAGCCGCGGTGTTCCACGCGGATGCCCAGCTCGCCCACTTCCTCCGCGGCGAGCCGCTCCTTCAGATGGGCGATGCGGTACTCGACGTTGGCGGGGTCGTTCATCGGTCTCCTCCTTGCGGTGCGATGACTCCCAGGCGCTCCAGCAGGAACAGGAAGGCGGCCGGCATCGGCTCGTCCCCGTGCTCCTGGCGCAGCGACCGCCAGTCGACCTTCTCGCGCAGCTGCCGTGCGATGGGCAGTACGGCGCCGAAGTCGCAGTGGTGCTCGGAGAAGGCGGCGAGCAGTGACCGCAGCAGATCGGTCGGTGCGAGGACCGGCATGCGCACCGAGTCCACCGGCAGCGACGTGGCCCGGCCGAGGAACTCCTCGGTGACCGGCTCGTGGGCCAGCTGGAAGATGAGGTCGATGTCCTGGCCGAGGCACTTGGCCTTCAGCAGCCAGTCCTCCGGCGGCGCGTACACCGTCAGGCCCGCCTCCATCAGGGTCGTGGCGACCGCGTCGGCGTCCTCCGGTTTGATGCAGAAGTCCGCGTCGTGCTGGAGGTTGCCGGTCCCGCCGTGCGCGTAGACGGCGACGCTGCCCGCGAGGGCGAAGTCGTGGCCGTTCCTCTTGAGGACTGCGGCGACCTGTTTGGCCGCCTCCAGGATGGCCTGGTTGAGGTCGGGCGGCAGCTCTTCGGCGGGCAGGTCGTGCCGCGGGTTCGTCCCGGCGGGGCCGGCGGCCGTACGCAGCTGCGTCACCGGACCGGGCCGGTCGTCCGTGGCGTTCTCGGCGTTCCGCGTCACCTGTCGCTCCGTTTCCGGACACCGGCTGCCGCACTCGGCGGGCGGGCCGGCCGTCTTCGGCGATCCCCGCTCGGGGCAACACCGGTGTCGGTTCCGCCGGCTTCGACACGGGCCGGTGTCCGTACGACACCGCGACGCACGCGTTCATGCGTGCGTGCGTGCGTGCGATGTCGGGTTTCTCTTGCTCGGATCTCCTTGCTCGGATCTCCTTGCTGGAATCTCCTTGCCCGGATTTCCTCGCTGGGACTTCGTTGCCTGAATTCCCTTATACCGCAGGGCCAGGTGCGCCACCTCTTCGCGTGGGCGGGTACGCACGCGTCAGGGGCGCCGCCACTCGTCGCTCCGCAGGTGGGACCCGGCCTGCGGGCCCATCCGCACCATGCCGCCGTCGGCCACGAAGGAGGCGCCGGTGACGTACGAGGCGTCGGGGCTCGCAAGGAACGCGATGACGGCGGCGATCTCACGGGCGTCACCGGGCCGGCCCAGCGGGATGCCCGGGCGGCGCTCGCCGTGCACGTCCGTGTCCTCCTGTCCGGTCATGGGCGTGGCGATCTCGCCGGGCGCGACGGCGTTGACGGTGATGCCGTGCTCCGCCAGCTCCAGGGCCATCACCTGCGTCAGCAGCCCGAGGCCGCCCTTGGCGGCGCAGTACGGGGCCGCGCCCACCCGGGGCTGGTGCTCGTGCACCGAGGTCACGTTGACGATGCGGCCCCCTCCGCCCTGCCGGATCATGCGGCGCGCCGCGTGCTGGCCGCACAGGAACGGACCGACCAGGTCGACGTCGAGCACGTGCGTGACGTCCTCGTGCTTCAGGTCGAGGAAGGGCGTCGCGGTACCCGTACCGGCGTTGTTGACCAGGACGTCGAGTCTG
This sequence comes from Streptomyces sp. NPDC087844, assembly GCF_044742785.1. Classification (NCBI taxonomy): domain Bacteria; kingdom Bacillati; phylum Actinomycetota; class Actinomycetes; order Kitasatosporales; family Streptomycetaceae; genus Streptomyces; species Streptomyces sp. NPDC087844. The sequence continues at coordinate 238,153 of NZ_JBIUVD010000008.1, read as the reverse complement.
CCGAGCCGCTCGGCGAGTTCGTCGACCGCGGTCGCGGCATCGGGCAGCCGGGACAGGTCCATCCGGGCGACGGCCGCGCGACGGCCGTGGCCGCGCACCTCTTGCGCCGTCCTCTCGGCGCCCTCCCGGTCGCTGTGCCAGGTGATACCGACGTCCATCCCGGCTTCGGCGAGCCGGACGGCCGTGGCCCGGCCGATGCCGGAGTCCGAGCCGGTGACGACGGCCACTGCGTCGGTGGAAGCGGTGGGGACGGTCATGGAGCCTCCTCGGGCCTGGCGGTCCCGGCCCGGGCCGGGCCGTATACGCCCGCGAGTTTCCACCTGGACCCGCCCCAACCGTGCCGCGCGGTCACGCACCGTGCCGGTACGAGAGGTGAGGTCCGGCATGTCGTGGGAACTTGGGACGGATGACTCCTTTCAACCCGCCGGACCCGGACCCGGACCCCCGCACCTCCACAGGACTGGAACCGGGCGGGGGCGTGCCGCCGGGGGAGACCCCGCCCGCCGAGAGCAGCATGCCGGGGGCGGGCCCCCGGGAGACGCACAACCCGCCGAAGGACTGGGCGAAGGGCCCTCTGACGGTGATCATCGCTCTGGCGGTGCTGATCGCGGCGTTCTTCTTGGTCTACGCGCTCGTACTGGTGCTGAGGTGATGGTGATCATGACGGACCTGTCCCGGCTGCCCGCCGGTGAGGTGCACGCGTGGGAGCAGGGCCGCAACGAGACGGTCTGCGGGCTCTCCCTGAGCCGGTCCCGGCTCACCCGCTTCCCGCACGTGCCGTGGAAGGACGCCATCCCCGAGTCGGGCGGCGCCGCGGACCGCGTCCAGCGACTCTGCCCGCGCTGCGCCTCCGTCGCCGGACGCAGGGGCGCCGACGCCAAGCCCCCGTGGCGGCGCGTCAACCCCCGCCCGTGAGAGAGGCCCGGCTGCGGCTTGCCCCAAGGACGCCGGTCTCCAACTGGTCCCCAGAAACGATCAGGGCCGGTTTCGGAAACCTCCGAAACCGGCCCTGACCTACGACTGTCTCCAGTCGGGACGACAGGATTTGAACCTGCGACCCCTTGACCCCCAGTCAAGTGCGCTACCAAGCTGCGCCACGTCCCGTTGCCCGTCGTGACCTGGGGTTTCCCCTGGCTGAACGGACATCGAAACAATACCGCACTCGGGTCGGTGGTCGCGCACTCCTTTTGTCCCGCCTCCGGCCGCTCACGGCCACCGCTTGACCTCAATCATGCTTGAGGTTGCACGATCGTCCGCATGACGACAACAACGGCTGAACACCGGTACGGAGCGCTGCCCGGTCTGATGGAGCTGATGAGCGGGGACGAGAAGCACGGACCGGCGGCGACGTCCACGCTCGACGCGCTCTGGGTCCTCTACGACCGGGTGCTGCGGGTCGGGCCCGATCGGACGGACGACCCCGGGCGGGACAGGTTCCTGCTGTCCAAGGGACACGGGCCGATGGCCTACTACGCGGTGCTCGCCGCCAAGGGATTCGTCCCGCTCGACTGGCTTCCGGGCTTCGGCTCGTACGACTCGCCGCTCGGCCACCATCCGGACCGCGTACTCGTGCCGGGCGCCGAGATCGGCAGTGGTTCGCTCGGGCACGGGTTGCCGATCGCGGTCGGTACGGCGCTGGGACTGCGGGCCCAGGGGCTCCACGACCCGCACGTGTGGGTGCTCGTCGGGGACGCCGAACTGGACGAGGGCAGCAACCACGAGGCCATCGCCTACGCGGGCCCGGCCGGGCTCGACCGCCTGCACACCGTCGTGATCGACAACTCCTCCGCCAGTTACGCCCGGCCCGGCGGGATCGCGGCGCGGTTCGAGGTCGCGGGCTGGTCCGCCGCGACCGTCGACGGGCGGGACCACGAGGCTCTGTACGCCGCGTTCACGGCACCTCATCCGAGGCGCCCACGCGTGGTCGTCGCCCAGGTCGAGCCGAAGGACATCTGAGGCCGGCCACCGGCCCTCGACCCACCTCCCCCAGCCCTGCCTTCATCCCTTCTGCCTTCTGCCTTCTGAGAGGTTTCCATGGACACCATGCGTGATCGGTTCGCTCCCGTCGTGTCACGGCTGCTCGACGAGGATGCGCGCGTCGCCGTCATCCTCGCCGAGATCGGTCTCGCCGGTTTCGAGGAGGCCCGGCGCCGGCATCCCGACCGGGTGATCAACGTCGGCATCCGCGAACAGCTGCTGGTCGGCGCGGGCGCCGGTCTGGCGCTGACCGGCCTCCGCCCCGTGGTGCACACCTTCGCCAGCTTCCTCGTGGAGCGGCCCTTCGAACAGATCAAGCTGGATCTCGGCCACCAGGACGTGGGCGCGGTGCTGGTCAGCGCGGCCGCGTCCTTCGACTGGCCGGCGGGCGGCTACACCCACATGTCCCCCGGTGACGTCGCCCTCCTCGACACCCTGGACGGCTGGACCGTACATGTGCCGGGCCATCCGGACGAGGCCGAGACGCTGCTGCGGCACGCCGTCGCGGCGGGTGACGACAAGGTGTACGTGCGGCTGTCCGCGCAGTCCAACACCCAGGCTCTCCCCGTCGACGGCGCCCGTTTCCGCACCGTCCGCGAGGGGCGGGCCGGTGTGGTCGTCGCGGTCGGTCCGCTGCTCGACCCCGTGCTCGAAGCGACCGAAGGACTCGACGTCACCGTGCTGTACGCGACGACCGTGCGGCCCTTCGACGCGGCCACGCTGCGCCACGCCACGGAAGGGGCGGGCACCGACGTGGTCCTGGTCGAGCCGTATCTGGCCGGTACGTCGGTCTCCGCCGTGAACGACTCCCTGGTGGACCTGCCGCACCGCGTGCTCGGCCTCGGCGTCGGCCGCCGGGAACTGCGCCGGTACGGCCTCGTCGAGGAGCATGTGGCCGCACACGGGCTGGACGCGAAGTCCCTGCGGGGCCGGATCGACGCGTTCCTGGGGGTACGGGCACAAGCCTGACCGGAGCCGGCCGGACCCGACCGGACCCGCCGGTTGCCGGGCCGCCCTCCCTCAGGCGTCCGTCACGACCCCCAACTCCGGGTAGGAATCCAGCAGTCGGGCCGGTGCCGCCTGCCGCCAGGAGTCCGCGAGGATGTCACGCAACTCGCCGGTGTCCTCGACGGCCGCCAGCCGCACACGCACCCATGCGGACCCGGCCTCGTGATCGGCGACCCAGAACTTCTCGGGCTCGGCGAGGACCAGTTCGTCGCGCTCCGTCTTCGGACAGCGCACAGCCATGGAGGTCTCCTCCTCGGGCAGGGTCACGAACATCTTCCCCGCCACCCTGAAGGTGGGCATGCTCCAGGCGATCTTCTCCACCGTGTCCGGCAGAGAGAGACAGATTCGGCGTACGTCATCGGCATCGTGCATGGAACGCACCGTAACCAACGGCACTGACAAGACCGTCGACCTGGGTCCGAAAGCGCCACAACCCAGGCCTGCGCTCCGGTAATTCACCGCCTGGGCGACCGCCCCCGACACCACACCAACTACTCTGGCCCCAGCCGTACGACCCGCGCCCCCGCATCCCGGGTCGTGCCCCGCCCCGCAACGGTTTCCTCTCTTCCCCGTTGGCCCAGAGGAAAGGTATGGAAGTACATGTCCGACCAGCAGCAGGCATCGGGAGACTCCTCCGCCCGCACAGCGGCATCCAGCACTCCCGACGCCGAGGCCGTCGCGGCCCAGCTCACCGGAACCCCCGCGAGCAAGCCGGAGGCCGGCACCGGCACGGACGCCGAGGCCGAGGCCGAGAAGACCGCGAGTGGACCTGCGGAGGCGGGCAAGCCCGAGACACAGGCCGAAGCCGAAGCCGAAGCCGAAGCCGAAGCCGAAGCCGGTGAGAACGCGCAAGGCACCACCGGGAGTTCCCAGAGCGGGAGTGCCCAGAGCGAAGGCGCCGCGAGCGGGAGCAACGCGCAGGCACTCTCCGCCGCGGCGACCAGGGAGGAGCACGAGGCCGTCGCGACCGTCGCCACCGGCAAGAACACGGCCGTCTCCACCCAGAGCGCGGTCGGCAGACCCCGTAAGCCGGTGCTCGCCGGTGCCGCGCTGGCGGGCGCCATTCTGATCGCCGTACCGCTGTTGATCACGGTCACGGACAAGGACGAGGAGAAGACCGTCGACAACGCGGCCGCCGACACCGTCCTGAACGAGGCCAACGGCCCGGCCGGTGTCTTCGCGACCCAGGCTCCCTCCCCCGCGAAGACGGAGCCGGTGTCGAAGAAGGAAAAGAAGAAGAAGGAAGAGGAAGAGAAGGCCGTGGCCGCGCCGCCGGTCGCGGAGGAGGCCGCCGCGCCCGCTTCGAAGCCCAGCCCCTCGCCGAGCAAAAAGAAGAAGGCTGCCACGAAGAAGGCAGTGAGCACGCTGCCGGCCGTCGTGTCCAGGGTGCTCATCAAGAACAACACCAACGGCACCTGCGTGGACGTCCCCGGCTTCAGCAGTGGCAAGGCGGACGGGCCGGTGACCCACGCGACGTGCAACAGCAATACCGACGACAACCAACTGTGGAATGTCGAGAAGCGTTACGACAAGGGTGGGCCCGGCGGGGCACCGCTCTTCCAGATCCGCAATGTCATGGACAGCATGTGCTTGGACCTGCCCGGCTACCAGGGCGTCGGAGGTGCCACCAAGGTCACGGAGTTTCCGTGCAACGGCACCACGAACGACAACCAGCTGTGGTGGCTGGACAAGCAGTCCGACGGCAGGTTCTGGATACGCAACGCCGCCAGCAACAACCAGTGCCTGGACTCCTACGCCAACAACGACTCCACGCGCAGCCTGATCATCTGGCCCTGCGCTCCGGAGGGCCAGAACAACCACGAGTGGATCTTCACCCGTTCATAACCGGGCCGAGGGCAGGCAGTCGCCGGTGTCGAGCCGGTGCGCGGTGCCCTCGGCCGCGGCCTCAAGCCGCCCGTCCAGACGCCCACCTCTCCCTCACGTCTCACACGTCTCAGACGTCTCACCTTCGGGATGCGATCCCAGATGCGGGACGCCGGGCGCCACTTCCGCCACCTCCGCCAGCGCCTCCAGCACCGGCAGGATCAGCGGGTGGGCCTCGGCTCCCCGCCGTACCGCGGCGAAGACGCGGCGGGTGGGGGCGACGCCGTCGACGGGGCGCACGACCACTCCCGTGAGGTCCATGCCCTGCAGGGCCGAACGCGGTACGAGGGCGACCCCCGCGTCCGCCGACGCCAGCGCGACCACCGCCCGGAAGTCGTCCGAGGAGTGTTCGAGCCGGGGCTGGAAACCGGCGTGCTCGCAGGCCAGGACCACCACGTCGTGGCAGGGGTTGCCCGGGTACGGTCCGATCCACGGATCCTTGGCCAGCTCGGCGAGCGGCACCTCCGTACGGTCGGCGAGGCGGTGCGTCCGGGGCACGACGGCGTCGAACGGTTCGGCGTACAGCGGGATGTGCGCGAGCCGCGGGTCGTCGGCGTCCGGGGCGCCCCGGTACTCGACGGCGACCGCGACATCGACCTGGCGGTCGAGCACCATCGGCAGACTGGCGTCGCCCTCGGCGTCCTGGACACGGAGGAGGATGCCGGGCGCCGTGCGGGCGAGGCGGGCCAGGGCGGGCGCGACGACGAGGGCGATGCCGGTCGCGAAGGAGGCGACGCTGACCGTACCGGCCGAACCCGAGCTGTACGCGGCGAGCTCCGCCTCGGCTCGCTCCAGCTGCGCGAGGACGGCGTTGGTGTGGCCGAGCAGGATCTCACCGGCCGGAGTCAGCCGTACGCCCCGTGCGCCGCGCTCGACCAGGCGGTGCCCCGTCTCCTGCTCCAGGGCGGTCAGCTGCTGCGAGACCGCGGAGGGCGTGAGGTAGAGCGCGGCGGCAGCGGCCGTCACCGTCCGGTGGTCCGCCACCGCCCGGAGAATGTGGAGCCGCCGCGCTTCGATCATGCGCCCGATTCTCTCAGGACTTCGGGGAGTTTCAGGCGGCGTCGTCCGTCAGCTGCGCGCGGGCCGCCACGAAGGCGTCCACGGCGCGGTTCACGTCCTCGGTGGAGTGCGCCGCGGACAGCTGGACGCGGATACGTGCCTTGTCCTGCGGGACCACGGGGTACGAGAAGCCGATCACGTACACACCGCGTTCCAGCAGCAGCTCCGCCATCCGGCCGGCGACGGTCGCGTCCCCGATCATCACCGGGGCGATGGCATGGTCGCCGGGCAGGATGTCGAAGCCCTCCTCGGTCATCCGGGAGCGGAACAGCGCGGTGTTCGCGGCGAGCCGCTCGCGCAGGTCGTCCGCCGCCTCCAGCAGGTCGAGGACCTTGAGCGAGGCGGCGGCGATCACCGGGGCCAGCGAGTTCGAGAAGAGGTACGGGCGAGAGCGCTGGCGCAGCAGGGCGACGATCTCGGCGCGGGCGGCGACGTAACCGCCCGACGCGCCGCCGAGAGCCTTGCCCAGGGTGCCCGTGATGATGTCGACGCGGTCCATGACGCCGTGCAGTTCGGGGGTGCCCCGGCCGCCGGGGCCGACGAAGCCGACGGCGTGCGAGTCGTCGACCATCACCATCGCGTCGTAGCGGTCGGCGAGGTCGCAGATCTCGCGCAGCGGGGCCACGTAGCCGTCCATGGAGAAGACGCCGTCGGTGACGATCAGCCTGCGGCGGGCGCCCGCCGCCTCCTTGAGCTGCTGTTCCAGATCGGCGAGATCACGGTTCGCGTAGCGGAACCGGCGGGCCTTCGACAGGCGGATGCCGTCGATGATCGACGCGTGGTTGAGGGCGTCGGAGATCACCGCGTCCTCCGCGCCGAGCAGCGTCTCGAACACACCGCCGTTGGCGTCGAAGCACGACGAGTAGAGGATCGTGTCCTCCTGGCCGAGGAACGCGGACAGCCGCCCTTCAAGCTCCTTGTGCACCTCCTGCGTACCGCAGATGAAGCGCACGGACGCCATGCCGTAGCCCCAGCGGTCGAGTGCCTCGTGGGCGGCGGCGACGACCTCCGGGTGGTCGGCGAGGCCGAGGTAGTTGTTGGCGCAGAAGTTGAGGACCTCACCCGCACGAGCGCCCGCGGTGACGGTCACGGTCGCGGACTGCGGGGTGCCGATGACGCGCTCGGGCTTGTGCAGGCCCGCGGCGCGGATCTCGTCGAGGGTGGTGCGGAGGTCGTCACGTACGGAGTCGAACATCATCAGTCCTTTAGAGTCCGGTCCAAAGACCGTCGGCCGGGGGCCGGAGTTTTCGAGGAGGTCCGGAGCCTTGGCGGGCCGGGCCCTTACAGGGTCCAGTCGAGGATGACCTTGCCACCGCGGCCGCTCGCCGCGTCCGCGAAGGCCGCCTCGAAGTCGCGGTGGCCGTAGCGGCCGGTGATGACCGGCGCGAGGTCGAGGCCGCCTTCGAGAAGGACCGACATGGCATACCAGGTCTCGAACATCTCGCGGCCGTAGATGCCCTTGATCGTGAGCATGGAGGTGACGATCCGGGACCAGTCGACGGCGAACTCCTCGGACGGCAGTCCGAGCATGGCGATCTTTCCGCCGTGCGTCATGTTGGCGAGCATGTCCCGCATCGCGACCGGGCTGCCGGACATCTCCAGGCCCACGTCGAAGCCCTCGCGCAGGCCCAGGGAGCGCTGGCCGTCCGCGATGCCCGACTCCGCGACGTTCAGCGCGAGGGTGACACCGATCTTGCGGGCCAGCTCCAGACGGTCCTCGCTCACGTCGGTGACGACGACGTGCCGGGCCCCCGCGTGCTTGGCCACGGCGGCCGCCATCAGGCCGATGGGACCCGCTCCGGTGATCAGTACGTCCTCTCCGACCAGCGGGAACGACAGCGCGGTGTGCACGGCGTTGCCGAAGGGGTCGAAGATCGCGGCGATGTCGAGGTCGACGGGGACGCGGTGCACCCAGACGTTGGACGCGGGCAGCGCCACGTACTCGGCGAACGCGCCGTCGCGGCCGACCCCGAGGCCCACCGTGGCGCGGCACAGGTGGCGCCGACCGGCCTGGCAGTTGCGGCACTTCCCGCAGACCAGGTGGCCCTCGCCGCTGACCCGGTCCCCCACCGCGATCTCGCCGACGTCACGGCCCGTCTCCACGACCTCGCCGACGAACTCGTGGCCGAGCACCAGCGGCGCCTTGACGGTCTGCCGGGCCCAGCCGTCCCAGTTGCGGATGTGCAGGTCGGTGCCGCAGATCCCGGTCCGCAGGACCTTGATCAGCACATCTCCGGGCAGGACGACCGGCTCCGGTACGTCCATGAGCCGCAGCCCGAACTCCGCCTTCTCCTTGACCAGCGCCTTCAACGGGGCTCCCGTGCGTGAGGTCCCGGATCCAGGCATGCCGAAGGACGCCCGCACCGGGGAGAGGAGTGGATTCGAGCAGCAATCTGCCGTACATCGACCCCCGGGTCCATCGAGGTTTTCTTAACCTCTGCCGCAGCTTTCCTTCACACCATCGGTCTCCCATCGATCTTTCGGCGGCCACCGGCCGTATCCCTCTTCGGAAAACACCGGCGCCCGAGGAGTCGGCAGTCCCGCCATGCCCCGTAACGCCCGGGGGTGCGCCGTGGGCCGGTTCCCGGTCAGATCCCGCCCTCGGTCAGATCCCGCCCTCCCTCGACTCGATCTGCTCGACCAGCTCCGCCGCCATCGCCTTGATGGTGTCCAGGCCGGACCTTCCCCACGGCCTGGGCTCGACATCGGTGACACACACCGTGCCCAGCGCGATGCCCGTGCGGTCGAGAAGAGGGGCGCCCAGGTAGGAGCGGATGCCGTACTCGTCGACGACCGGATTGCCCGCGAAACGCGGATAGTCCCGCACGTCCTCCAGGACCAACGCCTTGCGGCGGACGACCACATGGGGGCAGAACCCGTACTCGCGGGCCATATGGCGGCCGGGTCCGATGGACGGCGGGGCCGAGCCACTGTGGCCGGCGCCGCCACGGGTCGCCGCACTGCCACGGTCGCCGCCGGTGCCGGCGTCACTGGCGTCGTGCCGGGTGTCCGGGAGCCCGGAATGCGGGAGCCGGGCATACGAGGGCTGGGTATGCGGGGGTTGGGCATGCGGGGGTTGGGCATGCAGGCCCGCGAAGAACTGCCGTTCCTCGCCGACGAAGTTGACCATCGCGTACGGCGCCCCGGCCAGCTCGGCCAGCCGCCGCGCGAACGCGTCGAAGGCCGGTTCCGCACGCTCCCCCAGGCCCAGCACACGCAGTCGGCACGTTCGGGCGGGTGCCTCCTTGTCCTCGGGCGTGAGCAGCAGCCGACCGGCCGGGCGCGACGGGTCGTAGCTCATGTGTGTGCTCCGTGGCTCGGGGCGCGCGTGGGTGCGTGGGCGAGCAGGTGGCGGACGAGGGTGAGCAGGGTCTGCACTCCTGAACTGGAGATCCGCGCGTCGCAGCGGACGACCGGCACGCCCGGGTCGAGGTCGATGGCCGCGCGCACCTCCTCCGGGTCGTAACGGAAACCGCCGTCGAACTCGTTGACGGCGACGATGAAGCCGAGACCGCGCTGTTCGAAGAAGTCGACGGCGGCGAAGCAGTCCTCCAGGCGGCGGGTGTCGGCGAGGACGACGGCGCCGAGCGCGCCTTCGGAGAGCTCGTCCCACATGAACCAGAACCGTTCCTGTCCGGGCGTGCCGAACAGGTACAGCACATGTTCCGCGTCGAGGGTGATGCGGCCGAAGTCCATCGCGACGGTCGTCTCGACCTTGTTCTCGATGCCGTCGAGATTGTCGGTCGCGGCGCTGACCGTGGTCAGCAGTTCCTCCGTACTGAGCGGCGCGATCTCGCTCACCGCGCCGACGAAGGTGGTCTTGCCCACCCCGAAGCCTCCCGCCACCAGGATCTTCAACGCGGTGGGGAAAGGGTCAGAGCTGTCGTCGTAGTCCATCGAGCACTGCCTCCAGAAGAGACCGGTCAGTGGGGTTGTGGTGGAACGTCGGGGGCTTCATGGACAGCGCCCCGCAGTCGACGAGGTCGGACAGCAACACCTTGGTCACTGCCACCGGCAGCTTCAGATGCGCGGCGACCTCGGCCACCGAGACGGGGTCCCGGCACAGTTCGAGCGCCTGGGCGTGTTCGGGGCCGAGGTAGCCGAGGGGGGTGACACCGGTGGCCATCACCTGGGACAGGAGGTCGAGCGCGGTGCTCGGCCGGGTCCTGCCGTTGCTCACCTGGTAGGGCCGCACCAGGCGGCCGGCCGCCCCGTCGAGCCAGGGCCCGTCGCCGGCCGCGGCCACGTTCAAGGCCTCATCGCCGACGGTTCGACGTTGTGCTGCCTCGGCGCGGTCATCAGGTACGGTCGGACGCTCTTGACCAGCATCGCCATCTCGTAGCCGAGTACGGCCGCGTCGGCGTCGCGTCCGGCGAGCACGGCGAGACAGGTGCCGGAACCCGCGGTGGACACGAACAGCAGCGTGGAGTCCAGTTCGACGACGACCTGGCGCACGTCGCCGCCGTCGCCGAAACGGACGCCCGCGCTGCGCCCGAGGGAGTAGAGCCCGGACGCCAGGGCCGCCATGTGGTCGGCGCTGTCGGGGTCGAGTCCGTGCACCGACTTGACGAGGCCGTCGCAGGAGAGCAGCACCGCGCTCCTGGTATGCGGTACGCGCTGTACGAGGCCGCTCATCAGCCAGTCGAGATCGGATGCGTGGCCGGTCGGCACATCGCTCGCCATGAGGGATCGACTCCTTGCAGTACGAAGGTCTTCGGGAGCGGAAGTGTGGGTGGGGGCGGGGGCGGCGTGGTTCATCCGGCTGGTGTGCTCCCGTCGTGCCGGGCGGACGCCTCCGACGCCTCCGACGGTTCGGGCCGCGCGTGCACCGGGTGCACTGTGCGCGTCTCGCCGAAGAGGGATCCGTCCAGGTGATCGGGGCCCGTATGGGCGGACTCCACGGGGGCGGGCTCCCTGGGCGTCGGCTCCATGTGGGCCGGACCCATCGGATCCATCTCCCTGCACCGGGCCTCGGCGAGCCCGATGCCACGTTGGAACGCCGCCATCAGACCGGGATCGTGTTCCACCGGGAACTCGGACTCCTGCCGGGGCGCGGGCCCGCCGCGCAGTTCGGGCACGAGGTGCTCCTGGGCCCGCCGCCTGGGCAGTCGGGGCCTGCTCATGCTGCCGCGCACCACGCCGTTGCGCGGGGTGGGCGGCGTGGCCGTGTTGTCGGCAACGGCCTGCCTGTCGTCGGGGCGGATCCCGGGAACGGCCTCCGCGGGGTTGGCCCTGGTCTCGGCCCCCCGCACCGGAAGGGGAGCGGGACCGCCCCCGCCGCCGTTCACGCCGATCGGCCCGACCGGCGTACCGTCCGGCTGCGACTGTGCATGCGCCTGCGCCTGCGCCTGCACGGCGGTCCATGCCTCGTGCGCCGGGGTCCCATGGGCTGGGGTCCCATGGGCTGGGGTCCCATGGGCCGGGGTCCCATGGGCCGGGGCTCCATGTGCCGCGGCCGAATGTGTCGGGGCCCCATGCGCGGACACCCCATGTCTGGCTGCCGCAGGTGTAGTTGGCCCCTGAGCGGGGGTCCCGCGGGCGGGGGTCCCATGTGGCGGGGTCCCGTGTACGGGGGCCCCACGGGCCGGAACCCGATGGACAGGGGACCCCTGCGCAGGCGTGCCCTGAGCGGAACCCCCCGTGACAGCGGGAGCACCCCGCACCACCGCACCCCGTGCCGGAGAAGACCCGTTCACCCCGGCCGGCGCCACCGTCCGCGCCCCGGTCTGCGCTCCCTCCTCGTCCCCGAGCAACGCCTGCGGCACCACCAGTACGGCCTGTACGCCGCCGTAGATGTTGGTCTGCAGCCGGACGGCGATCCCGTGCCGGCGGGCGAGCTGGGAGACCACGAACAGCCCGATCCGGCCGTCCTGGAGCAGACTCGCCACGTTCACCTGGTCCGGGTCGGCGAGCAGCGCGTTCATCCTGTGCTGCTCGGCCAGCGGCATGCCGAGCCCGCGGTCCTCGACCTCGACGGCGAGCCCCGACGTGACCACGTTGGCCCGCAGCAGCACCTGGGTGTGCGGCGCCGAGAACACCGTGGCGTTCTCGACGAGTTCGGCGAGCAGATGGATCACGTCGGCCACGGCGTGCCCGCGCACGGTCCCGTCGACGGGCGGTACGAGCTTGACCCGTGAGTACTGCTCGACCTCCGCGGTAGCGGAACGCAGCACCTCGGTCATGGAGACCGGATGGCTCCACTGCCGGCGCGAGACGGCACCGCCGAGCACCGCGAGGTTCTCGGCGTGGCGGCGGATGCGGGTGGCGAGGTGATCGACGTGGAAGAGACCCTTGAGCAGGTCCGGGTCCTCGATCTCGTTCTCCAGCTCGTCGAGGATCGAGATCTCGCGGTGTACGAGGGACTGGAGCCGCCGGGCCAGATTGACGAAGACCTCGACCTTCTGCTCGCTGCCCGCGTGGCTGGACAGCTGGGATGCCTGGACGACCGCGCCGATCGCCGCGTCGTGCGCGGACGCCAGGTCCTCCGCGAGCAGGTCGAAGTCGTCGGCGTCCGCGGCGGGCCGACTGCGCGGCCTGCGGACGGGCGGCCCGTCACCGCGGCGCAGTGTCTCGACGAGGCTGAGCAGATCGGCCTGGCCCCGGACGCTGATGCGGCGCAGCGTTCCGATGCGGTCGTGCACGGACCGGGCGGCCCGGTCGGCGGCCACGGTGGCGATCACGATGCCCGCGAGAGCGACCGCGAGGGCTCCGGAGAGCACGATCCACAGGGTGAGGTCGGGGCGTGCGCCGGTCGTACGGACGGTGAAGAGCACGGCGGCGCTCGCGCTGAGAGCCACCGCGAGGGGCGGCAGGATCGCGAGGCGGAGCAGTTGGGGCCGTATGTGGGTCTCGGGCAGTGTGGGGGTGGTGCGGGAGGCCGGTCGCCCGTGCCGCCCGCCCTCGCGGCGGTCTGCGCGTGCGGCCGGTGCGCGAAGGTGAGACATCGACGTCCTCGTACTGGTGTGGCGGGGCTGTGGGGATCCCCCGGTCGAGAGAGCCGAGGAAATCGGCCCTCTGTCGCTCAGCGGCCACTCACAGTAGTCGCCACCGCATCACGTGTGGTGGTCAGATGACAAAGTCCGATGACTGACGTCCCCTCTGGTATGAGCGTTCGTACGACAGACCGATAAACCCCTCGAACACACGCCTCCGCGCCAAACTGAACCGATCAGACCTGCTCAGACCTGGTTAGAAGCGGTCAACGAGAAACGGCGAGGGCGGAGGAGCAGTTCGCTCCTCCGCCCTCGCCGACCGCCTTCGGACAGCCTCAGGTCATCCCGCCGGCACCGATTCCGGGTCTCCGGTGTCCGCCGCCTTGTCACGCGGAGTGTCACGGGCCGCCTTCTCGACGACGGCCTCCTCGGCGACGGCCTCATCGACGGCCACCCCCGCCACAACCGTCTTCTCGGTGACCGTCTTCTCGATGTCGGGCCAGCCACCCTTAGGCGCCAGGGCCACACCCCGCCACCAGGGCTCGGACGGAACGGTCTCCGCCGTGGGTTCGAAGGGCTCGCCCGGGCGGGGCAGCGCGACCCGGGCGCCGACCGCGCGGGCGGCGGTGACGGTGCCCTCGCCCGGCTCGGCCCACGGGTGCCCCGCGAGGTTGAACGTGGCCCAGTGGATCGGCATCATCACGCCGGTGGGCCGGTCGCCCTGGAGGTCGAGGTGGGCGCGCATGCCCTCCTCGGGCGTCATGTGGATGTCGGGCCAGAAGTCGCTGTACGCGCCGATCTGGATCATCGTGGCGTCGAAGGGGCCGTACTCGGTGCCGATGTCCTTGAAGCCGGTGAAGTAACCGGTGTCGCCGCTGTGGTAGATCCGGTGCTCGTCGCCCGCCACCACCCAGGAGGCCCAGAGGGTGTGCTGCGTGTTGCGCAATCCTCGGCCGCAGAAATGCCGGGCGGGTGTGGCGGTCAGGGAGATGCCGCCGACCTTCGTCGTCTCGTGCCAGTCCAGCTCGCGCAGCCGGTCCGCCGGGACGCCCCAGTGCTCCAGATGGGCGCCGACGCCGAGGGGCACCGCGAACAGCGTGTCCGTGTCCGCCAGGGCCCTGATCGTGGGCAGGTCGAGGTGGTCGTAGTGATCGTGGGAGATGACGACCACGTCGACCGGGCCGAGCGCCGCCAGCGGCACGGGCACCGGATGCAGCCGCTTGGGCCCGGCGAAGGCGAACGGGGAGCACCTCTCGCCCCAGACGGGGTCGAAGAGCACCCGGTGTCCGTCGATCTCCGCCAGCACGCTGGAGTGGCCCATCCACGTCAGCCGCAGCCCCGAGGCCGGATGCGCGGCAAGGTCGGCGAGAGTCGTGGCATGCACCGGCACGACGCCCGCCGGAGCCCGCAGGACACGCTCCTCCTTGCGGAAGTAGGACTTCGCGAACTCGCGCATGGCGCCGTCCGGACGAGGGGCACCCTCGGGATTGCGGAACACGCCGTCCGCGTAGTTCGGAGATCTGCGGATGCGCTGCATGCGCTCACCACTCGGATCCACGCCGAACGCGGCGGGGCGCAGAGCACGGAGCCCGGAACTCAGGGAACGGGAGCCGGTCACGGCACCTCCAGTGGGTCGGTCTGAATATCCATTATGGTCGCCGCCTCTGACAGCGCCGGGTCGGGCGCGTGACAGGGCGGTGTCCGTGCCGGGCACGGACAGGATCACCCCGTACCCCACCACTCACACCGAAGATCCGTTCAGCACGTCGACAGACACGATTGACAGATGTGCCCGGCACTTTCGAAACTGACCGATCATTCAGTAGCGAAGGTGCAGGACCGGCACCGGGACGCTGTGTGCGCCCGGCTTCCAGCCGGTCAAACGTTCCGAAGCCGATCCCTGTTCCCGAGGAGCCCCTGTGAACGACCCGGACAGCACCCCCCTGATGTCGCTCACCTGGACCGACCACGTCACGGGCCGTCAGGGGCACCTGGTCGTGGACCGCCTGGTACGCGGTGTCTCCAGCGGCGGGCTGCGGATGCGGGAGGGGTGCACGCAGGCCGAGGTCGCGGGCCTGGCCCGGGGAATGACCATGAAGGAGGCGCTGCACTACAACCCGGAGGGCCGTTACATCCCGCTGGGCGGCGCCAAGGGAGGCATCGACTGCGATCCCCGGGATCCGGAGGCGTACGGCCTGCTGGTGCGTTATCTGCGTGCCATGCGCCCGTACATCGAGAACCACTGGGCCACCGGCGAGGACCTCGGCCTCACCCAGGATCTCGTCGACCGCGCCGCGACGGAGGCGGGCCTGGTGTCGTCGATCCAGGCGGTGTACCCCCTGCTCGACGACGAGGAGGCGGCCCGCCGGCGGCTGGCGGACGCGTTCGCGGTCGAGGTGGACGGCATCGGCCTGGACGAGCTGGTCGGCGGCTGCGGGGTGGCCGAGTCGGTGCTGGCGGCACTGGACCGGGCCGGGGTGGCGTACGCGGGTACACGGGTCGCCGTACAGGGCCTGGGCACCATGGGCGGGGCCACGGCCCGGTTCCTCACGCGCGCGGGGCTGCGTGTCGTGGCGGTCGCCGACGTGAAGGGCACGATCGCCAACGCCGAGGGGCTGGACATCGACGCGCTGCTCGCCGCACGCGACACGTACGGCACGGTCGACCGCTCGGCCCTGCGCCCCGCCGACCGTGAACTGCCCGGTGACGCCTGGCTGTCCGCGGGGGCCGAGGTACTGGTTCCGGCCGCGGTCTCGTACGCCGTCGACATCGTCAACCAGGAGCGGATCACGGCCCGTTGGATCGTCGAGGCGGCCAACATGCCCGTCCTGCCGGAGGCGGAGGAACTGCTCGCCGCGCGCGGAGTCACCGTCCTGCCAGACGTCGTGGTCAACTCCGGGACCAACGCCTGGTGGTGGTGGACGCTGTTCGGTGACATCGGGGCCGACGCGGAGGAGGCGTTCGCGTACACGCGCCGCTCGATGCGCGCCCTGATCGAGCAGACGCTCGCACGCGCGGAGACCGATGGCTCGACACCACGGGCGGCCGCGCACGCCATCGTCGCGGAACGCCTGCCGGAGATCGCGAACCGGTTCGGCCGGTACCGCTGAAGACCCCACCGCGCCGGGGCCAGACCGACACCGATGCCGACACCGACGCCGACGCCCTCACGGCCGGGTCCGTGAAGGCCCCGCGAGGCCCGCACCATGATGGTGCGCACGCGGCCGGTAACCGCCCTTCCGGACGCATCGCCCCCGGCCACGCCATAGGGTTGCCCGGTGGCGAGAGTGCGGTTGGGTGTGGCGGAGCGGCGGCAGGAACTGCTGCGGGCCGCCATCGGGCAGATCGAGGAGCGCGGTGTGTCCGCGGTGCGGATCGCCGATGTGGCGAACGCGCTCGGGGTCAGCAACGCCCTCGTGCTCTATCACTTCTCCACGAAGGAGAAACTGGTCGCCGCCGCGTTCACGTACGCGGCCGCGGACGACCTCGCCCATCTGCGCAAGCTCCTCGGCCGCCGGACGACGGCCCTGCGACGACTGCGGGCCGCCGTGCGCTGGTACGCGCCGACCGGGCAGGCCAAGGGCTGGCGCCTGTGGATCGAGGGCTGGGCGGTGGCACTGCGCGAGCCGGCGCTGCGGGACGTCACCCGTGACCTGGACCGGCAGTGGAAGGCCGCGCTCACCGAGGTCATCGCCGAGGGTGTGGCGGCGGGCGAGTTCCGGTGCCCGGACCCGACGGCCACGGCACTGCGCCTCACCGCCCTGCTGGACGGGCTGGCCGTGCAGATGACGGCGTATCCCGGCGCGGTCTCACGCGCCCGCACCCAGCAGTGGGTGGACGAGGCGCTGGCCCGGGAACTGGGGCTCGACCACGTCGAGCCCCAGGCTCCGAATGCCTGAGGCAACCATCCCTCAGGCATTCAGGCATTCAGGCATTCAGGCACGCAGACATGCAGGCGTTCAGGTACGCAGGCGTTCAGGTACGCAAGCGTTCAAACACTCAGGCCACGGCCTCTATCCACGACTTGATGTCGTTCAAAGACAGGCTCCCCTTCGCCTCCACGCGGTCGCCCGAGGACTCCCCGCGCAGCCGCCGGCCGATCCACGGCACCAGGTACTCGCGTGCCCAGTGGATGTTGTCCCGCCGCATCTCCAGCGTGCCGCGCGGCGGCAGCACGGGCCAGGGCTGGTCCGGGTCCGCGGGCACCTCAAGGCCGAGGACCTGGCCGGCGCGCAGGGCCACCCGGGTGTGCCCCTCGGCCGACAGATGGAGCCGGTCGCCGTCCCAGGCCCGCCGGTCCTGGATGGTCTTGAGGGACCACAGGTCGAGCACCGGACAGTTGTACCGGTCCGCGATGGCCCGCAGATGCAGGTTGTACGTGGCGATCTTGCCGCGCATGTGCCGGAGCACGGGTACGCCGCGGGTGTCGAACCCGGTGGTCACGAGGACCGTGCCGACGGCCGACGTGAGGTCGGCGACGGCACGCTCGTATCGCTCCGCGACCTCGTCGGGATCGGTGCCCGGCCGGATGATGTCGTTGCCGCCCGCGCAGAAGGAGACCAGGTCCGGCGCGAGCTCCCTGGCCCGCCGCAACTGGTGCTCGACGATCTGGTCGAGCAGCTTCCCGCGAACCGCGAGGTTGGTGTAATCGAAGTCGCCCTCGGGCCGCCGGTCCGCGAGCAGTACCGCGAACCGGTCGGCCCAGCCGACGAACGCCCCGTCCGGACCAGGGTCGCCGACGCCCTCGGTGAAGCTGTCCCCCACCGCCACGTACGACCCGATCACTGATCTGTTGTCGTCTTTCGAATCGTCTGCCACGTCGGCCCATGATTCACCTTGAGGTGTGACCTACGCGACCGTAGGACGGGGTTGACGCCCGGTGAGATAAGCCACTCGTCAAGTGTTGGTCAATCCCGGAATAAGGGACGCGTTCGGTGGCGCTGCCGCAGCTCCCGGCGCCGCGGGGTGTGGCGAGGAGGTCGTCGGGGGAGCGGGACATGCCGAAGGCCGGACCCCGGGGATCACAGGGTCCGGCCTTCGGAGACGAGCCGGGCGGTCGGCACCGATCGACGCGAATCGACGTCGGCGACGTCGGCCGACACCAGCAGGCGTCGGCCGACACCAGCAGGCGTCGGCAGGCGTCAGCAGGCGTCAGCAGGCGTCAGCAGGCGTCGGCCGGCGTCAGATGGAGACGCCCTTGGCGCGCAGGTACGCCAGCGGGTCCACGTCCGAGCCGTAGTCCGGGGTGGTGCGGATCTCGAAGTGCAGGTGCGGTCCGGTGACGTTGCCCGTGGCACCCGAGAGGCCGACCTGCTGTCCGCCGGTCACGGTCTGACCGGCCGAGACGGAGAGGGAGGACAGGTGCGCGTACTGGGCGTAGTGGCCGTCGGCGAGCTGGATGACGACCTGGTTGCCGTACGCGCCGCCCCATCCCGCGGAGACGACCGTGCCCGCACCGACGGACTTGAGCGCGGTACCGGTGGGAACCACGAAGTCGACACCGGTGTGGTACCCGCTGGACCACATGCTGCCCGACATCTTGTACGCGGTGCCGATGGAAGCCCCCGAGACCGGCAGCGAGAAGCCGGTGGCCGTCGAGGTGTCCGCGGCCTTGGACGCCGTGGTCGTCTTCTTGGCCGCGGGCTTGTCGGCGGACTTGTCGGCGGACTTGCCGGACGACTTGGGGGCGGTGGAGTCGGAACTCGAAGCCGCCGCCTTGCCGCCGATGGCGAGCTTCAGGCCCGGGTGGATGAGAGACGGATCGCCGCCGATGGACGTGCGGTTGTCCGAGTACAGCTTCTTCCAGCCGCCACTGACGTCCTGCGTGTCGGCGATCTTCGACAGGGAGTCGCCCGAACGCACGGCGTACGTCCTGGTCGCGGCCTTCTTCGCCTCGGCCTTCGCCTCGGCCTGCTTCTCCGCGGTCGGTGCGGCAGCGGCGGACTCGACGCTCGCGACATTCGCGACATTCGCGGCGCTCGACACGGAATCGGCGGCGGTCTGCGGAGTCGCGGCGTGCGCTCCGGCGGCACCGAGCAGCGGGAGGGCGAGTGCTGCGCCCCCCGTTCCGGCCACGGCTATGGATCGGGTGAAACGCTGGGACTTGGGACGGCGGTGCTTACCCTTCGCGGGCATGACGAATTCCTCTCCGGCGCCTGCGAGGTGAGCTGTCGGGTGCGAGCTGGAGATGCCCGGCCGTGCTTTCGCACGACTTAACCCCAAGCCGTTCCGGAGACCGGAACAGGCGTACTACCTGTGGGTCCCCCGCTCCTGCCACATACGGGTGAGTGTGCGGATTCCGGGCGGCGGCAGGATTGGGCGTCCGTCCGGATTGGAGGCGAACGTAAGCGACATGAAGAGGCCGGAACAAGCTTGAGGGTTTCCTGTGTGCCCCGTTTTCTTGATCCTCGACCGAAATACCGGTCACCCTGCGTGAATACGGGCTGTCCCTGGTTTGTTGAACCCCTGAAAACAAAGCGGACTTACGTGAGCATGGCGACAGCGGAACGTCACGGGTATGACGCTGCTCACCAAGGACCGCCCCAGGAGCCTTCACTCCGGCGCGAGTTGGAATGAAGGCTCCATTACGGACACATCAGTCACACGCGACGCAGGCGGATAACTGCCGCATCGAGGTCCCCACGCAACCCCGTCCGCAACCCGTGGTGCAACAGCACCGCACCTCGGTGGACTTCGCCCGTTTCGAGACATTTGTACGATGCCGACGGGTCGAGGCCCCGCAGCCTCACCGGCGCGGCCGGTTCTCCGTAATGCTGGGCCTGGAGCCAGGCGAGGACGACGGCGTCACCGTCACGGACGTACTGGACGGCGCTCAGTCCGCCCTGCGGCGCCCGCAGCCGATGAAGCTCACCGCCCTGCACGACGGGCCTGATCTCCTTGTAGAGCTCCACCCAGGTCCGCGCCTCGGCCAGCTCCTCCTCGGTCCAGCGGGTGAGGTCGCCGCCGACGCCGAGCACCCCGGCCATCGCGCTCACGAACCGGAAGCGCAGCGAGCTGACGCGTCCGTTGAGCTGCGTGTTCGGGCTGTCGGTGACCCAGGCGGCCATGGCCCGCGCGGGGTGCACCTGACTGAAGCCGTGCTGGATGGCGAGCCGGTCCAGCGGGTCCGTGTTGTCCGAGGTCCACACCTGGTCCGTACGCGCCATGATCCCGAGGTCGATCCGGCCGCCGCCGCCCGAGCAGGACTCGAAGGCTACGCCCGGGTGGGCCGCCCGCAGCCGGTCCAACAGCTTGTACAGGGCGTGCACATGATCCACCCACAACCGTTGCGGGTACGCCTCGCCGGGCCACCCCGCGTCCGTGAAGCAGCGGTTGAAGTCCCACTTCACGTAGTCGATCGGCGCACTGGCCAGGAGCGCGTCGAGCTGCTCCCACAGGTATTCCTGGACGTCCTCGCGGGCGAGGTTCAGGACGAGCTGATTGCGCAGTTCCGTCCGCTTCCGTCCCGGCTGGAACTGCGCCCAGTCCGGGTGCGCGCGGTACAGGTCGCTGTCGGGGTTGACCATCTCGGGCTCGACCCAGATGCCGAACTGCATCCCCAGCCCGTGCACGTAGTCGCTGAGGGGCCGGAGGCCGCCGGGGAAGCGGTCCCGGTTGACCGTCCAGTCGCCGAGGCCGGCCCGGTCGCTGGTGCGTGCCCCGAACCAGCCGTCGTCGACCACGAACAGCTCGACACCCGCGTCGGCGGCCCGGCGGGCGAGGGCCCGCTGCTGCTCCTCGGAGATGTCGAACTCCGTGGCCTCCCAGGAGTTGTAGAGCACGGGCCGGTCCTGGTCCGCGTCCGGGATCACGTGCGCGCGCTGGTACGCGTGCCAGGCGCGGCTCGCCCCGCCGAAGCCGCCGTCGCTCCACAGCCCCGCGAAGACGGGAGTGACGAAGGTCTCCCCGGGCTCCAGCCGCAGCAGACCCGAGTCGTCGTATCCGGCCCCGCCGGTGATCTGCACGCGCGCGTCGGGCAGTTGGGCCACCGCGATCCGCCAGGTCCCCGACCAGGCGAGGGCGCAGCCGTAGACCTCGCCCAGCTCCTCGGTCGCCGTGCCGTCCGCGTCCAGGGCGACCCACGGCAGATGCTGGTGCCCGGTGTGCCCGCGTCGGCTGCCGATGATCTTCTCGCCGTAGGTGAGTTCGGAGCGCACGAGCCGGGACTCGGCCGCCCAGCGTCCGTGCAGCTGGGACAGCCGCCACCCGTCGTGCCGCGGCAGCGTCCAGGTCGCGGAGTCGGCGCGCAGCACCTCCAGGGCGGGCCCTTCGTTGGCGAGGGTCACCCATCGCTCGACGACGTCGGTGCCCGCCCGCATCCGGTAGTGCAGCGTGACGCCGAGCCCGGAGTCGGAGAACCTCAGCCGCAACTCGTCACCGGCGGCCTCGGCGGCCCCCTCCCCGTCGGCGGTCTCGTACCCCTCGAAGCGCCATTCGGTGCCGCGCCTCTCCGGCGTGCGCACGGAGAGCGCGGGCCGTACGAAGCGGGGGCCGCCCTCGACCGGGTACTCCTCATGGCCGTCGAGGGTGGCCTCGAACGCCCAGTACTCGGGACCCGGGCCCGCGGCGAGCGCCTCGGCGTCGGCGAGCGCGATCCTCGGGCCCCAGTGCAGATGAAGCAGCTCGTCCTCGTCACCGAGCCGCAGGCCGTAGCTGCTCGTGGGTCCCGAAAGAAGCCACGTACGGCCGTCTGCGCCGATCTCTACCATCAAGCCCTCACATATTCGAACAGGCACGCTCAAGCCCCAACATCATCAGGGCCGACCTGCCTTTCGGGCAACGCCTGTGGACAACTCATTGGCCCACGAACCCATGTCGTATCGTCGGATACGCACCTCGCCGACGAGCCGCGTCGGTGGCCGAGGGGAGGAGCCCCCGTGACGCAGCAGGTCCCGTCGACCGAACCCGAGCTGGCCGGCGTACGCAACTTCCGCGATGTGGGCGGCCTGCCGACGGCGGACGGCCGGCGGGTGGCGTACGGACGGCTGTTCCGCAGCGGCCACCTGGCGCACGCGACGCCCTCGGACGCCGCGTTCCTCGCCTCACTGGGCCTGCACACGATCTTCGACTTCCGCAATGCGGCCGACCAGCGGCTGGAGGGCGCCGACGTCGAGCTGCCCGGGGTGCGCAATGTGAACCTGCCGCTGACGGACCCCGCCGACGGCGCCGAGTTCTGGAAGATGGTCCGCGACGGGAACCTGGACGAGCTGCGGGAACTGCTCGCGGACGGCCAGGCGGCGAACCGCATGATCACGTCCTACCGCACGATCATCAAGGAGCGCACGGCCGAGCATCGTCAGGTGCTGCACGCGCTGGCCGAGGACAGTGTCCCGGCCCTGATGCACTGCGCGGCGGGCAAGGACCGGGCCGGTCTCTCCGTCGCCGTGACACTCCTCGCCGTGGGCGTCGAGCGCGAGGCCATCGAGGCGGACTACCTGGAGTCGAACGCGGCGCACCGCCGCTACAAGGTCCACCGCGGCAGCTCCTCCTCCTCGGCGTACACCCCCGAGGTGATGGAGCTGCTCAGCCCGCTCTTCGACGCACGCGCCGAGTACCTGGCGGCGGCGTTCGACACGATCGAGGAGACCTGGGGCGGGGTCGACGCGTACCTGGAGCAGGCGCTCGGCGTGACCCCCGGGATACGGGAGCGGCTGCGGCAGCGGTTCCTCGACTGACCCGGCCGCCCGGACCCCCTACCGGACCCCTTACTGGTTCTGGGCTCCCAGGGTGAAGAGCAGGTAGACGAAGGCGGCGAAGACGTGCCCGACCGCCACATAGATGATGAGCCGAACCCACAGCGCGCGTGGGAACTTCTCCTCCAAGTCCTTCATGAGCCTTCTCCTGAGATCGTCGTCGGAGTCGTGGAAAGGGAAGGGCCGGTGACGGTCGTCGCCGGCCCGAGACACAGCGCGGCCGTCGGACTCTGCAGCAGGGTGTGTACGAAGAGCAGCTCGGCCCCGTCACGGTCCGCGGCGGCGATCCGGTGCGGGGTCAGCGAGTCGAAGTGGGCGCTGTCACCCGGTTCGAGGACGTGTGCGGTGTCCCCGAGCCGCAGCCGCAGCCGCCCGTGCAGGACGTACAGCCACTCCTCGCCGGGGTGGACCCGCACGATGTCGCCCTGCGCCCCGTAGGGGACGTGCACGCGCAGGGACTGCATGCCGCGTCCGGCGGCGCCGGCCTGCCAGTACGTCCAGCCGCCGGCCCGGGTGGGCTCCATGTCGGCGGAGCGCACGACGGCGTCCCGCTCGGTGACCGTCTCACCGAGCAGGTCGGAGACGGTGGTGCCGTAGACACGGGCCAGGGTGAGCAGCATCGGCAGCGAGGGCTGGCGCCGGCCGGTCTCCAACCGGGAGAGATGGGCGGGCGAGAGTCCGGCGGCACCGGCCGCGGACTCCAGGGTGAGGGCTGCGCGGTGGCGCAGTGCGCGTAGCTGGGGCGCGACGGCGGGCAGCCGCTCCGGTTCGGGGGGTTGCGTACCCTTGTCAGGGTTCATGTGTCCATTGAGCCGCAGCTTTGCCTCCGAGGCAAATAACTTGCCCCAGAGGCAAAAGGCGCGGGCACCCTGCGGCTGGCCGCGCAGTTCCCCGCGCCCCCAAGGACTCGGCCGCACCCCCGCCTCCCAGGGACGCGTGCCTACAGGGGCGCGGGGAACGGCGCAGTCTTTTGCCCCTTCAGGGGCGCGGGGAACTGCGCGAACGGCCCCACCGGCCCGCAGGGACCCCACTACGGCAGGGCCCCGCGGCCCCTACCGGTTGGCAACCGCCTGCTTGACCAGCGTCTTCCCGAAGTCCCACATCAGCCCACCCCCACTGTGCGCCTCATCCATCACAGCAGTGAACGCGTCCACGAACCGGTCCACGTCCCGCTCACCGATCACCAGCGGCGGAATCAGCTTGATCACCTCCAGGTGGTCGCCGGAGACCTGGGTCAGGATGCGGTGCCGCTGCAGCAGCGGTACGACGACCATCTGCGCGAACAGCCCCTTGCGCGCGGCCTGCAGCATCGTCCAGCGACTGCGCAGCTTCAGCGAGGTGGGCCGGCCGAACTCGATGCCGATCATCAGCCCCCGGCCGCGTACGTCGCTCAGCAGCTCGTACCGGTCGACGAGCGCCGTGAGCCGGGACTTCAACCGCTCCCCCGTGGCACGGGCGTTCGCCACGATCTCCTCGTTCTCCATGACCGACAGCACGGCGAGGCCGGCCGCCATGGCCTGTGCGTTGGATCCGAAGCTCGCGGAGTGCACGAGGACCCGGTCCATGGACGAGTAGACCTTCTTGAAGATCCAGTCCTTGCCGAGGGTGGCGCTCACGGGCACGTATCCGCCCGACAGCGCCTTCGCCACACAGACCAGGTCCGGTTCGACCCCGTCCTCGTGCTGGTAGGCGTAGAAGTCCCCGGTGCGGCCGAGCCCGGTCTGCACCTCGTCCGCGATGAGCAGCGCCTTGTGCTTGTGCAGCAGCTCCTGGGCGTCGCGCAGATAGCCGGGCGGCGACTCGTGCACGCCCTTGCCCTGGATGGGTTCGACGATCAGCGCGGCGACGTCGCCCTTCTTCAGCTCCGCCGCCAGGGCGTCGAGGTCGCCGAGCGGGACCGCCGTGTCGGGCAGCAGCGGGGCGAAGCCGTCCCGGAAGCCGTGCTCGCCGTTGACGGACAGGGACCCGGTGGTCAGACCGTGGAAGGCGTGCGCGCAGTACAGGACGCGTGGCCTGCCGGTGGCGTACCGGGCGAACTTCAGCGCGGTCTCGACGGCCTCCGTTCCGCTGTTGCCGAAGAACACCCGGTCCAGGTGCGGGCTGTGCGTCAGCAGCTTCTCCGCCAGCAGTCCGGGCAGCGGCTGGCAGTCGAAGCGGGTCAGGTCGGCGAGCCGGGCGTCGAGGACGTCGTGCAGTGCCTTGCGGACGACGGGGTGGTGGCGGCCGAGGCCCATCACCCCGAACCCGGCGAGCATGTCCAGGTAGTCGTTGTCGTCCGCGTCCCAGAAGTGGGCGCCCTCGGCCCGCTCGTAGACCTTGTCGAAGCCGATGGTGCGCAGCATGCGCGGCAGCTGGTGGTTCAGGTACTTGGCATGCAGCTCGTAGCGCTCGGTCCCGCGCTCGGCGAGGAGACCGCCGAGATCGAACTCCTGGGACTTGCTGGTGGTCATTCCGGCTTCTCCTTGGACACGCGCGTCTTTGCGGCCGGCTTGCCGGCGGCACCCTGTCTCCCGGTCCCCCGCTTCCCGTCGCCCTCGCCCTCCCCGTCGACGCGCCGCCCGGCAGCGCCCTGTCTGCCTGCCGGCGCCTTCCGCGCACGTGCCGCGTCCGTGCCGGCGCGCCGCCCGGACCGGCCGGCAGCGGGACCGGTACCCGCGGAGGCGTCCCGGTGATCGGCCTCCCGCACGGCCAGGCTCGCGCTGATCCGGCCCGCGATCTCCACGGGGGTCAGCCCGATGTCGGCCAGCACCTCCCCCCGCTTGGCGTGCGCGAGGAACTGTTCGGGGATGCCGAACCGCCGTACCGGCACGTCGACTTCGGCGTCCCCCAGGGCGAGCGCGACCGCCGCGCCCACTCCGGCGGCCCGGCTGTTGTCCTCGACGATCGCGACCAGCCGGTGCTCGGCGGCCAGGCCGGGCAGCGCGGGGTCGACGGGCTTGACCCAGCGCGGGTCCACCACCGTGCAGCCGATGCCCCGGGCCTGCAGGAGTTCGGCCGCGTGGAGGCACACCGGTGCCATCACGCCGACGGCGACGAGCAGCACGTCGGACCGCTCGCCCCGGTGCAGCACGTCCACTCCGCCCACCCGGTCGACCGCCGGGATCCGGGGTCCCACCGACTCCTTGGGGAAGCGGATCAGCGTGGGCGCGTCGTCCACGGCGACGGCCTCGCGCAGCTGGGCCCGGAGCTGGTCGGCGTCCCGCGGCGCGGCGATCCTGAGTCCGGGCACGACCTGGAGGATGGACATGTCCCACATGCCGTTGTGCGACGCCCCGTCGACTCCGGTGACTCCGGCGCGGTCCAGCACGAAGGTCACTCCGCAGCGGTGCAGCGCTACATCCATGAGGAGCTGGTCGAAGGCCCGGTTGAGGAAGGTCGCGTACACGGCGACGACCGGGTGCAGCCCGCCGGTCGCGAGCCCGGCCGCGGACACCGCGGCGTGCTGCTCGGCGATGCCGACGTCCCACACCCGGTCGGGGAACCTCTCGGCGAACTTGGCGAGGCCCACCGGGTGCAGCATGGCCGCCGTGATCGCCACGACGTCCTCGCGTTCCTCTCCGATGCGCACGATCTCGTCACCGAACACCGAGGTCCAGGAGGGACCGTTGGACGGCGCGAGCGGCTCGCAGGTGAGCGGGTCCATCATGCCGACCGTGTGGAAACGGTCCTCCTCGTGCGCGAGCGCCGGCTCGTATCCGCGCCCCTTCTCCGTCAGGCAGTGGATGAGTACGGGCCCGTGGAAGCGTTTCGCGCGCCGCAGGGCCGACTCGACCGCGCCCGTGTCGTGCCCGTCGATCGGTCCGACGTACTTCAGCCCCAGGTCCTCGAACATGCCCTGCGGGGCGAACGCGTCCTTGAAGCCCTTCTTCGCGCCGTGCAGCGACTCGTAGAGCGTGCCGCCGACGAGGGGGGTGCGCAGCAGGACGTCCTTGCCCCAGGCCAGCACCTTCTCGTAGCTGTCGGTGGTGCGCAGGGTCGCCAGGTGGTTGGCGAGACCGCCGATGGTCGGCGCGTACGAGCGTTCGTTGTCGTTGACGACGATGATCAGCGGACGGTCCTTGGCGGCGGCGATGTTGTTCAGCGCCTCCCACGCCATGCCGCCGGTGAGCGCGCCGTCGCCGATGACCGCGACGACGTGCCCCTTCTCTCCCTTCACCTGCCGGGCCTTGGCGAGCCCGTCGGCCCAGCCCAGCGCGGTGGACGCGTGGCTGTTCTCGATGACGTCGTGCTCGGACTCCTCGCGGGACGGGTAGCCGGAGAGGCCGCCCTTGCTCCGCAGCTTGGAGAAGTCCTGACGCCCTGTCAGCATCTTGTGTACGTAGCTCTGGTGGCCGGTGTCCCACAGGATGCGGTCGGTCGGCGACTCGAAGACCCGGTGGAGCGCGATGGACAGTTCCACCACTCCCAGATTGGGTCCCAGATGCCCCCCGGTCCTGGCGACCGCGTGCACCAGGAACTCCCTGATCTCCTCGGCCACTTGGCCTATCTCGGTCTCGGACAGCGCCTTCAGGTCGCGTGGTCCCCGGATGGTCTCCAGAATCGTCACGCTCGGCCCCCTCCCGGTCCGTGCTGCGGCTGACGCGCGGTGCCGGTGGGTTGCCCCGGCACCGTGACCTCCGGCTCGCCCGATGCGACGCCGTCCGCCTCCATCTGCTCGGCGATCTTCATCGCCTCGTCGATGAGGGTCTCCACGATCTTCGACTCGGGGACGGTCCTGATGACCTCGCCCCTGACGAAGATCTGTCCCTTGCCGTTGCCGGAGGCGACCCCCAGGTCCGCCTCCCGCGCTTCTCCCGGCCCGTTGACGACGCAGCCCATGACCGCGACGCGCAGGGGCACTTCCATGCCCTCCAGGCCGGCCGTGACCTCGTCGGCGAGCTTGTAGACGTCGACCTGGGCCCGCCCGCAGGACGGGCAGGACACGATCTCAAGGCGCCGCTGCCGAAGCCCCAGCGACTCCAGGATCTGGATGCCGACCTTGCACTCCTGGGCGGGCGGGGCGCTCAGGGACACCCGGATGGTGTCTCCGATGCCCTCGCTGAGCAGCGCCCCGAAGGCCACCGCGGACTTGATGGTCCCCTGGAAGGCCGGACCCGCCTCGGTCACCCCGAGATGCAGCGGGTAGTCGCATCGGGCCGCCAGCTGCCGGTAGGCGTTGACCATCACGACCGGGTCGTTGTGCTTGACCGAGATCTTGATGTCCCGGAAGCCGTGCTCCTCGAAGAGCGAGGCCTCCCACAGTGCCGATTCGACCAGCGCCTCGGGCGTCGCCTTCCCGTACTTCTGGAGGAGGCGCCGGTCCAGCGAGCCGGCGTTGACGCCGATGCGGATCGGTGTGCCGTGGTCGATGGCGGCCCGCGCGATCTCCTTCACCTTGTCGTCGAACTGCTTGATGTTGCCGGGGTTGACCCGTACCGCCGCGCAGCCCGCCTCGATCGCGGCGAACACGTACTTCGGCTGGAAGTGGATGTCCGCGATCACCGGGATCTGCGACTTGCGCGCGATGATGGCCAGCGCGTCCGCGTCGTCCTGCGTGGGGCAGGCGACGCGGACGATCTGGCAGCCGGACGCGGTGAGTTCGGCGATCTGCTGCAAGGTGGCGCCGATGTCCGACGTACGTGTGGTCGTCATCGACTGCACCGACACGGGTGCGCCGCCCCCGACCGCCACCGGTCCGACCTGGATCCGCCGTGCGACACGGCGCTCCGCGATCGGCCGGACCGGCACCTCGGGGAGGCCCAAGGAGATGGCGGTCATCACGTCACCCGCGGTTTCCCGAGACGGTCTCGCGGGCGGCCCGCAGGGACTCCTTGAGGGAGCCCATGGTGGCCATGACCGCGGTCGGCTCGTAGCCGCAGTGCGCCATGCAGTTGGCGCACCGCGGGTCCTTGCCGCGGCCGTAGGCGTCCCAGTCGGTCTTCTCGATCAGGTCCTTGTACGTCGTGACGTACCCGTCGCTCATCAGGTAGCAGGGCTTCTGCCAGCCGAACAACGAGTAGTTGGGGATCGCCCACGCCGTGCAGGGGAAGTCGACCTTGCCCTCCAGGAAGTCCAGGAAGAGCGGGGAGTGGTTGAGCCGCCAGCGGAGCCGGTTGCCGCCGGAGAAGGCCTTCTTGAACAGCTCGCGGGTCTGCTCCACGCCCAGGAAGTGCTCCTGGTCGGGCGCCTTCTCGTAGGCGTAGGCGGGCGAGATCATCATCTCGTCCACCTTCAGGTCGTCATTGAGGAAGTTGAGCACCTCGATGATCGTCTGCGGGGTGTCGGTGTTGAAGAAGGTCGAGTTGGTGGTCACCCGGAAGCCGCGCCGCTTGGCCTCCTTGATGGCCGCGACCGCCTCGTCGAACACCCCCTCCTTGGCGACGGACTCGTCGTGCCGCTCGCGCAGACCGTCGATGTGCACGGCGAACGCGAAGTACGGCGAGGGTGTGAACTTGTCCATCTTCTTGCGCAGCAGCATGGCGTTGGTGCACAGGAAGATGTACTTCTTCTTGGCCACCAACTGCCGCACGATCTCGTCGATATGAGGGTGCATCAGGGGCTCGCCGCCGGCGATGGACACCATCGGCGCGCCCGATTCGAGCACCGCCCCGACGGCCTGCGCCACCGGCATGCGCTGCTTGAGCACTCCGGCCGGGTGCTGGATCTTGCCGCAGCCCTCGCACGCGAGATTGCAGGCGTACAGCGGTTCCAGTTCGACGATCAGCGGAAACTTGTCCCGCTTGCGGAGTTTCTGTTCCATCAGATACGTCGCGACCTTGATGGTCTGGCGGAGCGGCATGGCCATCTGGCTCACCTCCTGGGGAGCAGCGAAGAACGGTGCCATTCATGGAAAACAGGAAGAACGGCACGAAGAACACGGAAGGCTGATATTCCACCGCGTACCGTGCCGATCCGGACGAGTTCATGTTCTGGGGCGTCCACGACCACCCGTACGGCGGCAACCGGGCGCTCGCCCGCGCGGACCGCGCTGCGGAGCGTCGCCGCCGACTCCATGTCGACCGCGATCGCCCCGGTCGCGAACAGCTCCGACCGTTCGCGACCGCGCACCACGTGATCGGAACCGGCGAGCGGTCCCGTGTGAACGGCGCGCCCGGGCACGGCACGCCGCAGTTCCCCGACGAGCAGGCCGGTCCCCACGCAGGGCGTACCGCCGCGCGCATCCCGGGTCTCCTCGGCGACGATCAGGTCCCCGGGACGCATACCGGGGGCCAGCCCGGCACAGAAGCCCGTGGCCAGGACGGCCGCCCCGCGCATCGCGGGTCCGGCCAGCGCCTTGCCGACCGCCCGTTCGGCGGCCAGTGGTCCCATGCCCGTACGCAGCACGGTGACCGGTCCGTCGGCGCCGCCCCGGTCGCCGCCCGTGCGCAGGGCGAACCGCTCGATGCCCAGCGCGCAGGCGATCAGCAGCGGGGCGGCGCCCGGTGTCGCGCTCATCAGCTCGCCCTGCCGAAGGCGCTCTGGGCGCCGCTCCGCAGGTCGGCGAACGGTTCGCCGTTGACGTACCGGCCGAGTGCGGTGAGCGGGAACACCTGCCGGTAGAGGTGGTAGTTGATCGAGAAGTCCCACGGGAACCCGGTGCCGGTGAAGTACGGCTCGTCCCAGGAGCCGTCCGCCAGCTGGGTCCGCGCGAGCCAGGCGACCCCGCGCTCGACGGCCTCGGACTCCCGCTCCCCGGCCGCGAGCAGCGCCAGCAGCGCCCACGCGGTCTGGGAGGCGGTCGACGCGCCTCGCCCGCTCCACTCGGCGACGTCGTGGTAGGAGCGCAGGTCCTCGCCCCAGCCCCCGTCGTCGTTCTGCACGGTCTCCAGCCAGGCCACGGCCCGCCGGATCGCGGGATGCGAGCCGGGCAGTCCGGCGGCGACCAGCGCGGGCACCACCGACCCGGTTCCGTATACGTAGTTGACGCCCCAGCGGCCGAACCAGGAGCCGTTCGCCTCCTGTTCGGCGAGCAGCCACTCGATGCCCCGGCGGGTGCGCGGGTCGTGGGCCAGGCCCTCGACCGCGAGCATCTCCACGACGTGCGCGGTGACGTCGGCGGACGGCGGGTCGATGACCTCACCGAAGTCGCAGAACGGCAGCCGGTTGGGGAAGGGGCTGGTGTTGTCGACGTCGAAGGCGCCCCACGCGCCGTTCTTCGACTGCATGCCGAGGTTCCAGCGCACCCCCCGCCCGATGGCCTTCTCCACACGCTCCGGGTCGTGGTGCCTCACCCGGCGCAGCGCGAGGACCACTTCGGCGGTGTCGTCGATGTCCGGGTAGTTGTCGTTGTGGAACTCGAACGCCCAGCCGCCAGGGGGCAGTCCGGGCCGTTTGACCGCCCAGTCGCCGGGGCGGACGATCTCCTCCCCGAGCATCCAGTCCGCCGCCCGCACCATCTGCGGGTGGTCGGCGGGCACGCCCGCGTCGGCGAGCGCGATGGTCGCCAGACAGGTGTCCCACACCGGTGACTGACAGGCCTCGATCATCCGGGCCCCGTCCTCGCGCCACACCGCGAAGCGGTCCAGGGAGGCCAGTCCCTCGCGCATCACGGGGTGTTCGAGGTCGTAGCCGAGCAGGTACAGGGCGATGACCGAGTAGACGGCGGGCGGCTGGATGCCGCCCCAGCACCCGTCGTTCTCCTGGCGCTCGATGATCCAGCGGGCCGCGGTGTTCATCGCGGCCCGGCGGAGCCTGCGCGGCGCGACCTTGCGGTAGGCGTGCAGGGCCTTGTCCAGTCGCTGGAACGCCCCGTCCCAACTCGCCACCGGAGCGAAGGGTTTGACCGGGTTGGGGTTACGGGGGTCGGCGTGCAGCTCGTCCAGTGTGAAGGGCGCCGGACGGACCGGGCGCTTCGCGGAGACGACGGTGAGCGGCACGATGGTCTGCCGGGCCCAGCAGCCGAAGTCGTAGATGTTGAGCGGCATCCACTTCGGGAAGTAGATGAGCTCCGGGGGCAGTTCGGGGAGGTCGTCCCACTTCCACCAGCCGAACAGGGCCAGCCAGATCCGGGTGAAGACCCGGGCCGCCGCGATGCCGCCCCGCTTTCGGATCCACGCGGACGCCCGCGCCATGTGCGGATCGTCCGGCAGGTCACCGGCCAGCCGCAGGGCCACGTACGCCTCGACGGTGGTGGAGAGTTCGCCCGGTCCGCCGTAGAAGGAGGCCCAGGTGCCGTCCTCGCGCTGCTCGCCGCGGATGAACAGCGCGGCGGCCTGTGTGGTCTTCTCGTCGTCGATGCCCAGGAACTGACGGAGCAGCAGGTCTTCGGCGTCCATGGTGACGTTGGTCTCCAGGTCGCCCTTCCACCAGCCCTCGGCGTCCTGCGTGGCCAGCAGGAAGTCGGTGGCACGCTGTATCGCGTGCGTGGCGGTCTCTCGGATATCGGCTGTCCCGGCCGCCGCGGGAGTCGATTCTGTCCGGATGTCGCTGGCCGAGGCTGCGCGGGGCGGGAGGGCCCCGGTGCTTCCGTCGGTCGTCGCTGTCATGGCTTCCCCTTCGTGCAGTGGCATGGCTCTGCTGGGTCCGCCGTCGGCCGGTGCTCGTTCTTCCGCAGCACCGGCCGGCGACTACGCGAGGGCTATTCGACCGATAGTGATCATCTCTTTCGTACGACGACGAAGTCGGCGAGCTCCACGAACTGAGCCCGCACCCGGTCCGGCATGTCGATCGTGTCGAGGGCGTCGATGGCGACGGTGTGCTGGCGGCGCGCCTCCTGGGCGGTCCACTCGCGGCCGCCCGCCTCCTCGATCAGCGCGGCGCGCACGGCGAACTCCTCCTCGGAGAAGTTCTCGAAGTCGCTGCTCCTGGCGTCCGCGGCGAGCAGTTCGCCCAGGCGCTCCGAGGCCGGGCCGCCGGCCGCGAGGGCGGCCACCACGGGCAGGGACTTCTTGCGCTGTCGCAGGTCGCTCCAGGTCTGCTTGCCGGTGGCGACCGGGTCGCCCCAGATGCCGAGCAGGTCGTCGACGGCCTGGAAGGCGAGGCCGAGGTGGTAGCCGTACTTCTCCAGCGTGTCGGCCGTGCGGTCGTCGGCGCCCCCGAGGACGGCGCCGATGGAGCAGGCGCAGGCGAGCAGGGCGCCGGTCTTGTTGCCCTCCATCTCCAGGCACTCCTCGACGCTGACGCGGTCGCGGTGCTCGTAGGAGATGTCCTGGGCCTGGCCGTCGATCAGCGCGCGGGTGGCGGTGGTCAGCCGGCGAGTGGCGCGGCCCGCCTCGACCGTGCCGAGTTCCAGGAGCAGTTCGTTGGCCAGCGCGAACAGGGCGTCGCCGACCAGGATCGCCTGGGCGGGGCCGTGCACCTTCCAGACGGTGTCACGGTGGCGGCGCTGCTCGTCGCCGTCCATCAGGTCGTCGTGCAGGAGGGAGAAGTTGTGCACCAGCTCGACGGCGACGGCGCCCGGCACGCCCACCTCGGGGGCGGCGCCGGCGGCCTCGGCGGACAGCACGGCGAGGGCGGGGCGTACGGCCTTGCCGCCGTCGCCCTCGGCGGGGTTGCCGTCGGCGTCGATCCAGCCGAAGTGGTAGGCGGCGACGGTGTCCATGGGAGGTGCGAGGCGGTCGATGGCCGCCCGTAGTACAGGTGAGGCCAGGGTCCGGCCGCGCTCCAGGAGCGCGGTCACGTCCACCGCGTCGGCAGCCTTCGATGCCGGGGGCACAGTGGGCACAGTCTCTCCTCTATTCGCGATACGGGGGGTGCGGGGGCCGGTGCCGGAGCGGGCGACGGTGGCCCCGTCGCTCTGATCGAGCGTCACGCCGCCTCCTCGAAGAGCTCGAAGAGGTGGTCGCGTGGCCGGCCCAGGGCTGTGAGCACGGCGTCGGCCGCGCTCACGCCGCTGCGGACCGCACTCTCCATGGTCGCGGGCCACCCTGTGGCGGTCCACGCGCCGGCCAGGTACAGGCCGGGTGCCTTGGTGCGGGCGCCGGGCCGCAGCCGTCCGACGCCGGGGGTGGGGGCGAACGTCGCCGTACGCTCCCTGGTCACGAAGAAGTCCCGGACCTCGGCGTCCCTGGTGTGCGGCAGCAGCCGCTCCAGTTCCGGCAGGTATCGCTCGCGCAGTGCAGCGACCGGTGCGTCGATCTCGTCCTGCGCGGCCGACTGGGACAGCGCGAGATACTGGCCCTCCTTGAGCCCGGACGCCTCGGTCCGGTCGAAGACCCACTGCACCGGGGAGCCGAGCGCGGCGAAGAACGGCCGGCTGAGCACCTTGCGGTCGTACACGACGTGGATGTTGAGGATGGGCGCCGTACCGATCTCCAGCAGCCGCTCGGGGGCGTCGAGCGCTCCCTCGGGCAGCAGATCGTGGGCCTCGCGCTGCGGTACGGCGAGGACGACCGTGTCGGCGTCGAGCGTCTCGCCGGGAACCTGAACGCTCCAACGCCCGTTCTCGTGTCGGGAGATGGAGGTGACTCGTGCACGGACCTCGGTACGGACTCCCGCGGAGTCGAGCGCCTTGCGGGCCAGCCGGTCGTGCAGTTCACCCAGCGGGACGTGCGCCCAGCCGATGTCGGCGGCGCCCGGGTCGGACAGCAGACCGGTCTTGAACACCATCGCGGCGAGCCCGAGCGAGGCGTCGCCGGCCACCGCGTTGAGGGTGGCGACCCCCACCAGGTCCCACAGTGCCTCGATGGCCCGATCCGACTGACCGTGCGCGGTCAGCCAACCGCCGAAGCTCTGCGCGTCGAGCGCCGGATCGGCGAGGTCGAGTCCCTTGAGCGCCAGAGCGGCACGGCCGACCCCGGCGCGCTCGGCGAGCGACAGATGCGGGTAGGTCGCGAGGCTGCGCGCCAGATGCAGCGGTACGGGCAGCGCCGTTCGGCCGATTCTGCCGAGCCGCCGTCCGGCCGGGGCGTCGGCGTCGAGGACGGGCACGTCGAGGCGGTCCTGCAGCGGTGCGAGTGCCGCTCCTCCGACGCGGTCGAGGAACCAGCGGTACGCCGTGCAGCAGCGCAGATACACATGCTGGCCGTTGTCCACGGTGAGTCCGTCGCGCTGGAAGGAGAAGGCGAGCCCGCCCAGGCGGGGCCTGCCTTCGAGCAGCGTCACACGGACTCCCGCGTCGGCCAGCGCGAGCGCCGCGGTCGTTCCCGCGAGCCCCCCGCCGACCACCACGGCCGTCGTGGGGCGGCTCGACGAGCCGGCGTCGGACTCCTCGTCCCGCGTGGTGTCGTTCATCGCGCACCTTCCCCCGCGGCCTCGCCGTGCCGGTGGAGCGGGGCACGGGCGGCCGATGCAGTCAGGGACGCCGTCCCCGGCCGGAGGGTTGCGCGCCGTTTCCAGGTACCTGCGTCATCCTGGGCCGGAGTGTCCATCAAGCGCGCCTCCTGACGGTTCGGCGGGAGACGTGCCGGGCGTCGAGACCGGACAGCCCGCGCACGGCGACGTACGCCTTCTCTCGTCCGGGGAGCGAGACCCGGCCGCGCAGGACGGCCTCCGGTTCGCGCTCGATGCGGTCCAGGAGGCGGCGGTAGATGCCCGCCATCGCGGCGACACAGGCGCCGCTGCGGCGGTCCAGCATGGGCAGCAGCCGGTAGCCCTCCGCGAAGAGCGCGCGGGCCCGGCGCACCTCGAAGTGCACGAGGCCCGCGAAATCGGAGCCCTCCGGTGGGCGCGACCCCTTGAACCCGGCCGAGCAGCCGAACTTCGCGAGGTCGTCCGCGGGCAGATACGTCCGCCCGTTCTCGCCGTCCTCACGAACGTCCCTGAGGATGTTGGTGAGTTGCAGCGCGAGCCCGAGCGTGTCCGCGTACTCCGGCGCCCGCTCCGCGCCGCGCGCCCCCGGTTCCGTACCGAAGACGCCGAGCGAGAGCCGGCCGATGGCTCCGGCGACGCAGCGGCAGTAGACCCTCAGGTCGTCCCAGGTCTCGTACGTCTCGCCGCGGACGTCCATGAGCACGCCGTCGATGAGTTCGTCGAGGCCGTCGAGCGGGACCGGGAAGTGGTCCGCCGTGTGCCGCAGGGCGACGGCGACCGGATCGGTGTCGTCCTCGTCCACCGCTCGGTCCCGGATGCGGGCGAGCAGCGCCCGGGTGTCCTCCAGCCGCTTCGCCTTGGCCTCGGGTGCGAGCGCGCCGTCACCGATGTCGTCGACGCGCCGTGAGAACGCGTACAGCGCCGACATGGCGCGGCGCTTGGGCGCCGGCAGCAGCCGGATGCCGTACGCGAAATTCCGGGCCTGCCGCCCGGTGACCGCCTCGCAGTAGCCGTAAGCGGCGAGTACCGGTGCGGACATGTGTGGTTCCGACTCCACGGTCCGGATCACCCCTCTCCTCGCAGAGTCACTCCCACCTCGCGCAGCAACTGGATCTTGCCGGGCTTCGGCGGGCCGGGAAGTACGTCGTATTCGGCGGCGGCGATCGCCTGGATCGCCGCCCTTCCTCCTGCCACGAACCCCGCGAGCAGCAGCTTCAGCCTGCCGTGGACGCTACCCACGAGGGGGGTGCCTTCATTCAGGAGGTTCCGGGCGCGTTCTGCTTCGTATGCAACCAGTGCGCGCGCCGATGCGCCTGCCGTGGGCGTGGCGAGATCCGCCTCCTGGACGTGAAAGCGCTTCATGTCCTCGGCGGGAAGGTAGATGCGGTCGCGGCCGAGGTCCTCGGCAACGTCCTGGAGGTGCTCGACGATCTGCAGGGCCGTGCAGATCGCGTCGGAGAGGCGGACCCGCTCGGGGGTCGAGGTGCCGGTGACGGACAGGACGAGTCGGCCGACCGGGTTGGCGGACAGCTCGCAGTAGGCGAGGAGGTCGTCGTAGGTCTCGTACCGCTTGACGAACTGGTCCTGCCGGTTCGCGGCGATCAGGCCGAGGAAGGGCTCGGGGGTCAGGCCGGTGCGGCGGACCGTCGGCTGCAGGCGGCGCAGGAGCGGGTGGCCCGGAGTCGAGTCGAAGACCTTGCGCAGGTCCGCCTCGAAGGCGTCGAGCAGGACGAGCCGGTCCTTCGCCTCTTCG
Organism: Streptomyces sp. NPDC087844; assembly: GCF_044742785.1. Taxonomy (NCBI): domain Bacteria; kingdom Bacillati; phylum Actinomycetota; class Actinomycetes; order Kitasatosporales; family Streptomycetaceae; genus Streptomyces; species Streptomyces sp. NPDC087844. Next base: position 201,680 of record NZ_JBIUVD010000008.1, on the reverse strand, counting down.
GGGGACACGCCCAGGAGGCGGGCGTCCGCGCCGCCGGGGGCCAGGTCTCCGTCGCCGATGTCGTCGACGAGCCGGGCGAAGCCGTAGACGGCCATGAGGTCGGCCCGCCAGGCCTTGGGCAGGAAGAACGGCGCCACGGGAAAGTTCTCGTCCGCGGCCTTGTCGAGGGTGCCGCGCTCCGGGTCACCGGCGCGTGCCGTTCTGGCCGGCGTCATCGCCCGCCGCCCGGGCCACGGACGGAACACGCACGGACGGCACACGCGCAGCGGAGCTGGAGAGTTTCCGTAGCCATCGCCGTCACATCCCCCGTTCTACACTGCTGACCCAATGGTGACTATTTCGGACACGCCGCCCGGCCGTCCGCGCGACAGACCCTATGCCTGGTGTCGCGCAGTATCGCCCCACTTGCCGCGAATCAGCACCGGTACAGCTTACGTTGTACAACCCGGCACGCTCCGCCGGGGTGTCCCGCACATCACAAGAACACACCGATTGACGTCAAGATTCCTAAGGGCGCCCGGAGTTGGCGTTTCCTTCGCAGACGCAGGGCCCCGCCGGAACGGTTCGGCGGGGCCCTGCGTGCTTCCTCTACGACTCGGGCTACTTGCCCGTGAACTTCTCGTACTCCTTGAGGACCTCGTCGGTCGGTCCGTCCAGGCGAAGCTCGCCGCGCTCCAGCCACAGGACGCGGTCGCACGTGTCACGGATGGACTTGTTGTTGTGGCTGACGAGGAAGACCGTGCCGGCCGATTTGCGGAGCTCCCGGATCCGGGCCTCGGAGCGCTTCTGGAACTTGCGGTCGCCGGTCGCGAGGGCCTCGTCGATCATGAGGACGTCGTGGTCCTTGGCGGCCGCGATGGAGAAGCGCAGCCGGGCGGCCATGCCGGAGGAGTAGGTACGCATGGGCAGGGTGATGAAGTCACCCTTCTCGTTGATGCCCGAGAAGTCGACGATGTCGTCGTAGCGCGCCCTGATCTGCTCGCGGGACATGCCCATGGCCAGACCGCCGAGGATGACGTTCCGCTCGCCGGTGAGGTCGTTCATCAGGGCCGCGTTGACGCCGAGGAGCGAGGGCTGGCCGTCGGTGTAGACGTGACCCTTCTCCGCGGGGAGCAGTCCGGCGATGGCCCGCAGCAGGGTGGACTTGCCGGAGCCGTTGGATCCGATGAGGCCGATGGCCTCACCGCGGTAGGACTTGAAGGAGACACCGCGGACGGCGTGCACCTTGCGGACGCCTCGCTCCTCGCCACGGCGGAGTATGCGGCTGAGGGCCGAGGTGGCGCTGCCCTTGCCGGTCTTGGCGCCGTTGACGCGGTAGACGATGTGCAGCTCGTCCGCGATGACGGTCGGGATCTGGGGGGTCCTGTCGTTCTGCTCAGCCACGGCCGTAACGCTCCTCAGCCTTCCAGAAGTACACGAAGCCGCCGACGGCGACCAGGACGGCCCAGCCGCCCGCGACCGCCCACACGTGCGGCGGCAGGTTCTCGGAGCCGTAGCCGTCGATGAGCGCGAAGCGCATCAGGTCCATGTAGATGGCGGCCGGGTTCCACTGAAGGATGTCGGCGATCCACTCGGGGTGCTCTTCGAGCATCACGGGGATCGAGAACATGACACCGGACGCGTACATCCACGTACGCATCACGAACGGCATGAGCTGGGCCAGGTCCGGGGTCTTGGAACCCATCCTGGCCATGATCATCGCGAGGCCGGTGTTGAAGAGGAACTGCAGCACCAGTACCGGCAGGATCAGCAGCCAGGACAGCCGGGGGTAGCTGCCGAAGCCGACCGCCACGACGAACAGCACGATCATCGAGAAGAGCAGCTGCTGGAGCTGCTGCAGCGAGAACGAGATCGGCAGCGCGGCGCGCGGGAAGTGCAGCGCCCGGACGAGTCCGAGGTTGCCGGAGATCGCCCGCACGCCCGCCATCACCGAGCTCTGGGTGAAGGTGAAGACGAAGACACCCGTCACCAGGAACGGGATGTAGACCTCCCGCTCCATCCCGCGGTCGGCCTTCAGGATCAGGCCGAAGATCAGGAAGTACACGGCCGCGTTCAGCAGCGGTGTGGCCACCTGCCACAGCTGGCCGAGCTTGGCCTGGCTGTACTGGGCGGTCAGCTTCGCCTGCGAGAAGGCGAGGATGAAGTGACGCCGTCCCCAGAGTTGACGGACGTACTCGACGAGTCCGGGACGGGCGCCGCTGACGGCCAGCCCGTACTTGGCGGCGAGGTCCGCCGCACAGAGCCCTTCATCGGGGGACGGGGGCGCGCTCACCGCGACGCCGCCGTCATGCGTTGTCTCACTCACAGGGAAACTTTCGTCCTCAAGGTGCGCGGCCTGGTAGGGCGTAGGCCAAAGACAGGGACCGGGGTACGGCCCGAATGCTCTCAGATATCGAGCGTGTCAGATGACGGGTGGTCGGCCCAGTCGGGTCAGGCGCCATACCGTACGCCACTTCATGGGGCGCCGGGGGCCGCACGGGCTGGTCCAGCCCTCCTTGAAACCGCCGAACCAGGCCTTCAGGGCCGGGCGCGAGGGCCGACGGGCGAGCGTGAGCAGCATCCACACGCCGAGGTACACGGGGACCAGCGGCGCGGGCAGGTTGCGGCGGGCGAGCCAGACGCGGTTGCGGGCGACCATCCGGTGGTAGACCGCGTGCCGCGAGGGTGCGGTCGTGGGGTGGTTGAGGACCATGTCCGAGCGGTAGTCGATCATCCAGCCCGCGTCGAGGGCACGCCAGGCGAGGTCGGTCTCCTCATGGGCGTAGAAGAACTCCTCGGGGAGCCCGCCGACCTCGGCGAGCACCTTCGTACGGACGGCGTTGGCGCCGCCGAGGAAGGTGGTGACGCGGGAGTCGCGCATCGGGTCCGAGGCACGCAGCCGGGGCACGTGGCGGCGCTGGGTGATCCCGGTCTCGGGGTCGGCGATACGGAAGCTGACGATGCCCAGCTCCGGGTCGGCCGCGAAGGCCTGCCGGCACAGCTCGGCGGTGTCGTGGCGGGCGAGGAGGCCGTCGTCGTCCAGGAAGAGCAGGACGTCCACGTCAGTGCCGCCGGGGCCGAACGCCTCGATGCCGACGTTGCGGCCGCCGGGGATGCCGAGGTTCTCCGGCAGCTCGACCGTGCGGACACCGGGTATGGACCCCGTGACGTCCGGGACGGGCGAGCCGTTGCCGACCACGACCACCTCGACCGGGTCGCCGTCCTGCTTGGCGACCGAGTCGAGGAGGGCGCGGAGTTCGTCGGGGCGGTTGCCCATGGTGATGATCACCGCGCCGACCTTCGTGGCCGTGCTCACTTCAGCCTGCTCGAAGCGAGGATGGACACCAGGTGCAGCACGGTCTGCAGCAGCGCGATGCCGGCCAGCACCGCGACGCCGAGCCGCGAGAAGAACAGGTCGTCCCGGACCGTGTCCAGGACCGCGAGGACCAGGATCAGCAGGGACGCCTCTATACCGAGGACGAGCCGGTGGAACTTGAGCGCGCCCGCGGCCCGGCGGGCCAGCGCCATGCCGGAGGAACGCGGCTCGGACGCCGACTCCTGCACCGGTGCCTTGCCGGTCTGGTGGCGGGCGACACCGACGAGGTCGGTCTCGGACTTGATCAGGACGGCGCCGAGGGCGGCGAGCGTGCCGAGGAAGGCCCACAGCCAGTCGATCCGCCCGGTGCCCCACAGATCCGCGGCACGCAGGCCGAAACCGACCAGGACCGCGGCGTCACACAGGTAGGCGGCGACGCGGTCGACGTACACCCCGGTCATCGAGTACTGCTTGCGCCAGCGGGCGATCTCGCCGTCGACGCAGTCGAACAGCAGGTACAGCTGGACCATCAGTACGCCGAGCAGGGCGCCCGGGATGCCCGGTACCAGCAGGGCCGGGGCGGCGAGCACGCCGAAGACGGTCATCACGTAGGTCAGCTGGTTGGGCGTGACCTTGGTGTTCACCAGGTGCCGGTCGATGCGCAGCGAGATCTCGCGCATGTAGAGCCGGCCTCCCCAGTGCTCGCCGCTCCGCCGGTCCTTCACACCCGGGGGGTGCACGACCGGGCGGAGCTCAGCTACCGATGGCTTTTGCATAGTCGGCGTATGCGTCCCTGATCTGGTCGGTGGAGAGGGCGAGGTGTTCGAGGATGGTGAAGCGGCCCGGCCGGGTCGTCGGAGCGAACTCCACGACCTGGACGAACTCGTCCGGGGTGAAGCCGATCTCCTCCGGCAGCACGGGCAGCCCGTGACGCCGCAGGACCTCGGCCATGTACGCCGACTCCTCGCGGGCGCCGCGCAGGTGCATCGCGAAGACCGCGCCCAGACCGCACTGCTCGCCGTGGCTGGCGGCGCGCTTGGGGAAGAGCAGGTCGAAGGCGTGGTTGATCTCGTGGCAGGCGCCGGACGCGGGGCGGGAGTCGCCCGCCACCGACATGGAGATGCCGGTGAGGACCAGGCCCTCGGCGAGCACCTGGAGGAAGGCGTCGTCGCCGACGCCGCCCGGGTGCCGCAGCACGGCCTCGCCGGCCTGGCGGGCCATCGCGGCGGCGAGGCCGTCGATCTGCTCGCCCTTCTCCCGGTTGGCCAGTTCCCAGTCCCGGACCGCGGAGATGTTGGACAGGGCGTCACCGATGCCGGAGCGCACGAACCGGACCGGGGCCTCACGGATCACGTCGAGGTCGATGACCACGGCGATCGGGTTCGGCACACCGTACGAGCCGCGGCCCGCGTCGTTGTCGAGGGTCGCCACCGGGGAGCACAGACCGTCGTGCGACAGGTTCGTGGCGACGGCGACCAGCGGGAGGCCGATCCGGGCCGCGGCGAACTTCGCGCAGTCGATGATCTTGCCGCCGCCGAGGCCCACGACCGCGTCGTAGCGCCCCTTCTTCATCGCGTCGCCGAGCTTGATCGCGTCGTCCAGGGTGCCGCCGCCGACCTCGAACCAGTCGGCGCCCGGCAGCGCCGGGGCCAGCCGGTCGCGCAGCTTGGCGCCCGAGCCGCCGCTGATCGCGACGGCCAGCTTGCCGGAGTGCGAGATGCGCTGGTCGGCGAGGACCGCCGCCAGGTCGTCCAGGGCGCCCGGACGGATGTCGACGACGACCGGCGAGGGGATGAGCCTCGTCAGTACTGGCACGCGATCACGCGTCCCTTGGCGAGGTCCTCGTGGTTGTCGATCTCGACCCACTTAACGTCGCCGATGGGGGCCACGTCGATACGGAAGCCGCGGTTCACGAGCTCCTGGTAGCCGTGCTCGTAGAACTGCTGCGGGTCCGTCTCGAAGACCGTCTTGAGCGCGTCGGCCAGCTCGTCGGCGGCGTCGCCCTCGATGAGGGTCACGCCGATGTACTCACCGGTCGCCTCGGCGGGGTCCATCAGCTTGGTGATCTTCGTCATGGAGCCCTCGGGGCCGACGACGACCTTCATCTCCTCGTCGGCGAGGGACTTCACCGTGTCGAGGGCGAGAATGATCTTCTTGCCGTCGCCGCGGGCGGCGAGCAGCGTCTTCTCGACGGAGACCGGGTGCACGGTGTCGCCGTTGGCGAGGATCACCGAGTGCTTGATCGCGTCACGGCCGCACCACAGGGAGTAGGCGTTGTTCCACTCCTCGGCCTTGTCGTTGTCGATCAGGGTGATCTTGACGCCGTACTTCTGCTCCAGCGCCTCGCGGCGCTCATAGACGGCTTCCTTGCGGTAACCGACGATGATCGCGACCTCGGTCAGGCCGATCTCGGCGAAGTTGCCGAGGGTGAGGTCGAGCACCGTGATGCTGTCCTCATCGGCTGCGGCACCTTCGGGGCCGACCGGCACCAGAGCCTTGGGCAGGGTGTCGGTGTAGGGGCGCAGACGCCGTCCGGCGCCGGCAGCCAGCACGAGGCCGATCATGCGGGTTCTCCTTCATCGTGTACGGCGGGTGCGCCGCGCCTGTGGGCGGTCACCCAGTAGCGGATGCTCTCGAAGAGCACCAGCAGTGCCACGGCCACGGCGAGAACCGTGAGCGCGACCTTGAAATCTTCTGCGGTGAGCAGCGCGGCCAGGACGGTGACCAGCAGCGTCCTGCCTTCGTGCCCGCCGATCGCCCGCACCAGCCAGTGCGGGGGCGCGCCGGCGTTGCCGCGGATGCGGTACACCGTGTCGTAATGATGGTAGGCGACGGCTGCCACCAGCCCGAAAGCCGCTGGAAGGGCGCCGTTCACATCGGCTCTGGCTGCCAGGATCAGTACGGTCCCGTATTCGGCGGCGCGGAAGAGCGGGGGGAGCAGCCAGTCGAGGGGGCCGTCGAGGGGGCGCTTGATGACGTCCCCGGACACCAGGACGTACACGGCGGCGATCACGACGACCGACCAGCCCGGTCCGTCGGTCCAGGCCGTGTACACCAGCAGTACGAGGCACGCCAGGGCGAGGAGCCGCGTGACAGCAGGCTGGGTGCGCGTAGGGAGGCGTGCCAGCAGCTCGGCCAGGGGGCCGCTGTCGGTAAGGTCTGCCAGCGCCCGCATGGCACGGTCGGTGCGCTGCGCCTTGCGGGTCAGCGACCGCAGCACCCGGCCCGCGGTGGTGTAGCACGCCGCGAACGCGCAGCCGATCAGCAGCACGTAGAAGGTGATACGGGGTGTCGTGACCGCGGTGAGTACAGCGATCATGGCCCAGCGCTCGCCGATGGGCAGGACGATCATCCGGCGCAGCCAGACCGTCCAGCCGACGCTGTCGAGCTTGCCCGAAAGGGCCGCGGTGGGGCTGGTGTTGGCGGCCGTGCTGTCGACGTTCGCCTCGTTGAAGGAGAAGTCGACGACGTGTCGGCAGGTCTGCAGGACCATCGCGCCGAGGGCCAGCGCCCATACGTCGTCGCCGCCGCGGGCCGCGCCGAGGGCGAGGCCCGCGTAGTAGGCGTACTCCTTGGCGCGGTCGAAGGTCGCGTCGAGCCAGGCACCGAGCGTGGAGTACTGCAGGGAGTACCGGGCCAGTTGGCCGTCCGTGCAGTCGAGTACGAAGGAGAAGAGCAGCAGCAGGCCCGCGGCGACGAAGCCGGCCCGGGTGCCCGTCGCCGCACAGCCGGCCGCGATCAGCGCGGTGACCAGCGACGCCGTGGTGACCTGGTTCGGGGTCAGGCCGCGGCGGGCGCACCAGCGGGCGAGGTAACGGGAGTACGGGCTGACGCAGTACGTGGTGAAGAAGCCGTCACGGGACTTCACGGCCGTACGCAGCCGGATCGCCTCGTCGTCCACGGAGGCGACGGACTGCCGGGCCTCGTTGCGGGCCTGCGGGTCCCTGGGGACCTCGGCGACGAGTTCGCCCAGCTCGGGGCGGTGCAGATCGGTGTCGAGGGTTTCCGCGACCCGGTCGGCGACTATGCCGACCACCACGGAGCCGTTCGACGCGTCCGAGGAGGCGATGCGCAGCGCGCGGGCCAGCGCCGGACGCCCCCCGGACTTGGCGGTGACGGCGCCGGGGATCGCGGCGGCCTCGAAGCGGGGGTCGGTCAGGCCGAGCCGCAGCGCGTGGACGTGGCCCACGAAGCGGGCGTCGACGACGGCCACCCGCTGGTCCGCGGGGACGGCGGCGAGGAGCGTCTCGGCGTCGGCCGCGTCGGTGGCGGCCCGCACGTCGAAGCCGAGGGACCGCAGATCGCCTTCGAGCGACGACCCGGGGACCGGCTGACCGGTGAGGATGGCGGTCGACAGACGAACTCACTCCTCTGGGTTCCGGCGTGCACGACGCCGGGCAGGTGCGTGGTGGGGGTGCGCCCTGGGACGGCCGGGCGGCATGTCGGCAGAGGCTATCGGATGAATGGAAGCGGCCGTTCACCGCCCGTTCACGGTCCGATCAACACGTTCTGATCGGTACGTCCTCGGCGATCATCATCGTGGATTCGGGCCCCGGCCCACAAACCACGGCCTATTCCGGCGCAATTCAGGGCACGGCTCCCGTGCCCTGTGGTCGGAGCAGTGGTCGGCGCAGTGACCGGAGCACAGGTGCGCCGCGACCGGAGCCGACCGGCATAGGGTGGGCGTCCATGACATGGCTGATCACAGGTGGGGCTGGATACATCGGGGCGCACGTGGCGCGCGCCATGGCCGAGGCCGGGGAGCGCGTGCTCGCGCTCGACGACCTCTCGGCCGGGGTTCCCGCGCGGCTGCCCGACGGGATTCCGCTCGTGCAGGGTTCGTCGCTGGACGGGGAGTTGCTCAAGCGGGTTCTCGCCGAGCACGCGGTGACGGGTGTGGTCCACCTGGCCGCGCGCAAGCAGGTCGGTGAGTCCGTGGCCCAGCCCACGCGCTACTACCAGGAGAACCTGGGAGGACTCGCCACGCTCCTGGACGCGGTGGCCGGGGCGGGTGTGCGGCGGTTCCTCTTCTCCTCCTCCGCGGCCGTGTACGGCAACCCGGATGTGGACCTCATCACGGAGGACACCCCGTGTGCCCCGATGAACCCCTACGGCGAGACGAAGCTCGCGGGTGAGTGGCTGGTGCGGGCCGCCGGCCGCGCGCACGGCATCGACACCGTGTGCCTGCGCTACTTCAACGTGGCGGGCGCCGCCGCCCCCGAGCTGGCGGACACCGGTGTCTTCAACGTGGTCCCGATGGTCTTCGACCGGCTCACCCGCGACGAGGCTCCCCGGATCTTCGGCGACGACTATCCGACGCCGGACGGCACCTGCGTACGCGACTACATCCATGTCGCCGATCTCGCCGAGGCGCATCTCGCGGCGGCCCGGCGGCTGGCCTCCCCGGACGTGCCGGGCGGTGCGGGCGATCTGACGGTCAACATCGGCCGCGGCGAGGGTGTCTCGGTGCGTGAGCTGCTGACGCTCATCGGCGAGGTCACCGGCGACACCCGTCCGGTGCTCGTCGAGCCGCGCCGCCCGGGTGACGCGCCGCGCGCGGTCGCCTCGGCCGCGCTGGCCGCCGAGGAACTGGGCTGGAGCGCGCGGCGCGGGGTGCGCGAGATGGTCGAGTCGGCGTGGCGGGGCTGGCAGCTGCATCACGCGTGACGTGGCTGGACCGGCGTACGCCCGGTGGTGGAGGTGCCGCGCACGAGTGAGGGCCGGTCGGCGGGTGCGGCACACCGACTCCGGGCTACGGCGTACGGCCCGGTTTCCCGACAGGAGTTAAAGGGCGAAGACTCCCGTTCTGGACGGTTCCCTACCGGTAGAGGGGGAAACGATGAGGTGTCCGGCCCCTTTCGACGTCCGGCCGGTACTGGGCGTGATGTCCGGTTCGGCCGCGCGGCGGAACCGGACGTGCGGGACCCCGCGTGGTGCCGGGAGTGCCGGTTCGGTACGGCAGACTTGGGGCTTGAAGACCGATGCGAAGGATGGGTATGCCGATCACTCCTGCCACCGCGACGCACAGTTCGTCGAACGGCAACGCCGAAGCCATCTTGCTCGAACTGGTCGACGAGGACGGCACCACGATCGGCACGGCGGAGAAGCTGACGGCCCATCAGCCACCCGGGCAACTGCACCGGGCGTTCTCCGTCTTCCTCTTCGACGAGCGGGGCCGGCTGCTGCTGCAGCAGCGGGCGCTGGGCAAGTACCACTCCCCCGGTGTCTGGTCCAACACGTGCTGTGGCCACCCGTACCCCGGCGAGGCGCCCTTCGCGGCGGCCGCGCGCCGGACGTTCGAGGAGCTGGGGGTCTCGCCGTCGCTCCTCGCCGAGGCGGGCACGGTCCGCTACAACCACCCCGACCCGGACTCGGGACTGGTGGAGCAGGAGTTCAACCATTTGTTCGTCGGGATGGTGCAGTCGGCTCCGCGGCCCGACCCCGAGGAGGTCGGGTCGACGGTCTTCGTGAGCGCGGGCGAGCTGGCCGAGCGGCATGCGAAGGACCCGTTCTCGGCGTGGTTCATGACCGTGCTGGATTCGGCTCGGCCTGCGATCCGGGAACTGACGGGCGACTCCGCGGGCTGGTGACCCTCAGACCGGTCGGGCGACGGCGAGGGGCAGTGCCGACCAGATCACCTTGCCCCCCGTCGCCGTGTGCTCGACGTCGCACACCCCGCCCGCCTCGCTGGTGATCTCGCGTACGAGGAGGAGGCCGCGGCCACCGGTCTGGCCGTGGTCGGCCTCCAGGGCCGTGGGACGGTAGGGATGGTTGTCCTCGACGGAGACCCGCACCCACTCGGCTCCGACGGCGACCTCGACGCCGAGCATCGGGGAGAGCAGGGCCGCGTGCCGCACCGCGTTGGTCACCAGTTCGGAGACGATCAGCAGGAGCCCCTGGACGATGTCGTCCGACACCGGTACGCCCTGGCGGGCCAGCAGGTCGCGGACCGCGTGCCGTGCCTGCGGTACGGAGGAGTCGACGGCGGGAGCGGTGAACCGCCAGACTCCCTCGTACGGCAGTGGGCCGGGCGGTCTTCCCTCGGAGGGCGCCTCCTCTCCGCCTTCAGGACGTGGGCCGGGCCCCCGCCCCTGGTCGTCCATCGTCGGGTCGCCACCCTTGCGCTCGATTGTCACCACACGTCGAGTGTTGATAACGCGCTGGTCCGTACCGGATAACTGAACAGAAGTCGGCCATTATCGACGTTTTCTGATCGCCAACGCACGTCAATGTCAGCCGAATGACCGATCCCGTCCGTCTCGTGCCGGATCCGGAACTCTTCGGGTTGTACGGGTTTGGGCAGGCACGAGATCGACCACGTAGCATCCGGCCATGGAGCCGCAGCTGTCGCACAGCGTCGCCGACGGGGTCGCCACCGTCGTCATCCACCACCCCGCCAAGCGCAACGCCATGACGGCGGACATGTGGCGCGCGCTGCCGCCCCTGCTCGGCACGCTGGCCGACGACCCGGCCGTACGCGTGCTCGTGCTCACCGGCGGGGGCGGGACGTTCTGCGCCGGGGCGGACATCTCCTCGCTGCGGGGTTCGGCCGGAGAGGCGCAGGGCCTCGCCGTGCGCGCGGAGGACGCGCTGGCCGCCTTCCCCAGGCCGACGCTCGCCGCCGTACGCGGCTACTGCGTGGGCGGCGGGTGTCAGCTCGCCGCGGCGTGCGATCTGCGGTTCACGGACGAGCGGGCCTCGTTCGGGATCACTCCGGCGAAACTGGGGATCGTCTACGCGGCCTCCTCCACACGGCGGTTGGTGTCCCTCGTGGGGCCCGCGACCGCCAAGTACCTGCTGTTCTCCGGCGAGTTGATCGACGCGGGGCGGGCGCTGCGCACCGGCCTGGTGGACGAGGTGCTGCCCGACGGCGAACTGGACGGGCGCGTCGCGGAGTTCACCCGGATCCTCGCGTCCCGATCCCAGCTGACGCAGGCGGCGGCGAAGGAGTTCGCCGACGGCCGCACCGACCGGGACGGCTACTGGGCGCGGCAGGCGCGCGAGGGGGACGACACCGCGGAGGGGGTCGCCGCCTTTCTGGAGCGCCGCGCGCCAAAGTTCACCTGGACCACGTCTGCGCCCACGTCTGCGCCCGAAGAGACCAACCGCCAGGCCGGCCGCCGGGTCGGCTCCCAGGACCTGGCGAGATTCAGGGAGATCTAGCGAGACCTAGGAAACTAGCGAGACCTAGGAGAGGATGAAGCGGCTGCGTGAGCGGAGCTGTTCGACGAGGTGGGCGGGTGCCTTCTGCGGGGAGCCCGCGTCGTAGGGCGGCCGGGGGTCGTACTCCAACGCCAGTTGCACCGCCTGCGCGTGCTCGTCGCCCGCGATCCTGCCGAGCAGTGTGAGGCCCATGTCGATGCCGGACGAGACGCCGGCGGCCGTCACGTACTTGCCGTCGGTCACGACCCGCTCCCCCGTCGGCTCGGCGCCGAAGCGTTCCAGGTGGTCGAGGGCCAGCCAGTGGGAGGTCGCACGGCGGCCCCGGAGCAGTCCGGCCGCGGCCAGCAGGAGTGAGCCCGTGCACACGGACGTCGTCCAGGTGCTGGTGGCGTCGGCCGTGCGCAGCCAGCCGAGGAGCGCCTCGTTCTCCATCTGCGGGGTCTGTCCGGGGCCTCCCGCGACCATCACGACGTCCGGGTGCGGGACCTCGGCGAGGGCCTTGTCCGCCGTGATGGCGAGGTTGCCGGTGTCGGTGCGGACGGGGCCGCGCCGCTCGGCGACGAAGACGGTTTCCGCGTCGGGGAGGCGGCCCAGGGTTTCGTAGGGGCCGACTGCGTCCAGGGCCGTGAAACGGTCGAAGATGACGATGGCGATCTGCATGGGTGCCCTTCTTGTGTGCGGGTGCGGTGGGGGCTGGTCGCGCAGTTCCCCGCGCCCTGGAAGGCGCCCCCCGGGGGTCTCTTACGGGGCGCTGCTCATCGGGCGGTTGTCGGGTGGAAGCGGCGGCGGTACTCCGCCGGGGACGTGCCCAGGGTCCTCACGAAGGCTCGGCGCATGGCTTCCGGGGTGCCGTAGCCGCTGGTCCGGGCGACCTCCTCGACGCCGCCGGTGGTGTCCTCCAGGAGGCGGCGGGCGTGTTCGAGACGGACCGAGTCGACGTAACGCCCGGGAGTCGTACCCGTCTCGGCCTGGAAGGCACGGGCGAAGTGGCGGGGCGACAGCCGGGCGCGGGCCGCGAGCCTCTCCACGCACAGGTCGTCTCCCGGGTGCTCGGTGATCCACTGCTGAACGTCCCTCAGGGGCGCGCGCCGGGCCGTCTGGGCGGACAGCTGGGCGCTGAACTGGGCCTGGTTCCCCGGGCGCCTGAGGAAGACCACGAGGTGGCGGGCCACGGCGAGCGCCGCCTCCCGGCCGACGTCCTCCTCGACGAGCGCGAGAGCGAGGTCGATCCCGGCGGTGACCCCGGCGGAGGTGGCGATCCTCCCGTCGCGTACGTAGATCGGGTCGGGGTCCACCTCGACGGCCGGGTGGTCGCGCGCGAGGCGTTCGCAGTAGGCCCAGTGGGTCGTCACCCGGTGACCGTCCAGCAGGCCCGCCTCGGCGAGCAGGATCGCCCCGGTGCAGACCGAGACCAGGCGGTCGGCGCGCGGGCCGTGCTCGCGCAGCCAGTCGAGCACGCGCGGATCGGGGCCGCGTGAGCCCCGCCCGCCCGGGACGAGCAGGGTGTGCGGTGCGGGGGCGTCGACGAGCGCGTGGTCCGGGACCAGGGTCAGCCCGCTGGAGGTGCGCACCGGCCAACCGTCCAGGGAGGCGGTGTGGATGCGGTACGTCTCCCCGGGCGGGCCGGCCTGGAGGTCCGCGCCCGCGAAGACCTCCACGGGGCCCGTGACGTCGAGGCTCTGGACGCCGTCGAAGAGGACGACGAGGACGGTTCGGTGCGCCATGTGCCTGATTCTTCGCGGGTGCGCGGATGTCCGCAATGACGAGTACCCCACCTTTTCTGCCATGCGGGTGCCATACGGGTGTCATGCGGGTGCCGTGCGGGTGCGAGCAGGGCCGGATCGGCGCCCCACCATTCCCTACGTACCAACCAGTCGGTAACGTGCGAGGCATGACGACAGCCCTGCCGGAGCGTGCCGGACGCCGATGCCACAACGTCCTCAATCCGCTGCACTCGTGCCAGTACTTCTCGCCCGAGCTCGGCACGGAGCTGGCCGCGGTCGGGGTGACGGACCGCGACGCCGCCTACTTCGCGGTGCGTGCCGCGGCCATGGGGGCGGTGGGCGCGGGCACGGTCACGGCGACCTTCTACAACTTCCGCCACGGACTGGTGGCACGGCATGTGCCCGAGGTGTGGCGGACCGCCTCCCCGGAGGTGGTGCTCGCGGCACGGCTGCGGGCCGCCGACGGCACGCTGCGACGGCTGCTCGGCAACGAGGTGATCGCCTCCAAGGAGGTCTCCGAGGCGGCGGCGCTCGCCCTGCGTGCCACGGAGGCGTGCACCAGGACCGCCCGCCCCCTCTACGCCGCCCACGCCGACCTGCCGGTGCCCGACGAACCGCACCTCGCGCTCTGGCACGCGGCCACGCTGCTGCGCGAGCACCGGGGCGACGGGCACCTCGCGGTGCTGCTCGACGCGAGACTCGACCCCGTGGAGGCGCTGGTGAGCCACACCGCCACCGGCAAGGGCATGGCGCCGAAGTGGGTCCTGTCCAGCCGCGGCTGGCGCCGTACGGACTGGGACGCGGCCTGCGACCGGCTGCGGGAGCGCGGACTGCTCACCGCCGAGGACGAGTTGACCGAGGACGGTGTCGCCCTGCGCAAGGAGATCGAGGCGAGCACGGACCGCCTGGACACGGCTCCTTACGAGCATCTGGGCGCCGCCGGTGTCGAGCGCCTCACGGAGTTGGGTACGGGGCTGACGACGAAGGCGCTGGCCGCCGGCGCCTTTCCCCGGAGCGCGTTCGGCAAAGGCTGAACTCCCCCCGCGGACTGTCCTGTAGCGCAAGGAGTTCTCGAAGTCGGCGGGGTTCGGAACCCGGATCCGAGGTACCCGTGAGTCTCCCGGCCGTACCGATCGGGAGACGAAAGGGGTAGCTCGTGTTCCGTGCCATCGCAGACGTGTTCCGGCAGATCGGCGGGGCCGTCGCCACAGTGGTGACGCTTCCGTTCCGGGCAGTGGCCCGACTGTTCGGCGGCGCTTCCAGCTCCACGCGCCGCGGCGGACGGGCTCGCAGGGCCTGACCGAAAGACCGCTTCGGAGCCGGACATGCCAAGGGCGTGTCCGGCTCCTCGCGTGTGCGGGCGCGTGCGGCTCACCGGCCCCGGCCCGTCCGGTGCGCCCTTGATCCCCCGTTGTCGGTGCCGCCTGCCACAATTGCCGCGCAACCCCAGTCAAGAAGGCGGTACGGGATCGTGACGACACCCCTCGTAGGGTCCATCGAAGGCAGGATCGCCGAGGAGCTCGGCGTACGGGAGCGGCAGGTCAAGGCGGCCGTCGACTTGCTCGACGGCGGCTCGACGGTGCCCTTCATCGCCCGCTACCGCAAGGAAGCGACCGAGATGCTCGACGACGAGCAGCTGCGCACGCTCGAAGAGCGGCTGCGCTATCTCCGGGAGTTGGAGGAGCGGCGCTCGGCGATCCTCGACTCGGTGCGCGAGCAGGGCAAGCTCACCGAGGAGCTGGCGGCGCGCATCCGGGGCGCGGAGACCAAGGCGCGGCTGGAGGACATCTACCTGCCGTTCAAGCCGAAGCGGCGCACGAAGGCGCAGATCGCCCGTGAGGCGGGCCTTGAGCCGCTCGCCGAGGGACTTCTCGGGGACCCGTCCGTCGATCCGGTCGCCGCGGCCACGGCCTTCGTCGACGCCGACAAGGGCGTCGCGGACCCGCAGGCCGCCCTGGACGGCGCCCGCTCGATCCTCACCGAGCGCTTCTCCGAGGACGCCGACCTGATCGGCGAGTTGCGCGAGCGCATGTGGGTGCGCGGCCGGCTGGCCGCCAAGGTCAAGGACGGCAAGGAGGAGGCGGGCGCCAAGTTCGCCGACTACTTCGACTTCAGCGAGCCCTTCAAGGCGCTGCCCTCGCACCGCGTTCTCGCCATGCTGCGCGGTGAGAAGGAGGGTGTCCTGGACCTCGTCCTGGAGCCCGAGGAGCCGTCCGAGCAGCCCGGCCCTTCCTCGTACGAGGGGATCGTCGCGCAGCGCTTCGGGATCGCCGACCGCGGTCGGCCGGGCGACAAGTGGCTCAACGACACGGTCCGCTGGGCCTGGCGCACCCGGCTGCTCGTCCATCTCGGCATCGACCTGCGGCTGCGGCTGCGCACGGCCGCCGAGGACGAGGCGGTCGACGTCTTCGCGACGAACCTGCGCGACCTGCTGCTGGCCGCCCCGGCGGGCACGCGCTCGACGCTGGGGCTCGACCCCGGGTTCCGTACGGGGGTGAAGGTGGCCGTGGTCGACGCGACCGGCAAGGCCGTCGCCACGGACGTCATCCACCCGCACGTCCCGGCGAACAGGTGGGACGAGGCCATCGGCAAACTCGCCCGCCTCGCCAAGGAGCACGCGGTCGAGCTGATCGCCATCGGCAACGGCACGGCGTCCCGCGAGACGGACAAGCTCGCCGGTGAGCTCATCGCCAAGCACCCCGAGCTGAACCTCACCAAGGTGATGGTGTCCGAGGCGGGGGCGTCCGTGTACTCGGCGTCGGCGTTCGCCACGCAGGAGCTGCCCGGCATGGACGTGTCGCTGCGCGGCGCCGTCTCCATCGCGCGGCGTCTGCAGGACCCGCTCGCCGAGCTGGTGAAGATCGACCCGAAGTCGATCGGTGTCGGCCAGTACCAGCACGACCTGTCCGAGGTGAAGCTCTCGCGCTCCCTCGACGCGGTCGTCGAGGACTGTGTGAACGGCGTCGGCGTGGACGTGAACACGGCGTCCACTCCCCTGCTCACCCGGGTCTCCGGCATCACCTCCGGGCTCGCCGAGAACATCGTGGCGCACCGTGACGCGAACGGCCCGTTCACGTCACGCACCGCGCTGAAGAAGGTGGCCAGGCTCGGCCCCAAGGCGTACGAGCAGTGTGCGGGCTTCCTGCGGATCCGCGGCGGGGACGACCCGCTGGACGCGTCGAGCGTGCACCCCGAGGCGTACCCCGTGGTCCGCCGGATGGTGAAGACGGCGGGGAACGAGGTCGGCTCGCTGATCGGCAACACGGGGGCGCTGCGCTCGCTGAAGCCGGCCGACTTCGTGGACGAGAAGTTCGGTCTGCCGACGGTGACGGACATCCTGAGGGAGCTGGAGAAGCCGGGGCGCGACCCGCGGCCCGCCTTCAAGACGGCGACCTTCAAGGACGGGGTCGAGAAGATCGCCGACCTGGAGCCGGGGATGGTCCTTGAGGGGGTCGTCACGAACGTGGCGGCGTTCGGGGCGTTCGTGGATGTGGGTGTGCACCAGGACGGTCTTGTCCATGTCTCGGCGATGTCCAAGACGTTCATCAAGGACCCGCGGGACGTGGTGAAGTCCGGGGACATCGTGAAGGTGAAAGTGCTTGAGGTCGACATTCCGCGCAAGCGGATCTCTTTGACCTTGCGGTTGGACGACGAGGCGGCGCCGACAGGGCAGGAGGGTGGCTCCGGGCGCCCTCAGCGCGGTGGCGGGCGCCCGCCTCAGCAGCGGGGGCGTGCCGGCGGGGGCGGGGGCGGGGGGTCGCGTCAGGTTGCCGCGCCCGCGCCTGGGAACAGTGCGATGGCTGATGCCTTGCGGCGGGCGGGGCTCGCTGACCCGAAGGGGCGTAAGGGGCGGGGCTGAGTTCTGGGCTGCCGGACCCGCGCCGTCGTGACGTGCGGGTCCGGTGGGGGCTGGTCGCGCCGTTCCCCGCGCCCCTGAAAGCAAAAGACTGCGCCGTTCCCCGCGCCCCCAAAGGCGGCGGCTAGCGCTCCGTCACCTTGCCTGCCGCCACCTCCAGGCGGCGGGTCGTGTGGACCGCGTTCAGCATGCGGCGGTCGTGGGTGACCAGGAGCAGCGTGCCCTCGTAGGTGTCCAGGGCCGATTCGAGCTGTTCGATCGCCGGCAGGTCGAGGTGGTTCGTGGGCTCGTCCAGGACCAGGAGGTTGACACCCCGGCCCTGGAGGAGCGCCAGGGCCGAGCGGGTGCGTTCTCCCGGGGAGAGACTGGCGGCGGGGCGCAGGACGTGTTCCGCCTTGAGGCCGAACTTGGCCAGGAGCGTGCGGAGTTCGGCCGGCTCGGTGTCGGGGACGGCCGCGCAGAACGCGTCGAGCAGGGCCTCCGTGCCGTGGAAGAGCTTGCGTGCCTGGTCGACCTCGCCGACGATCACGCCCGAGCCGAGCGTGGCGTGGCCCGAGTCCAGCGGCACCCGGCCGAGCAGGGCGCCGAGCAGTGTGGACTTGCCCGCGCCGTTCACGCCGGTGACGGCCACCCGGTCCGCCCAGTCGATCTGGAGCGTGGCCGGGCCGAAGGTGAAGTCGCCCCGCCGGACCTCGGCGTCGCGCAGGGTGGCGACCACGGAGCCCGACCGCGGGGCCGCCGCGATCTCCATCCGCAGCTCCCACTCCTTGCGCGGCTCATCCACTACGTCGAGCCGCTCGATCATGCGCTGGGTCTGCCGGGCCTTCGCGGCCTGCTTCTCACTGGCCTCGCTGCGGAACTTGCGGCCGATCTTGTCGTTGTCGTTGTTCGCCTTGCGCCGGGCGTTCTTGACGCCCTTGTCCATCCAGGAGCGCTGCATCTGGGCGCGGCCCTCCAGCGCGGACCGTTTGTCGGCGTACTCCTCGAAGCCCTCGCGGGCGTGCCGGCGGGCCACGTCCCGCTCCTCCAGATAGGCCTCGTAGCCGCCGCCGTACAGGGTGATCTGCTGCTGGGCCAGGTCGAGTTCGAGGACCTTGGTGACCGTGCGGGTGAGGAACTCGCGGTCGTGGCTGACGACGACCGTGCCCGCGCGCAGTCCGGAGACGAAGCGTTCGAGGCGCTCCAGGCCGTCCAGGTCGAGGTCGTTGGTCGGCTCGTCGAGCAGGAACACGTCGTAGCGGGACAGGAGCAGCGAGGCGAGTCCGGCCCGGGCGGCCTGGCCGCCGGAGAGCGAGGTCATCGGCTGGTCCAGGCCGACGGCGAGGCCGAGCGAGCCGGCGACCTCCTCGGCCCGCTCGTCGAGGTCGGCGCCGCCCAGCGCGAGCCACCGCTCCAGGCTGTCGGCGTACGCGTCGTCCGCGCCCGGTGCCCCGTCGACGAGTGCCTGCGTGGCCTCGTCCATCACCCGCTGGGCCTCGGCCACGCCGGTGCGGCGCGCCAGGAACTCCCTCACCGACTCGCCGGGCCGGCGCTCCGGCTCCTGCGGCAGATGGCCGACGGCCGCGGCGGGCGGGGAGAGCCGCAGCTCGCCCTCCTCGGGCTTGATGAGCCCGGCGAGCATCCGGAGCAGGGTGGACTTGCCCGCGCCGTTGGCACCGACGAGACCGATCACGTCGCCGGGCGCGACGACGAGGTCGAGTTCGGCGAAGAGGGTGCGGTCGCCGTGGCCGGCGGCGAGGTTCTTGGCGACGAGAGTGGCAGTCATCAGGAGGCCGATCCTAATCGCCGGGCCCGCGCGCCCGCGCCAGGGTTTCGCGCACGCCCGCGGCGCGGACCGCCCGCACGCCCTGGTCCCCCTGTGCTCCTCCCCTGCGCCTCTCGCGTTCCCCGGCTTCGGGTGTCAGCGGGCCATCGTCTCGACCAGTACGCTCCCGGACGTCCGCGCCACGATGAAGGACTCCCCTCTGGTCGCCTTCGTGTCCAGCGGAAGCCGGTGGCGGCCCGCTTCCAGGACGCCGTCGAACACCTCCTGCATGTGGGTGCGGTAGAGGCGGTCCAGCCGGTACGCGGTCAGCTGGACCCGGCAGGGGGAGGTGACCTCGATGCCTGCCTCGCCTTCGACGGCGACCAGCCGCGTCAGCCGGCGCTGCTCCCGGGGGCTGCGGTCCAGGGCGTTCTCTATCTGGGCGACCAGGAGCGGGACGATCGGGGCCAGCCCCTCGACGTACGCGACATCGACGCCGGCCTGCTCGAAGGAGTGCCGGACGTCGGCACGCTCCTGTTCGGTGACGGCCCGGCCGAAGGCTACGGCGCCGTAGGTGCGCAGTTCGTCGGCGGGCACGTCGGCGGCGTCCCGGGTGATGTCGGCGCCGATGCCGATGATGCGCAGGGCGGCGGCGAGCTTGGCCAGGACGGCGGCCCTGGTGCCGATGAGCAGGACCCGGCGGCGCTCGCCCCCGGCGCCGGTGAGCAGGGAGCCCAGGGCGGCACGGTATGCGTCGCCGTGGAAACGGAAGGGGCCGATGCCGTGATAGCCGTTCCGTTCCAGGTCCGGGTGTTCGTCGGTCTGCCAGGCGAAGTCGCGCCAGACGAAGTCGTCGCCGTGTCGGTCGATCACGGCGGTCACGGCACCGCAGGCGATGTCCTCGCACTCCGGGCAGCCGTATATGACGTACCGGCCGCCCTCCAGCGGAGGGTCGGCTTCCAGCAGCAGGCTCCGCACCTGGGCGATGAAGATCGCCGGTGGTACGTCGGAGGCGAGGGGGGACACGGCGTCGAGGTCGGACAACTGGTACAGCAGCGGGCGTCCGTCGACGATGAAGTCGACGAAGTCCCGGTGCGCTCGGTAGTCACCGTTGGCAAGTACTCCACCGGCACGCATCGCCGGTGCCAGGCCGAAGGTCGCGTACTCGGCAGACATGCTGTGAGTATTCCCGCCCTGGGCCGACTATGAGCACGGCATGACATATTCCGCTAACGTCCCCGCGTGGCGGAAGAGCGAAGCGGTGACGTGATCGTGGTCGGCAGCGGGGTCATAGGACTCACTACGGCCCTCGTTCTTGCCCGGAGCGGCCGACGCGTACGCATCTGGACGCGGGAGCCCGCCGAGCGGACCACCTCGGCGGTTGCGGGCGCGCTGTGGTGGCCGTACGCCATCGAGCCGCGGGATCTCGCGCGGACGTGGGCACTGCGCTCACTGTCCGTGTACGAGGAGTTGGCCGCGCGACCCGAGGAGACGGGCGTACGCATGGTCGAAGGTGTCATGGGCGAGGCGCGGCTTGACGAGCAGGGGTCGTGGGCCGCGGCCCGGCTGCCGGGGCTGCGGGCGTCCACCGCCGAGGAGTACGCGGGGGCGGGGCTGTGGGCGAGGCTGCCACTGATCGACATGCCGGTGCATCTGGGGTGGCTGCGCGCGCGGTTCCTGCGGGCGGGTGGGACGGTCGAGTCACGGGTCGTGACGGACCTCGCCGAGGCGCGGGCGCGGGCGGAAGTCGTCGTCAACTGCACGGGGCTCGGTGCGCGAGAGCTCCTGGGGGATACGGCGGTTCGGCCCGTGCGGGGGCAGTTGGTGATCGTGGAGAACCCGGGGATCCGGACGTGGCTGGTGTCGACGGATGCGGTGGCGGGGACGACCACGTATATCTTTCCGCAGCCGGGGCGGTTGGTTCTGGGCGGGACCACGGATGACGGGGAGTGGTCCCTTGAGCCCGATCCCGCGGTGGCCGCGGGGATCGTCGCTCGGTGTGCGGTGCTCCGGCCGGAGGTGGCGGGGGCGCGGGTGTTGGGGCATCGGGTGGGGGTGCGGCCTGTGCGGTCCGCTGTGCGGCTCGAACGGGATGCGTTGGCCGGGGGTGGGGGTTCGGTGTTGGTGCACAACTATGGGCATGGTGGGGGTGGGGTCACCGTGGCGTGGGGGTGTGCGGAGGTTGTTCTTGGGCTTGTGTAGGTGCGGGTCGGCCGTGGCTGAGGTCGCGCAGTTCCCCGCGCCCCTGAAAGACAAGAGATTGCGCCGTTCCCCGCGCCCCTGAATGGCGAGAGGCTGCGCCGTTCCCCGCGCCCCTGGCTCTTCAGGGGCGCGGGGCACGGCGCAGTCTCAGCCACGACGCAGCCGCAGCGGACGCACGTCACGCCCGCGGGGGGCGGCTACGTGTGGTCGTGGCCCAGAGGGTCGCCCTCCTTTTCCGTGCCGGCGCCCGGGCCCACGCGGATCTCGAAGTCGCCGTCGTATTTCTTGTGGCCTTCGATCACGGCCAGTTCAACCGCCTCGGAGCCCATTTCGTTGCGGACGATGACCGGGTCCCGGCGCAGGTCGCGCATGAGGGCGATGCACATGCCGATCATCACGAGGACGAAGGGCGCGGCGGCCAGGATGGTGAGGTTCTGGAGGCCGGTGAGCGCGTCCCCGTTACCGCTGCCGACGAGCAGCATGATGGCGGCCACCGCGCCGGTCACCACGCCCCAGAAGACCACGACGAAACGGCTGGGTTCGTGGGCGCCCCGCTGGGAGAGAGTGCCCATGACGATGGAGGCGGCGTCGGCTCCCGAGACGAAGAAGATGCCGACGAGGATCATCACGAGCAGGCTGGTGACCGTCGCGATGGGGAACTCCTGCAGGACACCGAAGAGCTGGCCCTCGGGGGTCGACACACCGGCGAGCGCGCCGCCCTCCTTCAGCTTCATCGCCGTACCGCCGAAGATCGCGAACCAGACCAGGCTGACCGTGCTGGGCACGAGGATGACGCCCCCGACGAACTGCCGGATGGTGCGGCCGCGGCTGATGCGGGCGATGAACATGCCGACGAAGGGCGTCCAGGAGATCCACCAAGCCCAGTAGAAGACGGTCCAGCCGCTGAGCCAGTCGGCGACGCCCTTGCCGCCGCTCGCCTCGGTGCGGCCGGCGAGCTGCGGCAGGTCACCGAGGTAGGAGAAGATCGAGGTGGGCAGCAGATCGAGCACGATGATCGTGGGGCCCGCGATGAACACGAAGAGCGCGAGTACCAGGGCCAGCACCATGTTGATGTTGGACAGCCACTGGATGCCCCTCTCCACGCCGGAGACGGCCGAGGCGACGAACGCCACGGTCAGCACGGCGATGATCGAGACGAGCAGTCCGTTGCTCACCTTGTCCAGCCAGTCCAGCTCGGTGAAGCCGGAGCCGATCTGGAGGGCTCCGAGGCCCAGCGAGGCCGCCGATCCGAAGACGGTGGCGATGATGGCGAGGATGTCGATCGCCCGGCCGGCCGAGCCGTTCGCGTGCTTCTCGCCGATGAGCGGGGTGAAGACGGCGCTGATGGTCTGGCGCCGGCGTTTGCGGTAGGTGCTGTAGGCGATGGCGAGGCCGACCACCGCGTAGATCGCCCACGGGTGCAGTGTCCAGTGGAAGAGGGTGGTGGCCATCGCCGTCTCCATGCGTTCCGCGGAGTCGGCGGGCTGGGTGCCCGGCGGAGGTGTCGTGTAGTGCGAGAGGGGCTCGCTCACGCCGTAGAACATCAGACCGATGCCCATGCCGGCGCTGAACATCATCGCCACCCAGGAGACGGTGCGGAACTCGGGCTCCTCGCCCTCGGCACCGAGGTGGATTCTTCCGTAGCGGCTGATCGCGAGCCACAGCGCGAAGACCACGAAACAGGAGGCCGCGAGCATGAACGCCCAGCCTCCGTTGTGGATCAGGCCATTGAGCATGGTGGTGGAGGCGCTCTCCAGGGAGTCGGTGGCCACCGCTCCCCAGATCACGAACGCCACGGTGAGTGCGGCCGTGACGCCGAACACCACGCGGTCCGTGCGGGGGCCGGGGCCCCGGTCCGTCTGGGCGTCCGGGCCGCCGGGGACGCCCGACGGATCGTCCCGGCCTCCCCTGTCCTTCAGATCTTCGGTCATCGGCGGCACCTTCCCTGGAAAGCTCTCGGACACACATTCCTGCTCGTGTGCATACGACCTACCACAGGTACCGCCGATCGCAACCGCCTCAGCAGCGGGTGTCGGGCTCCGCGACCGTCAGGTGGTACGGCGCACGCTCGTCGAGCAGCAACGGGACGAGGGCGCGCAGGGACTGGCGCAGTGGTACACGGGCCCCGGCACCGTCGGGGTCCTGTCGCACCGTGACGCCGTGCAGAAGCAACTCGTCCTTGAGATCCGCGTACTGGTCCGCCGTCAGCCGGTAGGCGCAGGGCGGGTCCGCGATGATCTCGGACGGTTCGGCCGGGTCGTTGTCGGCGCCTCCCGTGTAGACCGGTCCGCGGTCCCGGTAACCGGCCAGCCGGGCCGCCGTCGTTGCCGCCCCGAGCCGGCCGCGCCGTTCGTCGGTGAAGTCGAACAGACCTCCCAGTGCGGCGAGTTGCGAGTGGACGCGGCGCCGGTTGTTGAGCGCCTCGTCGGCCTTCTCGGCCTCCGTGAGGGGGTCGACCCGGCTCTCGATGAGCAGTCCGACGCCGTGCTTGATGCCGGACATGTTCCGCAGGATCCGCTCCTGCCCGTCACCGGCCACCTGCCGGATCGGGTCGCCGGTCACCGGGTCGGTCCAGATGCCGTACGTCCCGGTCGAGTAGCCGGCGGCTTGCGCGGCGGGCCGTACGAACGTCTGCGAGAGGGTCTGTGCCTCGTCGTGCACGGCTGTGTCGGTGTTGAGGTTGCGCGGCCAGAGGTCGAAGAGGTCCTTGTCGTAGAAGGGGGGTGTGGCTCCGTACTCGTGCAGGTCGTAGACCACGTCGGGCTGCCGGTCGCGGACGACGGCGGCCATCGCGCGCGCCTCGGCCGTCCGCAGCGCGAGGTGGTCGCGGTTGATGTCGACGCCGTCGCTGTTGCCGCGGGTGTCGGCGGCGCGGCCGTCCGGGTTGGCGGTGGGCACGACGAGCAGCGTGGTGCGGTCGAGGAATCCGCGGGTGCTCGCGTCCTTCGCGTACGCGAGATCGCGGACGGTGGTGAGGCAGGCCTCGCGCCCGGACGGTTCGTCGCCGTGCTGGCTGCAGACGAGCAGCACGGTGGTGGCGGCGCGCGGGTTCCCGACGCGTACGAGCTGGACGGGCCGGTTCTGTTTCGTGGTGCCGATCCGGCTGAGCGAGACCCGGTCGCTCGCCCGGTCGACGGCGGTGAGGAAGGTCTGCTCCTCGGGCTGGGTGGTCCAGCGTGCTCCGTCTGTCTGCTCGAATCCGGTGCGCGGCGGGCGTTCGGCCGCGTGGGCCGGCGCCGTCAGGAGGGGTGCGCTGAGGAGGGGTGCGGCGAGCGCCGCAACGGTCAGGGCGAGGGACGCGGTCCGGCGGGGTGTTGTCGGTCGTTGCCGTGTCATCGGTCGGTGCCTCCGGGAACGTCTCCGGGAACGCGGTGGGTGGCGCGGGGTTCGCCGACTCCGTCGAGGATCGCGTCGGGCGTGCTGTACGAGGCTCCCGAGGTGGCGCGGGCGAAGGCGCCGGTCCCTCCGACGAGCGGCACAGCGGCAGACGTACGGGACAGGTCGAGCGTGAGCGTCGGGGTGGTCGACGGCGGGTCGATGAGGCCCTGGTCGGTACCGGCGACGATCAGCGCCAGCCGGTGGCCCTCGGGCACGACGTGGTCGCTCGCGTGCAGGTCGAGGGTGATGGTGTAGGCCTTGCCCGGGGTGAGCGGCTCGCCCTTCGTGGCGGAGGAGTGGTTGCCGAGGTCGGCCCAGCCACGGCTGAACACCGTGTACTCGACGTCGGTCGTCCTGGCCGCGGTCTCCCGGAAGCAGGAGCTGTCGCCCGTGGTGCTCGGCCCCCAGCAGGTGCGCTCGGTGAGCGTCGTGATGCCCTCGCCGGCGGCGGCGTAGTCACGAATCGTGTCGGGGCCGAGGTCGACCAGGACCGCGGACAGATGGGCGCTCGTCGTGGTCGGTGTGGCGGTGACGGTCACCTTGGAGGAGCCGGACAGGCGGACGTCACGGGTGAGCGGCCGGGTGCTGAAGCCGGCCTTGGCGGACATGGACCGGTCGATCTCGGCGGCCCAGTCGGTCTCGTCCTGGCCCGGGTCGTCGGTGAAGGTCTCGGTGCCCGATCCGGTACGCAGTCCGAGGGTGCCGACGCCGGCCTGCTCGCCCCTGCCCGGGCGCAGCTTCACGGTGTCGGTGCTGCGCGGCGGCCAGACGTTCGAGGTGGCCCACTGGTCGGGGGCGCGCTCGATGTCGGCCATCGGCTCGTCGTCGACGCCGTTGTCGTAGCCGAGGAGTTCGTGGTCGAACCAGCGGTGCAGGGTGTCGGCCCAGGCCGCGCGACGGAAGTCGAAGGGGTCGACGTGGCCGGTCTGGGACAGCCAGATCCTGCGGTCGACGCCGTTCTTCGCGAGGCCGTCCCACCACTGGCCGAAGTGCTTGGGGCGGACGTTGAGGTCCTGCATGCCGTGGATGACGAAGACGCTGGCGTCGACCTTGCGGACGTCCTTCACGTAGTCGCGCTCGGTCCAGAACTTCGTCCGGTCGCCGGTGCGCGGGGCGCCGTCGACGATCTCCTGCTGGACGGCGGCGCATCTGGCACGGGCCTCAGGGCTCTCGACGTAGTCCGACAGCCATTCGGGGCCGGAGTCGTAGAGGGGGGCGCCCTTCGCGAAGTAGTAGTCGTACCAGGAGGAGATGGCGGCGATCGGGACGATCGTCTCCAGGCCCTCGACCCCGGTGGCGGCGACTCCGTTGGCGATGGTGCCGTCGTAGCTCTTGCCGATCATGCCGGTCCTGCCGTTGGTCCAGCCGGCCTTGGCCTTCGTGGTCCCCGTACGGGAGGTGTAGCCCTTGCCGCGGCCGTTCAGCCAGTCGACGACGGCCTTCGCGGACTGGACGTCGGAGCGGCCTCCGACGTCCACGCAGCCGTCGGAGCGGTTGGTGCCGGCGAGGTCGACGGCGACGAAGGCGTAGCCGCGCGGTACGAAGTAGTTGTCGTAGTACAGCGGCATCTGGACGATGTCGCCGTCCGCGTCGTACGTCTTGCGCTGGCTCTCGTTGCCCCGGCCGCAGCAGGAGTAGTACGGGCTGGCGTCCATGATCACGGGTACCTTGCGGCCCTGCTGGGCGGGCTCGCTGGGGCGGACGATGTCGACGGCGACCCGGTCGGTCCTCCCGTCGCTGTCGCCGTCGAGCCCGGTGTCCACCCAGACGGACTCACGGACGGCGTTGTCGTACGAGTAGACGGGAGTGCTCTCCCGCGGAGCGCTCTGGGCGGCGGCCGGGGTGAGGAGCGTGGCCATCAGGGCGGCGGTGGCCGCCGTCGCGAGCGATCTCCAGGTGATGAGGCGCATGTAGCGCGCAGGTGTCCGCATGCGCGGAAGGTACTCCGGTCAACTCCTGTGCAAAAGGGGGCCGATTGGGGTGTCGGCCCGCTGATCGGGTGTGGCTCGAAAGGTGCGCATGGCTGTACCGGCGTCCGAGCCGGGGGCGGAGGAGGTGTGGCGGCTGTGGTTCGGCCGAGGTCCCGGAAGGGGATCGCCGCGACCAGTTCCGTGCACGATCACTGAGCGTTCGGGGGCGGTGCGGCTCCGCCGGGGGCGGGCCAGGGGGTGGGGGCCTGTGCCCGGCGGGGCCGTGCGGGTTGCGGGTGGCCGGTTTCGGGCGCGCCGTTTCCCGCGTCCCTGACGGGGCAGGGGCCGTCCGATGCCAGGTTCGAGGCCAGTTCCGAGACGGAGATGCGGAGCTGGGTCTCGGCGGCGGCGCAGTGGGCCGCCCGGCGGGCCCGGCCCTCCGCCAGGATGGCGTCGCGCGCGCGGTGGCCTTCGGCACGGGTGGCCGCGAGGGCCGCGGCGTCCTCCTCCGGGGTCCGCCGGCCGACCACGGCCTCGTCGCTCGCCTCGTCGCCCGCCTCGTCGCGCATCTCGTCGCCTGCGTCGAGCGCCCGCCGTATTCGGGGCAGTACCCGGCGGTAGAACAGAACGGCGACGACGAACAGCGGCAACGCCACGGGGACCATGGCCATGACTTACCCGATCATGTGTACGCAGCAACGTACATCTGCGCCACTATTGACCGGAACTCACCGTTTGCCGCCGTCTCCCGACGAGCCGCTCGGGCCCGAGGATCTTTCACAACCCAGGTGAGACAGCAATACTGTTTCACCGCGTCCGGTGGTGGGCGCCGTACGTGGAGGAGCAGGCATGGCGACGGACACCGGGGAGCCGACGCTCACCGTCGACGAGCTGGCCGCGCGGGCGGGTGTGACGGTGCGGACGGTGCGCTTCTACAGCACCAAGGGGCTGTTGCCGCCGCCCGTGATCGGGCCGCGTCGCGTGGGGCACTACAGCCAGGAGCATCTGGCGCGGCTCGCACTCATCGAGGAGCTGCAGCGGCAAGGGATGACGCTGGCCGGTATCGAGCGCTATCTGCAGCAGTTGCCGGACGGGCTCAGCGCCCAGGACCTGGCCATCCACCGGGCCGTGGTGGCCTCCTGGTCGCCCGACGCGGCGGAGGAGGTGGGCCGGGCGGAGCTGGAGCGCCGGGCGGGGCGACCGCTCGGCCCGGAGGACCTGGACCGGCTCGCCGCGATGGGCGTCCTCAGGGAGGCGGCGGGCCCGGACACCTACCGCGTGGACCTCGGGCTGCTGCGGCTCGGCGTCCAGCTGCTCGACGTACCGATAGCGCACGAGGCCATCCTCGCCGCGCGCAATGTCATGGTGAAGCACACGCGCGCCGCGGCCCACGAGCTCTCCGTGCTGTTCCGGGACGAGGTGTCCGAGCACGAGTCCGTCGAGGCCGTGCGGGACCTGTCGGCGCACATGCAACCACTGGTGGTGCAGGCTCTGCTGACGACCTTTCAGCGGTCGCTCAACGAGGAGCTGCGGGAATGGCTCAGGAACTCCTGAACAGCCGGGCCCGGACTGCCGGGCCTGAACCTCACAAGTAGGCCGAGCCGCCTGCCACGTTGAGGGTCTGGCCGGTCAGGAAGCCACTGCCCTCGTCCACCACGTACAGCAGGGTGGAGACGAGGTCGCACGGCTCCTGGGTTCGGGGGACGGCCTGTTGGGCGCGTACGTGCTCGAAACCGCCGTCCGCGCCGACCGTGCGCTCGGCGGTCTCCGTGCGGACCATGCTCGGCGCGATCGCGTTGACGGTGATGTCGTACGGCCCGAGCGCCGAGGCGAGCGCGCGGGTGAAGCCGATCAGGCCGGCCTTCGAGGCGGTGTACGCCACCATCGTGGGCGGGGCGGTGAGCACGGCGGCCGAGGCGATGTTCACGATGCGGCCCCAGCCCGCCGCCTTCAGATACGGCAGTGCCGCGCGGGTCATCAGGAACGGCGCCTCCAGATTGACGCGCATCACCCGCCGCCACTCCTCGGGCGTGATGTCCTCGAAGTCCGATTCGGGGTAGACCCCCGCGTTGTTGACCAGGACGTGCAGGGTGCCGAACTGCTCCAGCACCTGCGCGAGGGCCCCGGCGATCTGCGTCTCGTCCGTGACGTCGGCGACCAGCTCCACGTAGTCCAGAACGCGGTCGGCCGTCTCCCGCTGCGGAACCAGGTCGAGGCCCGCGACCCGGTAGCCGCGCCCCGCGAGTGCGACGGCGAACTCCTGCCCGAGGCCCTGTGCCGCGCCGGTCACCAGGGCGGTACGCGTCTCCATGCGGCGAGTGTGATGACCCGTCAAGCAGGGTGCAAGGGGGCGTTTCCGGTCTCCGGAACGCGCTGCGGAACGGTCGCCGACCGGGCCTCGGGACCAGTCACTGTTCCATTCGCCGGAACGTCCTTGTTGCCGCGTACGCCCGGCGGGCCGACGCTGCGGGCGGACCCAGCCGCCAGCGTTCCGGAGCCGTGCCCGATGACCGAGACCGACCGTGCAGTGGACGACGCCGAGCGCGCCCGCGCACAGGGCGGAAGAGGAGGGCGGCGGTTCGGGCCGCCGTCGGCCGGATCGTGGGCGGCGCGCCTCTCGCCACGGTGGCTCCCCGACGAACTCGGCGTCCTGGTGGTCCTCGCCCTTCTTGTCGCCGGCATCGGCATCCCGTACCCCGGCTTCCTCGACAGCGACAACCTGCTCACCACCGCGCACAACTCCGTCTACATCTCACTGATGGCGTGCGGCATGGTCTTCGCGCTGGCCATGCGCGAGGTCGACCTGTCCGTCGGCGGCAGTTACGCGATGTGCCTGGTCGTCGGCGCCCTGCTGGTGCGCGAAGGCGTGGCACCCTGGCTGGCGGTCCCGGTGGTACTGCTCACCGGGACCGCGCTGGGCGTCTTCAACGCGCTGGTCACCACCCTGCTGGCGCTGCCCTCGTTCATCGTCACGCTCGGCACCCTGATGCTGTTCCGGGGCATCGGGCTCGCACTCGCCGGCGGCAAGCAGATCACCGATCTGCCCCTGGACGACTCGTTCTTCACTCTCGCCGGCGGTGATGCGGGCGGGGTGCCGTTCGCGCTGTGGGTGCTGCTCGCGGTGACGGCCGTCCTGACCGTGGTGCTCGCCCGTACCCGTTTCGGGTCCCGGGTGCGGGCCATCGGGTCCAATCCCGACGCGGCCGCGTTCAGCGGAATCCCCGTCGTCCGTACGCGGATCAAGGCGCTCGCGCTGTCCGGGCTCACCACGGCCTGCGCGTCGGTGCTGGCGCTCGCGTACTACGGCGCCGGGGACCCGACGCTGGGCCAGGGGTACGAGCTGCAGGCCATCGCCGCGTGCATCATCGGCGGCACACCGCTGGCGGGCGGTCGCGGTTCGGTCGTCGGGGCGGTGGCCGGCGCGCTGATCCTGTCCGTCGTCGCGTCCGGCCTCGTGTTCTTCGAAGTACCCATCAACTGGACGTCGTTCGCGACCGGTGCGGTGATCCTCGTCGCGGTCGCGGCGGACAGCGCCCTGCGCCGCGGAGGGCGCCGCCGAGACAGCCGCAGACACTGAACGTCACCGCACCTGGAGGCCCTGATGCACCCCCGGTTCCGTACCCTCTCCGGCGCCCTCGGCGCGCTGGTGCTCCTCTGTGCCACCGGATGCGGCGACGACGACTCCGCAGGCGGGGGCGGCGGGAAGCTCGACATGGGCATCGCGGTGGCCAACATCAGTCTCAACTTCGCGCACGAGATGGTGCTCGGCGCGGAGAGCGCCGCCGACCACGCGGGGAAGGTGGACTTCAAGGCCGTCGGGCCGCCCAACACGGACGGTCCGGCCGAGGTCCAGCTCTTCCAGAACCTCACCGCCGTCGCCAAGGACGGCATCGTCCTGGAGAACCTGGACCCGCCCATCTTCACCCGGCCCGCCGCCCGCGCCGTCGACCAGGGCATCCCGATCGTCGCTCTGGACACCTCCCCCACCGACGGCAGCAAGGTCACCTTCTACGTGGGCAACGACAACTACGCGCTCGGCGAGCTGATGGCCCAGGAGGCGCTGAAGCGGCTGGGCGACGACCCGAAGGGGGAGATCGTCGTCGGGGTGCCCAATCCGGGGACGCCGGTGCTCGACAACCGGGCCAAGGGCATCACCGACACGTTCGAGAAGGAGGCGCCGGGCGTCAAGGTGCTCGGCCCCTTCCAGACGTACAGCGATCCCGGTCAGAACCACAGTTCCTGGGCGTCGCAGGTCGCCGCGCATCCGAAGGCACTCGCCTTCCTCGGGGTCGGGGACGCCGACAGCTACAACCTCGCGAAGATCAAGAAGGAGAAGAGCGGGAAGTGGCTGACGGCCGGCTTCGACGTCGACCCCAAGACCCTGGACGCGGTCGAGGACGGCTCGAACTTCGTGACCATCGATCCGCAGCACTTCCTCAAGGGCTACCTCTCCACGGCGATACTGATCGAGTCGGTGCGGGAGAACGACGGGAAGCTGCCCGACGGCTGGTTCCTGTCCCCCGGCGGTGTCGTGGACTCCTCCAACATCGACGAGGTCGCCGCGCGGCAGAAGTCCCCCCAGGCCGCGTACGACTGGTACGAGCCCGTGATCGACAAGCTGCTCGGCGACCAGGAGGCACAGCTCAAGCCGTTGAAGGACGCGCGCTGAGATGAGTCACGAGGCCATGCTGGACGCGCGGTCGCTCGTCAAGTCGTACGGCGGGGTGCAGGCCCTGGACGGGGCGGACATCCGGCTGCGGGGCGGCGAGGTGCACGCGCTGGTCGGTGAGAACGGGGCGGGCAAGTCGACGCTCGTGCGGATCCTGTCGGGGACCCTGGCACCGGACGAGGGATCGGTGCGGCTCGCCGACCGGGCGCGGGAGGGCGGAATCGCCGTCGTCTCGCAGGAGTTGAGCCTCTTCCCCGATCTGCCGGTCCGGGAGAACCTCTTCCCCCACCGTCCGCCGCGCCGCTTCGGACTGCTCGACCGGGGCGCGATGGACCGCGCGGCCCGGCCGGTCCTCACCGAGTTGGGACTCGACGTCGATCCCGGCGCCCCGCTCGGCGAACTGCCGCTCGCCGACCAGCAGTTGACGGAGATAGCCCGCGCACTGCTGCGCCGGCCGCGCGTACTCGTCCTCGACGAGCCCACCTCCGCGCTGCCGGCTGCCGCCGTGGACCGCCTCGAACACGTCCTGCGCACCCTCACGGAGCGGGGCATCGCGGTCCTGTACGTCACCCACTTCCTGGAGGAGGTGATGCGCTTCGCGCACCGCGTGACGGTTCTGCGGGACGGCCGGGTCACCCTGGCCGGCGTGCGGGGCGAGGAGGTCGGCGTACCGGACCTGGTGAAGGCGATGCTGGGCACCGCGCCACCGCTTCCGGTACGCCGCGAGCGCGCCCCCGCCGACGGGCCGCCGCCGGTCGTGCTCTCCGAGGTGTGCGTCCCGGGGCGGCTGACGGACGTGACGTTCACCGTGCGCGCGGGCGAGGTGGTGGGCGTGGCCGGGCTGCAAGGGGCGGGTCACCTCGACGCGTTGGCGGTGGTGTGCGGGCGTACCGGCATCTCGGCGGGCCGGGTCGGCGTCGGCGACCGGGGGCTCCCGCACTCCTTGCGCGACGCGATCCGCGCGGGGGTGGCGTTCGTGCCGAGTGACCGCAAACGGTTCGGGCTGATGACGGACCGTACGGTGTGGGAGAACACCACGTCGGTGAGCTGGCTGGCGCTCGGCCGGGGCGGTGTCATGCCGTCCCGCGCCGAACTGGTGCGCCGGACGACCGGCTTGACTTCCCGATTACGGCTGCGGGGCGGCCCGCACGACGTGGTGGGCCGACTGTCGGGCGGCAACCAGCAGAAGGTCGTCTTCGCCAAATGGCTGGCCACGGACCCGCGTATCGTCGTCCTCGACGACCCCACGCGCGGGGTCGACGTAGGCGTGCGGGCCGAAATGCACGCGATTGTCGGTGAGTTGGCGGCGGGCGGCGCGGCCGTCCTGGTCGCGTCGACCGACCTGGCCGAACTGACGGAGGTCTGCGACCGCGTCCTGGTCTTCGTGCGGGGGCGGATCACCGGCGAGGTGAGCGGCGGACGGCTCACGGAGCACGAGCTGGCGGCGGCGATGCAGTCGGGGGCGGACGCGAGGAGCGACGGCCGGGGCGGGTCGAGTAGTTGATCCCGGCACACCCTTGAAACCAGCCTCTCAGGCGCTCGTACGTCACGTACTCGTCCGTCAGGCGGACAGCTCCCGGGTCAGGGCGCGGGCCGCCGCGCACACCCGTGCGCCGACGCGGTCCACGTCGAGGCGGCGGGTGCCGCCGGTCACGGAGAGGGCGGCGACCGGGCGGTCGTCCTGGGCGTAGACCGGGGCCGCCACGGCCGAGACACCGACCTCGGCCTCCTCCAGATTGACGCCGAAGCCACGGGCACGGGTGCGTGCGAGGTCGCGGGCGAGCTGTCCTGGCAGGACGAGGGAGCGGGGCGTGAGGCGCGCCAGGGACGGGCCGGGCGGCCGGGGATCGTGGGCCAGGAAGACCTTCCCCGTGGCGGTGCAGTGGGCGGGCAGCCGGCCCCCGGTGCGCGAGACGATCGGCGTGGCACGGCGGCCGGTGAGTTTCTCCAGGAAGAGCGTGTCGGGTCCGTCGGGGACGGCCAGGTGCACGTTCTCGCCCGTCGCCTCGTACAGGTCGCCGAGGAACGGCAGTGCCACGTCCCGCAGTTCGCGCGCGGAGGGCGCCGACTGACCGAGGACGAAGAGCGCGAGTCCGATGCGGTAACGGCCGTCCGGAGCCCGTTCCATGAGTCCCAGCCGGACCAGCTCGGCCAGCAGCCGGTGGACGGTCGGTTTGGGCAGACCCGTGCACAGCGACAGCTCGGCCAGGCTCCGCGAGCCCTCCGACTCACCGCAGGCGCGCAACAGCGCCGCACCGCGCGCGAGCACCGACTTCGGCACCTGACCGTCCGTCATGGACCGATGGTCGGGCCCCGGCGGGCGCCTGACAAGGTGCGGGTCCTTCCGAGTCGTCGGCGGCCCCTGTCCGCACGAGGGGTACGCCGTCACGCTGCGGCCCCGCCGACCGGCCCGCCGCTGCCTACCGCAGGGGCACGTCGACGAGCATCGGCCTGGTCAACTCTGCCGCGCTCGCGACGAGTTCGCGTAGTCGGTCCGCGCTGTCCACCCGCACAGCGTCGACCCCGAAGAACCGGGCCGCCTGGGTGAAGTCGAGCCGCCCCAGCTCGGTGCCGGGGCAGATCCCGGTGCCGCCTCTCGCCTCGTAGGTGTCCTGGAGGGTCCGGTAGGCGCCGTTGCTCATCACCACGAACAGCACGGGAGCCGCGTACCGTGCCGCGCTCCACAGACCCTGGAGGCCGAAGAGGGCGCAGCCGTCGCCGAGGACGGCGACCACGGGCCGGCCCGGTTCGGCCAGGGCCCGGCCCACCGCCGCGCCGATCCCCCAGCCGAGACCGCCGCCCACGGTGTGCGTATAGCTGCCGGGCCGGTCGAGATGTACGAGCCGGCGGAGCAACAGGCCCACGGTGATGGCCTCTTCGACGACGGCCGTGCCGGGCGGCAGTCCGCGCGCCACGGCGTGCGCGGCGGCCCAGGGGGCCAGCGGTGCCGGGGAGTACGCGGCGCGCGCGGCGGCCTCCGTACGGCGTCGCTCGGCCGTGTGGCGGTCGCCGGCGCGCAGCACTCTGGTCTTCGCGGTGTGCGCGGGGACCCGCTCGGGCAGCAGTTCGGCGAGCCGGTCCAGGGAGGGCCTGAGCGCGCCCACGAGGCCGTGGTCGGCGGGGAAGTTGCGGCCGATCTCGTCCGGGTCCGAGTCGAGCTGGACGACGGTGATGCCGGGCGGCAGCGCCGGGCCCGGGGTGTAGTGGTGGGGCGTGAAGGCGTGCGCCCCCACGATCAGCACGGTGTCGTACGGTTCCAGCGCGGCCCGGATCGCGTCGTGGCGCGGCGGCAGCATCCCCGCGTACAGGGGGTGGGTCGTCGGGAAGTTCAGGAAGTCCGCCATCGGCTGGTGGTGCACGGGTGCCCCGCAGGCCTCGGCGGTGCGGACGAGCGCGGCCGTGGCGGCCTCGCGGCCCACGCCGTCCCCCGCGACGATCACGGGCCGTGCACCGCCGCCGAGCAGGACGGCGGCCCGGTCGAGTCCGCCGGCCGGCGCGGCTCCGGGTGCCGGCGTACGGGCGGGGACCTCGACCTCGGTGTCCTCCGCCAGCAGGTCCATCGGCACGGAGACGAGCACGGGCCCGGCGGGCGGCCGGGCGGCCAGCGCGAAGGCGCGGCGCAGCGCGAGCGGCAGGTCGCGGGCGTGCTGGACGTCGTACGCGGCTTTCACGGCGGGTGCGGCGAGCGTGACGAGGTCGGCGCTGAGCATGGGGTCCTGCTGGAGGTGGCGGCGGTCCTGCTGGCCGGCCAGCACCACGAGCGGGGTGCGCGAGCGGCGGGCGTTGAGCAGGCCTACGAGGCCGTTGGCGAGGCCGGCCGCGATGTGCAGGGTGACGAAGGCGGTCCGGCCGGTGGCGCGGGCGTATCCGTCGGCCATGGAGACGACCGCGCCCTCGTGGACACCGAGGATGTACTCGGGTGCCCGTTCGGTGTCCGCGAGGGCTGCCAGGAACGGCAGTTCGGTGGTGCCGGGGTTGCCGAAGACGCGGTCCACGCCCTCGCCGCGCAGGATGCCGAGCAGGGCGGAGGCGGGACGGCAGCCCATCGTTGGCTCCTCGTGGGGACGGGGACCGGTCGCGGGTCAGCGTCGGGGAACCGCCCCACCGGGGGCAAGGGGGGCGTACCACTCAGCGGTACCGGTGGTACGGCGGTGGTCGTCTGCGGGTCCGTCGTTGCCGAGCGCGCAGTTCCCCGCGCCCCTGAAAAGCGGGGCTGCGCCCCAGCTTTTCGCCCTTGAGGGGCGCGGGGAACTGCGCGACCTCAGCCACGACGGACCCGCAGACGACAAGCCCCCCGGGCAGGGGCCCGTCACCGGTCGGTGAAGCGCTCACCCTTCTCCGCCTTCGCCACCAGCAGCGCCGGCGGCGCGAACCGCTCCCCGTAGCGCTCGGCGAGCTCCCGCGCGCGGGCCACGAACGCGGCCGGCCCGGTGCCGGACCTGTCCCGGCCCTCGTAGCCGTTGATGTACTGCAGGACGCCGCCCGTCCAGCCGGGGAAGCCGATCCCGAAGATGGACCCGATGTTGGCGTCGGCGACCGAGGTCAGGACGCCCTCCTCCAGGAGGCGGACGGTGTCCAGGGCCTCGGAGAAGAGCATGCGCTCCTGCATGTCCTGGAAGGGGATCTCCGCGCCCGGGCGGGTGAAGTGCTCCCGCAGACCGGGCCACAACGCCGTGCGCCTGCCGTCCTCCGCGTACTCGTAGAAGCCCGCGCCGCCGCTGCGACCTGTGCGGCCGAACTCGTCGACCATGCGGTCGACGACCGTGTCGGAGGGGTGCGCCGTCCACGTGCCGCCCGCCTCCTCGACGGCCCGCTTCGACTCGGCTCGGATCCTGCGGGGCAGGGTGAGCGTCAGCTCGTCCATCAGGGAGAGCACCTTGGCCGGATAGCCGGCCTGGGCGGCGGCCTGCTCGACGGAGGCGGGCTCGATGCCCTCGCCGACCATCGCCACGCCCTCGTTGATGAAGTGCCCGATGACCCGGGAGGTGAAGAAGCCGCGCGAGTCGTTGACGACGATCGGGGTCTTCCTGATCTGCCGTACGAGGTCGAAGGCGCGTGCCAGGGCCTCGTCGCCCGTCCGCCCGCCCTTGATGATCTCGACGAGCGGCATCTTGTCGACGGGCGAGAAGAAGTGCAGTCCGACGAAGTCGGCCTGCCGCTCGACGCCCTCGGCGAGCGCGGTGATCGGCAGGGTCGAGGTGTTGGAGCACAGCAGCGCGTCCGGCTCGACGATGTGCTGGATCTCCTGGAAGACCTTGTGCTTGAGCGCCGGGTCCTCGAAGACGGCCTCGATGACGGCGTCGCAGCCCGCCACGTCCTGGGGGTCCGCGGTGGGCGTGATGCGGGCGAGCAGCGCGTCGGCCTTCTCCCGGGTCGTACGACCGCGGGAGACCGCCTTGGCGCAGAGCTTCTCCGAGTAGGCCCTGCCCTTGGCGGCGGCCTCGGCGGAGACGTCCTTGAGGACGACGTCGATGCCGACGCGGGCGCACGAGTACGCGATCCCGGCGCCCATCATCCCGGCGCCCAGGACGGCGACCTTGCGGACCTGGCGGGGCTCGACGCCCTCCGGGCGGTTGGCGCCGGAGTTGACGGCCTGGAGGTCGAAGAAGAAGGCCTGGATCATGTTCTTGGAGGTCTGGCCCGTGGCCAGTTCCACGAAGTAGCGCGCCTCGATGAGCTGCGCGGTCTCGAAGTCGACCTGAGAGCCCTCGACGGCCGCCGCGAGGATGTTGCGCGGCGCCGGGTAGGGCGCGCCGCCCGTCTGCTTGCGCAGGTTGGCCGGGAAGGCGGGCAGGTTCGCCGCGAACTTCGGGCTGGACGGGGTGCCGCCCGGGATGCGGTGGCCGGGCTTGTCCCAGGGCTGGCTCGACTCGGGGTTGGCGTCGATGAAGGCGCGGGCCTTGGCCAGCATCTCCTCCCGGGTGGCCGCCACTTCGTGGACGAGGCCGTTCTCCAGCGCGCGCCGCGGACTGTACTGGGTGCCCTGGAGGAGCACCTTGAGGAGGGCGTCGGCGATACCGAGGAGGCGTACGGTCCTGACGACGCCGCCGCCTCCGGGCAGCAGACCGAGCGTGACCTCGGGGCAGCCGATCTTGGAGCCGGGCGCGTCGAGGGCGACCCGGTGGTGGCAGGCCAGCGCGATCTCGTAGCCGCCGCCCAGGGCCGCGCCGTTCATGGCGGCGACGACGGGCTTGCCGAGTGTCTCGATGCGGCGCAGGTCGCGCTTGATGGCGAGGCCGCCGTCGAGGAGCTGCTGGGCGGTCTCGGGGGTGACCCGGATGAGGTCCCGCAGGTCGCCGCCCGCGAAGAAGGTCTTCTTGGCGGAGGTGAGGACGATGCCGCGGATGGCCGCGGGATCGGCCCGGACCTCGGCTTCCAGGCGGTCGGCGATCGCGGTGAGCGACTGCCGGAACGCCTGGTTCATAGTGTTCGCGGACTGGCTGGGATCGTCGAGGACCAGGGTGACGACACCGGTGTCGTCCTGTTCCCAGCGGATGGTGGTGCTCTCGGTCATGAGGGTTTTCTCCGTAGAAGTCCGTGAAGGTCCGTGGAAGTCCGGGGGCCACTGGGAGCCGCGGGGATGGTTACAGGCGTTCGACGATCGTCGCGATGCCCATGCCGCCGCCCACGCACAGCGTGGCGAGGCCGAACCGCTTGTCCTGGCGCTCCAGTTCGTCGACCAGCGTGCCGAGGATCATCGCGCCGGTCGCACCGAGCGGATGGCCCAGCGCGATCGCGCCGCCGTTGACGTTGACCTTGTCCAGGGACAGGCCCATGTCCCGGGCGAACCGCAGGACGACCGCCGCGAAGGCCTCGTTGATCTCGACGAGGTCGATGTCGTCGATGGTCAGCCCGGCCTTGGCGAGCGCCTTGCGGGTGGCGGGCGCGGGCCCGGTCAGCATGATCGTCGGCTCGGAGCCGGAGACGGCGGCGGAGACGATCCGCGCGCGCGGGGTGAGCCCGAAGCGCTCGCCGACCTCCTTGGAGCCGACGGCGACCAGCGAGGCGCCGTCCACGATCCCGGAGGAGTTGCCGGCGTGGTGGACGTGATCGATCCTCTCCACCCAGTGGTACTTCTGCAGCGCCACGGCGTCGAAGCCGCCCAGGTCGCCGATGTCCGCGAACGACGGCTTCAGTCTGCCCAGTGAGTCGGCGGTGGTGCCGGGGCGCGGGTGCTCGTCGTGGTCGAGGACGACGAGTCCGTTGCGGTCCTTGACGGGCACGACGGACCTGCCGAAACGGCCGTCCTTCGCGGCCTCGGCGGCGCGCTCCTGGGACAGCGCCGCGTACTCGTCGACATCGCGGCGGGAGAAGCCCTCGATGGTGGCGATGAGGTCGGCGCCGATGCCCTGGGGTACGAAGTCGGTGGCGATGTTGGTCATGGGGTCGGCGAACCAGGCACCGCCGTCGGAGCCCATCGGCACGCGGGACATCGACTCGACGCCGCCCGCGAGGACGAGGTCCTCCCAGCCCGAACGGACCTTCATCGCGGCCAGGTTGACGGCCTCAAGACCCGACGCGCAGAAGCGGTTCTCCTGGACACCGGCCACGGTGTCCGGCAGCCCCGCGGCGATGGCCGCGATACGGGCGATGTCGGAGCCCTGGTCGCCGACCGGCCCGACGACACCGAGCACGATGTCGTCGATCGCGGCCGGGTCGAGTCCGGGGAAGCGGGCCTGGATCTCGTGGATGAGTCCGACGACCAGGTCGACGGGCTTGGTGCCGTGCAGGGCGCCGTTCGCCTTGCCGCGACCGCGCGGGGTGCGGATCGCGTCGTACACGTACGCTTCGGTGGTCACTCGTGAGCCTTTCAGGAGGAGCCCGGGGGCACTGGGCGGGGTCAGCCGAGCAGAGAACGCCCGATGATCTCCTTCATGATCTCGGTCGTCCCGCCGTAGATGGTCTGGATGCGGCCGTCGGTGAAGGCCTTCGCGACGCGGTACTCCGTCATGTAGCCGTAGCCGCCGTGCAGTTGGAGGCAGCGGTCCGCGACGCGTTTCTGCAGTTCGGTGGCCCACCACTTGGCCATCGAGGCGTGCACCGCGTCGAGTTCGCCCGCCGTGTGGTCGACGATGCAGCGGTCGATGAACGTCCGGGTGACGGCGCACTCGGTCGCCATCTCCGCTATCTCGAAGCGGATGTGCTGGAGCCTTGCCAGCGGCCGTCCGAAGGCCTCGCGCTCCTTGACGTACTCGGTGGTGATCTCCAGCAGGTGCTCGGCGGCGGCGATCCCGGCCACGGCGATACCCATCCGCTCCTGCGCGAGATTCGTCATCAGGTGCACGAAGGCGCCGTTCAGCTCACCGAGCAGGTTCTCCTTCGGGACGCGTACGTCGTTGAAGAACAGCTCGGCGGTGTCCTGGGCCTTCTGGCCGATCTTGTCGAGGTTGCGGCCGCGCTCGAAGCCCTCCGTGCCGCGTTCGACGACGAGCAGGGAGAGGCCCTTCGCGCCTCCCTCGGGGGTCGTCCTCGCTACGACGATCACGAGGTCGGCCAGGATGCCGTTCGAGATGAAGGTCTTGGAGCCGTTGAGCAGCCAGTGGTCGCCCCGGTCCTCGGCGTGCGTCCTGATGCCCTGGAGGTCGGAGCCGGCGCCGGGCTCGGTCATGGCGATGGCCGTGATGAGCGAGCCGTCGCAGAATCCGGGCAGCCAGCGCCGCTTCTGCTCCTCGGTGCCGAGCCCCGACAGATAGGGACCGATGATGTCGTTGTGCAGTCCGAGTGCCAGCCCGGCGGCTCCCGCGCGGGTGAACTCCTCGGCGAGCGCCGCGCTGTAACGGAAGTCGGCGTTGCCGCCGCCCCCGTACTCCTCGGGGACGGCGAGAGCGAGCAGTCCCTGCCGCCCGGCCGCGAGCCAGGCCTCACGCGAGACGATGCCGTCCTTCTCCCACTGCTCGTAGTGCGGAAGCACCTCCTTCGCGAGGAAGGTGCGGACGGTCTCGCGGAACGCCTCGTGCTCGGATGTGAAGATCTGCCGCTTCATTCGGGGGTGCCCTTCGGTTCAAGAGCGCCCGTCGCCTGCGGGGTGCCCTGCGGTTCGGGAATGCCCTTCAGGAGGTCCGGTACGTCCCAGTCGCGGGCCACGTCGGCGGTGCCGGTGCCCGGCAGGGCGGGCCCGCCGCGGACGGTGGTGGGGGTGGCGGAGAACCGGGGTGCGGGGGCGGGCTGGGTGATGCCGCCGTGGTCGGTGAAGGTGCCGCGGGCCGCGAGATGCGGGTGGTGCGGCGCCTCGCGCAGCGACAGCACGGGCGCCACGCACGCGTCGGACCCTTCGAAGACGGCCGTCCACTCGTCGCGCGTACGGGTCCTGAAGCGGGCCGCGACCGCCTCGCGCAGCTCGCCCCAGCGGGACAGGTCCTTGCGCGCGGAGG
This sequence comes from Streptomyces sp. NPDC087844, assembly GCF_044742785.1. Classification (NCBI taxonomy): domain Bacteria; kingdom Bacillati; phylum Actinomycetota; class Actinomycetes; order Kitasatosporales; family Streptomycetaceae; genus Streptomyces; species Streptomyces sp. NPDC087844. The sequence goes on along the minus strand of NZ_JBIUVD010000008.1, from coordinate 161,368 downwards.
CGGACTCCCCCAGGCCGAGCAGTTCGGTGAACTCGTCGTAGAACTGCCCTTCCAGCGCACCGACCGCCATGTACCGGCCGTCGGCCGTCTCGTACGTGCCGTAGTACGGGCAGCCGCCGTCGAGGAGGTTGGCGCCGCGCCGGTCCTGCCAGCCGCCCGCGGCCAGCATGCCGTGGATCATCGAGGACAGATGGGCCGTGCCGTCCACGATCGCCGCGTCCACGACCTGTCCGACGCCGGTCGCGCGCGCGTGGTGCAGTGCGGCCAGGACACCCACGACGAGGTACAGGGAGCCGCCCGCGTAGTCCCCGACGAGGTTCGCGGGGACGGCCGGCGGCTCGTCGGGAGCGCCGATCATGCCGAGGGTGCCGGTCAGCGCGATGTACGCGATGTCATGGCCGGCGCGCGGGGCGAGCGGCCCGTCCTGGCCCCAGCCGGTCATGCGCCCGTAGACGAGTCCCGGATTGCGGGCGTGGCAGGCCTCGGGTCCGATACCGAGGCGCTCGGCGACACCCGGCCGGAAGCCCTCGACGAGGATGTCGGCGCGCTCGACCAGGGCGAGGACCCGCTCGGCGCCGTCGGCCGCCTTGAGGTCGGCGATCACCGAGCGCTTGTTGCGGTTGGTGATGTCGTAGGCGGGGTCGATCGCGAGGGACCCGCCGCCCGGCCGGTCCACGCGGACGACATCCGCGCCCAGATCGGCCAGGAGCATGGCGGCGAACGGGCCGGGCCCGATGCCCGCCAGCTCGACCACGCGCACCCCGGCCAGCGGACCGTGCCCCGCTGTTCCGGCTGTTTCCGTCGTTTCCGCCGATTCCGCCGCTGTCATCAAGCCCCCAGCACTGTGACACAACTGATGTAACATCAGTGATGTTAAGAACGCGTCCCCCTTCGCACAAGCCCCCGGCGAGCAAGCGCTCAGTCAATTCTGGGAGCCGGCCGGGAGCCTGGACCGGTGAGAGCGGGTCGCGGCCGACGCGGCGCGGGCCGACGGGCGCGGGGGCTCAGCGGGCGTCCGGCTGCGCCACGCGTCTCTTCGGGAGGAGGACGAACACCTTCTTGCCGACCTTCACGACGGTCCCCGCCCCGGGGGAACTCCTCGGCGGTGCCCGGCAGCCCGAAGGCGGACGCGCGTACTTTCTCCCGCTTCCGCAGGCTGTTCCTCGTCGGGGCCACGGCTGCCTCCGGGTCCTGCTCGGCCCCTGCAGCGGGGTCCTGGTTCGGCTCCTCCTACCTCACGCTAGTCTCGGCCACCGACAACGGCGCGGGCTGAACGGCTGAGAGGTGCCATGAGCAGGCAGGACAGGACCGAGCGCGCGTACGACATCGTGCTCTTCGGCGCCACCGGGTTCGTCGGAAGGCTCACCGCGGAGTACCTCGCCGCGCACGCTCCCGAGGGGCTGCGCTGGGCGATCGCGGCCCGTGACACCGCGAGACTGGAACGGCTGCGGGACCGCCTCGCGGCGATCGACCCGGGCTGCGCGGAGCTGCCCCTGCTGCAAGCCGACGTCACCGATCCGGTCTCCCTGCGGGAACTCGCGGAGCACGCGCGCGTGGTGGCCACGACCGTCGGCCCCTATGTGGAGTACGGCGAGGACCTGGTCGCCGCCTGCGCGGACGCCGGCACCGACTACCTGGACCTCTGCGGAGAGCTCGAGTTCGTGGACCTCATGTACGTGCGGCACGACGCACGCGCGCGTGAGACCGGTGCCCGGCTGGTGCACGCCGCCGGATTCGACTCCGTCCCCCACGACCTGGGCGCCTACTTCACCGTGCGGCAGCTCCCCGAAGGGGTGCCGTTGACCGTGGACGGCTTCGTGCGGGTCGGGGCGATGTTCTCGGGCGGCACCTTCGCCTCCGCGCTCAACCAGTTCTCCCGCGGGCGGCACCTGCTCGCCGCCGCGCGCGACCGCAGGCGGCACGAGCCGCGCCTGGTCGGACGCCGGGCGTACGCGTCCCCGAGCGCCCCGCGCTATGCGAAGGAACTCGGCGCGTGGGCACTGCCGCTGCCCACCATCGACGCACAGATCGTGCAGCGGTCCGCGCGGGCGCTGGAACGGTACGGGCCCGACTTCCGCTACCGCCATTACGCGGCGGTCGAGACGCTGCCGGCGGCCGTGAGAGGGGTGGCCGGGGCGGGGGCCGTCTTCGTGGCGGCGCAGGTGCCGCCCGTGCGGCGCTGGCTGTCGGGCCGGTTCAAGCCGGGTGAGGGGCCGAGCGAGGAGAAGCGGGCTGCCAGCTGGTTCTCGGTGCGGTTCGTCGGTGAGGGCGGTGGAAAGCGGGTCTTCACCGAGGTGGCCGGTGGGGATCCCGGCTACGGGGACACCGCCAAGATGCTGGCCGAGTCCGCGTTGTGTCTCGCCTTCGACGAACTCCCCCTCACCTCGGGGCAGGTGACGACGGCTGTCGCCATGGGGGACTCGCTGATCGAGCGGCTGCGGGGGGCTGGGATCACGTTTCGCGTCGCCGCCACGCGGTAGTGCCGCGCAGCGGGCGCGGTACGGGTGTCGCCGGATGACTGCTGCGGGATGACTGCTGCCGGATGACCGTGCGGGTCCGCCGTGGCTGGGCGCGCAGTTCCCCGCGCCCCTGAAGGCTCTGAGTCCCCCCGCGAGTTGGTCAGAACGGCCAGTCCAGGAGCGTGTAGATCATTCCGGCTGTCCAGGCGATCCCAGCCAGTATCGCGAGGGCCAGGCCGGCCATCACGGCACGCTCGACGGGCTGGGTGGCGGGGCCTGCGGCGGGCTTGGGAGCACGGTGTGTCGTCATGTGGCCAAGCCTGTCGATCATGGCGGACCGCGGCATCCGTACGCGTACTCAATCCTCGTACTCAGGACATGTACTCAGGACACGTACTGACGGCACGTACTCAGAGGCCTTACCCGGAAGCCGTGCTCATGCCGTCGTCGCCTTCAGGGCCCGGCGGCACAGCGCGTCCGCGTGGCGGGTCGTCTCCGGGAGGCGGAAGCGCGGTGCGAGGTGGAGGGTGTGGGCGCAGGCGGTCTCCAGCGACACCCGGTGGCCGACCGAGACGAACACCGGCTTGATCCCTGCCTGGGTGCGCAGCGCCCGGCCTACCTCCTCCTCGCCCGCGAGCAGCGGGGACGAGGAACCGCGCGGGGCGCCCGGCTCCTCGTGGGTGAACGTGAACGGGTTCTTGGCGACCCCGATCGTCGGGAGGCCGGTGAGGACGCCGAGGTGGCTCGCCAGGCCGAAGCGGCGGGGATGGGCGAGCCCGTAGCCGTCGCAGACCACCAGACCCGGCGCGCACGGCAGCGCTTCGAGGGCCGCCATGACGGCCGGGACCTCCCGGAAGGCGAGCAGCCCGGGAACGTACGGGAAGGGCACCTGGCCGACCGCCGTGGACTCGGCGACCACGTCGAGGGTCGCCGCGTCGAGCACCACGGCCGCGGCCACGACGACATCGCGCGCGTCGTCGTAGGCCACGTCGACGCCGGTCACCCTGCCGGTTCCCGGCGGCGGGCCCGGCTCGTCGAGGACCACCCGCCCCCGCAACTCGTCCTGCACGGTTCGGGCCCGCTCTTCGGTGGCGGGCCAGCCCGCGGGGATGCGTACGGTCGTCGTCGTCATGGTGCCGCCGAGCCTAGGGCAGCCCCCCGGGGCACCGGAACGTCAGCGTTCCAGGCGGGCCACCCGGCCCTTCTCTCCGGAGGCCCAGCAGGCCAGGTCCTGGGTGCAGTCCACGGTGTCGTACGAGCCGGTGTCCAGCGTGCGCCAGGTGTGGCCGCCGTTCGTGGTGAGGTCGGTGCCGGTGGGGCCGACCGCGAGGGCGGAGGTGCGGCTGTGCGGGAGCCAGGCGACGCCCGAGCGGTAGGCCGCGGGCGGCGTGCCGGCCGTCGTCCAGGTGCGGCCCCCGTTCCCGCTGACGGCCGCCGCCTTCGGAGAGGCCTGGTCGGCGCGGTAGTCGCCGCCGACCGCGATGCCGTGCGTCCGGTCGCGGAAGGCGAGGGCGAAGACTCCGCGGGCCGGGTCACCCGCGGGGATCGGGGTGTCGGTGGCGGTCCAGGTGCGGCCGCGGTCGGAGGAGTGCAGCACGCGCGCGCGTGCCGCCCCGCCCGTGGCGAGCCACACGTCACGCGGTCCCGAGCTGACCAGGCACTGCCCACTCGCCGCGAAGCCCGCCTCGCCCTCCTGGGCCGCGGGCATGCCGTCGGCGGGCAGCACCTTCCAGGAGCGGCCGCCGTCGCCGGTCGACAGGATGCGGAACTTTCCGTCCACGGGGTCGCTCATCGCCAGGCCGTGGCGCCGGTCGAAGAAGGTCACGCAGTCGTAGAAGGCCTTGGCGTCGGTGTTGCGGAAGGACTCGGTCCAGGTCGCGCCGCCGTCCTCGGTCCGCAGGATCCTGGACGCCTCGCCCTCCCCGATGGCCAGCACCACGGCGCGCCTGCTGTCGAAGGCCTCGACGTCACGGAACTCCAACCCGGCGGTCCCGGGCGGCGATACGTTCCGCCAGCTCGTACCGCCGTCGGTGGTCCGCAGCACGGTGCCCTTGGATCCGGCCAGCCAGGCGGTGTTCCGGCTGACGGCCGCCAGCCCGCGGAACCGCGCGTCCGTGCCACTGTCCTTGAGCTCCCAGTGCGGCTCCCGGTGCGTCGATTTCGCGCCACTCGGCCCCTGAACCGCGACTCCGTCCGCCTGTGCCGGCCCTGTGAGCGCGGCGGCGAACGCCGCTCCGCACACCCCCACGGCCAACAGGCGCCTCGTGAATCCGTTGTTACTCGTGCGTCGCGTCTTGCCCAAGCCCCTCATGGCGGGCGAAGCTAGCCCACTCCCCCGATCACGTCCAGATGCCCCGGGAGGCATCAGCGGTCCCTCAGGAAATCAACGATCACTCCCGTGATTGAAGGCGGTGACGGAGGTCACTAGGACTTCATCCGTTTTCGCAGGCACGGATTGGCCGATTCCGACGTCCTTACAAGTGCCCGGCTCATCCGTCCGCAGTTCGTCCGCACGTCACAAGGGAGCAAGGCGTTGTCCACCGTTATCGAGCAGCCCGTAGAGGCCCGCCTCGTCGCCGCCGCGCCGCGGATGCCCAGCATTCCCGCGACGCTCAGCTACGACCCGCACGATCCCTTCGCCGTCCGCATGTCCTTCCCCGCCCCGTCCACACTCGAAGGCGTGGAGGTGTGCTGGACCTTCGCCCGCGAGCTGCTCGCCTCGGGCCTGGAGGAGGAGGTCGGCCACGGTGACGTGCGCGTGCGGCCGTACGGATACGACCGCATCGTCCTGGAGTTCCACGCTCCGGAGGGCACCGCCGTGATCCATGTGCGCGCCGGCGAGCTGCGGCACTTCCTGGCGAGTTCGACGGAGCTGGTGCCCGTCGGTCTGGAGCACCTGCACCAGGATCTCGACCACGACCTCGCCGAACTGCTGCGCGATCCCTGCTGAGCAGCGACTTTCTTTCCCCGGGTCGATAACACCGCTTCCCTGGGTCGACAACGCCGCGTCCACCGGTCCAGGCAGCGCGCCCTGACGGTCCGGCAGGCGCACCTGAGGCAGGTGTCCGCCTCGGCCGGAACCGCCGGCCCGCGTGTCGTACGTTCCCGTGTCCAGCAGCTCCCGCGTGGCACGGCGGACGAGTACGAGTGCTGCCCGCGCAGTCCTTCGGCAGCCTCAGTTCCCCGGCAGCCCAGGTGCCGCCATCGCCACGGACACCGCCGAGCGCACCTCCTGGACCGCCTGCCGCAGAACCGGAGTCGCCGTCCCGCTGCGCTCGGTCAGGGCCGCGATCCGCTCCTCGTACTGCCGCCGCTCCCTGCCCGACACCAGCGTGCGCAGTTCGGCCGCCGCGGCGAGGGCGACGAGCGCCGCGTCCCGCTCGGACACCTCATGCACGGGCAGCGGCCCCTCCAGCACCTGCCGAGCCTGCGCACGCAGTCCTTCCACGACGGCGACGCGGCCGATCTCGTACTCCACGGACGGGAAGACGCCGAGCACCCGTGTCTTCTCGGCGCGCAGGTATCCGTCCGCGGCGAGCTGCGCCTGTACGGCGTCAAGCGTGATGCGCGCCCGCAGGCTGACCCAGGTCTTCCACTTGTGCGGCCGGGACTCCTCGATGAGTTCCAGAAGCCCATCGAGGGCCGGGTCCCCGCTCCTGCCGTCCGGATCGGTGGGCGTGGCGACGCCGTCCGCGTCGGCCAGCAGCCCGCGCTGCGCCAGCTCGGTGAGGGCGCCGGCCCGGACCAGATGCGGAAGCTGGGAAGCACTGGTGACCTTGAGTTTCGAGGTGTCCCAGGCCAGCAGACAGAGACGGGCGGGCAGCGAGAGCGGGCCGATGGGCACGTGGTTTCCTTCGGGCGGTTGGGGGGCACGTTAATTCGTTGACAGCCGCCGACGCCCCTCCTACGGTGTAAAGCGGTCCTGTTGTCGCCGAATGGAGAAGGACGTTGCTCGTCTGAGGTCTTGAGACACCGCGTCACACACGTATCCGTGTGTGCGCAGCGTGCGACCTCGGCTCCGAGCCGTCCCGCGTAACAGGGCTCCTCCCGTGTTCCGCGATCACCCCGGTGGGCTCCGTCCTTCCGGCTGTCGCCGCCTCCCGGTGTCTCGATACGTGTCGCCCTGACCGCATCCAGCACTGCGAGGCCTGTATGTCCAGTACCCCCACTTCCATCACCTGCACCTCCCTGTCCTTCGCCTGGCCCGACGGCACCCCGGTCTTCGAGGACCTCCAGGTGGCCTTCGGTCCCGGCAGGACCGGGCTCGTCGGCGTCAACGGATCGGGCAAATCGACCCTGTTGCAACTGATCACGGGAGAACTCGTCCCGGCCGAGGGCACCGTCCGTGTCGCGGGCGAGGTCGGCCGCCTTCCCCAGAACGTCACCCTCGACACCGGGCTGCGGGTCGACGAGGTGCTGGACATCGCGGCCGAGCGCGCCGCGTTGCACGCCATCGAGTCGGGCGACGTGTCCGAGGAGCACTTCGAGGCCGTGGGCGACGGCTGGGACGTCGAGGAGCGCGCCGTGGCGACGCTCGGCGAACTCGGCCTCGGTCACATCGGGCTCGACCGCACCATCGGCGAGGTCTCGGGCGGCGAGTCGGTCCTGCTGCGCCTGGCCGCGCTGCTGCTGCGCCGGCCCGACGTACTCCTCCTCGACGAGCCCACCAACAACCTCGACCTGTACGCGCGCCGACGGCTGTACGCGGCCGTAGAGGCCTACTCCGGGGTCATGGTCGTGGTCAGCCACGACCGCGAACTCCTCGACCTGGTCGACCAGATCGCCGATCTGCGCTCCGGCGAGGTGACCTGGTACGGCGGCAACCACTCGGCGTACGAGGAGGCCCTCGCCACCGAACAGGAGGCGGCCGAGCGGATGGTGCGCGTCGCCGAGTCCGATCTGAAGAAGCAGAAGCGCGAACTGGCCGACGCGCAGGTCAAGCTGGCCGGTCGCAAGCGGTACGGCCAGAAGATGTTCGAGCAGAAGCGCGAGCCGAAGATCGTGATGGGGGCGCGCAAACGCGCGGCCCAGGAGTCCGCCGGAAAGCACCGCATCATGCACGAGGAGAAGCTCGCCGAGGCCAAGGGGCGGCTCGACGACGCCGTGGACGCCGTGCGGGACGACGACGAGATCCGCGTCGACCTGCCGTACACGGCCGTACCGCCGGGCCGTAACGTCCTCACGCTCCTGGACCTGGAGCTGGCGTACGGGGCGAGCGCGGGCTCCTTCGATCTGCGCGGGCCCGAGCGGGTCGCGCTGATCGGGCGCAACGGGGCGGGCAAGACGACGCTGCTGCGGACGGTCGCCGGGGAGTTGCCGCCTGTCTCCGGGGAGGCGCTGGCCCATGTGCCGCTGCGGTTTCTCCCGCAGCGTCTCGACGTGCTCGACGACGAGCTGACGGTCGCCGAGAACGTGGCCCGGTTCTCGCCGGGCGCCACCAACAACCGGGTCCGGGCGCGACTGGCCCGCTTCCTGTTCCGGGGCGCGCGGGCCGACCAGCGGGCGGCGACGCTCTCCGGCGGTGAGCGTTTCCGGGCGGCCCTGGCCGCGCTGATGCTCGCCGAGCCCGCACCGCAGCTTCTGATGCTCGACGAGCCGACGAACAATCTCGACATGGCGAGCGTGCGGCAGCTGACCAGTGCCCTGGAGTCGTACGAGGGGGCGCTGATCGTGGCCAGCCACGATGTGCCGTTCCTGGAGTCGATCGGGATCACGCGGTGGTTGCTGCTGGACGGGGAGCTGACGGAGACCACGTCCGAGGCGGTGGGGCAGCCGGGGTAGTCCGGTGGCCCCGGGGAGGGCTGCGGGCGGTTGTTCGTGTCGTGCGGGCGCGTGGGAGCCGTTCGCGCAGAGGCGCAGCCCCGCTGTCCGAGGGGCGCGAGGAACTGCGCGAACTGCCCCCACCGCAGCCGCACGACCGCCGACACCCGTGGAGAGCGTCACCGGTCGTTCGCGCGGTGCGGGCGCGTGAGGGCCGGGCGCGCCGTTCCCCGCGCCCCTTACGGGGCCCGGCCTCCTCCGGGGGCTGTCCCGCTCAGGGGGCTGTTGTGACGTGGGTGGGGGCTGCATGATGTGCGGGACGCACCCTGCCGAGACGGAGATCCGTACGTGCCCAGCCGGAAAGCCCTCATCCGCCGTCCCAGCCCCCGCCTGACCGAAGGGCTCGTCACGCACCTGGAGCGCACGCCGGTCGACCTCGGCCTGGCGGTCGAACAGTGGGAGGCGTACGCGGAGGCACTGCGTACGCACGGCTGGGAGACCGTCGAGGCGGAGCCCGCCGAGGACTGCCCGGACTCCGTGTTCGTGGAGGACGCGGTGGTCGTCTTCCGCAACGTGGCGCTGATAGGCCGCCCGGGCGCGGAGTCCCGGCGCGGCGAGACCGCCGGCGTCGAGGAGGCGGTGGCCCGGCTCGGCTGCTCGGTGAACTGGGTGTGGGAGCCGGGCACGCTCGACGGCGGCGACGTCCTGAAGGTCGGCGACACGATCTACGTGGGCCAGGGCGGACGCACCAACGGAGCCGGCATCCAGCAGCTGCGCGCCACGTTCGAACCGCTCGGCGCCCGGGTCGTCGCCGTACCGGTCAGCAAGGTGCTGCACCTGAAGTCGGCCGTCACCGCGCTGCCGGACGGCACGATCATCGGGTACGAGCCGCTGGTGGACACCCCCTCGCTGTTCCCGCGCTTCCTGGCGGTGCCGGAGGAGGCAGGCTCGCACGTCGTCCTGCTGGGCGGCGGAAAGCTGCTGATGGCGGCGAGCGCGCCGAAGACCGCCGATCTGTTCGCCGGACTCGGTCATGAACCCGTCCTCGTCGACATCAGCGAGTTCGAGAAGCTCGAAGGCTGTGTGACGTGTCTCTCGGTCCGGCTGCGGGAGCTGTACGTCTGAGCCCCGGGAGGGCCGCGCGTACGGCCCCGCGTTCGGCCCCGGGACCTGCGCGTCCGCCGGACGGATGGCCTCCGTATGCCCGCGGAATCGATCTCTCCAGAGATCGTTGCTGATCAGGGCTCTTTACAGCACACTTAACCTACGGCACCGTAACCTACGGATACGTAGCCTACGATGCCGTAGCTTTGTTTTGACGCTCAGCAATCACGTCCCCCTGGAGCCCCCGTGACGATCACTTCTCCCCAACTCGGCAGCCCGTCCTCCGACTGGACCGACGCTCGCCTGCTGTTCGCGCTGGAAGAAGTGGTGGAGACCGAACTCAACCGCCACCTGTCGGTCGCCAAGGACTGGATGCCGCACGAGTACGTGCCCTGGTCCGACGGCCGCAACTTCCCCGGCATCTTCGAGGACGGCGAGGCCTGGGGCAAGGAGCAGTCCAAGGTCACCGAGCTCGGCCGCATCGCGCTCGTCGTGAACCTCCTGACCGAGGACAACCTGCCCAGCTACCACCACGAGATCGCTTCCCTCTTCGGCCGCAACGGCGCCTGGGGCACCTGGGTGCACCGCTGGACCGCCGAGGAGGGCCGCCACGGCATCGTGATGCGCGACTACCTGCTCGCGTCGCGCGCCGTGGACCCCGACCAGCTCGAAGCCTTCCGCATGATGCACATGAGTGAGGGCTTCGAGTCGGACAACCGGCACTCGATGCTGCACTCCGTCGCGTACGTCGCCTTCCAGGAGCTCGCGACCCGCGTCTCGCACCGCAACACCGGCCACCAGTCGGGCGACCCCGTCTGCGACCGCATGCTGGCGCGCATCGCGACCGACGAGAACCTGCACATGGTCTTCTACCGCAACCTCCTCAAGGCCGCGTTCGAGCTGGCCCCCGACCTGACCATGCAGGCCGTGCGGGACGTCATCGTCCAGTTCCGGATGCCCGGGCACGGCATGCCCGGCTTCGAGCGCGCCGCCGCGCAGATGGCCATCGGCGAGGTCTACAACATGCGGATCCACCATGACGACGTGCTGATGCCGATCCTTCGTCACCTCAAGGTCCTGCAGATCGACGGCCTGGGCCCCGAGGGCCTCAAGGCGCAGGAAGAGCTCGGCCTGTACATGGGCGGCCTGGACTCCGAGGCATCCAAGTTCGACGAGAAGCTCGCGGCCCGCAAGGCCCGTATGGCGGCCCGCGCCGCCGCGGTGTGATCCGCGCCGCGGCTGTGTGACGCGCTGCCCCGGTCCCGGCGTGTGTGCCGGGACCGGGGCATCTCTCATTCGTACGCCGTCGTCCGGGCCGGCGCCGCGTCGCGGACGTCGGCCACCGGGTGGCGGCGCAGCGCTCTCAGCTGGGCTCGCCACGGCTGCCGCCAGTCCGTGCGGGTGCCGAGTGCCCCCGTGAGCGCGGCGGCGATCAGTCCCGCACCGTGACCGCCGTGCGCGGTGAGCCGCCGGGCGACGCCGAGAAGGATCTCGGCGTCGCCCTCGTGTGCGCTGTGCTCCAGCCGTTCGGCGAGTTCGGCGGCGGTTCCGGCCGCGAGCGCCGGCCGGCCGGCCGTCAGAGCGGCCAGCCGGGACAGGGCCGCGTCCACGTGCTCCGCCTCCGCGTCCAGGTCGATATGGGCCACCGTGATCGCGGCGGCCTGCGGCACGAGTCCGTCGTACCGGGCCAGCAGCTCTGCGGCTCCGAGGGCCGCTTCGCGGACGGGCCCGGCGGCGGCTTCGGCCCGCTGCGCCAGGCACGCGACGAGATGGTCGACGCGCTGCCGGGCGGGCCGGTCCCTACGGGGCTCGGCGTCGGCGTCGGCGTCGGCAGCGGCACCGGTTTCGGGCTCGGCATCGGCATCGGTTTCGGGCTCCGCATCGGCATCGGCATCAGTGGGAGCTTCGGTGAGGGCTGGCCCGGCGTCCGTGTCGGCGTTTACCCAGCCGACTGCGCCACTGCGAGGCGCACCGCCGGCCACCCCGCCGCCCCCGTACGCACGATCCGGGCCGCCCCCTTCCGGTGGATTGTGCCTGTCGGAAGCTGTGACACGCTCGGAATTCCCGTTGCGCTTCTGTCTGGTGGCGGGCTGGTGCTGGGTTGGCGTCAGGCTAGTGCTGGGCTAGTGCTGGCCTAGTGCTGGGCACGTCGGAGGATGAGGCGTTCCTTCTCGGAGAGGCCTCCCCAGACGCCGAAACGTTCGTCGTGGTTGAGCGCGTATTCGAGGCACGCGGAGCGCATCTCGCACATTCCGCAGATCTGCTTCGCCTCACGGACCGAGCTGCCAGGCTCGGGAAAGAAGAAGTCGGAGCCGGTCTGGGCGCACAGTGCCTGTTCCTGCCAGGAGAGGTCGGGCGCGGCGGCGGTGGTGTCGTTGTGCATGCCGGGATCGTGTCGCGTATCGAAAAACGTTCGATCAACGGGAGCTCAACGGGCGCCCGCGCGACGCCGCCGAGGCCTGCGGAACCGACGGGAGTCGCAAGGTCCGAAAGACGCAACGGACCCGATGATGCCCCTGGCAGGGGGCAGGTGCACAGCGGCGCGCGGCGGGAACCGCTCCCACCCGAACACCGCCCCGCCCCACCCCACTTCCCGACGGAGGAGGGGGTCACCAAGGGCCCGGCCCGTGGTAGCGCCCCGCTCCGGCAGCGGTTGTCAGTGGGCGGTGCAAGACTCGGCAGTGCAGGCAACGGAACCCCTCGAAGGAGGGCACTATGCTCACCACCCGTTTCGTCACCGGCGCTCCGAACTGGATCGATCTCGGCACCCCCGACATCGACGGCGCCACCTCCTTCTACAGAGGGGTCTTCGGCTGGGACTTCCAGTCGGCGGGATCCGATTCCGGCGGTTACGGCTTCTTCCAGGCGGCCGGGAAGACCGCGGCGGGCGGTATGCAGACCACCCCCGCCCAACCCCTCTGACCGCCGTCAACTTCTGAAAGCACAAAATTTCAGAGAGCGCTCTCAGTCATAACCCTTGACGCTTCAACTCCCCTCTGGGAACAGTGGTGCCCCGCAGGAGGCCGATGCCCCATACATCGGCCCGCCCCTGCCTCCCCCCACGTCCCAGGAGACACCCTTGATCTCACGCAGGAAGTTTCTGACCGGAACCGCGGCCGTCACCGCTGCCGCGGGCTACCCCGTCTGGGGGAGCACTCTCAGCCCGGCGGCCGAGGCGGCTCCCGCGACCTGTGAACTCGCCCTCAAGAACAACTCGTTGCCCGGTACGGTCCGCGCGTACGTCACCGGTCACGAGCAGTCGACAGGCAACTGGGTCCTGCTGCGCGCGGACGGCAGTGTCTACCGGCCCACCTCCCCGTCGGCTCCCCAGACACCGCTGCCCGTCGACTGCGCCATCCCCCTCGGCGCCGCCGGCTCCGCCGCCAAGGTGCTGACGCTGCCCCAGATGTACGGCGCTCGCGTCTACTTCGTACGGGACAGCACGCTCGACTTCTACCTCAACCCGGGCCCCTCCCTGGTCGAGCCCGCGTTCGCCACGCCCGCCGACCCGAACTACGTCAGGACGTGGTCGTTCTGCGAATTCACGTTCAACACCGATCAGCTGTACGCCAACATCAGCTACGTCGACCTGGTCACCGCGCTGCCGATCGGTCTGACCCTGGAGGGCGACGCCACGCACACGGTGGCCCCGCTGCCCGACGGCGCCGTCGACCGGATCGCCGCGGACCTCACGGCACAGGCCGCCAAGGACGGCCAGCCCTGGGACAAGCTGGTGACCCGGGGCAGCGACGGCTCCGTACTGCGGGTGGTCTCGCCGCAGAACCTGATGGCTCCGTACTTCGACCGGCCCGCCGAGATGCCGTTCCGCGACCTGTGGACCAGTTACATAGACCAGGTCTGGGACAAGTACCGCTCCACCGACCTGGGGATCGACCTCCAAGGCGGCCGGGGCGTACTCAACGGCCGGGTCAGTGGCGACACGCTGACCTTCGCCGGTGGTCACACCTTCAGCAAGCCGACGTCGAAGGACATCTTCACCTGCAACCACGGCCCGTTCGCCAACAACCCGGGCGACTCCGACGACAAGAAGGCCATCCTCGCCCGCCTCGCCGCCGGCTTCAACCGCTCGATCATGCTCACCCACCCGACCCAGCCCAACGGCACGACCACGTCCGACTACTACACGGGCGCGGTCACCAACCACTGGGCACGCGTCGTACACGCCAACTCCCCCATCGGCTACGCCTTCCCGTACGACGACGTACGCCCTGACGGCCAGCCCGACGTATCGGGCGCGGCCCACGACGGCAACCCGCACCGCTTCACGGTGTCGGTAGGCGCGTGACCCCCGCCCTTGGCGGACGCCCCACCGGGGGCGCCCGCAAGGGGCGCGGGGAACGGCGCGACCAGCCACAACATGCCCGCACGCGGCGACGGTCCTGTCTTTTGGGGGCGCGGGGAACTGCGCGACCAGCCACGACGTGCCCGCACCCGACGAACAGCCTGGCTTGCAGGGGCATGGGGAACGGCGCGACCAGCCACAACGAACCCCGCACACACACCCCCCGGAGCGGCTACGCGGAGACCCGCCGAACCAGAGTCGTAGGCAGCACGACACTCGACGGCACCCCCGCGGCAGCGGACCCGCTCCGGTCCAACCCCCGCAACAACAACCGCGCCATCAACCGCCCCATCTCCTCGATGTCCTGCCGGACAGTCGTGAGCGGCGGATCAGCCTGTTCGGTGAACGGCAGCATGTCGTCGAACCCGATGACGGCGACATCCTCGGGCACCCGCCGCCCGTGCTCCCGCAGAACCCGCATCGCACCGACCGCCGTGAGGTCGTTCGCGGCGAACACCGCGTCCACATCGGGGCACCGGTCGAGAAGTTCCCGCATGGCGTGCTCGCCGCCACCCAGGGTGAAGTCACTCTCCACGATCAGCCTCGGATCGGCGTCCACCATGACGTCACGGAACCCGTCGAGCCGGTCGACCGCCGAGGTCTGATCGAGGGCCCCGGTGATGTGGGCGACGCGTTCGCGCCCGAGCCCGACGAGATACCGGACGGCCTCCCGGGCGCCGCCCCTGTTGTCACAGTCGACGTAGACCACGCCGTGTGATCCGTCGCTCCAGCCGGGGCGCCCTCCGTACACGGTCGGCACTCCGTGGATCAGGCCGGGCAGCGGGTCGTCGAGGTGCAGCGAGAAGACGAGGGCGCCGTCGACGTGGCCGCCGGCGAGATAGCGCGCCACGCGGGCGTGGTCGTCGCGGCCCTCCGTGAGCAGCAGTACGAGTTGCGAGTCGTGGGCCGTCAGCTCCTTGCTGATGCCCCGGAGCTGGAGCGCGAAGAAGGGGTCCGCGAAGACTCGGGCCTCCGGTTCGGCGATGACCACGGCGACGGCGTCGTGGCGTCGGGTGACGAGGCTGCGGGCGGCCTGGTTGGGGACGTAACCGAGTTCCTCGACGGCGCGCCTGACTCGTTCGACGAGGGGTTCGCGGACGCCCTCGCCGCCGTTGACGACGCGGGACACGGTGGCTCGGGAGACTCCCGCCCGGGCGGCCACGGCCTCCAGTGTGGGGCGTGGCTGCGTCGACTGCTCGGTCACCTCGGGGCTCCTCAGGGCGGCGGTTGCCGATCAGGATAGCCGTGGTTCTCCCCTTTGCTGAGAGCGCTCCCTTCTTGCCGAGCGGCTGGCGGCGAGCGGGTCCGTCGTGGTTGGTCGCGCCGTTCCCCGCGCCCCTGAAAGCAGGCCGGCCACCAAGTGCGGGTACGCCGTCGCTGAACGCGCCGTTCCCCGCGCCCCCCAAAAACAGGCCGGCCACCAAGTGCGGGCACGCCGTCGCTGAACGCGCCGTTCCCCGCGCCCCCAAAAGACCAGACCGCCGTCACGCGCCGGCACATCATGACTGAACGCACCGTTCCCCGCGCCCTAAAAACAGACCGGCCACCAAGTGCGGGCACGCCGTCGCTGAACGCACCGTTCCCCGCGCCCCTGGGCGGGGGGTGCTGCGTGCCCCGTCGTTCAGTGTTCGTGGGGCTCGTAGCCAGGGATCGTGCCGTCTGTCTTCTTCACCAGGAACAACCCCGCCATTCCCATGTCGGAGTGACTCTGGACGTGGCAGTGGTACATCCACGCGCCCGCTCCGACGCCCTCCCCCGCGATGACCTGGAAGCCGAACGAGTCCGCGGGGCCCACGATCAGGTTGTCGACCACCCGGCTGGGGTCGTCCGGGCCGGTCAGCAGGCCGGTGCGGTTGTCCGCCCAGCGGTGACCGTGCACGTGGAACGTGTGGTAGTACTCGCCGTGCGTGATCGAGACGAACTCGACCCGATCCCCCACCGTGGCCTCGAAGTTGGGGCTGTCGTGACCCGGCCTGTTGTTGATCGTCATGTCGTTGAAGACGATGGTGTGGGTCTTGTCGGGCAGGATGTCACCCTCCCGGCGCACGATCACCGGCCCGTACAGGCCCTTGCGTATGCCGGTCGTACCGTGCTCGGTGCCGACGACATGGTCGTGGTAGTGCCAGTAGCCCGCGCTGCCCGCCCGCCAGGTGCCGTCCTTGCGGCGGCCGGGGGCGTGGGTGCGCCAGGTGTACGTCCGGGTGTCGCCCGGCTCGACATGCGACCTGCTCAGCTTCGTGCCGTCGCTGGAGACCTCGTAGTCCAGGCCGTGGACATGCAGACTCGCCGCCACGTCCAACGTGTTCTCGACCTCGATGTACGCGGTGTCACCCTCGTTGAGTTCGATCAGCGGGCCGGGTATCGAGGCCGCACCCTTCTCGAACCCGTAACCCAACTGACCGTCGGCGAGCTTCTCGATGTACAGCTTGATGCGCCTGACCTCGCCGCCGGCGGGAGCGGTACGGAGCGCGGTGCTCGCGCTCGCCGCGCTGTCGGCGGACGTCGCGTCCTTCGCGGCGACGAGTGACAACGATGTCGCCACCGTGGCGACCGCGGCCCCGCCCAGCATCATCCGACGGCTGAACCCGCGCCTGTCCATCGCGTCCGTGGTGGCCATGTCGTCCGTGGTGCCCATGCCGAACTCTCCCAACCTGCAACGCGGTCAACGGAATTGACGGGACTGGTGGGTCCGGTCGCGGATCTGGCGGTGGATCCGACCGAACCGGGTGACAGAGACGAACTGGTGAGACGGTAGTGGCATCGCCGTCGTTTATCCACACTCAGGACAAAGTTTGTGCGATCCCGGTCATACCTATTGGCGAGTTCCGCGAAAAGGTCTAGCTTCCATGGCGCTGTTGCTGTGACCGAGGAGGATGGGGTGACCACATGCGGCCCACACCGCATCAAACGCCACTGACTGTACGGAAGTTGGGCAGGTCCAGACGGAGAGGCTGGGCAGCCGCGCTGGCTGCGGGAGTCGTCACGGCGGGCGTCCTCTCGGGGCCCGCCGCGAGCGCGCGCCCGGCACCCGACCCGCTGACAACGATGTCGATCACGTCGCCCCCCGGCGGCTCCGATGTACGCGTGCTGATCTACCACGGTTCCGCGGCCGGCGGCGAGGAGTCGCCCGTCGTCAACGCCGGTATCGAGGCGATCGAGGACATCGGCCGGACGGGCCCCACGGCCGGGCGCTTCAAGGTGACGGCCACGGACGACGCCTCGGTCTTCACCGACGAGACGCAACTCGGCCTCTACAACGCCGTCGTCTTCCTGACCGGCGGCGGTGACGTCCTCGAACCGGAGCAGGAGGCCGGCCTGGAGTCGTACATGGAGGCCGGCGGCGGCTTCCTCGGCATCCATGACGCGGCCCGCGCCGAGCCGTACTCGGACTGGTTCACCGGGCTCGTCGGGGCCCGTCCGGCGGCGAGCAGCCCAACGGCCGTACAGCGGGCGATCGTTGAGGTCGGTGACCGGCAGCATCCGGCCACCAAGGATCTCCCGCTGCAGTGGAAGCGCCCCGACCAGTGGCTGAACTGGGTCAAGAACCCGTCCGGCGACGTACACACGGTGGCCCGGGTCCGCGAGTCGACGTACCAGCCGGGTACCGGCGCGAACGGCGCCGACCACCCCGTGTCCTGGTGCCGTGACTACGACGGCGGCCGGTCCTTCTACACCGGCATGGGCGGCACGGAGTCCTCGTACGACGAGACGGAGTTCCGTTCGCACCTGCGCGGGGCGCTCGCGTGGACGGCCCGGATCTCGCAAGCCGACTGCAAGGCGACGATCAACGGCAACTACAAGGCGGAGCGGCTGACCCAGGCCAACCAGCCGGGCCAGAACGACCAGATCGGCGAACCGCACGGCCTGGTCACCGCCCCGGACGGCCGCGTGTTCTACATCGGCCGCGGCGGTGCCGACTCGTCGCAGCCGGTCGTCACGGACTGGAACAACCCGGACGTCGGCAAGGGCAAGGGCGAGATCCACGTCTACGACCCGAGGACCAAGAAGGTCACCCTGGCCGGCACGCTCAACGTCTTCGGCAACAAGGGCGGCGGCGACGAGCTGATCAAGGTCGAGGAGGGCCTGCTCGGCATCGAGCTGGACCCCCGGTTCGCGGACAACGGGTGGGTGTACCTGCACTACACACCGCACTCCCGGATCGACCGCGACAAGCGGATGGCCGAGCGGTACGTCTCCCGCTTCACCTACAACTCGGCGACCAGCAGGCTGGATCTGAACAGCGAGAAGGTCCTGCTGAAGTGGCCGGTGCAGATCCACAGCTGCTGCCACGCGGGCGGCGGCCTGGCCTGGGACTCCAAGAGCAACCTGTACATCGCCACCGGTGACAACAACTCCAGCGGCTTCAGCGACGGTTACTCGGGCAACAACCCGCAGCCGAACTACAAGGGCGTCTCCTTCGCCGACGCGCGCCGCACGGCGGGCAACACCAACAACCTGAACGGCAAGATCCTGCGCATCCACCCGGAGCAGGACGGCACGTACACCCTGCCCGAGGGGAACCTCTTCACGGGCAAGGAGACGGCCGAGGGCGGCGGCAAGACGCGTGGCGAGATCTATGTGATGGGCGTCCGCAACCCGGCGCGCATCTCCATCGACAAGAAGACCGACACGCTGTACGCGGGCTGGGTCGGCCCGGACGCCGGGTCGCCGTCGACGACCTGGGGCCCGGCGAAGTACGACACGTTCGCCGCGATCACCAAGCCGGGCAACCACGGCTGGCCGTACTGCATGGGCAACAAGCAGCCCTACCGGGACCGCAACCTGCCCGATCCGACGAAGCCGCTCGGCTGGTACGACTGCAACGCGCCGAAGAACGAGTCGCCGAACAACGACGGTCTCGTGAATCTCCCGCCGGTCACATCGAACACCATCTGGTACTCGCCCCAGGGCGGCGGCCCGGACTTCCCGCGGGACGCGGGCGGCATCCCGTCGTACAAGACGGCGGAGCAGAAGTTCCTGCTGCCGTGGCTGAAGGGCGGCGGCCAGGCGGCCATGGACGGCCCGGTCTACCGGTACGACGGCACGCTGGCGAACGCCGCCAAGTGGCCCTCGTACTGGGACGGCAAGTGGTTCGTGGGCGACTTCTACGACGCCGACCAGCCGCGCCACGCCGTGCTCCTCGACCCGAAGACGGCCGGGCAGGGCGGCATCCCGGTGCACGCCGAGTCCCTGAAGAAGATCATCCCCATCGGCAACGACGGCATCAAGAACCTCATGGACTGGAAGTTCGGCCCGGACGGCACGCTGTACGTCCTCGACTACGGCCGTGGCTTCTTCACCTCGGACTCCAAGTCCGCGCTGTGGCAGGTGACGTACAAGGGCGGCGGCCCCACTCCCGCCGCCGATCAGCTCGCCAGGGAGGCGCAGTGACGCGCGTGACGAACATCGGCAGGCGAAGAACTGGACGGCTGTGGACGGCGCTGCTCGCGTCGCTGCTGATGGTGCTGGGGCTCGCCTCGACCTCGGCCTCCGGCCAGACCGACAACACCCCGTCCGGGGCGGGCACCGCGGCGCAGACGCTCACCTGGACGGCCGGTGACGACATCACCAAGTACACCTCCGCGCCCACGACGGCGGTCGCGGGCCCGACGACGATCGTCTTCGAGAACAGCGAGGCGACCGGCAACACCATGGGCATGCCGCACACGCTGACGTTCGACGTGTCGGACCCGGAGTACCAGAACGACGTCCCGCTGAACATCCTGGCCAACCCGAACGACGACCAGGGTGGCAAGCACACGGCCGAGGTGACGCTCTCACCCGGCCGGTACCGCTACTTCTGCACGATCCCCGGCCACGGCCAGATGCAGGGCATCCTGGTGGTCACGGAGGGCACCGGCGAGGACACCACCGCGCCGGTGACCGCGGCCGAGGTGACGGGAACGAAGAACGCGGACGGCGCGTACGTCGGTTCGGCGACCGTGGCGATCAGCGCGACGGACACCGGCGGTTCGGGCGTCGAGCGCGTCGAGTACGCCCTCGGTGACGCGGGCGCCTGGCAGCCTTACACCACGCCTGTCGTGGTCGATCAGGTCGGCGCCCAGAAGGTCCGTTACCGGGCCGTCGACAAGGCCGGGAACACGTCCGCGGAGAAGGCGGAGCAGTTCACGGTGGTGGCCCCGCCGACGGACGACACGACCGCGCCGGACACCTCGGCCACGGTGACGGGCGAGAAGAACGCGCAGGGCGAGTACGTCTCCATGGCGACCGTCACGGTGACGGCCTCCGACACCGGCTCCGGCGTCAACACCATCGAGTACGCGCTCGGTGACGCCGGTGCCTGGCAGCCCTACACCGCTCCGGTGATGGTCCACGAGGTGGGCGCGCACAAGGTGCGGTTCCGGGCGACGGACAAGGCGGGCAACGCGGCCGCCGAGAAGTCCGTGTCGTTCACCGTCGTCGCGCCGCCCGTCGAGGACACCACTCCCCCGGTGACCGGTGTGAGCGTCGAGGGCACGAAGAACTCGGCCGGCGCGTACATCAACACCGCCAAGGTGACGGTGACCGCCACGGACGCACACGGCGGCTCGGGGGTGGACAGGATCGAGTACTCGCTCGACGGCGGCCCCTACCTGGCGTACACCGCTCCCGTGGTGGTCGACCGCGCGGGCGCGCACTCGGTGGCGTATCGGGCGAGCGACAAGGCGGGCAACACCTCGGCCGCCCGGACGGTGAGCTTCACGATCGCCCCGGGCGGCGGCGTGCCGGCGCCCAACTGCGCCGAGTACGACGAGCGGTTGACGGTCATCGTCGGCACGGTCGACACGGGCGTGCCGAACCGGATCACCAACAGCCGGTGCCGCATCAACGAGTTGATCGAGGACGAGAAGGAGTGGACGTCCCACGCGCTGTTCCTCAAGCACGTGACGGCGGTCCTCAAGACCCTCCTCAAGGACGGTGTGATCGTCCAGCGTGAGTACGACCTGATCGACGAGGCGGCCGACGAGTCGGGCATCGGTGATCCCGGCCAGACCGAGGGCTACCGCACGATCATGGACGGCACGCAGGACACCTTCGGCAAGTGGCAGCACGTGGGCGGCGGTTCGTTCGGCCTCAACGGCGACGGCACCATCACGTCGGGCACCTCGAAGGCCGGCCTCGGCATGCTGTGGTTCCCCGAGCGCAAGTACGGGGACTTCTCGCTGAAGCTCCAGTGGCGTGACGACGCGCCGGGCACGGGCAACGCCAACTCCGGTGTGTTCGTGCGGTTCCCGCAGGTCCACAACCACCCGGAGGAGTCCCGGCCGGAGTGGGTCGCCATCAAGTACGGGCACGAGATACAGGAGTTCGACAGTCCCACCGGCGACATGTACAAGACCGGTTCGCTCTACGGCTTCGACCGGGTGGGCCTGGCCGGTGCCGGTGTCACCCAGAAGGGAACCTGGAACGACTACGAGATCCGCGTGGTGGACCAGCACTACTCCGTCTACCGCAACGGCGTGCTGATCAACGAGTTCGACAACACCGGCGGTCAGGACTTCACCCCGCCCCGCTCGGACGACCCGGGCACGGACGGGCGGCGGTTCGCCTCCGGCTACATCGGGCTCCAGGTGCACGGCACCACGGACGTGGTGTCGTACCGGGACGTCAGGATCAAGGAGCTGTGACGCCCGACTAGTTGATCGGTCGCGCAGTCGCAGGTCAGCTCTCCTTCTTGGCCCTGCTCGGCTGTACCCGCTTCGGCTCGCCCGGCATCTTCGGGTACTCGGGCGGGTACGGCAGATCGCCGAGTCCGTGATCGTGTTCGTCACGGGTGGCGAGTTCGAGCAGGGCTTCGAGGGAGCAGGCGTGCTCGTCCATGTCCGCGTGCACATCGCCGAGTTCGGCGAAGCGCGCGGGCATGGTCGCGAGATCGAAGTCCCGGGGCACGGCCTCACCGACCTCGTCCCAGGTGAGGGGTGCCGACACCGGCGCGTGCGGCCGGGGGCGTACGGAGTAGGCGGAGGCGATCGTGCGGTCGCGGGCCGTCTGGTTGTAGTCGACGAAGATCTTCTCGCCCCGCTCCTCCTTCCACCAGGCCGTGGTCACCTGATCCGGCATCCGGCGCTCCAGCTCACGTCCGACGGCGATCGCGGCCCGGCGGACCTGGGTGAAGGTCCAGCGCGGTGTGATCGGCACGAAGACGTGCAGACCACGGCCGCCCGAGGTCTTGGGGAAGCCGCGCAGATCCCCGTACTCGTGCAGCACCTCGCGCAGCTCATGGGCGGCGCGTACCGCGTCGGCGTAGTCGGTGCCCGGCTGCGGGTCCAGGTCGATGCGCAGCTCGTCCGGCCGGTCGACGTCGTCCCGGCGTACGGGCCAGGGGTGGAAGGTCAGCGTGCCGAACTGGGCGGCCCACAGGACGGCGGCGACCTCGGTGGGGCACATCTCGTCGGCGCTGCGTCCGCTGGGGAAGGCGATGTGCGCGGTGGGGATCCAGTCGGGCATGTTCTTCGGCGCCCGCTTCTGGAAGAAGGACTCGCCGCCGACCCCCTCGGGGTAGCGTTCCAGGGTCGTGGGCCGGTTCCGCAGCGCGCGCAGGATTCCGGGGCCGACCGCGAGGTAGTACCGGGCGAGGTCCAGCTTCGTGAAGCCGCGCTCCGGGAAGAAGACCCTGTCCGGGCTGGACAGCCGTACCGTCCTGCCCGCCGCCTCCAGCTCCACCGCGTCCACCATGCGAGCCACGGTAGGCGTACCGCGCACACCTCGCATATCCGCGCCGACGGTGCACACCAGGCGGTTCCTCGCGTATCCACGCAGAATCAGAGCATGGATCTGCCGGTGATGCCGCCCGTGAAGCCCATGCTCGCCAAGTCCGCGGCGCGGATTCCGCCGGGCATGCACTACGAGGCGAAGTGGGACGGGTTCCGGGCGATCGTCTTCCGTGAAGGGGACGAGGTCGAGATCGGCAGCCGTAACACGAAGTCGCTGGTCAGGTACTTTCCCGAGCTGGTGGTGGCGCTGCGGGAGCGGTTGCCGGAGCGCTGTGTGGTGGACGGCGAGATCGTGGTCGCGCGGGGTGGACGGCTCGACTTCGACGCTCTCTCCGAGCGCATCCATCCGGCGGCCTCGCGGGTGAAGACGCTCTCGGAGCGCCATCCCGCGTCGTTCGTGGCGTTCGACCTGCTCGCGCTGGCCGACGAGTCGCTGCTGGACGTCCCCCTGGCCGACCGGCGGGCCCTGCTGGAGATGGCGCTGTCCGACAGCGCGGCCCCCGTGCACCTGGCGCCGGCGACGACGGACATCGAGGTGGCGCGGCGGTGGTTCGAGCAGTACGAGGGTGCCGGGCTCGACGGTGTGGTCGCCAAGCCCCTCGCCCTGCGCTACGGGCAGGACGAACGCCTGATGTTCAAGATCAAGCACGAGCGCACGGCCGACGTGGTGGTCGCGGGCTACCGGCTCCACAAGAGCGGGCCCGTCGTCGGCTCGCTGCTGCTCGGCCTGTATGACGCCGAGGGCACGTTGCAGCACGTGGGGGTGTGCGCGGCCTTCACGATGAAGCGGCGCGAGGAACTGATCGCGGAGCTGGCCCCGCTGCTCATGGAGTCGCCCGCCGGGCATCCGTGGGCGGCCTGGGCCGAGGAGTCGGCGCACGAGTCGGCGCGGCTGCCGGGCGCGCCCAGCCGCTGGACGGGCAAGAAGGACCTCTCCTGGCTTCCGCTGCGGCCCGAGCTGGTGTGCGAGGTGGCGTACGAGCACATGGAGAACGGTGAGCGCTTCCGGCACATGGCGCGCTTCCGCCGCTGGCGCCCGGACCGCACACCGGAGAGCTGTACGTACGCCCAGCTGGAGGAACCGGTCGGCTACGACCTCGCGGACATCCTGGGACCGCGCGACTGAACGGGCCGAGGCACATCCCCGCCGGCCAACACCCTTGCGCGGCGGCTCGTTTGGGTACGTCTCCCGCGTACGACCTATGCCTCGCGGCCCGGCGCCGTCGGCCGGACCGCCGTACCCTCCCGCCCGCGCCCGTGACCCGCTCGGACCAGCGCACGCCTTCGATCTTGGCTCATGGGGTACGTACTCGTTGAACCTATAACCTGAAAAACGACGAAACGGGGCACGGTGGCCACGGTACGCGGGAGACGCACGGGGCGTTCGAGGCGCTCAGCCATGACGACGGCACTGCTGGCCGCCCTGCTGGTGGGCGCCGTGGCGACGGCGTGCACGAGCGGTGAGCCGCTCGACGACAAGCAGCGCGGAAACCTGCCACCCCGCACCGACAGCACGCAGGGCACCAGCGCCCCGGCGAGTCCGGCGCCCCGGGCCGCCTCCCCGCTCGTCGTGAAGATCGACAACGTGCCCGGCGCCCGCCCTCAGACGGGCCTGGACGCCGCCGACGTCGTGTACGCCGAGCAGGTCGAGGGCGGCCTCAGCCGGCTGATGGCGGTGTACGCGACCCGCCTGCCGAAGGCCATCGGCCCGGTACGCAGCGCGCGCGAGTCGGACCTGGAGCTGCTGCGCCAGTTCCACGAGCCGACGCTCGCCTTCTCGGGAGCACAGAAGAGGCTGCTGCCGCTGATCGACAGCGCGCCACTGCGCACCGCCCTGCCGGAGGACAGGACGAACGCGTACTACCGGGGCACGGACAAGCCCCAGCCGCACAACCTGTATCTGCGCCCCCACCGGCTGCTGACGGCCGCGCCGGGGGCGGACGCGCTGACGACGGGCTTCCGGTACGGCGCCGCGCCCGCGGGAGGCACGGCCGAGAGCACGCGAACGGTCCGCTTCCCGGAGGCGCGTTTCACCTTCGACTGGTCCCGGGACCAACAGCGCTGGCTGGTGTCGATGGACGGCACGCCGACGGTGACGACCGGCGGGGCGCGGGTGACCGCCTCGACCGTCGTCGTGCAGTACGTGAACATCCGTGAGTCCAGGTACCACGACTACCTCGGCAACATCACGCCCTACACGGAGACGGTCGGCTCGGGCACGGCGAAAGTACTGCGCGACGGCAAGGCCTTCGACGCGGCGTGGAAGCGGCCCCTCGCCACGGGTGGCACCGAGTTCACGACGGCGGGCGGCACACCGATGAACTTCGCCGAAGGCCAGGTGTGGGTGGTGTTCGCACGGGCGTGACCCACTGCTCAGCAGCGACCTGGCGTGTTGCCTTCGGGGGCAGGTGCGGGTGCGGGCACGTCGTAGCGCGCCCCTAAAAGATCGCGCGGTTCCCCGCGCCCCGTCAAGGCGCACCGCCGGCAACCGCCGCCCCCGGCGCAGCCGGATTGCGCAACCCCTCCGCCGCGTCCGAGACGCGCCGGATCAGGTCGAAGAAGACGGCCTGCTCCTCCCCGGAGAGCGGAGCCAGGAAGACCTGGTTCATCCGAGCCGTCCGCACGGTCAGCTTGCGATGGACGCGCACGCCGTCGTCCGTGAGGCGCAGCAGGGAGCGGCGGCCGTCCTGGGGGTCGCGGACCTTGTCCAGCAGGCCGCGCCGACCGAGCCGGCTGATGACCTCGGCGATGGTGGACCGGTCGAGCCCCACCCTCTCCCCCACCGTGCGCTGGTCGAGACCCGGCTCGGCGACGAGCGCGTTCAGGACCGCGAACTGGGGCGAGGTGATCTCCTCGGAGACCATCGTGT
The DNA here is from genome assembly GCF_044742785.1 of Streptomyces sp. NPDC087844. Classification (NCBI taxonomy): domain Bacteria; kingdom Bacillati; phylum Actinomycetota; class Actinomycetes; order Kitasatosporales; family Streptomycetaceae; genus Streptomyces; species Streptomyces sp. NPDC087844. The sequence continues at coordinate 136,099 of NZ_JBIUVD010000008.1, read as the reverse complement.
TCCACAGCAGGTAGTGCGCCTGCTGCAGCCGCCGGGCCAGGTGCCCGGGGTGGGCGGAGAGATCCACCGCGGCCATGAGCGCTCCTTCGGACACGAGAGTCGGCATTCGTTGGTGCACTGAACAATAGCGGGCCGGCACTCCGCTGTCTCTTCTCCGTGTACGGACTCACAGCTCTTGTTTCATGGGGGGCCTTGACGGTTGACGGCCGCGATGGCAGCGTGTTCGAAACCTCGTAGAAATACTCAGTGCCCTGACTAATCGGGGCCGCGGGACGCTCAGGAGAGATGGGGCTTCGCAGATGGACAAGGTGGTCTCCACAGCCGCCGGGGCTGTGGCCGACGTACCGGACGGCGCGACACTCGCCGTCGGCGGTTTCGGCCTCAGCGGTGTGCCGAACGTGACGATCCAGGCGCTGTACGAGCGCGGTGTCACCGGCCTGGGCGTGGTGTCCAACAACTGCGGGGCGATGGAGTCCGGCCTGGCGGTCCTTCTGGCGGCCGGCCGTATCGCCCGCGTCACCGGCTCGTACATCGGGGCGAACAAGGAGTTCGCGCGGCAGTACCTGGGCGGGGAGCTGGAGGTCGAGATGATCCCGCAGGGCACCCTGGCCGAGCGGCTGCGGGCCGGCGGCGCCGGGATTCCCGCGTTCTACACGCCGGCCGGTGTGGGCACGCAGGTCGCCGACGGCGGACTGCCCTGGCGCTACGACGGCGAGGGCGGCGTAGCGCTGGCCTCCCCGCCGAAGGAGGTACGGGACTTCGACGGCACCCCGTACGTACTGGAGCGCGGCATCCGTACCGACTTCGCGCTGGTGCGGGCCGCCAGGGGGGACCGGCACGGGAACCTCGTCTTCAACAAGTCCTCCCGCAACTTCAACCCTCTCGCCGCGATGGCCGGGCGGGTGACCATCGCCGAGGTGGAGGAGCTGGTGGAGCCGGGCGAGATCGATCCGGACGCGGTGCATCTGCCGGGCATCTTCGTGCAGCGGGTCGTCGCGCTCACCCCGGCGCAGGCGGCGGACAAGAAGATCGAACAGCGGACGGTGAGCAGCTGATGGCCTGGACGCGTGAACAGATGGCCGCGCGGGCCGCGCGCGAACTCACGGACGGCCAGTACGTGAATCTCGGCATCGGGTTGCCGACACTGATCCCCAACTACCTCCCGCCGGACGTGGAGGTGATCCTGGAGTCGGAGAACGGCATCCTGGGCACCGGCCCGTACCCGACCGAGGATCAGGTCGACCCGGACCTCATCAATGCCGGCAAGGAGACCGTGACGGTCCTGCCCGGCGCCTCCTACTTCGACTCGTCGCTGTCGTTCGGGATGATCCGCGGCGGGCACATCGACGTCGCGGTCCTCGGCGCGATGCAGGTCTCCGCGGGCGGCGACCTGGCGAACTGGGCCGTACCGGGCAAGATGATCACCGGGATCGGCGGGGCCATGGACCTGGTGCACGGCGCCCGTACGGTGATCGTCGTGATGACCCACACCGCCAAGGACGGGTCGCCGAAGGTCCTGGAGGCGTGCGCGCTGCCGCTGACCGGCAAAGCCTGTGTCAACCGCGTGATCACCGACCTCGGTGTCCTGGACGTCACCGACAGCGGCCTGGTACTGGTCGAGACGGCGCCCGGTGTCACGGTCGATGAGGTCGTGGCGAAGACTGCCGCCAAGGTCCGTATCGCCGAAGAGCTCGTCGAGGAGCTCACCGAGGAGAAGCAGCCGTGAAAGACGTCTACATCGTCGACGCCGTCCGTACCCCGTTCGGCAAGTACAACGGAAGCCTCGCCGCCGTCCGCCCGGACGACCTGGCCGCCCATGCCCTGCGTGAGCTCCTCGCCCGCACACCGGACCTGGACCCGGCACGGATCGACGACGTGTACTTCGGCAACGCGAACGGCGCCGGCGAGGAGAACCGCAACGTCGCCCGCATGGCCGGCCTGCTCGCCGGTCTGCCCACCTCCGTCCCGGGCGTGAGCGTCAACCGGCTGTGCGCATCCGGGCTCGAAGCCGTCATCCAGGCCGCCCGCGCCATCGCGCTCGGCGACGCCTCGATCGCGCTCGCCGGCGGTGTCGAGTCGATGACCCGCGCCCCCTATGTCCTGCCGAAGAGCGACCGGCCCTTCCCCGCCGGGCACACCGAGCTGTACTCCACGACTCTCGGCTGGCGCATGGTCAACCCGGAGATGGACCCGCGGTGGACCATCCCGCTCGGCGAGTCCGCCGAACGCATCGCCGACAAGCACAAGATCAGCCGTGAACAGCAGGACGAGTTCGCCCTCGCCAGCCACGGCAAGGCGGCCGCCGCCCAGGCCGCGGGCCTGTTCGACGGTGAGATCGCGCCGGTCTCCATCCCGCGGCGCAAGGGCGACCCGCTGTCCTTCGCCGCCGACGAATGCGTACGCGCCGACGCCTCCCTCGCCGCGATGGCCAGGCTCAAGCCGTCGTTCCGTGCCGAGGGCGGTACGGTCACCGCGGGCAATGCCTCGCCGCTCAACGACGGAGCGGCGGCCCTGCTCCTGGTCGACGAGGAGGGTCTCGCCGCCACCGGCCGCGAACCCCTCGCCCGGGTGTCCGCGTCCGGTGTCTCCGCGCTCGACCCCGACTACTTCGGTCTCGCACCGGTGGAGGCCGTGAACCGCGCGCTCGCCAAGGCGGGCAAAACATTTGACGACCTGTCAACCCTTGAACTCAACGAGGCCTTCGCCGCCCAGGTCCTCGGCTGTGTCGCCGAGTGGCCCGAGTTCGACCCGGCCGTCCTGAACCCGCAGGGCGGGGCCATCGCCCTGGGCCACCCCCTCGGCGCCTCCGGTGCCCGCCTCGCCGGGACCGTCGCCCACCAACTGGCCCGCAAGGGCTCGGGAGTCGGCGTCGCCACCCTCTGCATCGGCGTCGGCCAGGGCCTCGCCCTCGTACTGGAGCGTTAGGAACCCACCTCTCATGGCTCTCACCCAGTCGGACATCGACACAGAGATCAAGGACCAGCGGGACGCGTACGACAAGGCGGTCGCCGGTGGCGCCCCGGTCCTGCACCACCCGCGGCGCGACTACGCCCCGTACCGCAGCTCCCTGTTGCGCCATCCCCGACAGCCGCTGGTCGCCGTGAGCGGCGGCGACCCGGAGACCGTCGAGCTGTCGGGCCCCGTGTTCGGCGTCACCGACATCACCGAGCACGACAGCGATCTGACCATCCATCACCGCGGTGAGCCGATCGGTGAGCGCATGACCGTCTCGGGACGGCTGCTCGACCGCGACGGCCGCCCCGTGCGCGACCAGCTCGTCGAGATCTGGCAGGCCAACGCAGCCGGCCGGTACGCCCATCTGCGCGAGCAGCACCCGGCGCCGCTCGACCCCAACTTTACCGGTGTCGGACGCACCCTGACGGACGCTCAGGGCCGGTACTCGTTCACCACGATCAAGCCGGGCCCCTACCCGTGGGGCAACCACACCAACGCGTGGCGGCCCGCGCACATCCACTTCTCCGTCTTCGGGACGGCGTTCACCCAGCGGCTCGTGACCCAGATGTACTTCCCGAGCGATCCGCTGTTCCGGTACGACCCGATTCTCCAGTCGGTGACGGACGGGGCGGCCCGCGAGCGGCTGGTCGCCACCTACGACCACGACCTGTCCAAGCCCGAGTTCTCGATGGGTTACGCCTGGGACATCGTCCTCGACGGTCCCTCCGCCACCTGGATCGAGGAAGGCCGTTGACCATGGCCGAGCGACTGCTCCCCACCCCGTCCCACACCATCGGCCCGTTCTACGGGCACGCCCTCCCCTTCCCCGACGGCGACCGGATCGCCCCCCTGGGCCACCCGGACGCGATCAGCCTGCACGGGTACGTGTACGACGGCGCGGGCAGGCCGGTCCCCGACGCCCTGCTCGACTTCTGGCAGGCCGCGCCCGACGGCTCGCTGACAGGCGCCCCGGGCTCCATGCGCCGCGATCCGTCGACCGGCGGATTCCTGGGGCGCAACGGCGTCGACTTCACGGGCTACGGGCGGGTGCCCACGGACGCCGACGGGCACTACGCGCTGCACACCCTGCCGCCGGGCAACTCCGGGCTGCCGTACATCAGCGTGTGCGTGTTCGCGCGCGGGCTGACACACCACCTCTTCACGCGCGCCTACCTCGCCGACGGCCCGGACCCGCTGCTCGACTCGCTGCCGGCCGAGCGGCGCGCCACGCTGGTGGCGACCGGGGGCGCGAACGGGACGAACGGGACGTACCGTTTCGACATCCGTCTTCAGGGCGAAGGCGAAACGGTCTTCCTGGAGTTTCAGTGACAGCGGTCGGACCCGACGAACCCGACGAACCCGAGCAGCCTGCGGAACCCGCCGGTACCGCCTGCCTCGACGCGGGGCTTCTCGCGCCCGGGCGGGTGGGGTCGGCCGCCGAGGCCGCGACGGGCGATCACGCCTTCCTCCGGGCGCTGCTCGACGCGGAAGCCGCTCTCACCCGCGCTCAGGGCTCACTCGGTCTCGCCCCGGCCGCCGCGGCCGACGCCGTCACCGCCGCTGCCGACGCGGCGCGTTTCGACGTCCACGCGCTCGCGCCGCGCGCACGGGCCGGTGGCAACCCGGTGATCCCGCTGGTCGCCGACCTGAGCGCGGCGGTCGGCGACGAGCACTCCCCCTACGTCCACCGGGGCGCGACCAGCCAGGACATCATGGACACGGCCACGATGCTGGTCGCGGTACGGACGCTGGACGTGATGTCCGGTGACCTCGCCCGTACGGAGCGCGCGCTGGCCCGCCTCGCGTGCGAGCACCGGGACACGGTCATGCCGGGGCGCACGCTCACCCAGCACGCCGTCCCCACCACCTTCGGTCTGAAGGCGGCGGGCTGGCGGTCGCTGGTGCTGGACGCCCGGGACCGGGTGCGGCTGGTTCGGAACAGCCTGCCGGTGCAACTCGGCGGTGCGGCGGGCACGTTGGCGGCCTTCACCGTGTACGGAGCCTTGGACACGGGGGCGCTGGTCGAGGCGTACGCCCGTGAACTGGGCCTCGCCGCGCCAGTGTTGCCCTGGCACACCCTCCGGGCACCGGTCGCCGACCTGGCGGGCGCCCTCGCCTTCACCGCGGGCGCCCTCGGCAAGACGGCCGCTGATGTCCTCACCCTCTCCCGTACCGAGATCCGCGAGTTGAGCGAGGGCACGGGTGGCGGGTCCTCCGCCATGCCGCACAAGGCGAACCCCGTGCGGGCCACACTGATCGCGGCCGCGGCCCGCCGGGCGCCGCAGCTCGCGGCGACGCTGTACGGGGCCATGGCCGCCGAGGACGAACGGCCCGCCGGCGCCTGGCACGCCGAGTGGGAGCCGCTGCGCGACCTGCTCCGCCTGGTCGGCGGGGCGGCGCGGGACGCGGCGGAGCTGGCCGAGGGCCTGCAGGTCCACGCGGACGCGATGCGTGCCCATCTGGACCTCACGCACGGTCTGATCGTGTCCGAGCGGCTGTCGGCCGAACTCGCGCCGGTGCTCGGGCGGGCCCGCGCCAAGGAAGTGCTCACCCGGGTCGCACGGCGGGCCACCGCGGAGGGCCGGCCGCTCGTGGAACTCCTCGCGGAGGAGCCCGAGTTGAAGGACTTCGACCTGGTGGCCCTCACTGATCCCACCCAGTACACGGGCTCCGCCGGAGCCCTCACCGACCGTGCCCTGGAGCGACGTTGACCAGCCGGACCGAACGACCCGCGCCGACGGAGGACACGTTGCTGCACCATCGTGCCGAGGGAGCCGCCTCCGCTCCCCCGCTGCTCCTCGGCCCCTCCCTCGGCACGTCGTTGGCCCTGTGGGACAAGGTCGCGCCCGAACTCTCCGTCACCCACCGGGTGGTGCGCTGGGATCTGCCGGGGCACGGCGGCTCGTCCGCCTCCCTGATCGGTCCGGGGGCGACCGTCGCCGACCTGGCCGCGCTGGTGCTGGCGCTCGCGGACTCGCTCGGCATCGACCGGTTCTCGTACGCCGGTGTCTCGCTCGGCGGTGCGGTGGGGCTGCATCTCGCGGTCCACCACCCGGAGCGGGTGGAGAGGCTCGCCGTGATCTGCTCCTCGGCGCACTTCAACGGCGCGAAGCCGTGGCGGGAGCGGGCCGCGCTCGTACGGGCCGAAGGGCTGGCCGGGCTGGCGGAGGGCGCCGACTCCCGTTGGTTCACGCCCGGGTTCACCGTTCCCGGGCTGGTCGAGGACCACCGGACGGCCGACCCGGACGGGTACGCCGCGTGCTGTGACGCGCTGGCGGCGTTCGACATCCGTGCGCAGCTGCCTCGCATCGGCGCGCCCGCGCTGCTCGTCGCCGGGCGCGAGGATCCGGCGACGCCGCCCGCGCATCTGCGGGAGATCGCGGACGCGGTGCCGGGGGCGGCGCTGGTGGAGATCCCGGGCGCGTCGCATCTCGCGCCCGCGCAGCGGCCGGAGGCCGTGCTCACCGCGTTGCGCGCGCACTTCGGCGGTGACGCCGGGCGTGGGATGGAGGTGCGGCGGCAGGTGCTCGGTGACGAGCATGTGGACCGGGCGCAGGCTCGGCAGTCGGCGTTCACGGCGCGGTTCCAGGACTTCATCTCGCGGTACGCGTGGGGTGAGGTCTGGACGGACGAGACGCTGGCCCGGCGTGAGCGCAGCATGATCACTATGACCGCGCTCGTCGCGCACGGGCACTATGACGAGCTGGCGATGCATGTGCGGGCGGCTCGCCGTAATGGGCTCACGCCCCAGGAGATCGGGGCGGTGTTGTTGCAGACGGCGGTGTACTGCGGGGTTCCGGCGGCGAACTCGGCGTTCGCCGTGGCCCAGCGGGTCCTCTCCGAGGAGGAGTGACCGACCCGTATCGGCAAGCCCCGTAAGGGGCGCGGGGAACGGCGCGGCGCGCCCCAGGCGTCCGCGGTCGAAAGCCGGATTCGGACCGGCCGCGACACCTCGCATGCCCGACTGCTGGTGCGTAGGGGCTGAGCGCGCCGTTTCCCGCGTCCCTTACGGGGCTCCCGGGCCCAGTGCCTCGCGGGCGCGTGCCACCAGGCCGTCCGCTCCGCAGGACTGCGCCAGGGTCAGGCCTCGGTCGATCTCCGTGCGGGAGCGGGAAGCGATGCCGTAGTCGACGCGGGCCGCGGCGTGTTCGTAGGCGCAGGGGGACGCTTCCAGGTAGGTGACCGCCTGGGCGTAGAGCGCGACCGAGCGCTGGCCGGTCTCCAGGGCGGCGGCGCAGCGCAGGGCCTCACCGATGGCCGTGTCGGTGCCGAAGCGCTCGGCCTGGACGCGGGCGTGCGCGGTGACCTCCGCGGCGCGGCGCGGGTCCTCGACGGCGAGGGTCCGGGCGAGGTCGCCCGCCCAGGGAGCCATCACCGTGTTGTGACCGCCGCGGGCCTCGGACATCTTCTCCGCGGCCTCCAGCTCGTTCACGCCCTCCTCGACGCGACCGGTGGCGATGAGCAGGCGCCCCCTTATCGAGTGGGTGTCCGGCAGGACGATCGTGGACGGGTGGGGCGGCTCGAAGGAGTACCGCTCGGCGATCTCCTCGGCCTCGCCGACATGACCGCGGGCGAGCAGGGTGTCGATGAGCATGCACGCCGCGGACCAGTGCATGGGAAGTCCGCGGCCGACCCGGTCCGCGAGCCGCAGCGCCTCGCGCAGTGACGCGTCCGCTTCCTTGAGGCGTCCCCGTCTGCGGAGCACGTATCCGCCGAAGGCGTGCGCGAGGGCCAGATGGCCACCGCTCCAGCCGGCGGACTCGTACGACCGCCGGGCCTCCGTGAAGAGGCTCTCGGCACGGTCGAGCCGGTCCGCGTACGTGTAGGAGATGCCGAGCATCATGAGGAGCTCGAAGCTCCACTCGGTGTCGGTCCAGCCGAGGCCCGGCGCGAGACCGCTGTTGACGAGCGAGCGGTCGCAGAGTTCGGCGACCTCCTCGGCGTTCTCCCCGCGGGTCATGGCGTCGAAGGCCCGCAGGATGAGCAGGGCGCGCTCGGAGTTGTCGCGGCCGGTGAGCGGTTCGGCCAGCTGGGCCAGCCGGCGGGAGCGGCCGGGCGCGTCCTCCTCGCCGGCGTGGATGCCCTCCCACATGTAGTGCACGGCCTGCAGCCTCATCCGCGCGGGCCCTGGTTCGAGCCGGTCGGCCTCCGCGTCGACCACCGCGACCGCCTCCTCCAGCTGGTCGTTGTGGACGAGCGCCGAGGACAGCCGGCAGACCGCGTCGACCCGCAGTTCCGCCTCCAGGCCGTGCACCGTGAGCGCCTGGCGCAGATATCCGATGGTGGTCGCGGGCGAGGTCAGGAGCGTGGCGCAGCCCAGTTCGTAGAGCACGCGCGCGTGGACCTCCGGGAGCGGCGGTTCCAGCAGGGCGCGCTCCAGACACCGGCGGGCCGCGTCCGGGGCGCCGACGGCGAGGTGCTCACCGGCTGCCTCGCGCATCTGCTCGACGAGTTCGGGGTCGTCGTCCGGATGCACCTCCAGGAGGTGGCGGGAGGCCGCGGCGGCGCCGAGGCCCGACGCGGTGACGACCGCGGCGGCCACACCGTGCATCGCGGTGCGCAACGCGTCCGGGATCGAGCGGTAGACGGCGGTGGCGATGAGCGGATGAACGAACTCCAGCTCGCCGTCGCCCACTTGGCCGGGCGCCCGGTCGGCCTCGGTCAGGATGCGGGCCACGCTCAGCCGCAGGGCGCAGCGCTCCGCCTCGTCCCGCTGCATTCCGGCCAGTTCCGCCGCGAGGTCCACGGAGATCTGGGTGCCGAGGATGGCGGCCGCCCAGGCGAACTTCGTGGCGTCGACGCCGAGGCCCTCCAGCCGGTCGACCAGTCCGCGCCCGCGCGCCGCGCGGTTCAGCGCGCGCAGTTCGGCGGCCGAGTCCTCCACCGGATCCAGCTCGCTGTCCTGGACCTTGGCGAGGAGCTCCACGCCCTCGTAGGGGTTGCCGCCGGTGACCGCCCAGACCTCGCGGCAGAACGCGGCGTCGGCGTGCGCGCCGAGTGTGGCGCGGGTGAGTCCGGCCGTGGCGTCCGGGGTCAGCGGGCGCAGGCTGGGCATCGGACGGGACAGCGCGTCGAGCGTGTCGAGGTGGCGGGCGCTCTCGCCGGTGGCGTCCCCCGGGCGGCGGGCGACCACGACGAGGACGGGCAGATCGTCGAGGCGCTCGGCGAAGGCCGCCAGCCAGTGCAGGGTCTCCTGGTCGGCCCAGTGGGCGTCGTCGATGAGCAGCACCAGCGGCCACTCGCGTCGGGCGAGCCTGCGCACGGCGGCGACCAGTCCGTCGCACACGCCCTGCGGGTCCGCCTGGCGTGCGCCCGGTTCGGCTATGCCCAGTGCGGGTCCGGCGATGTCGTACCAGTCGCCCAAGTACTCGCGCGCCTCGTCCGGCATCAGTGCCACGAGCGCGGGCTGGAGCAACTGCCGGACGACGTTGAACGGAACGGACGTGATGGTCTCGCCGCCGCGGGCCGACCAGACCGTGCAGCGGCTCTCCGCGAGGGCGCGGACCTGGGCGAGCAACGCGGTCTTGCCGATGCCCGCCTCACCGGTGAACACCAGCAGGCTGCCGGCGGCGGAGCCGGCGCACAGGGCGTCGACGGCCTCCGTGACCGCGGCGAGTTCCGCGTCGCGCTCCCAGAGCGGTGTCGGGGCGGCCGCACCCGGCCGTACCTCCGTCATCCCGCTGCCTCCCCAGGTCGGCCCAACGACGTACAGACTTCGAGCGTAGTCCTCCGGAAGGCGCGATGGAGCCTGGTCGGGACACCTGTTGCCGTCATGGGTGAAGGCGGAGGACGGAGTCGACGGACCTGACCGCCGACCGGCGCGGGTGACAGTCATTGACTGTGAGCAACCGCAAACTGAAACTGACTGGCGGCATCGTCGGCATGCCCCAGTGCGGGAGGAACGGTATGGATGCCCCGGCGCACGGCTCCGGCTCGCGGACCGACCGGCCGGAGCGTTCCCGAAGAGCGCTGGTCGCGGGGTCGGTCGGCAACTTCATCGAGTGGTACGAGTTCGGTGTCTACGGCTACTTCGCCACGGTCATCGCGGCCCGGTTCTTCACCCCGGAGGGCGGCTCCGAGGCCGAGGCCCTGGTCAGGACGTACGCGTCGTTCGCGCTCGCGTTCTTCTTCCGGCCCGTCGGCGCCGCGCTGTTCGGCCGGCTCGGCGACCGCGTCGGCCGCCGCCCCGTGCTGATCCTGGTCATCGTCCTCATGACGGCCGCCACCACCCTGATCGGCGTACTGCCCACGTACGCCACGGCGGGCGCCCTCGCCCCCTGGCTGCTCACCCTCCTCCGGGTGGTCCAAGGGCTTTCGGCGGGCGGGGAGTTCGGCGGAGCGGTGTCGGTGATGACGGAGTTCGCGCCACCGGGCAGGCGAGGGCTGTACGGGTCGTGGCAGTCGTTCACGGTGGCGCTGGGGCTGCTGGGCGGGGCGGGGGCCGCGGCGCTCCTCGCGACCCTGCTCACCGGGGCACAGCTGAACTCCTGGGGCTGGCGCGTGCCGTTCCTCCTGACGCTGCCGATGGGGCTCGGGGCACTGTGGCTGCGGCTGCGCCTCGACGAGACACCATCTTTTCAAGCACTCCAGGCACTCCAGGCACCCCAGTCGCACCGGCCGCTCCATGCCGACGAGGCAGGCGAGGCAGGGGAAGCCGACCACGCCGACAGAGAGGACCAGCGGTCCGAGCGACCCCCGGCGCGTGAGGTGGCGAAGGCCATCGCGCTGGGCGCCGGGCGTGTCATGGGCTGGGCCGCCGCCGGATACACCTTCCTCGTCGTACTCCCCTCCTATCTGCAGAGCTCGCTGAACGCCACCTTCCAGCAGGCGCTGGTGGCCACGGTCCTCGCCAACCTGGGCTTCGCGGCGACGATCATCCCGGCGGGCCTGCTGAGCGACCGGATCGGCCGGCGGCCGGTGATGCTCACGGGCGCGCTGCTGGTCGCCGTGCTGGCGGTGCCCCTGCTCAACCTCCTGCAGGACGGCGGCACTTCGACCACGCTCAAGGGCGCCGCCGTGTCCGTCGCGGGGGCGATCGTGGGTCTGATGGCGGGCCCAGGACCCGCGATGCTCTCGGAGATGTTCCCGACGAGCGTGCGGTACACGGGCCTGGGACTCTCCTACGCCCTGTCCAACGCCGTGTTCTCGGGGTGCGCGGGGCTCATCATCACGGAGACGATCGAGCGGACGGGCAGCGTGGACATCCCGGCGTACTACGCGGCGGCCACGTGCGCGGTGAGCGTACTGGCCCTCCTGACACTCCGTGAGGCGCGGACAGGCGCCGGGAACGAACACGTACAGCGGCAGAAGAAGCGGGCGGAGAAGCAGGCGGAGAAGGGGAGTTGAGCCGATGCGCGTGATCGGCCTGATGTCCGGCACGTCGTACGACGCCATCGACGCGGCGGCGGCCGACCTGCACCTGGACAGGGAGGACCTGGTGCTGGGGCCGCTGGGGATGGTGACCGAGGCATACGAGCCCGGTCTGCGCGAGGCCCTCGCGGCTGCGCTGCCCCCGGCGGCCACCACCCTCGCCGAGGTGTGCCGGCTGGACACCCTCGTCGGGCAGGCCTTCGCCGCCGCGGCGGTCCGCGCCCAGCGCGAACTGTGTGACGGGCGGGCCGAGTTGATCGCCTCGCACGGTCAGACCGTCTTCCACTGGACCGACCAGGGGGAAGTGCGGGGCAGCCTTCAGATCGGGCAGCCGGCCTGGATCGCGGAGGCGACCGGGCTACCCGTGGTCGCCGACTTCCGGCCGCGCGACATCGCCGCGGGCGGCCAGGGCGCGCCCCTGGTCAGCCTGGTCGACCTCCTGTGGCTGCGCGGGAGGCCGGGCACGCCGGTCGCGCTGAACCTCGGCGGCATCGCCAACCTCACCGCACCCGACGGCACCGCGTTCGACACGGGCCCCGCGGGCGCGCTGATCGACGCGGCGGTACGCCGTTTCACCGGCCGGGACTTCGACGCCGACGGGGCGCTGGCCGCCCGCGGCACCGTGCACGAGCCGCTGCTGCGGCGCCTGCTCGCCGAGCCGTACTACGCGCGACCCGCGCCGAAGACGACCGGCAAGGAGCTGTTCCACGAGGGCTATCTGCTCGCGGCACTCGCGGACTTCGCCTCGTCGGCCGACGGGAACGTGACGCCGACCGACGAGGACGTCGTCGCGACCCTCACCCGGCTCACCGCGCGGACGGTGGCGGACGCCGTCCGTTCCCTGAGCGCCACCGGGTCCCCGCGCGCCACCGAGGTGATCGTCTCGGGCGGCGGGACGCGCAATCCCGTCCTCATGGCGATGCTGGCCGAGGAACTGCGGGGGGTGCCGCTGCGCCTCTCCGACGGTCTCGGCCTGCCCGCGGCGGCCAAGGAGGCGTACGCCTTCGCCGTTCTGGGGTTCCTGACGTCGCACGGGCTTACGGGCACCGATCCGAGGAGTACCGGAGCCCGGCACGCCGGTGTGCTCGGCTCGCTCACACCGGGGCGGAGCGGATTCCCGACGCTGCGTCCGGGCGCGAGACAGCCGGTGCGCCTGGTTCTGAAGTGACCTGAAAGGGGGTCCTCTCATACGGCTTTCACCCACACCTCATACGGTGGGGCCATGACGCAGGCGACTCCCCCCGGCTGGTATCCCGATCCCGGGCAGACAAGTGACGGTCCCGCCACGCAACGCTGGTGGGACGGCAGTACATGGACGGACCAGACCCGCCCCGCGGAGTCGGCCGCCGCATGGGGTCCCCCGGGGTACCCGCCGGGCACCCCGTACGGGGGCGCGAAGCCGGGCGGGCCACGGCGCGGAGTGCGTACGGCGATAGCCGTGGCCGCCGCCATCGCGGTGCTCGCGGGCATCGGCGGCGGTGTGTACGCGCTGACCACCGACGACAGTACGGACAGCCCCGAGCAGAGCAGCGCCCAGCCGACGCCGTCGCTGCCGGGCGGCCCGCAGGGCCAGGACGGCGGTGGCCAGGGCGGTCCCGGCGGCCAGGACGGCGGCGAGAGCGCTGTCCCGCAGCCGCAGCAGTCCGAGGAGGGTTTCGCCGCCGACCCGGTCAACGGCATCAGCCTCCCCGTACCCGACGACTGGAGCGGCTCGACCATCCAGGTGGGCGCCCAGGTGACGTCCAAGGACTCCTACAAGTGCCCGGGCGACACCTCGGCGACCTGCACGCGCGGCGGCGCCTACTCCGCTCCCGCGCTCGCCCTTGAGCTCAAGGCCACCACCGTCGAGGCCGCGGCCAAGGAGGACATCTCCAAGAACGCCGAGGAGTCCTACGGCGGCAAGAGCTACGGCAAGATCACCTCGCACGACGAGCTCTCCTCGAAGGCCGTCACCGTGGCGGGGCAGAAGGGCTACGCGGTCCGCTGGAAGGTCGTCACGAGCAAGGGCGCCGACGGTTACGTCGAGTCGCTGGTCTTCCCCGCGCCCGCCAACGCCAAGCAGCTCGTCGTCGTGCGCTTCGGCATCGACGTGGGCTCCGGCGCGCCCAAGCAGTCCGTGATCGACGACATCACCAAGGGCATCAAGGAATCCGCGGGCGGCGGCGGCAACGGCCAGGACGTGTAGGACGTAACCCCGGGCACGGACCGCGGGCACACCGGTCGGCCGGGTGGGGCGCCTCTCCGCTCAAGAGGAACCCCACCCGGCCGGGGGGTGCGCGCCGCCCCCGTCCCCACGGTGCGGCGCGATCAGGTCACCGTCCAGTCATCCCATGGACGGCGGCCTGAGCTCTAAGGGGGCCCCGAGAGCCCCAGGGCGGGCAGCAGGGCCACTTCCACATAGCGCAGCAGATACTCCGCGTCCGCGGGCCGCCCTTCGAGGAAGGGCCTGACCCGGAGCACACCGAGCAGCTGCGCCGGCACGAACTCCAGCACCGGATGGTCGGCGGTGATCTCGCCCCGCTCGACCGCGCGCCCGATCATCGCCCGCAGCGCGTCCAGTTCGGGTTCCACGAGGGCGTCGCGCAGCGCGCGCTTCAGTTCCTCGTCCTGCATCACGGACTGTCCGAGCGCCTGCATGAGCCGGGTGTCCTCGTCGGACCGCTCGCCCGCGGTACGGGCGACGGCACGCAGGTCCCCGGCGAGGGAGCCGGTGTCGATCCCGATGAACTTCGGGCAGTGGTTGGCGCGCAGCGCGGCGGCCACGAACTGCGGCTTCGTCTTCCACTGGCGGTAGAGCGTGGACTTGCTGCACCGGGTGCTGGCGGCCACACCCTCCATGGTCAGCGCGTCATAGCCGCACTCGCGGACCTGGGCCAGCACGGCGTCGAAGAACTCCTGCTCACGCTCGGGCGTGATCTTGGAGCGGCGCGAGGCGGCGACCGTCTCCGGTCCCTCCGCTGCCTGCGACGTCATGGCTCTTCTCCTCGCTCGTCCCCGGGTTCGTCCCGGCGCCCTATCGATACGCCAGTGTACCGGAACGGCTTCGTATCGGTACACTGGCGTATCGATGAGCCTTGGACAGGACCCACCCCTGTGCCGAGTGGATCCCCTCCTGGGCTCACCACGCATCAGCATCGTCGAGACCGTCAAGCAAAGGGGCCGGGGGATGGAACTCCCAACCGAGCCTGCACAGAAGGGATCCGCCGCGATACCGCGGCCACCCCTTGTCCGCGAGATCCTGCTCGTCGCGGGACTCTTCCTCGTCTACAAACTGGGCCGGCAGCTGGCCACCGGCCACACCGCCGAGGCCTTCGGCAACGCGCACCGCGTATGGGACCTGGAACGGTTCCTCCACCTGCCCGGCGAGGGCTCCGTACAGTCCGCCGTACTGCACGGCGACACCCTCGTCCACCTCGTCAACACCTATTACGCGACAGTGCACTTCCCCGCCACGGCGGCCTTCCTGGTGTGGCTGTATCTGCGGCGTCCTGGGCATTACGTGTGGGCCCGCCGGGTGCTCGCCGCGGTCACCGCCGCCGCACTGGTGGTGCATCTCACATTCCCGCTCGCACCCCCGCGGATGCTCGCCGCGACGGGCCTCGTGGACACCGGTCAGGTGTACGGACCCACGGTGTACGGCAGCTCTCCCGAGACCGACTCCCTCACGAACCAGTTCGCGGCGATGCCGTCGCTGCACTTCGGCTGGGCCCTGATGGTCGCGATCGGCCTGATCGCCGCGACCCGCTCCCGGTGGCGGTGGCTGTGGCTGCTGCATCCGCTGCTGACCCTGCTGGTGGTCGTCGGGACGGCGAACCACTACTGGCTCGACGCGATCGTGGCGGCGGCCCTCCTCGGCATCGCCCTCGCCGTCGTCCGCCGGCCCCGCAGGGCACGGACTGCCACCGGGCCCGGCCGGAAGGCCGAGGACACCGGGAACGCAGGGGACGCAGGGGACGCAGGAGACGCAGGCAACCCCGTACCGCACGCCTCGGGTGGGCAGGACGCCCCCGGCGGCGTACCGGAAGCGCCCGAGCTCGTGGGAGCGCGGCGATGAGCGCGACCCTCCTCGCCGTCGTCCTGTCGCTGTTCTCCGCCGTCGCCTACGCGGGCGCCGCGGTGGCACAGGAGAGGCTGGCCTCCCGGACCACGGACCCCGGAGTACTGCGTCTGCTGGGCCGCGGTGCCTGGTGGTGGTCGGTCGGCCTCAACGCCGGGGCCGCTCTGCTGCACGTGGCCGCCCTGAAGTACGGGACCCTCACCCTCGTCCAGCCGCTCGGTGCGCTCACGCTCGTCGCCGCGGTGCCGCTGGGCGCGCGACTGGCCGGCCGGCGGGTCACCTCGGTCGAGTGGCGCGGTACGGCGCTGACGCTGATCGGGCTCTCGGCCGTGCTCGTGACGGCGTCCGGGCCCGCGCCCGACGACGTGCTGAGCGTCCCGCAGGCGCTGGCCGTGACGGGCGCCACCGCGACCCTCATCGGCGTCCTGGCCCGGCCTGGCGCCCGTCCCGGGCTCCGGCACGCGTCCGCGTCCGGCTTCGCCTCGGGGGTCGCCTCGGCGCTCACCCAGACCGTGACGGTCGCCGCGACGGACCGCTCGGGTCCGCTGCTCAGCGGGCAGGTGATCGTGGTGGCCCTGCTGGTCGCGGCCTTCGCCGCCGGCGGTCTGCTCCTGTCGCAGACCGCCTACAAGGGCGGACTCGGCGCGCCGCTGGCCGTGGTGACGCTGGCCAATCCGATCGCCGCCGTGGTCATCGGCCTGACGCTGCTCGGTGAGCAACTGCAGGGCGGGGTGGCGGGGCTGCTCCTCGCGGGGGCCGGGGCCGCGGTCGCGGCCTGGGGCGTGGTGACGCTGTCGCGTTCCGCGCCGGAGCCTGCGGTGGTGGAGCGGGAGCAGCATCCGGTGGCGGCGGTCCTCGCGCTGGAGCCCGACTCCGCCGCGTACGAGCCCTCGCTCCTGCCGCGGCAGCCGAAGCCGGGGCATCTCACCTCGCGTTGACTCCGCCACCCGCGGACATGCGAAGGGCGGTCGCGGATGTCCGCGACCGCCCTTTCCACTCGGTGAACCGTCGTCGGGTCAGCCCAGGCCGCGCGAGTCCTGCTTGAGCGCCGTGTCGACGGTCAGCGCCGTCGCGATCACGAGGCTCAGCAGGGGCTCGGGCAGCTGGAAGTGGATCTGCAGGACGTAGTTGTCCGCCGTGGTGAACATCGTCTTCGCGAGGCCTTCCCAGGTCTTGGTGATCCGGGCGACCTCGGTGTCGGAGTGGTCGACGATCGCGAAGTTCCACGCGCGCCAGTTCTCCGCCTTGATCGCGCCGACCTGCTGCCCGTCGACCTTGATCGCGAAGTTGATCTTCCCGAACAAGTTCTGCTGGGCTATCTCGCCGACCGGCGAACCGTCCGGACGCGCCACGAGCACCCGGGACTTCAGGAACTTCCGGGGCCGGGTCAGCAGCAGCTGCGGCTGACCGTGCGCGTCACGGATCTCCAGCTTGTGCGTCATGAACTGGTCGATGCTGGCGACGAAGCGCAGCACCTTCTTCAGCGCGCTCTGCCCGACCTGGACGACCGAGCCGAGCTGGTTGCCCTGCTGGTCCATGACCTTGTACTCGTTGGTCAGCTCGATCAGCTTGGCCTTCTGGTTCACCACCAGGACCGGCTCGGTGAACAGGGTGCCGCCGCCGGCCGAGTTCGGCGCGACGCCGGCCCGCTGCTGCACCTGCTGCTGCACGCGCGGATCGGCATCCACCGGCGGCTGCTGCGCCTGCTGCTGGTCCTTGTCGGTGTGCTCGGTCCACTGGGTTCCGTCCCAGTACCGCAGGGTCTGGGGCGCACCCTGCGGATCCGGATACCAGCCTGCAACTGTGTTCGAATGCGTGGTCACCGGGGCACACTACCCCGACACTGCAGGTACATGACTAATAGGGTGATCCCTAGGCCGTCGCGATCGCCGGGTCGCTGACGCCCACCCGGCCGTTCTCGACATGCCCGGCGAACCGGCGCAGGAACGAGGCGTCCGCGTCGGAGACGACGGTGATGTCGTACCAGCGCTTGCTCGCCCGCAGGTCCACGGTGTGCCGCACGGTCGCGCCGGGCCGCACCTTGAACGACCTGGGCCTGCCGCCGTAGCCGTCGGTGAGCTTCAGATTCACCGTGCGGGCGCCCTTGTTGGTGAGGGTCAGCTCGATGTCGTCCCCGTCGTGGCGGGCGGTGACCTCGGGTCCGGTGGCCTTACCCGGTCCCCTGAAGACACGGACGAAGCCGTTGGGCCCGTGCACGGTCAGGTCGTACGAGCCCTTCGAGTACGCGGAGTTCCAGGTGTCCGAGACGCTCCTGCCCGCCTCGGTGGTGTAGGTCCAGGGTCCGTCGGTGCGGTTCCCTGAGGTCACGTGGAAGGAGGCGCCGGCCTTCTTGCCCGAGGCGAAGGTCAGCGTGAACCTCCCGGCCTTCGCGTCCGCCGAGCCGTCGATCCAGGGCGCGTACCGCAGCGGGCGGGCGAGCCGCAGACCGCGCTCCTGCCTGGGGAGCTTCGGGTCGGCGGGCGGGGTCGGCTTGTAGTCCGGGTGCCTGACCTTGTCCGGCGGCTCGTACGCGTCGGTGTCCGGGAGCTCGACCGGCTTGCTGTCCTTGCGGGAGAAGTCGAACGCGGCGGTCAGGTCGCCGCAGATGGCCCGGCGCCAGGGCGAGATGTTGGGCTCCTCGACACCGAAGCGGCGCTCCAGGAACCGGACGATGGAGGTGTGGTCGAGGGTCTCGGAGCAGACGTATCCGCCCTTGCTCCAGGGCGAGACGACGAGCATCGGCACGCGCGGGCCCAGACCGTAGGGTCCGGCGACATGGGTCGAGCTGCCCGCGAAGAGGTCCGGGCCGACGTCGACGGTGGACTTGCCCTGGTCGGCGGAGCGCGGCGGCAGCGGCGGCACGAGGTGGTCGAAGAAGCCGTCGTTCTCGTCGTACGTGATGAACAGGGCCGTCTTCGCCCATACCTCCGGGTCGGCGGTGAGTGCCTCCAGTACCTGGGAGATGTACCAGGCGCCGTAGTTGGAGGGCCAGTTGGAGTGTTCGGAGAACGCCTCGGGGGCCGCTATCCAGGAGACCTGCGGCAGCTTGCCGCCCACGACGTCGGCGCGCAACTGGTCGAAGTAGCCCTCGCCCTTGCGGGCGTCGGTGCCGGTGCGGGCCTTGTCGTAGAGCGGGTCGCCGGCCTTGGCGCCCCGGTACTTGTTGAAGTAGAGCAGCGAGTTGTCGCCGTAGTTGCCGCGGTAGGCGTCCGAGATCCAGCCCCAGGAGCCGGCCGCGTCCAGACCGTTGCCGATGTCCTGGTAGACCTTCCAGGAGATCCCGGCCTCCTCCAGGCGCTCGGGGTAGGTCGTCCAGTCGTAGCCGGCCTCGTCGTTGCCGAGGACCGGGCCGCCGCCCTTGCCGTCGTTGCCGGTGAAGCCCGTCCACATGTAGTAGCGGTTCGGGTCGGTGGAGCCGATGAACGAGCAGTGGTACGCGTCGCAGACCGTGAAGGTGTCGGCGAGCGCGTAGTGGAACGGGATGTCCTCACGGGTCAGGTACGCCATGGTCGTGGCGCCCTTCGCGGGGACCCACTTGTCGTACTTGCCCCCGTTGTAGGCGGCGTGCCCGTCGGGCCAGCTGTGCGGCAGGCCCTCCAGGAACTGCATACCGAGGTCGTCGGCCGCCGGGCGGAAGGGCAGGAGGTCCTTGGTGCCGTCCGACTGGTGCCACACGGACTTGCCGTTGTCGAGCGCGACCGGATGCGGGTCGCCGAAACCGCGGACACCTCTGAGCGCACCGAAGTAGTGATCGAAGGAACGGTTCTCCTGCATGAGGACGACGACGTGCTCGACATCCTCGATGGTGCCGCGGTGGTAGCCCGCGGGGATCGAGGCGGCCTTGGCGATGCTCTCCGACAGCGCGGTGAACGCCGCGGTACCGCCCGCGAGCTGCAGGAAACGGCGCCGATTCACTTCGGTCATGACTGGGTGACCTCTCGTCCTGACGTATAGGGGGCGACTGACGGACGGACCTGCGCATGCGTGAACCTGCGCTATCGGAGTGTTCCAAGAGCAACAAACGTCAGGGAAGGCCCGCGTGGCGTCTGTGTGAAAGACGGCGGTACGTGAGGTGCCGGTCCAGGCCTGCCGACTGCGCCGAGGTGGTCCGCTGCTGGAGGTCGACCCCGGTGTCGTCCACTTCCGCAGCCGCCTCGACCTGGCCGTTCTCCACGGCGTCGGCATGGATCAGTAAACTGCTCAGCATTGTCCGGCGGCGGGGACCCGCCCCCCTCAGGGAGCACCGCATGGCGACGACCGAGCAGACCTGTCCCGGACGCGCGAGATGAACATGCTGTCCATCGTGCGGGCGCCGCGCGGCAGCCCGCCCTCTACGGTCACCGGACTCGGGCCGGGCGGGGCCGTCCCGGCCCGCCGCTTCCGTTTCGACCGGCGGCGCCGACCGTCCCGCGGCGCGGCACATCCCGTGGCGACGGACCGAACCGAACGCCCGAGCTGCAGTACCGAACCGAAGGGACGGGTACATGGACGACCATGCCCAGCCGGCGGACACCGAGCCATCGCATGCCGAACTGCGCGTCGGAGTGGTGGGAGTCGGCCAGCGCGCCCCGCTGGCCACGCTGGCGAACCGGCCGGGCGTCGCCCGGGTCGTGTCCTGCGCCGACCCCGATCCCCGTGGCCGCAGGGACGCCAGGCGTCTGTTCGGGGCGGACGTCGCGGTGCACGAGCGGTACGAGGACATGCTGGACGACGACCTGGACGCGGTGTTCGTCCTCACCCCCGACCATCTGCACACCGGGCCCGCGCTGTTCTTCCTCGACGCCGGGACCGCGGTGTTCGTGGAGAAGCCCCTCGCGATCACCGTCGAGGACTGCGACTCCCTGCTCGCCGCCGCCTTCCGCTCCCGCACCCGTCTGTACGTCGGCCACAACCTGCGCCACCTGCCGATGCTGCGCCGGATGCGGGAACTGATCGACAGGGGTGAGATAGGCGCCGTGCGTTCCATCTGGTGCCGCCACTTCGTGGGTCACGGCGGGGACTTCTACTTCAAGGACTGGCACGCCGAACGAGCCCATACCAACGGGTTGCTGCTGCAGAAGGGCGCCCACGACCTCGATGTGATCCACTGGCTGGCCGGCGGCTACACGCGGGACGTCGTCGCCCACGGCACCCTCGCCGTCTACGGTGACAACCCGCGCCGTCCCGCGCGGACACCCGTACCCGACGGTGAGCGGATGCCCGACTGGTACGACCCCGGCATCTGGCCGCCGTCGGCCCTGCGCGATCTCAACCCCGTCATCGACGTCGAAGACCTCAGCATGATGCTCGGCCGCCTGGACAACGGAGTACTCACCAGCTACCAGCAGTGCCACTTCACCCCCGACTACTGGCGCAATTACACCGTCATCGGCGACGAGGGCCGCCTGGAGAACTTCGGCGACGGTATCGACGGCGACCCCGCCACCATCAAGGTCTGGAACCGGCGCCGGTCCGGCTACCGCCAGGACGCCGACCTCAGCGTCTGCGTCCCCGCGCAGGAGGACGGTCTGCACGGCGGCGCGGACCGGGCCCTGGTCGACGAGTTCCTGCGCTTCGCCGCCACCGGAGGCCCCACCGAGACCTCCCCGGTGGCCGCCCGCGAGGCGGTGGCCTGCGCGGCGGCGGCGACGACCTCACTGCGTACGAACGGCACACCGGTCGCCGTAGCCGCACCGGCCCCGGAGCTGGTCGACTACTTCGCCGACCACCAGACCGTCCGGCTCTGACCTCGGACCCGGCGCGTTCGGCGCCGTGCGATCTGGGCGCCGGGTCACGTGAGGGGCTCGTGGTTGACCCGGATCGCCCTGTACGGGCGCCGGGCCTGCCAGCCGGCGATGAACTCGCCGATACAGGGGAGGGCGAAGGCGGTGTTGAGGGCGTCGAGGTCGGCCAGGCCTAGCTGGACGACGGCGGAGGCGACAGCCACCGGAGCGTGGTCGTCGCCGGGGACGCGCAGGTGGTGGCGGCCGGCGCCGGGGACGCGCAGGTGGTGGCGGCCGGCGCCTTTGGGGCCGACATCGGTGCGACCGTGCAGCAGGCGCCTGTTGTCCAGGAACAGGAGTTCGCCCGCCCGCAGGAGGAAGACCGTGGGCGGATGCTGCTTTTCCAGGGCGCGTTCGAACGCACGGAGCGCGTTGACGTGCTCGTCGTCCAGAGCATGCCCGGCCTTGGAGGATGTCTCACGTGGCGAGTTTCGCGAGCTTCTTGTAGCAGGTGAGGGCGGCTGCGAGGCCGGGGAAGTGAGATCCCTTTCGCTCGTACCTGACGGTGAGCCGGCGGAAGCCGAACAGCCAGGCGATCGACCGCTCGATCTTCCAGCGGTGCCGGCCGAGCCGGCCGTCGATCACCCCGGCGTCGATCCACCGCCAGCACGTCATGCCTGACCTGAGGCCGAGTTCCTGCGGAAGGTCTTCCCAGCCGATCCCGGTATGCAGCACGTACAAGATGCCCTGCAGGCACTGCCGATCCGGCACCGGCCGCGGACCGGGCGCCTTCATCGACCCACGGCGGAAGCAACGGCTCAAGAAGCTCCCACAACTGATCATTCAGCAGAGCGCGCGACAGCTCTTTAACGTTCGTCTCAGGTTCGCTCGGTAGGAAGTAGGCATACGGATACCTCACCACACAAACACCTGAAGAGAGGGACTGACATGAAGCCCATGGGACGCCGCGGATTTCTCACCGCCAGCACGGCACTTGGCATTGGTGCCGGCTTGTCCACGTACGCCATTGTCTCGGAAGCGAGCGAGAACGAGACTTCGGACAAGACTTCAGACATTTCACGGCGGGACCAGGACCTGCCCTTCATCGGCACGGAGGAGACCTTTTCGACTCCCACGTTGTTGAAGCTGAACTCCATCAATCAGGATCACATAGCGTTCCTTGAGGAAATTGGCCTTTCGGATCTGGGCCAACGCCGCATCGGCGATATGGATGCGGGGGGACTCAACGTTCAAATCCTCTCTGCTCATACACCCTCCGTACAAAATGTCCCTGGGCAGAGAGGCATCGACCTTGCCTATCGTCTTAACCGGCAACTTGCAGACGGGCCGATCGCCAAATATCCGGGCCGCTTCAAGGCTTTCGCCACCTTGCCCTTGCAGAGCCCGGACGCGGCGGCGGACGAACTGGAACGCTCGGTTCGGGAAGATGGCTTCTTAGGCGCACTGACCAACGGACACATCGCGAAGAAGTATCTCGATCATCCCGATTTCGAGCCTGTGCTGGCACGTGCCGTTGCTCTCGATGTGCCGATCTACCTGCATCCCGGCTATCCAGCTGACGAGGTCTTCAAGATCTACTACAGCACCACACGGCCTAAATACACGGAAGAGTACCAGGACTACATTTTCAGTGGGTCTGGATATGGCTGGCACCAGGAGGTGCTGACCCAATGCATTCGGATGATAACGTACGGGGTTTTCGACAGATTCCCCAAACTGAAAATCATCATCGGTCACATGGGCGAAGGTCTTCCCTTCTACTACGAGCGGATCGTCAATGACATGGGCGAGCCGACCAAAGACTCGCTCAAGAAGCCCATCGGGCAATACTTCCAGGACAACTTCTGGGTCACAACCAGCGCATTCCCCCAGACCGAACTGCTCGATCTCCTGCTGAAGTACATAAGCGTGGATCGAGTGATGTTCGCAACCGACTACCCGTTCGCGGACATAAAGGAGCAGACCGACTGGTTCCGCGGAGTCGATTTGCCACGCGAAGACAAGGAAAAGATTGCGTTCCGAAATGCGGAGAAACTGTTCAGAATGAAAGTGCCCGTGAAGTGATACGCCAGGGTCGGCCGGAGTGAAAGAATGCTTTACTGTAAGGCGAGAGTACGGCCGAAGTATGCGATGCGCGGCTGCCCCATAACGCGGTCTCATACAGGCTCTTCTCACACCGCGTCCTATGTGGTGAGGCCTCGTTGAGCTCGGTATGGGGCGGGGTACTCGGAGTTGGATTGTTCCGGACGGGCTGTGGGAGATCGCGGAGCCGCTGATCCCGCCGTCGAAGGTGCGGTCGCAGGGCGGCGGGACGCAGGACACGCCTTACGAGACGCTGTTCGCGGCGATCATCTACGTCCTGGTCAGCGGATGCGCCTGGCGATCACTGCCACCCTGTTTCGGGATATCGAAGTCAACGGCCCACCGCAGGTTCCTGATCTGCTCGAGGGCCGGGGTGTGGGGCCGGCTGCACGAGGAAATCCTGCATCGGCTCGACGACGCCGGCCTCCTCGATCGCTCCCGCGCTGTCCTCGAATCGGCCCACGTGAGGGCTAAAAAGAGGGCGCACTCACAGGTCCGAGCCCCGTGGACAGGGGCAAGGCGGGTTCCAAGATGCACGTCCTGTCGGACGCGAACGGCCTGCCCCTCCTCGTCGGCGTCAGCGCTGCCAACACCCACGACAGCCTCGCCCTGAAGCCCATGATCACGGGTCACCGAACGATTCTCAATAAGGTTGTCAAGCCTAGCTGGTGACGTGCTGTGAGCATGTCAGCCCAGTGCGGCAGGGGGTGGGGGTGCGGTGATCTCGAAGGTGCGGCCATCGCGTATGAGAGCCCAGATGACATTCAGGCGTCGTCGTGCGAGGGCGATGACGGCCTGCTTGTGGCTCTTGCCCTCGGCCCTCGTTCGCTCGTAGAACGCCTTTGAGACGGGACAGCACCGGGCCGTTGGATTTACGCTCCCGGGCCGCGCCGGCCTAAGGGCTGTCCCGTGATCCCCGGCGGGCGCACGACGACAGCTACGGCACCTCGCCGCGTTGTCGGATCGCCCGAATACGCCCAGTATGAGGACGACCCTCCGCCTTGCGATGCACCGCATCTGACGCCGCGCGCTGATCCACCGGGGATTACGGGACAGCCCTCAGGCGCTGATGAGTTCGTGGGCCGCGCGCCCTTCGGTGACGCTCTCAGTGACGGTGGCCTCGGGGAACTTCTCTCACCAGGGGCGCAGCGCGGCGGCCACGGCACGCTCCTGTTCCGCCCGTAACTCCGGACTGCTCACCGGGACGATCCTGTCCGCCGCCGCGAAGTCCGGCGGACGGCTGAAGACGTTGATCACGCGCAACGTGGATCCCCGGCGCCCGGCGGCGTAGGGAGCGCTCAGAGCGGGGTCGGCCGCGCTCTCCACGGCGAGCAGGTCGATCTGGGGGCCGTTGCCGTGGGTGATGACGATCTCGTGATCGTGGGCGAGGGCGGCGATCGCGGTGGTCACCCGGTCGATGTTCGCCTCCTGGACAGCCGCGTCGGGGTACTCGCCCCGGTGCAGCAGGGCGTTGCCGCCGACGGTGATGACGATGCGCATGGCTCAGTCCTCCAGGGTGGCGACGAGTACGGCCTCGATGGTGTGCGGCCGACTCTCCGCCCGGTCGGAGATGCTCGACCTCCTCACCGACCTGGTAAGGGACGAGCGGCCCGATCCGCCGACGGCCTTCAGCGGTCGGGAGGGAGCCAGGCAGGTATCCGGAGCTCGCCCCTGCACCGAGTGGGTCGTCTCACGTACTCATGGAACAGCCGAGGTCCCGGCTCCGCAGCGTGCCGGAAGTCCCCTGCTCGGAGCCGAGCGGCCCGGCCGATGGACCGGGTGGCCCATGGGCTGTCGCCGGGCGTCGGGCACACGCTGGTCCTGACAGTTCCCACGTCCCGTCGGGAGGCACGCCATGATCACCGCCCCCACGCCCAGCTTGCCGCGCGCGCTGTCCGCCGAGCACCGGCTGCGGCTCATGCGCTTGGCCCACGAGGTCTCCTTCCCGCAGGGGACGCGCCTGTTCGAGGAGGGCAGCCGGGCCGACCGGTTCTGGGTCATCCGCACGGGCACGGTCCAACTCGACATGCATGTGCCGGGCCGCCGTGCGGCCGTCATCGAGACCCTCCGGCACAACGAACTCGTCGGGGTGTCCTGGCTGTTCAGCCCGCACGCCTGGCACTTGGGCGCCGAAGCGACGACTCCGGTGCGGGCGTACGAGTTCGATGCCTCAGCCGTCCGGCTGATGTGTCAGGAAGACCCGGCCTTCGGCAACATCATCGCCCAGTGGGTCGGTGACGTGCTCGCCCACCGTCTCCGCTCCGCCCGGACCCGGCTGCTGGACCTGTACGCCCCGTACGGCGCCGACGACCGGGGCTGAACGCGCCGGGCTCAGCCGTCTCAGGCTGTCGTCTCAGGCCGTGGGCGTCAGTTTCGGTGTTCCGGCTGTGCGGTGGTTTTCGGCGTTGATGCGCTGGGCTTCTTCGAGCTGGTCTTCGAGGACGACGATGCGGCAGGCGGCCTCGATGGGCGTCCCCTGGTCGACGAGTTCCCGGGCGCGGGCGGCGATGCGCAGCTGGTAGCGGGAGTAGCGGCGGTGTCCGCCGGCGGAGCGCAGCGGGGTGATGAGGCGGGCTTCGCCGATGGCGCGGAGGAAGCCCTGCGTGGTGCCGAGCAGTTCGGCGGCCCGGCCCATGGTGTAGGCGGGGTAGTCGTCGTCATCGAGTCGGCCGTAGGAGTCGTCTGCTGTCATCGCACCTCTCTGTGGAACGCGTGGAGGGGCCCTGGTGCCAATGGCACCAGGGCCCCGAAGGAACTGCTACACCATCTGCCGGCCCTGGTACTGCGCCGGCCTTCTGTTTCCGCAGACCCGACCGGCATGCTGTCGGGTGTGCTGGGATCGCGGTTGCTCGACCGGAGACCACCTCACTATCGATGTCCTGCGGTACCCGGGCTCAAGACTTCCGCCCGGGCGATCCTGATGGCGCTCGGCTCCTCCGTTCTTCCCTCTGGGATCAATCACTTACCTACTGAGCGGGTACTGCCTACTACTGATACCGCGTACTGCTGATACCGCGTACTACTGGTGATGCGAACTGCTCAAAGTGGCCTGCGACAGCGCCACTCTTCGGCAGCCAGCCCCGTCGCCCGTCCTGCGTCTGCTCCGGCTTGGAACCCCACTGCCGAACCTCCCGGTGCGCGCGCCCGCAGCCGACGCCTTCACCGAGGTACTGCTCGCGGCGGCCCCTGATCACTGCGGGCCACCCGGTCCGGTCGTCAGCCCCGTCGCCGTCCTGCGACAACCCTGGCTTCGGAACTCCACCACCGCACCGTCCTGCGCACTGCGACTTCACTACTTCTGCCCGGCAGTTCGTGTCTGCCAGGCCCTGCTGTCTCTCTGGGCTACGAGAGAAACCATAACCAGGCCAACCATCGAATGTCTACTCCGGCCGACATAGATTTTCACGCCTTCGACAGCGAGGTAAGGCGTGAGGTCACGGACGTACTGAGTGTCGCGTTCCTTGTCGCGTCGCGATGGCGGCGGACCCAGCGGAGGACTTCGTCGGCTCCCCAGACGATGAGCGGGAACGGTGCGACGATCGCGAGCTGAGCCGGGCTGAGGGCTGCCGTGCCGAAGATGTGCTGGAGGGGCGGCGCGTACACGACCGCCGCGGTGAAGGCCAGCTCGAAGGCGATGCCCCACAGGAGCAGGCGGTTGGTGAAGATGCCGACGGTGAACAGGGAGGCGCGGTCCGTGCGGGCGGCGAACGCGGTGCCGATCTGGCAGGCGACGATGCCGACGAACGTGATGGTCGTCGCTTCCAGATACGCCTGGTGCAGAGGGGTGCCGCTGCCTGTGGGGTCTCCTGGGCTCCAGCCGGCGTGCCAGAGGGTGAAGAGGAAGCCGCCCATGACCAGGGCCGCGGAGATGGTGCCCAGGAACGCCCACGCGCGCGCAATCCCCTACCTGAGTCGGTACGTTCACCACGTCCGAAGCCGCCTGACCAGACCCGAGAGGAAGACCGTGTTCGCCACTTCACCAGGCGCCCGAGCACGCCGAGTCGGCATTCGCCCTCATCACCTGCCGACTCCTCTGCCGCTGGGTTCAGGACAAGCACGCCTTCCTATCCCGGTGCGACAACTCCTGACCGCCGACGGCACCTTCTGGGTGGCCACCTCGGTACGCAGCCCTCGAAGCAGTTCATGCCAGGCGGGCAGGGTCGGTGCTCACGAAGCCCGAGTACGGCGTTTCTGCAGGAACCAGTGCTCACGAACTCCCGGAACCTACATCCAGGTGGTCCCGGCGGACGCCGAGCACCTGGACACCGGCATCGTGCCCGACGGTGACTTCGGCGCCATCCTGGTCACGGCCAATCCGAAGCGACAGTGGGGGCAGCGTGTACATGGTCGCCAAGAAATAACCCAAGCACGCACACCACGTGGGAGTCAGTCACTGACCTTCAAAGCGTGGCGTCGTGAGGGCTGACAGCTGGTGATCCCGGCGGTATGCCGTCTCAATGAGGTACGCGCAGGGTGGCGGGCTGACCGCCGGGCGTGGGGTGTTTCGGGAGCGGCTTCGGGTAGTCGCGGCCGAGCGATTCTCGCGAGGTGACGACACTGCCGTTGTTGCTCGTGACCTGCGGGTCACTGTCCGCCCGGTGCAGCGCTGGCGCAGAGCGTGGGCCGAAGGTGGGACGCGGGCTCTCGCGTCGAAGGGGCCGGCGCGCGAGGGGCCCCTTGTCCAACTCCCGCTCCAAAGACGCGAACAGCTCATCGCTCAGCAGCGGCAGGGACCGGACCGCCACCCGGCCACCGGCGCCGCCCCGGCTGCCGCTGTCCGAGCAGGGCGATCTGCGGGCTGATGTCCAGGCTGGGCACCATTCGCCGCATCTCACGCCATCATGACCGCCAACGACCACTTGACGCCTCATCAGGACGTGCGTCGGAAGGGCATCACGTGCGTCGAACAGGGGTCAAGATATCGCCCGTAACGCCCACAGCGCACACTCAGCAAGACATCAGGTCAGGCACCCTTTGCGGCAGGTTCCTGGATCGCGACGCACTCCACGTTCGCCGTCATCGGGAACACATCGACGTCGACGGCAGCTTGCTGCATGGACGGCGCCAGGCCCGCACCTTGCGTTCATCAGCGAAGTGCAGCCACGGCTGTCGGCCAACTTCACCCTTCCGAAGCAGTCTCCACGGCTCCGCAGAGCGCGTGGAACGACCCGGTGCGCCACCTGGCACGTTCCTGAGGGCAGCGCAAGACAACTCGCGACCAAGATCCGGGCCACACACGGGCCAGAGCCACACATATGGTGTACCACCAGCAGACGAAGAATCTGCTCGCGTACAGGCTTCAGGGCCACAGCCGCAGCAATCGGTCTCGCGCTGCCTGCCATCACCCCCTCTCACCCCACTGCTGACCTGCAGCTAAGCACTGGAGGGGCGAAAGAACGGCACATTCGACCCGGAATCGACCCCACGGTCTCTCAACGCGGAAATGATCAAGGTTGATCTGCGGCGATACGACTTCTGCCGGTGTACCAGCAGTTTGCGGCGCAACAAGCGATCGAAAACACCCAAAGACGCCATATCCCGCAAAGCGGGAGTGCCGGGCTGGACGCGTACCACCCACGGAAACGCTAGCGGGATTGCCCGACTCAGCGCACTCCTGTTTTCACTCCCACAGACGAGCACCGCCTTGAACAGGCAGTTTCTCCTCCCCCTTCCGTGAGACGGAAGAGGTATTGCGCCCCCGTGGCGCCCTTCCGGACGATGTCGCCATCACCCAATGACGGGAGCCGCAACGATGCCGCACACCACCGCCTTCGCCAGGAACCAGTGGTACGTAGCCGCCTACGCCCATGAGGTCGGGCGGGAGTTGCTCGGGCGGACCGTTCTCGGTGAGCCGCTCGTCTTCTATCGGACCGAGGACGACGGCCGGCCCGTCGCGTTGCACGACCGGTGTGTGCACCGCCGTTATCCGCTGTCCGCCAGCGGGCTCGACGGCGACCGGATCGTCTGCGGCTACCACGGTTTCACGTACGACACGACGGGTGCGTGCGTGTACGTGCCCGGTCAGAAACGTGTTCCCCGCACCGCCCGCGTCGCCTCCTACCCGGTGGTCGAACAGGACGCCCTGATCTGGGTGTGGATCGGTGACCCCGCCCTCGCCGACCCGGAGGTCATTCCGCGGGCCGCGCACCTCGACTCGCCCGGCTGGGTCACCGTCAGCGGGATGGAGCCGATCGACGCCGACTACGGGCTCCTCGTCGACAACCTCCTCGACCTGTCCCACGAGACGTATCTGCACGGCGGCTACATCGGCACCCCCGAGGTCGCCGAGACACCCATCACCACCGAGGTGGACGAGGGCGCGGGCATCGTGCGGGTGAGCCGGCGCATGGAGGACGCCGAGTGCCCGCCCTTCTACGCCAGGTCGACCGGTATCGAGGGGCGGATCACCCGCTGGCAGGACATCGAGTACCACGCGCCGTGTCTGTATCTGCTGCACAGCCGGATCGCGCCGGTCGGCGTCGTGCCCGCAGCGGACGGCAGCGACCCGAACGGCTTCCACACGGAGATCACGTACGCCATCACCCCGTCCGCCGACGGCGCGGTGTACGACTTCTGGATGGTCTCGCGCGACTGGGCGACCGACGACGCCGAGGTGACCGAGTTCCTGCGGGCCAACAACCACACCGTCGTGATGCAGGACGTCGACGCGCTCAACCTGCTGCAGCGGACACTCGGCACGGAGCGGAGCGGCTACCAGGAGCTGAGCATCAACATCGACACCGGCGGTCTGGCCGCCCGCCGTATTCTCGCCCGGCTTGTCGAGGAGGGCGAGAAGCCGGTGGAGAGGGTCCTGTGAGCAGCCCCACCGGTGAGGTCTACCGCATCGACTGGCTGCCGGGCACCGACGTGCTCCACGGCACCTGTCACTGCGGGGCCGAGCACACCGCCGAGGACCCGGTCGCGATGTGGGAGTGGATGCTCGGCCACCCCACAGGACACACGCCCGAAGGACACACGCCCCAGGGACACCGCTCATGAGCTCGTACGAAGTCGAACTCGTCGTCGGGCAGATAAACTTGGCCGCCGATGGCGTGCTCGCCCTCACCCTTCGCCATCCGCTCGGCGAACAGCTGCCCGGCTGGGAACCGGGCGCCCACATCGACGTGGTCCTGGGGCCGGACCTGGAGCGGCAGTACTCCCTGTGCGGTGATCCGGCCGACCGGCGCGAGTGGCGCGTCGCGGTGCTGCGGGAGCCCGACGGACGCGGTGGATCCGCCCATGTGCACGGGCGGTTGGAGGTGGGCGACAAGGTCCGCGTACGCGGTCCGCGCAACCGCTTCGCTCTCCTTCCCTCCCCTCGCTACCTCTTCGTCGCGGGCGGCATCGGCATCACCCCGATCCTGCCGATGCTCGCGGCGGCCGAGGCCGCGGGAGCGGACTGGACGCTGCTGTACGGCGGCCGGACGCGCGGATCCATGGCCTTCACCGGGGAGTTGCGCCGGTACGGGGACAGGGTGAGCGTCGCCCCGCAGGACGAGAGCGGACTGCTGGACCTCGCCTCCGTGCTGGACGCCCCGCGGCCGGACACGCTCGTCTACTGCTGCGGTCCCGGTCCGCTGCTGGACGCCGTGGAGGAGCGGTGCGCGAAGTGGCCGAGCGGCACACTGCACGTCGAGCGCTTCCGGCCCGAGGTGCCGGAAGTCCAGAACGCCGGCGGAGAGACGGAGTTCGAGGTGGTCCTGGAGCGGTCGGGGCGCACCCTCACCGTGCCCGCCGACGCCTCCGTGCTCGACACCGTACGCGCGGCGGGTGTCGAAGTGCTCTTCTCCTGCACCGAGGGCACCTGCGGGACCTGTGAGACGGACGTCCTCGACGGCACGCCCGACCACCGGGACTCGGTGCTCACGGACGAGGAGCGGGGGGCCGGCGAGACCATGCTCATCTGTGTGTCCCGGTGCCTCGGGAAGCGCCTCGTGCTCGACCTGTGATCCGCAGGTCCGCCTCGATGCGGGCGACCGTGGCCAGCAGATGGGGCAGCAGGTCACGGCGTACGGACTCCACCGAGTTGCGGCTGGCGTGCACGGGGATGTTGACGGCCGCGACCACCTCGCCGTCCCGGTCGCGCACCGGGACGGCGACCGAGCGCAGCCCCTCCTCCAGTTCCTGGTCGACGATCGCGTACCCCTGACGGCGTACCCGGCGCAGTTCGGTGCGCAGCAGTTCGGCCGTGACGATCGTGCGGGCCGTCAGGGGGCTCAGATCCGCGCGTGACAGCCGGGTGTCGATCTCCTCGTCGGGGAGCTGCGCGAGCAACACCCGTCCTACCGAGGTGACATGGGCCGGAAAGCGGCTGCCGACGGTGATCGTCGCGGTCATGATGCGGTGCGTCGGTATGCGGGCGACGTACACGATGTCGTCGCCGTCGAGGACGCACAGGGACGACGACTCCCTTATCTGTGCGACGAGTTGTTCCAGATGCGGCTCGGCTATCTCCGGCAGGGTGAAACTGGACAGGTAGGAGTATCCGAGTTCCAGGACGCGCGGGGTGAGCCGGAACATCCGGCCGTCCGTCTCCACGTATCCCAGGTCGAAGAGGGTCAGCAGGAAGCGGCGGGCCGCCGCGCGGGTCAGGTCGGTGACCCGCGCCACCTCGCTGAGCGTGAGTTCCGGGCGGTCGGCGTCGAAGGCGCGGATGACCGCGAGGCCGCGCTCGAAGGAACGGACGAAATGCGGTTCGCGGGCTGCAGCAGGCATCGTCGCCTCCACGGGACGCACGGGAGTGCGCTCTGCGCACGCTAGGAGCACGCTTCGGCAACTGTCAACGGCCTTACGCGTCATAGGCATTGACCTGCTCCACGGGCAGGTTCTACGTTCCCGCTGAGCACTTCTGTGCGGTGTGCGCACAGCCTGTCGAAGAACTGTCCCACTAGGGGGAGTCATGCGTCGTCTGCTCATCGGCCTCGTGACCGGCGCCACGTTCGTCGCCGCGACGGCCTGCGGTTCGTCCGACTCCCCCGAGTCGGACGACAAGGACAAGGCGTCCGGGGGCACCAGCACGGTCAAGGTCGGTGTCATCCCGATCATCGACGTCGCGCCTCTGTACCTGGGCCAGAAGAAGGGCTTCTACAGCGAGCGGGGCATCAAGCTGTCGCTGACGAGCGCGCAGGGCGGGGCGGCCATCGTGCCCGGCGTCGTCTCGGGCCAGTTCGACTTCGGTTTCAGCAACATGACGTCGCTGCTGACCGCCCAGTCGAAGAACGTGCCGGTCAAGGCCGTGGTGAACGGTGTCGCGTCCACCGGCAAGGAGGGCGCCGACTTCGCGGAACTCGCCGTGAAGAAGGGCAGCCCCCTCAAATCCGCGAAGGACGTCGAGGGCAAGAAGGTCGCCGCCAACACGCTCAACAACATCTGCGACACCTCGACCAGGGAGTCGGTCCGCAAGGACGGCGGCGACCCTTCCAAGGTCAAGTTCGTGGAGATGCCCTTCGACCAGATGCCGGCCGCGCTCGAAGGCGGTCAGGTGGACGCGGCCTGTGTCGTGGAACCCGCGCTGGCCGGTATCAAGGCCAAGGGCGGCACCTCCATCGCGTCGCTGTTCTTCGACGTGTCGCCCGACCTCACCGTGGCCATGTACTTCACCTCCCAGCAGTACGCCCAGAAGAACCCGGAGATGGTGAAGAAGTTCCGGGAGGCGACCGCCGAGTCCCTGAAGTACGCCGACAGCCACCCGGACGAGGTCCGCGAGATCATCACCACGTACACGAAGATCCCGCAGCCCCTGGTGGACACGCTCACCCTGCCGCGCTGGCCCGCGGAGCCGGACCGCGCCTCCATCGAGAGGCTGGCCGAACTGGGCGAGCAGGACGGCCTGTTCGAGCAGGCGCCGGACCTGGACAAGCTGCTGCCGTGAGGGGGACCAACGCTCTTCTGGGCGCAGCCGGGCTCGCGGCCTTCCTCGCCCTCGGTGAGGCGGTGCCGCGGCTCGGCCTGGTCGACGAGGACTACTTCCCGCCGACCAGCCGTATCGCCGACGCGCTCGCCACCGAGCTGGCCGACGACGCGTTCTGGACCGCGCTCGGGGACACCCTCACCGGCTGGGCGATCGGGCTCGTGATCGCCGTGAGCGCGGGCGTCGTCGCGGGCGTCCTGATCTCGGTCACGCCGTACCTGCGTGAGGCGACCGCCTCGACGATCGAGTTCCTGCGCCCGATCCCGTCGGTCGCGCTGATTCCGCTCGCCGTGCTGCTGTACGGCACCGAACTGCGCTCGGTGCTCCTGCTGGTCGTCTACGCGTCGTTCTGGCAGGTCCTCGTGCAGGTCATGTACGGCGTCCAGGACGTCGACCCGGTCGCCGAGGAGACCGCCCGCTCGTACGGCCTCGGCACCTGGGCGCGGGTCCGCCATGTGCTGTGGCCCACGGCCCTCCCGTACGTCATGACGGGTGTGCGGCTGGCCGCCGCGGTGGCGCTGATCCTCGCCGTGACGGCCGAACTCGTCATCGGAGCGCCGGGGTTGGGAGCGCGGATCGCTGTCGCGCAGACCTCGCAGGCGGTGCCGGAGATGTACGCGCTGGTGGTGGTCACCGGTCTGCTGGGGCTGCTCATCAACGTGGGCGCGCGGACCGTCGAACGGCGGGCGCTGGCCTGGCACCAGTCCGTGCGCGGGGAGGTGGCGGTGTGAACGGCCTGCGACGTGTCCTGCTGCGGCTGTTCCTCGTCGTGGCCCTGCCCGCCCTGCTCGTCGTGGCGTGGTGGTACGCGTCGGACGGCAGCACGGACGTCTACCGGCCGCCGCTGCGCACCATCCTCACCACGTTCCCGGACGTCTGGACCGGCGAGCGGCTGCGCGAGGACGTACTGCCCAGTGTGCTGCGGCTGAGCGCCGGTTACGCGTGCGCGGCCGTCGCGGGCGTGGCGCTTGGCACGGTGATCGGCTCGTACCGCCGCGTGCGGGCGGTGTGCGAACCGGTGCTTGAGTTCCTGCGGGCGGTGCCGCCGCCCGTGCTCGTCCCGGTCATCATGCTGTTCGCGGGCATCGGCGACACGATGAAGGTCGCCGTGATAGCGAGCGGCTGCGTCTGGCCGATCCTGCTCAACACCGTCGAGGGCGTACGGGCGGTCGACTCGGTGATGTCCGAGACGGCCCGCTCCTACGGCATCACGCGCGCCGCGCGGCTGCGGCACCTGGTGCTGCCCGCGGCGAGCCCGCAGATCTTCGCGGGGCTGCGCCAGGCCCTGTCCATCGGGATCATCCTGATGGTCATCAGCGAGATGTTCGCCGCCAGCAACGGGCTCGGCTTCACCATCGTCCAGTTCCAGCGCGGCTTCGCCATCCCCGACATGTGGACCGGGATCCTGCTCCTCGGTCTGCTCGGGTTCGTCCTGTCGGTTGTCCTCCGGCTCGTCGAGCGTCGTGCGCTCGGCTGGTACCACGGTGCGCGCGACGCTTCCCGGCGGTCGTCGTGAACCTCGCGAAAGGGCGGTCCATGCTCGATGTACGCGGCCTCAAAAAGGTCTACGAGGGATCGGGCCGGCGGGTGGAGGCGGTGCGCGACCTCACCTTCACCGTGGACGCCGGCGAACTCGTCTGTCTGGTCGGACCGTCGGGCTGCGGCAAGACGACGCTGCTGAAGTGCGTGGGCGGCCTGCTCACGCCCACGGCGGGCGAGGTGCTGATCGGGGGCCGCCGGGTGACCGGGCCGCCGCCGGACATGGCTGTCGTCTTCCAGGAGTACGGGCGCAGCCTGTTCCCCTGGATGAGGGTGCGCGAGAACGTCGAACTACCGCTCAAGCAGAAGAAGTTGACGGCCGGCAGACGGCGTGAGCTGGTCGCCGACGCCCTGGCGTCCGTGGGTCTCACGGACGCGGCGGGCGCGTACCCGTGGCAGCTGTCGGGCGGTATGCAGCAGCGGGTGGCCATCGCCCGCGCCCTGGCGTACGAGCCCGACGTGCTGCTGATGGACGAGCCGTTCGCGGCGGTGGACGCCCAGACCCGGGCCGATCTGGAGGATCTGGTCCGGGGGCTGTGGCGGCAGCGGGGCATCACGATCCTGTTCGTGACGCACGACATCGACGAGGCCGTCTATCTCAGCGAGCGGGTGCTGATCCTGTCCTCCTCACCGACCGTCGTCCAGGAGCAGCTGAAGATCGATCTCCCCACCGAACGGGACCAGTTGCACACCCGGGTGGCCCCGCGCTTCGCCGAACTGCGCACCCATGTGTACGAGCAGATCCAGGCGGCGAAGCGCGGGACACCGGTCGTCGACCGGCTGGTGAAGGACCTCACCGACACGCCCTCACCCCCGTAGGGCGGCGCACGCACGTGTCACCGGCGGCCGACGGAGGTCCTCATGCCTCGGTCGCGGGCACCACGCTGAGGTGGCCCGCCGCGCGCCGGCCGCGGCCGGGCCTGCTCGTCCGGCGCGTCGCCGGTGCCGGGCGGCGGGCCTCGCGCAGGACGAGCGTCAGCCGCGTGTACCCCATGTCGTGCAGGGTCTTGGGGGTCTCACCGACGATCCGGCAGGTACTCCCCCACCGCGGATCGGGGTGCAGCAGCGGTCGTACCGCGCCGTCGTGCTCGACCGCGTGCGGGCCGACCGAGCGGATCCAGTGGGGCAGGCCGTGCCGGTAGGCGGCGTCCATGATCGGGTCCTGGGCGATGTCCCGCAGGATCGACTGGAGTCCGTGGTCGTGGCCGTGTCGCTCCACGGCGGCGGCGAAGTGCGCCAGCATCGGCAGGCACCAGCTCGACTCGTGCTCGGCGAGGACCGTGCCCGCGTCCGGGTGGAACAGGACGAAGCGGAGGAAGTTGTCGCCGGGCATGGCGGTGGGGTGCGGGCCGACCGCGCGGAAAAGTGTCTCGAACGCGTCGTTGGCGAGGACGACGTCCCAGCGGTGGTCGACGACGACGGACGGAAAGGTGACGGCGTCCAGAAGTGCTGCGTAGTCCTGGAGATACGCCTGGGCCTCAAGACTGTCGGGGACAGGCCGCGGCTGCGGCCGGGGCCCTCCTGCCTGGTATGCCATCGGGAGGTCCACCCCTCTTGCCTATGCGGGCTTCACGCGGCGTCGTGATCCTGCTACCCCGGCCGGAGCGGTGTCAACTATCGTGGCATTCGGCGCCCGTTGACGGCTGAATCCCGCCACAGTTGTGGCGAGACCTGGATGCGAGTTCGACCAAAGGGCTACTCTCCGGTCTTCGGGCAGTTCACGCTGCACAACACGGATCCCCACAGGGACTTCACGTCCGAGGGGTCCGGTTCCCCCACAGCGTTCGGTCGATTGAGACGTAGGAGAACTGTCGGTGACGGATGGCTTCGAGGTTCCGGGCGCCACGGCGACGGGTCTGCTGCCGGCCGTCGTGGCCCGAGTCGCCGGTCTGGCGGACCGGCTCGGCGCACCGCACAGCGAGGTGTTCGACGTCCGCCGGCTGTCCGCCGCGTCGGGTGTCCCCGAGGTCGTGGTCGCCTCCCTGCTGAACGGCCGGTCGGCGGGCGAGCCCGACCTCCAGGCCCGGTTCCTGCAGCGCCTCGACCTGCTGCGCCGCACCCGCCTGAAGCCCAACGGCCGCCGGTACACCCAGCAGGAGATCGCCGACGGCGCGGGCATGTCGCGTCAGCAGGCGGGCGCGCTCATCAACGGCGACCGGCGCCCCACCATGGAGCACTGCGACGCCATCCAGCGCTTCTTCCGCGTCCACGCCGGCTTCCTGTCCGCCGAGGACCCCGAGGCACTCGCCGGCGCCCTGCAGCGCACCGAGCAGGATCTGCTCCAGCGGCTCGCCGACCGGGAGCGGCGGGCTGACCCGGCGACCGCGGACGACCCGTTGGAGCGGCTGCTGCAGGACCACGGGGTCCGTGGCATCGCCTGGCGGGCCGCGCAGCTGCCCACCGACCAGCACCGGGACAAGGTCGCCGAGTGGCTGGACATGCTCCTGGAGAGCGTCAAGCGGCCCGAGTCGTGATCCGGGGGACTGCCGTGGGTGTCGGAAGGGAGATGCGCCGTCTGTGCGGCGAGTTGGTCGACGAGCTGTCGCTCCCGGCACCCGCGGAGCCCGGGGACCTGTACGCGGCG
Organism: Streptomyces sp. NPDC087844; assembly: GCF_044742785.1. NCBI lineage: Bacteria > Bacillati > Actinomycetota > Actinomycetes > Kitasatosporales > Streptomycetaceae > Streptomyces > Streptomyces sp. NPDC087844. The sequence continues at coordinate 98,879 of NZ_JBIUVD010000008.1, read as the reverse complement.
CTGTGCGGGGCCATGAGCGGTCGGCGCGGCCGTCCGGTCCGCTTCCGTACGGCCCCCTTCCCGCCGGGCACCGCCAGCGGGCTCTGGCTCGACATGCCGGACTGGGACCTCGTGGTCGTCGAGGAGCGCACCGCGCCCGACCACCAGCTGGTGATTCTCGGCCACGAGCTGTGGCACATGAGCGCGGGCCACCGCGGCCACCACGTCGAGGGGGCGGCCGTCGCCGCCCGTCCGCTGCCGGACGACGCGGACCTGCGGGCCACCGTGCGCCAGGTGGCGGCGCGTACCCGGTTCGACCTGGCCGACGAGAAGGACGCCGAGAGCTTCGGGCTGCTGCTGGCGAGCAGGTGCCGGGGGTGGCTGGCCGGTCCGGGGTCGCGCGGGCCCGTACGGCGCGGGGGTCTCGCGGGCCGCATCGAGGCGTCCCTGGGCTACCGCGGGCCGCGGGGCTGAGAGCGCCGGCACACCGTGGACGGGTCCAGTTACTACCTGCCCGCCGTCGCCATGGCGGCTGTCCTGGCCGTCAAGTGCCCGTCGCTGCGCCGCTCCTGGCGCGATCCGCTGCTGCGGTCGGTGTGCTGGCTGCTGGCGCTGACGGGTCTGGTGTTCTTCTTCGCGGCGCCGCCGACCATCGCCGAGGTCAACGACGTCCTCGGCGTCACGAACGTATCCGCGCCGCTCGTCTACTGTCTGCTGAGCGCGTTCAGCGCGGCCTGTCTGGTGCTGATCGTCAACTGGCGGGGCGGCCCGCCCGAACTTACCCGGCGTATGTCGCGGCGCTGGATCACCGGGTACGGCGTCGTGATCGTGGTGCTGGTCGTGCTGTTCGTCCTCGGTGACACCCCGGTCGAGCGGCTGCGGGACTTCGACACGTACTACGCCGACGCGCCGTTCGTCCGCGAGATGATCGTGCTCTATCTCGGCGCGCTGGCCGTGGCGGGTGTCGCGATGAACGTGATGTGCGGTCGCTGGGCCCTCCAGGTCCAGGGCCGGCTGCGGGCCGGGCTGCTGATCATCGTGGCGGGCTATGTGTGCAACATCGCCTATCTGACCGCCAAGTTCACCGCGGTGGTGGCGCGCTGGAACGGCGGGAACCTCGACTACCTCAGCTCCGACGTGGCCCCGGTGCTCGCCTCGGCCGGGGCGCAGATCAGCGCGGTCGGCTTCTGTCTTCCGCTGGCCTGTCAGCGGGCCGGCGACATCTGGTCGACCTGGTGCAGGTACCGCCGGCTGGGGCCGTTGTGGCGGGAACTGGCACCGGTCTCGCCGCACGCGGGCCGCGCGGCCCGGATGTCCTGGTGGTCCTCCGCCGAACTCCAGGTCACCCAGCGGGAGTCGGACATCCACGACGGCCTGCTCAGCCTCTACCCCTACTTCGACACCGGGATACGGGCCCGCGCGCACGCCGCGGCGCTCGCGACCGGCTCCGACCCCGCCCAGGCCCGCGCCGAGGCGGACGCGGCGATGGTGGCGGCGGCGGTACGGGCCAGAGCCGCCGATCCCGACGGCAGCCGCATCGCATCGCCGCAGCCGCCCAGACCGACCGAGGGCCCCCGCGACCTGGTACGCATGTCCCTGGCCCTACGCCACTCCCCCGTGGTCGAGGCCGCACGCAGCGACGCTCCTTGAGGGGCGCGGGGAACTGCGCGGCCGGCCACGACGCGCCCGCGGTCAACGCACGACGCACCGGCCCCGGGCATGTCGACCACCGGAATCGTCTCCCCTCACCGGGCTCGCGCCGAGCCGCCGGGAGTACGGCCCAGGTCCTCCGTTCCAGCGTGAGCCCTCTGTACGACAAGGGGTTTCCGTGAGGTTTTCCCTCGGCTGACCGGGCGAACGAACACGCGTGGAAAGGGCATTGTCAGTGGCGGACGGCAAGCTGGACCCAGCGCCACCGCTGTGCGGCGGCGCGAGCAGGACCGAAGAGCGGAAGCCGAGCCGAACCGGGAGAGCCGTCCGATGCCGACAGCCGTACTGACCGATCACGAACGCACCGCCGTGCAGGCCTATCTGCGCCTGCTGCAGACCGTACGAGCCGCGATGGACGCCCCGTCCGGTTCGGGGCGGCCGGTCGTCGTACCGCCCTCGGCCCTCGCGGAGGCGGAGCGCGCACTGGCCGCGGCGGGCCTTGAGGGCAACGAGGAGGCGTTCTTCCGCCTGCTGCACACCTGGTGCCCGGAGGTGTGATGAACCACCGTCAGCCCCTGTGCCACCCCTCGCCGGGCGGAGCCGCGCTCAGTCCTGCCCGTGCGGCACGGTCACCGAGGTCGCCACGAGTCCCCGGCTCACCGTCCAGCGTCCTTCGAAGCGGCCGATGCGACGGCCGTCCACCACCGGCCCCGGCACGAGGAGTCCGGCACTCAGGCCGCCGGACGTGGTGTGTCCGGGATCCATGAAGACCTCGATGTCGGCCTCGGAGAAGTCGAGCCATTTCCCGGTGAGGGGGAACCACGCCTTGTAGACCGACTCCTTGGCGCTGAACAGGAGCCGGTCCCAGTGGATCCGCGGATGGTGTCCGGCGAGCTCGCCCAGCCGCCGGACCTCGCCGGGCAGCGCCACCGAAGGCAGCACGTCGTCGGGGAGCGGCAGATGGGGTTCCGCGTCGATGCCGAGCGAGGCCAGGTCGGTGGTCCGGGCCAGTGCGGCGGCGGCGTAGCCCTCGCAGTGCGTCATGCTGCCGATCAGCCCGGCGGGCCATCGCGGGGCTCCCCGGTCGCCGCTCAGGACGGCCTGCGGGGGCACGCCGAGCTTCTCCATGGCGCGCCTGGCGCACCCGCGGACCACGGTGAACTCACGGCGCCGTTTCTCGACGGCGCGCGCGATCAGCGCCTGTTCCTCGGGATACAGCTCGGGGTACGGCGTCGGGGCCCCGGTGCCCTCGGCGTGGTCGTCAGCGTGTGCCTCCACGGCCACGACCGACTCCGGGAGCAGTTCCTCGATCACCGGATCCGACCTCCATCGGCAGAATACGGCGCAGCTTGCCCGGCGGTTCCGAGCGCTTGCGCCACTCGCGGGGGTAACCCACGGACACCTCTTCGAAGCGGACGCCGTCGAGCCAGGTGGTGCGGGGAATGTGCAGGTGGCCGTAGACCATGACGGCCACCCGGTGGGCGCGGTGCCAGTCCGAGGTGAGACGGGTGCCGCACCACATGGCGAACTCCGGATACCAGAGGACTTCCGTGGGGTGCCGGTCCAGCGGGTAGTGGTTGACGAGCACCGTGGGCAGCCCGTCGGGGATCTCCGCGAGCCTGCGCTCGGTCTCGGCCACCCTGGCCCGGCACCAGGCCTCGCGGCTCGGGTACGGGTCGGGGTGCAGCAGGTGCTCGTCCGTGCAGACGATGCCCGTCCCGTGGGCGTACGCGAGGCCCTCTTCCTTGGTCACGCGGCCCGCGGGCAGGAACGAGTAGTCGTAGAGGAGGAAGAGCGGGGCCACCGCGACCGGTCCGTCGGGGCCCTCCCACACGGGGTAGGGGTCCTCCGGGGTGAGCACGCCCAGCTCGCGGCAGAGCCGCACCAGGTACTCGTAGCGTGCCACTCCGCGCAGGGTGACGGTGTCCTTGGGGTGGGTCCACAGTTCGTGGTTGCCGGGTGCCCAGATCACCTTCCGGAAGCGCCGGCTGAGCGTTTCGAGGGCCCAGCGGATGTCGGCCACCGTCTCCGCGACGTCACCGGCCACGAGGAGCCAGTCGTCGTCGGTCTCGGGGCGCATCTCCTCGACGAGGGCGCGGTTCTCGGCGTATCCGACGTGCAGGTCGCTGATGGCCAGCAGCCGGCCCTGACGGTCAGCCGTCGTCACCCTCGCCCCCTCCCCGTGCCGGGACGCCTCGCGGCCGCCCGGATGAGAACACAAGAACACACGCGCACGGCGCGGTACAAGAGCGACTCCGTCCGGCGTCGGGACCCGGGCGCCGAGCCAACCGGGTGCCCGGCCGGGGTGGCCCCCTCGGGCCCAGGCCCCCGGGGCTTCCGGGGCCTCCGGCCCGTCGGTAGGCCGGCTGGGCGGGCGGGTGGCATGTCGGCAGGGCGGACGGGGCCCGTCCGACCGCCGACAGGCCGAGCGGGCGGACGGGCTGAACGTGCGGCCGGCAGCCGGCCGCACGTCGGTGGTGCGGGCGCGTGCCTTGTGCGCGCACCGCTCGGCGCCGCCCGCGCGGGCGGCGCCGAGCGGTGCGGGTCGGAGCGCGGTCGGCCCGGGGGCCGGCTCGCCGTGCCTGCCCACCGATCGGCCGATCCCCCGATCCCCCGATCCGCCGATCGGACGGCGGTGATCTGCAGCACCGGCGGTGGGCCGGCCGCACCCTGCGCCGGCCCCTAGGCGTCGACGGGCGCAGGCCTCTGACCTGCCACGCGAGCCCCGGCGGGCCCGGCGGGCGGACCCGTACGGCGGGCCCGGCGGGTGATTCCGTAACACGGCCGTAGCAGCAGCACTGGTCAGGAACCCCTATGATCGGCCATACACAACCGCCACGAACTCCCGTTTTCGAACGGCGGTTTTGTGTACCCACTCAACCTCTTGCCGAGCATGGTCTGCTTTGACGTGCCCGCAAACCTTGAAAGGCGGCCTGCATGGTCTCTCGCGTACGCGTCTGGCTCAACCGCACGTACGCGGAGAACGTGTTCTTCATGGATCAGCTGCGGCGAAATCCGTGTGGCCGCGCGGTCGAGATCCACGCCACCCACGGCGACCCCGACTCCCCGATCCTGGCCGCCGCGGACATCGCCGCGATGGAGCCGGAGGGGCTGTCCCCGGCCGCCTATGTCGAGTACGCGCTCGACCAGTGCGCCCGGCACTCGATCGACGTGTTCGTGCCCGTCCTGCACCAGACCGCCCTGGCAGGGCACCGCGAGGAGTTCGCCGCGGTCGGCACCGCGCTGCTCGCGCCGCCCGCCGAGGCCGTGCACACCTTCCAGGACAAGGTCGTCGCGTACGAGGCCGTCGAGAAGCTCGGCGTGCCGGTGCCTCCGTGGTGGCGGGTCCGCACCGCTGACGAGCTGATCGCCGCGGTCGACGAGCTGGAGGCGGCCGGTCACAAGGCGTGCTTCAAGCCCGCCTCCGGAGCGGGTGGCGTCGGCTTCCGCATCATCACGCGCACCCCCTTCTCGCTCATGCACCTGAGCGGCTTCCCGAGCCCGTACATGCCGCTGGACCTGGTCGTCCAGGCGCTGCGGCAGGCGGACGAGCCCGTGGACTGGCTTGTCATGCCCCTTCTGGGCGAGCCCGAGGTGTCCGTGGACTGCCTCACCGGTCCTGACGGACGGGTCCGGATGGCCGTGGGCCGTACGAAGAACGGGCGGCGGCGCGGTTTCACGCTCGACCCGTCGTTCATCGAGCCGGCGCGCGTCCTCGCGGAGGGTTTCGGGCTGCACTACCTGACGAACATCCAGTTCCGGATGTTCGGTGACGAGCCGGTCCTCATGGACGTGAACACGCGCCCGGCGGGCGGTCTGCACCAGCTCTCGCAGTGCGGGATCAACGCGCCGTGGGCCGCCGTGCGCCTCGCGCTCGGCGAGGAGCCCGGCGATGTCGTCCCGCCGTTCCTCGGCTCGGACTACGCGGTGGTCTCCGGGCCGCGCGCGGTGCGTCCGGCGTCGGCGCCGGACACCGCCCCCGAAGCGCAGCCGGCCCCATCGACCCCGGAAGCCCAGCCGGCCCAGGAAGCCCGTACGGCTCAGGCGGCCCGTACGGCTCAGACGGCTCAGACAACCCGTCAGGCTCATACGGCTCAGGCTTCGCAGTCTTCGGACAGCCCCTTGACCGTCTGATCGGTCCGATACCGGATCGTTTCCTCGCAGGGGCTCTCGCAGCGGGGGTGTCCGGTCAGCCGACCGGGTATCCCCATGCCCTCGCCAACTCGGCCAGCTGGGGCGGCAGTTCGGCCTTCGGGTCGGCCGGGCGGGCCGGCTGGATGCGGCCCGACCTGATGGTGGGGCTCCAGTCGCCGAGCTGGGGCCGGAAGGTGCCGTGGTCCTTCGTCCCGTAGTCGAGCATCGCGCTCTCCCAGGGCACATCGAGGTACTCGCACAGCCCGCGCGTGGTCCGCTCGGGATCGGCGGTGAGTTCCTCGTACGTCATCACGTGGGCGTCGAGGGTGCGGCGGGCCCCGTCGAGCCGTACGCCGTAGTCGAGGACCTCGGCGCGGATCTGCTCGGGGTCGGGGTCGGTGCGGCGGTCGGTCAGTGAGGCGACCACGGCGCCGGGGTGGCGGAGCAGCACGATGTAGCGGGCGTTGGGCCAACATCGTTGCAGTCGCGGCCAGATGAGGGTGTTGGGCGGGGTCTTGTCGACGATGATCTGCTTGCCGCTGCGGGCGAGTTCCAGGTGCATCACGCGGTCCCACAGCGTGTGCTCCAGCTCCTCCTTGTCCAGTTCCAGTGCCCGCATGGCGTCGGCGGTGAAGTCACGGGACAGATGGACGTGCAGGGTGCGCAGGTGCATCTCGTGCGGGGCCCGGATGCTGCTGTGGCTGTTCAGCAGGACCCGCAGGAGGGTCGAGCCCGAGCGGACGCAGGACAGGACGAAGACCGGCGAGTCCACCAGACGCGGGGCGCGGGGCGCCACATAGCCGTCCTCGGTGCGGGAGCCCTCGGCCTCGCGCGGTGTGGGCACGGCGTCGAGGTTCCGGCGCGGCGGGCTCACCGCCTGGGCCATCAGTCTGCCGCGGCGCCTCAGCCCTTTGCCGATCGCGGACATGCGCGGGTCTCGCACGGTGACACCTTTCTCTCGTACTGCCCCCATCGCCCTCATCACAGGGGCGCCGAGCGAACCGCAGGTGTCGTGCAGGGAAAGGGGACTGGTCACGGCGGCCGGGGGACCTCTCCCCCACCCGCCGTGACCAGGCCGTTCACCGCTTCCTTAATTGTTCATGGGAAACGGGGTCACCGCTTCGGCATGAGCGTGTTCCTCACTTCCGCACGGCCAGCCGCAGCGTCTGGATCTCGAAGGGGCGGAGGGTGACGAAGACGCCGTTCCCGTCCGTGTCCGCCGTCGACAGTGGGCGCTCCAGCAGGTCGGTGAACTCGGCACCGGCCAGCGGGAAACCCGTGCGCAGGGTGCCCTGCGCACGGCCGCCGCGGGACTCGTAGAGGCGTACGACGACATCGCCCGAGGCGTCGTCGGCGAGCTTGACGGCCTCGATGGTCACGCCCTCGCCGTCGACGGAGACGACCGGTTCGGGGGTGCCCGCCGAGTCCGCCACCCGCAGCGGCAGGTTGAGCGCGTAGCCCTCGGCGACCGCGTCCTCGATGGTGGCGCCCGGCAGCAGCGCGTAGGTGAAGTGGTGCCTGCCCTGGTCGGCCGCCGGGTCCGGGATGCGCGGGGCGCGGACCAGGCTGAGCCGGACCGTGGTCGTCGTGCCCCCGTCCTCGCGGACCGTGCGGGAGACGTCGTGGCCGTACGTGGAGTCGTTGATGACGGCGACGCCGTAGCCGGGTTCGCCGAGGTGGACCCAGCGGTGGCCGGAGACCTCGAAGCGGGCCGACTCCCAGGTGGTGTTGGTGTGCGTGGGCCGCTGGATGTGGCCGAACGCGATCTCGGCGGACGAGTGCGCCGCCCGGATGTCCACCGGGAAGCCCGCCTTGAGGAACTTCTCGGCCTCGTGCCAGTCGATGTCCGTCTCGAAGTCGATCCGGGGGCTGCCGGCGCGCAGGCTGATCGTCTGCGTGATGTGCGAACCGTTGCCGAAGGAGCGCTGGACGCGGATCGCCCCGAGCAGCGGGTCGTCCTCGACGACCGTCACGGAGTCGGTGTCCAGCAGGTCCGTGTAGCGGTTCTTGTAGTGCTTGTCGACGTCCCAGGCGTCCCAGTGGTTCGGGAGGTCCGTGTGGAGACGGAGCAGGTTGCCCTGGCCGGCCAGGACCTCCCGGCCGCCGGCGCGCAGATCGCGTACGGAGGACAGGGTGCCGTCCTCGGCGATCTCGACGCGGACCAGGCCGTTGTCGAGGACGCGGCCGGTGACGGACACGGGGCTCGGCGCCTCCGCGGCCCCGGAATCGGTGCCGGAATCGGTGCCGGTGCCGGTGCCGGTGCCCGTGCCCGTGCCCGTGCCGGTGCCGGTGCCGGTGCCCGTGCCGAGGGGCGCGCTGCCGTTCGCCGGGACCACCGTGTGGGCCAGGGAGCCGTCGGCGGTCCGTACGACCTCCCGGCGCTCGACCGGGCTGGTGTTGAAGACGCGGGCGCCACCGGTGCCGAGTGCGGTGACCGCCTCGGCGGTCAGTGCCTCGACCTCCTCGGCGACGCGCGCGTACTCGGCCTCCGCCTCGCGGTGCACCCAGGCGATGGAGGAGCCGGGCAGGATGTCGTGGAACTGGTGGAGCAGGACCGTCTTCCAGAGCCGGTCGAGCTTGTCGTGCGGGTAGGCGTAGCCGGGCGCGTGCAGCGCGGCCGTCGTCGCCCACAGCTCGGCCTCGCGGAGCTTGTGTTCGCTGCGGCGGTTGCCCTGCTTGGTGCGGGCCTGCGAGGTGTAGGTGGCCCGGTGCAGTTCCAGGTACAGCTCACCGACCCAGACGGGGGCGTCGGGGTACTCCGCACGGGCCTTGGCGAAGAAGTCGTCGGGGTGCTCCACGACGACCTTCGGCGAGCCCTCCAGGTCCGCGAGGCGCCGCGCCCGCTCCATGATCTCGCGGGTGGGGCCGCCGCCGCCGTCGCCCCAGCCGAAGGGGGCCAGCGAGCGTGTGCCGACACCCTTCTCCTGGTAGTTGCGGGTGGCGCGCGCCATCTCCTCACCGCTGAAGCGGGCGTTGTAGGTGTCGACGGGCGGGAAGTGCGTGAAGATCCGCGTGCCGTCGATGCCCTCCCACCAGAAAGTGTGGTGCGGGAACTTGTTGGTCTGGTTCCAGGAGATCTTCTGGGTGAGGAACCACTCGTTGCCGGCCAGCTTGGCGAGCTGCGGGTAGGACGCGGTGTAGCCGAAGGAGTCCGGCAGCCACACGCCTTTGGTCTCGACGCCGAAGTGCTCGATGAAGAACCGCTTGCCGTGGACGAACTGGCGGGCGACGGCCTCGCCGCCGGGCAGGTTGCCGTCGGCCTCGACCCACATGCCGCCGACCGGCGCCCACTGGCCCTTCTTGACGGACTCCTGGATGCGGGCCCAGACCTTCGGGTAGTTGTCCCGCACCCACTCGTACTGCTGGGCCTGCGAGCAGGCGAAGATGAAGTCCTCGTACTCGTCGGCGAGCGAGGTGACGTTCGAGAAGGTGCGGGAGGTCTTGCGCTTGGTCTCGCGGATCGGCCAGAGCCAGGCGGAGTCGATGTGCGCGTGGCCGACGCCGGAGACGATGTGGGCGCTGGCGTTGGCGGGCTTGGACAGCGCGGGCTTCAGCGCGGCCCGTACGTCGGCGGCCGAACCGGCGATGTCGTCGAGGTCCAGCAGGTCCAGGGCCCGGTCCAGGGCGTGGGTGATCTCGTGCCGGCGGGGGTCGTGCTCGCCCAGCTCCAGCATCAGCTCGCGCAGGACCTGGATGTCGAGGTCGAGGTGCCAGACCTCCTCGTCGAGGACGGCGATGTCGGCCCGCCGGAAGGTGTAGAGGGGCTTGTCGCCCGCCGTGCGGATGTCACCCATCGGCGTGGTCTTCGAGAAGTCGTCGGCGAGGATGTCCGGGTTGGAGGCCGCCTCCACCAGGTAGTCGATCTCCTCGCCGCCGACCGCGGGGTTGGCGATCGCCACGTACTGGTTGAGCGGGTTGACCGCCTTCAGCGGGGTGCCGTCCGTGAGGTGGACCAGGGCCTCGGCCTGGTTGCCGGGCCAGTCGCCGACGAACCCGAGGTCGATGACCGCCTCGACGCGCCTGCCCGCCCACTCGGCGGGCACCTGCCCGCGCATCCGGAACCAGGTCGTGCCCCAGGGCGGGCCCCACGGCGTGCCCATTTCAAAGGGCGCGTACGGGGCGGACGCGGCCTCCTCGAAGGGGACGGGCTCCCCCGGGGCCTGCCATGCCTCGATCTCGAAGGGCACGGCGGCGGCGTAGATCGCGGCCCTGATGCGCTGGTCGTGAAGGCGCTGGACGCGCTCCTCGATTCGCCGGCGTTCGTCGTGCATGAAAGTCTCCAGGTAACGAGCGGGGAAAGCGCTTACTTGAGGTAGGCGAGACCAGGATGGACCGCGATGTACCCGTCCACCAGGTCGCGTGCCACATTCACCGAGTCGACCAGCGGGTGCAGGGCGAAGGCCTTCACGGCCGTGGCGCGCGAACCCGACCCGGCGGCGGCCAGCACCTCCCGCTCCACGGCCTTCACCGCGCACACCAGACCGGTGGCGTGGTCGGGCAGCGGGGCCACGGCGACCGGGTGCGCGCCGTTGGCGTCGACCAGGCAGGGCACCTCGATGACGGCGTCCGCGTCGAGCGCCGCCAGGGTTCCCTGGTTGCGGACGTTGAGGATGAGCGTGGTCCGCTCGTCGCGGGCGATGGCCCGCATCAGGGCGAGGGCCACCTTCTCGTAACCGCCGGACAGGTCGTCGGCCTCGCGCTCGCCCGCGCCGGCGCTCTCCCGGTTCTCGGACATGTACGTGGCCTCGCGCTCGGCCCGCGTACGGTCCCAGGCGGTGAGGGCGGCACTGTCCGGGCGGCTCATCTCCTCGTAGAAGTGGGCCTGCTGGTCGCGCAGGAACGCGCCGCGGGTCTTCTCGGCCCGGCTGTAGGCGCGGACCGCCTCGCGGTTGAAGTAGTAGTAGTGCAGATACTCGTTCGGGATGGCGCCGAGCGACTGGAGCCACTCGGTGCCGAAGAGCTTGCCCTCCTCGAAGGAGCCGAGCAGATCGGTGTCGGCGAGCAGCCGCGGGAGTTCGTCGCGTCCGGCGACGTGCAGTCCGCGGACCCAGCCGAGGTGGTTGAGGCCGACGTAGTCGATCCAGGCCTCGCGCGGGTTGGCGCCCAGTACCCGGGCGATGCGGCGGCCGAGGCCGACCGGGGAGTCGCAGATGCCGATGACACGGTCGCCGAGGTGGCGGGACATGGCCTCGGTGACCAGTCCGGCCGGGTTGGTGAAGTTGATGAGCCAGGCGTCGGGTGCGAGCCGGGCCACCCGCCGGGCGATGTCGACGGCGACGGGCACCGTGCGCAGGCCGTAGGCGATACCGCCGGCGCCGACCGTCTCCTGGCCGAGGACGCCCTGGTCGAGCGCGACCCGTTCGTCGGCGGCGCGGCCTTCGAGGCCGCCGACCCGGATCGCGGAGAAGATGAAGTCGGCGCCGCGCAGTGCCTCGTCCAGATCCGTGGTGGCGGTCACGGCGGGTGCGTCCGGGTGGCCGGCCGCCTGCTCGGCGAGGACCCGGGCGACGGCGGAGAGCCGTCCCTGGTCGAGGTCGTGCAGGACGACGTCGGTGACGCGGCCCTCGCCGCGGTCTCCGAGGAGCGCCCCGTACACGAGCGGCACGCGGAATCCGCCGCCGCCCAGAATCGTCAGCTTCACGCAACTGCCCTTTCGCTGTTCCTCGGGGTCGTCGGCCCTGTCTCGGGGCCTCCGCGCGCGCCGGTCACGTGAGCACCACGCGTACGCCCGCCTCTTCCAGGGCGGCCCGCGTCCCGGCGTCCGCCGGCGCGTTGGTCACCACGACGTCCAGGTCCTCGGGTCCGCAGACCCTCGCCATTCCCGTCCCCGGGAACTTGGCGCGGTCGGCGAGCAGGACGACCCGGTCGGCCGCCTTGATCATGGCGCGCTTCACCGGCACCTCGACGACGGTCGTGTCCATCACCTGCCCTCCCGGCCTCACTCCGCTTGTTCCCAGGAACAGCCAGTCCGCATGCAGCTGGCGCAGGTTGTCCTCGGTGAGGAAGCCGACCAGTGAGCGGTACTCGCGGCGGACCATGCCGCCGAGCAGCACCAGTTCGATCGCCTCGTCGTCCACCAGCTCCTCGTAGACCACGAGGTTGCTGGTGATCACGGTGATCCGGCGGCCGTGCAGCTGCCGGGCCAGCCGGTAGGCGGTGGTGCCGATGTCGAGCAGTACGGACTGGCCGTCCTCCACGAGGGCCGCCGCACGTGCCGCTATGGCGTCCTTCTCGGCCACGCGCACCTCGGCGACCTCGGCGAAGGGCTGGTCGCCCTCCTCGGCGACCGCTCCGCCGTGCACCCGGGTGAGCAGGCCCTCCTCCTCCAGCTTGAGCAGGTCGCGCCGGACGGTGGCGGGGCTCACGCCGAGCTGCTCCGAGAGGTCGGTCACGGCCGCGGGGCCACCGGAGCGCAGGGCCCGCAGGATGAGTTGATGTCGTCGCTCTGCAAGCACGAGCTGAACAGTACTCGTCATTGCCAATCATTTCTATGCTCAGTTCTGCTCGACTCTTGCCAAATCGGCCGGAGACGCGCACGATCCTGTCCACCGAAACACGATCCGGTGCACCGAAAATGAAGAGTTTTGACGAGAGGATGCGCTCGTGGGTGAGACACGACCCGACGCGCGGCCCGATGTGCTGCTGACCGGGCTGCTCTTCTACGACCTCGTCCTGACCGGTCTGGGCAAGCCGCCGACCCCCGGCGAGGAGATCTGGACCGACGGGATGGGCACGAGCCCGGGCGGCATCGCCAACCTGGCCGTGGCCGCGGCCCGTTACGGCCTCAAGACCTCCCTGGCCACCGTGTTCGGCGACGACTACTACGGCGCGTACTGCCGTGAGATCCTCGCAGGACAGGAGCACATCGACCTCTCGCTCTCCCGTACGGCGGACGGCTGGCACACCCCGGTCACCGTCTCGATCGCGTACGGTCACGACCGGGCCCTGGTCACCCACGGCCAGGAGCCCCCGTACTCGCAGGACGTGCTGATGGGCCACCCGCCCGCCGCGCGTACGGCCCTCGTGCACATCGAGGCCGAACCCCGCGAGTGGATCGCCAAGGCGGCAGCGAACGGCACGAAGATCTACGCGGACGTCGGCTGGGACCCCACCCAGCAGTGGTCCTCGGACCTCCTCGACCAGCTCGCCCTGTGCCACGCCTTCGTCCCGAACGACACCGAGGCGATGGCGTACACCCGCACCGACACCGCGGCCGACGCGCTCTCCAGGCTCTCCGAGCTGGTGCCGGTGGCCGTGGTCACCCGCGGCCGGGACGGCGCGATCGCCGTCGACCAGACCACGGGTGAGCACGCCGACGTGCCCGCCCTCGCCACCGACGTCCTGGACGCGACGGGTGCCGGAGACGTCTTCGGCGCGAGTTTCGTCGCGGCCTCGCTGCAGGGCTGGCCCCTGGAGGAGCGGCTGCGCTTCGCGGTGCTGGCCGCCGGACTCTCCGTACAGCGGCACGGCGGGGCGCTGGCCGCGCCCGGCTGGTACGGGATCCACCAGTGGTGGCGCTCCCTCGACAACCCCGAACTGCGGTACGCGTACGGCTTCCTGGCCGACCGCGTGCCCGCCGATCCCGGCCCCCCGGTCCCCCACGCCCCGGTGACTCCACCCACCCCCACGGCACTCCCGATCTCCCCCGACGCATCTCCCGCGACGCATCCCTTCTGATGCCTCACCCGGGATGCCTCTCTCCTGCGGCGTCTCTCCCGAAGCGCTTCTCCTGATGCGAAGACCGAACACATGCGAAAGGCGGTGGGAGCTGTGCGGCTCTCACGAAGGGGCCTGCTCCGCGCGGGACTGGCCGGTACGGCCGCGACCGCGCTCGGCGGCCTGGCGTCCGGCTGCGCCGTACCGACCGGCTCGACGGGCCGGAACATGGTGCTGTGGTACTGGAGCGGCGGTCTGAGCGACACCGTCGTCAAGAAGGCCAAGGCGCGCTACGACAACGCTGTCGACCTGAACGCGATCCAGATCGGCGGCTACTACCGCTCCAAGCTCATCACCACGATGACCGGCCAGGCCCATGTCCCCGACATCGCGGGGCTCAAGGGCGAGGACATGGCGTCATACCTGCCGAACGCCGACCAGTTCGTGGACCTGCGCACGCTCGGCGCGGAGAAGCTCAAGAGCCAGTACCTGGACTGGAAGTGGGAGCAGGGGGTCGCCCCGGACGGCAGCCTCGTCGGGTTCCCCATCGACGTGGGGCCGGTCGTGCAGTTCTACCAGCCGGCCGTCTACGAGAAGGCCGGCCTCGCGCACGAACCGGAGGACGTCTCCAGGGAGATGGGTACCTGGGACCAGTTCTTCGCGGCCGGTGAGCAACTGAAGAAGCGGGTGCGCGGGGCGTTCATCCTGACCGACATCACCAGCGTCTTCGAGATGTCGATCGGCCAGGGCACCAAACGGTACGTCGACAAGGACAAGCACTTCATCGGCGACCAGGACCATGTGCGCATCTGCTGGGACCGGGCCGTCGAGGCCAAGCGGCGCGGGCTGGCGTCGAGCATCGTGACGGGTACGCCCGACTCCATCTCGGCCACCGAGAGCGGCGAGCTGCCCAGCCAGCTCAACGCCTCGTGGAACGCCGGCGACCTCAAACTGCAGTACCCGAGGACCAAGGGGAGATGGCGGGTCGCGAGCTGTCCCGGCGGCCCCTCCAACGTCGGCGGCTCGTTCCTGGCGATCACCAAGGCGTGCCGTGAACCCGAGAAGGCCTTCGAGATCATCACCTGGCTGCTCGGGGCCGACAACCAGGCCCAGGGCTTCATGGACGCGGGACTCTTCCCGTCGACCCCCGCCTCGTACGGGATGAAGAAGCTGCGCGAGCCCGATCCGTTCTTCGGCGGCCAGATCACGATGGACGTCTACGGACCGGCCGCGGAGAAGATCCCGGTCGCCTTCAACAGTCCGTACGACGTGGCGCTCGGGCAGCCGGTCAAGGACGAGATCAAGAACGTCGGTGTCCTCGGCAAGGACCCGGAACAGGCCTGGAAGGACGCCATGAGCAAGTGCCGGCGTATCGCCGATCACCTGGGGGTGAGCCACTGATGGCCACCGCCCCGCTGGTCGAGAAGCCTCCGGCGCCCGTCGCCGAACCGCCCTCCGCCCACCCCAGGAAGGGCATCCTGAGCTACTGGCGTTTGTACGCCGCGATCTCCCCCTTCTACCTCCTCTTCCTCGCCTTCGGTCTGATCCCGGTCGGCTTCTCGCTCTATCTGTCGTTCCACCGGTGGGACGGCCTCGGCTCGATGGAGTACGCGGGCCTCTCGCAGTACCGCTATCTCCTGAGCGACACCGACTTCTGGAGCTCGATCGGCAACACGCTGATCATCTGGGGGCTGGCCACCTTCCCCATGATCTTCCTGGCCATGGTGACGGCCGTGATGCTCAACTCGGCGGTCCGCTTCAAGAACGTCTACCGCTTCGCCTACTTCCTGCCCAACGTCACCTCGGTCGTCGCCGTCGCGATCATCTTCGGCTCGGTCTTCTCCACCAACTTCGGCCTGGTCAACGCCCTGTTGCAGGCCGTCGGCCTCGACCAGATCGCCTGGCTGAACACCCCGTGGGGCATCAAGGTCGCCATCGCCACCCTGATGACCTGGCAGTGGACCGGCTACAACGCGATCATCTTCCTCGCCGGACTCCAGACGATCCCCGGCGAACTGTACGAGGCGGCGCGCATGGACGGCGCCGGACCCGTGCAGACCTTCTTCCGGATCACGCTGCCGCTGATGCGGCCCGTGCTGCTGTTCGTGCTCGTCATCTCGACCGTCACCGGACTGCAGAGCTTCTCCGAACCCCAGGTGCTGCTGCAGTCCACGGCCAACGAGTCCACCTTCTCGGGCGGTCCCGACCACGCCGGCCGCACGATGGTCCTCTACTTCTTCCAGCAGACCTTCGACAACAACGACTTCGGTTACGGCGCCGCCGTGGCCTGGGGCATCTTCCTCGTCGTCGTCATCTTCTCGATCGTCAACTGGCGCCTGGTGCAGCGCCGGGGCGAAGACTAGGGAGGCACGTCACCATGGCAGTCACCACACAGACCGAGCCCGCCCCCACCGAGCCGCCCCGTGACGAACCCGCCAAGGGCACGCGCATCCGGGGCACCCAGCGCCGGGGCATCGCCCTGCACGTCTCCCTGATTTTCGGGGTGCTGCTCTCCGCGTTCCCGTTCTACTGGGCCGTGATCATGTCGACGCACACGTCGACCGAGATCTTCTCCTACCCGCCGAAGCTGCTGCCCGGCTCGCACTTCGGCGACAACCTCGGCAAGCTGTTCGACAGCATCGACTTCTTCGGGTCGATGTTCAACTCGCTGCTCGTCGCCGTCTCGGTGACGTTCCTCGTCCTCTTCTTCGACTCGCTGGCCGCGTTCGTCTTCGCGAAGTTCACGTTCCCGGGCCGCGGGGTGCTGTTCGCGATGATGATGGCGATCTTCATGGTGCCGGCGCAGCTCGCGGCCATCCCGCAGTTCGTGATCATGGCGAAGCTGGGCTGGATCGGCTCGATGACCTCGCTGATCGTGCCGGCCGCCGCGAACGCGTTCGGCATCTTCTGGATGCGGCAGTACATGAAGAGCGCGATCCACGACGAGCTGCTCGACGCCTCGAAGATCGACGGGGCGAGCTTCCTGCGCCAGTACTGGCACGTGGCCCTGCCCGTGGTCCGCCCCGGGCTCGCCTTCCTCGGCATCTTCACGTTCATGGGCCAGTGGAACGACTACGCCTGGCCGTTGATCGCCCTCACCAACCCGGACAACGTGACCCTCCAGGTCGCCCTGTCCCAGCTCAACGGGGTCCACGGCACCACGGACTACGGAATGGTCATGACGGGTGCGGTGCTGGCCCTGATCCCCCTGCTGATCGTCTTCGCGATCGGCGCCAAACAGATCATCGCCGACCTCGGCAAGGGAGCGATCCGCTGATGCGACGCGACCACCTGCTCGCCCTGCGGCCCTGGGAGTCACCGGAGACGACCTCCTGGCAGCGGCTGCCCATGAACGCGGTGGACCGGCGCTCCGGCGCGCTGTCCCTGGACGGCTCCTGGCACTTCCAGCTGCTGCCCTCGCCGACCGGCGCGTCGGGCCAGTGGACCCTCGCCGACGTGCCGGGCGTGTGGACCATGCAGAGCCCCGACGACCTGCCCCAGTACACCAACGTCCGGATGCCGTTCGGCGACTTCCCGCCGCACACGCCCGCCGCGAACCCGACCGGCGTCTACGAACGGTCCCTGGACATCCCCGCCGAGTGGGCGGGGCGCCGGATCGTCCTCCAGGTCGGCGCGGCCGAGAGCGTGCTCCTCGTCCATGTGAACGGCCGGCCGGTCGGCATCTCCAAGGACTCGCACCTGGCGGCCGAGTTCGACCTCTCCGACGTCGTACGCCCCGGGGACCCGGCGACCGTACGGTTCACCGTCGTCAAGTGGTCCGACGCCTCGCACATCGAGGACCAGGACCAGTGGTGGCACGCGGGCATCACGCGCTCGGTGCTGCTGTACGCCACCGATCCGCTGCACCTCGCGGACGTGACCGTGCGCGCTCGGCGGGACGGGCGGCTGCTGGTCGACTGCAAGGTGCGCGACACGGCGGGACAGCTCCCCGAGGGCTGGTACGTCACCGCGGCCCTGGACGGACAGCTCCTGGCCCAGGACACGGAGTTCGACCGCCTCAACGCCGAGGACATGCGGGTGTCCGACTTCTACGGCGAGGCACGGCTGCGGACCGTCGTCCGGGACGTCCGCCCCTGGACCGCCGAGACGCCCGAACTGTACGACCTGGCCGTGCGGCTGCACCGGGCCGACGGATCGATCGCCGACAGCTCGCACCACCGGGTCGGTTTCCGGGACGTCGAGATCGTCGGCCGGGACCTGCTGGTCAACGGCGAGCGCGTGTACATCCGGGGCGTGAACCGGCACGACTTCCACCCGCTGACCGGCCGCACGGTCACCGCGGACGACATGCGCGCCGACCTCGTCGTCCTCAAGCGGTTCGGCTTCAACGCGGTCCGCACCTCCCACTACCCGAACGACCCGACGCTGTACGACCTCGCCGACGAGCTGGGCCTGTACGTGGTGGACGAGGCGAACATCGAGTCGCACGACCACGCCCACGAGATCGCCGACGACCCCCGCTACCTGCCCGCGTTCGTGGACCGGGTCTCCCGCATGGTCCTGCGGGACAAGAACCACCCCTCGATCATCATCTGGTCGCTGGGCAACGAGTCCGACTACGGCGCCAACCACGACGCGGCGGCGGGCTGGGTACGGCGCCACGACCCGACCCGGCCGATCCAGTACGAGGGAGCGGCCAAGATCGACTGGGCGGACGAGAAGCTCGCCTCCGACATCGCCTGCCCCATGTACGCGCCGATCGAGGAGTGCGTCGCGCACGCCCTGTCGGGCAGGCAGACCAAGCCGCTCATCCAGTGCGAGTACTCGCACGCCATGGGCAACAGCAACGGCACGCTCGCCGACACCTGGGCCGCCATCGAGTCCACCCCGGGCCTTCAGGGCGGCTTCATCTGGGAGTTCTGGGACCACGGCATCCTGCAACGTGTGAACGACGGACGACCGGCCGGCCGAGGTGGCGTGGGCCTGTACGGCAACGGTGTCACCGCACCCGGCCACCGCTGGGCGTACGGCGGCGACTTCGACGAGGCGATCCACGACGGCGCCTTCATCGCCGACGGCGTGGTGTTCCCCGACCGCACCCCCAAGCCCGTGATGTACGAGCACCGGGAGATCGCGGGCCCGGTCAGGCTGACGTACGACGAGGGGGTGCTGCGGATCCACAACCGGCAGCACTTCCGGGGACTGGAGTGGCTGGCGGCCGAGTGGCTGCTCGTGGGCGCCGACGGTACGACGCGGCGCGCGTCGGCCTCTCTGCCGGAGGTACCGCCGGGCGGGTCGGCGGCGGTGCCGCCGCCCTTCCCGCTGCCCGAGCCCTCCGCCGGTGAGACCTGGCTGACCCTGCGGGTCACGACCGCGGACGACGAGGCATGGGCGCCGCTCGGCACCGAGGTGTGTGTGCCGCAGGTCCGGTTGAGCGCCGCGGTCGCCGACGCGACGCCGGAGCCCGCGGACGGCCCGGCCGTCACGCTGGACGGGGACGCGCTGCTGGTCCACCCGCTGCTGACGTCCGCGCCGCGGCTCGCCCTGTGGCGTGCGCCCACCGACAACGACGAGCTGGGCGGCATGGCGGCCCGCTGGCACGACTGGGGCCTCGACGCCCTCGTACGCAAGGTCGTGGACCTGCGCGAAGAGGGCTCGCGGGTCGTCGTGCTGAGCGAGTACGCGACCGGGGCCGGGCCCGTCCGCCACGAGCAGGTGTTCACCCCGGTCACCGGCGGCATCCGGGTCGAGGAGTCGGCCGAACTGCCGCCGGGACTGGACGACGTGGCCAGGGTCGGCACGGTCTTCGAGACGGTCCCCGGACTCGATGTCCTGGACTGGTACGGGCAGGGCCCCTGGGAGTCGTACCCGGACCGCAGTGCGGGCGCGCCCGTGGGACACCACTCGCTGGCGGTGGACGAGCTGTTCACCCCGTATCTGCGTCCGCAGGAGAGTGGTGGCCGGCACGGGATGCGGCGGTTCACGCTGTCGGCGCCGGACGCCACGGGGCTCGCGGTGGAGCTGGGTGCGCCGGGGCAGGTCTCCGTCAACCGGTACCGGGCCGAGGATCTGGCCGCCGCCGCGCACCACGACGAGTTGGTGCCGCGGCCGGGTTGCGTCGTGCACCTCGACGCGGCGCACCGGGGGCTCGGCACGGCTTCGTGCGGGCCGGACACCTCGGCCGGGTATCTCGTCGCGCCGGGGGCCCACCGGTGGGAGTGGACGCTGCGCGTGCTCTGACCGCTCAGCCCTACGCCCTTTGCGGACAGAAGATTGCGCCGTTCCCCGCGCCCCCAAAAAGATAAAAGACTGCGCTGTTCCCCGCGCCCCTACAAGCGAAAGACTGCGCCGTTCCCCGCGCCCCTAGAAAGTCCCGCGGGCCTGGAGGCGGCCAGGGTGTGGCTGGTCGGTCTGTGATCGGCGGGCGTACCGTGGGTGGGTGACCAGTGACGAGGTGCTGCGGCCCCAGTCCCTCATGTTGTCCTTTCTCGGCGACCAGGTGCTCGGCCGGGACGTCTGCGTGTACTCGGGCAGCGTCATCGACGTCTTCGGGCGCGCGGGTGTCGGCGAGCACGCGACCCGCTCCACCCTGACGCGCATGGTCGGCCGCGACCTGCTGCGGCGGCAGCGCGAGGGACGCCGGATGTACTTCGGGCTGACCGCGCGCTCGGAGGCCGTGTTGCGCGACGGCGAGCAGCGGATCTGGGAGGAGGGGGCCGTCAACCGCCGGTGGGACGGCACCTGGACCCTGCTCGGCTTCTCGCTGCCCGAGTCATGGCAACGCCAACGGCACGACCTACGGGCGCAGTTGACGTGGAACGGCTTCGGCCCGCTGTTCGGCGGACTGTGGATCGCACCGGGCGAGACCGATGTCTCCGGGCTCGTCGCCGAACTCGGCCTGTCCGCCCATGTGAAGATCTTCCGCGCCCACGCGGACGCCGGCATGGACATCGGCGCGATGATCGAGGAGACCTGGGAACTGGACGAACTCGCCACGCGCTACGAGGCGTTCGAACGCCGCTGGCAGCACTGGGAGACGGTCGAACCCGCGGCGGACCAGGCACTCGCGCTGCGACTGCGCCTGTCGACGGAGTGGCTGCAGGTCGTCCGCCGGGACCCGCGCCTGCCGGTCAAGCACCTCCCGGACAACTGGCCCGCCGACCAGGCCGAGAAGACGTTCCGCACGGTGTACACCCGCCTGACCCCCCTGGCCCAGCAGTCCGCGGACGACCTCCTGGATCTGGTCCCGGTGAGGCCGCCACATTAGGGGCGCGGGGAACTGCGCAGTCTTCTGCCTTCAGGGGCGCGAGGCTGTATCGATATGCGGCTCCGCCGCGTGGGCGCGACCCGCCACAACGGAACCGCACCGGGCAGCGCACCGAACACCCCCGCTCAGACATAGAAGCGGGACAAGCTCTGCAGCACCGCCGCCGGCTTGCCCACCCCTTCGATCTCGATCGTGCCGTCGACGGCGACCTGCACCCCGCCCGCCACGTCCTCGACACTCGCGAGCTTCGCGACGAGCCGTATCCGCGAACCCACCTTCACCGGCGAGGGGAACCGCACCTTGTTCAGCCCGTAGTTGACCTTGGTGGTCACGCCCCGGACGTCCAGCAGTTCGGTGAAGAGCGGGATGAACAGCGACAGGGTGAGATACCCGTGTGCGATGGGCGCCCCGAACGGCCCCCGCGCGGCCTTCTCCGCGTCGACGTGGATCCACTGGTGGTCACCCGTTGCATCGGCGAAGGTGTCGATCCGTTCCTGGGTCACCTCGGTCCACTCACTCGTGCCGAGGTCACCCCCGGCGAGCTTCCGAAGTTCGTCGACACCGTTCACTGTGATCGTCATATGGCTCTCCCTAGTGAGAATCGGTCCCGTACCGCTGGCGGACACGGGATTTGAGCAGCTTGCCGGAGGCCGTCCGCGGCAGTTCGTCCGCGAGCACCACCGACTTCGGGATCTTGTACCTGGCCAGGTGTCCGGTGAGGGAGGCGAGGACCTCTTCGGGGTCCAGCCCCACACCCTGGCGCGGTACGACGACCGCGCGCGGCACCTCGCCCCACCTCTTGTCGGGCACGCCGATGACCGCGCACTCGGCGATGCCGGGGTGGGCGAGGAGCCGGTCCTCGATCTCGGCGGGGTAGATGTTCTCGCCGCCCGAGATGATCATGTCCTTGATGCGGTCGACGACGGTCACATAGCCGTCCTCGTCGATCCGGGCGGCGTCCCCGCTGCGGAACCAGCCGTCGCTGAACACGGCCGCGGTCTCGTCGGGCAGCCCCCAGTAGCCGGGCATGACATGGGGCCCGCGGACGACGATCTCACCGGTCTCGCCGACGTCGGCCGGGGCCAGGTCGGGTCGTACGACGCGTACGTCGCTGAAGAAGTGCGGCACGCCCGCCGAGCCCGCCTTGGTCACCGCGTGTTCGGCGTCCAGGAAGAGCACGCCGGGCGAGGCCTCGGTCATGCCGTAGCCCTGCAGGAAGGTGAGGCCCCGCTCCTGGTAGGCGGCGATGAGCGGGGTCGGTACGGGTGAGCCGCCGCAGCTGAGCATCCGCAGCGAGGACAGGTCGGCGTCGGCCCAGCGCGGCTGGCGGGCGACCTGCTCGAACATGGTGGGCACACCGAACATGAAGGTGATCCGGTGCCGTTCGATCAGGTCGAGGGTGGTCGCCGGGTCGAACGCCTCGACCAGGACGCAGGTACCGCCCTTGAGGAGGACGGGGAGCGTCAGCATGTTGAGGCCCGCCGTGTGGAACAACGGGGCGCTGACGAGTGCGCGTTCGTCCGCGATCAGGTCCTGGTCGACGAGGACGTTGACGGCGTTCCACGTCAGGTTGCCGTGGGTGAGCATCGCACCCTTGGGGCGGCCCGTCGTACCCGAGGTGTACATGATGACGCAGACGTCGTCGGCGGTGACGGGTTCGTCGATGGCCTCCACGGAGGCCGAGGCGAGCAACTGGTCGTAGTCCGGGCCCACTTCGACGTACGTACGGACATCGCAGGTGCCCGGAAGCCCGGCGACCAGCCCCTCGAACGCCGGCCCGTGGACGAGGGCCTTCGCGCCGGAGTCCTGGAGCTGGTAGGCGATCTCGAGGCCGGCGAGGCGGGTGTTGAGCGGGACGAAGACCGCGCCGAGCGTGCCGGCCGCGAACAGCGTCTCCAGGTAGGAGGGGTGGTTCGGGCCGAGGTAGGCGATCCGGTCGCCGCGGCGCACGCCGCGGGCGCGCAGGACGTGGGCGAGGCGGGTGGTGCGCTCGTACAGGCCGCCGTACGTGAGTGTCGTGCCGTGGTGGACCAGGGCGGTGCGGTGGGGGGTCTTGCGGGCCCGGCGGGCGGGCCACGACCCCAGTCCCTCGTTGCGCATGCCATACCCCTTACGGCTCGGTGTGTCCGGTCATGGCTTGGTGAGGCCGAGCAGCCGGGCCGCGTTCTCCTTGAGGATCTTCGGCCTGACCTCGTCCTTGACGGGCAGCTTCGCGAAGTCGGCGAGCCAGCGGTCCGGAGTGAGGACGGGGTAGTCGGAGCCGAACAGCACCTTGTCCTTGAGCAGGGTGTTCGCGTACTGCACGAGCTGCGGCGGGAAGTACTTCGGCGACCAGCCGGAGAGGTCGATGTGGACGCCCGGCTTGTGGGTGGCGACCGCGAGGGCCTCGTCCTGCCAGGGGAAGGACGGATGCGCCAGGATGATCCTCATGTGCGGGAAGTCCGCCGCCACGTCGTCGACGTGCAGCGGGTTGGAGTACTTGAGGCGGATGCCTCCCCCGCCGGGCACACCCGCGCCGATCCCGGTCTGTCCCGTGTGGAAGAGGGCGATGGCGCCGGTCTCCTCGATGACCTCGTACAACGCGTAGGCCACGGCACGGTCGTTGGGGAAGAAGCCCTGGATGCTGGGGTGGAACTTGAAGCCCTTCACCCCGTACTCCTCGACCAGCCGGCGGGCCCGTTTCACTCCCGCCTTCCCGCGGAAGGGGTCGAGGGAGGCGAAGGGGATCAGCACGTCCGGATGGGCGGCGGCGGCCTCGGCGACCTCCTCGTTCGGGACGGGTTCGGTGCCGGTCGCGGACTCGGCGTCGACCGTGAAGATCACGGCGGCCATCCTCCGCTCCCGGTAGTAGGCGGCCGTCTCCTCCAGGGTCGGCTTCCGCTTGCCCTCGACCTTGAAGTAGGCGCTGGAGGCCGCGTGCAGGTCGTCGTCGAGCGAGGACGTGCCCTTGGAGGAGACCTCGGCGTGGGTGTGGACGTCGATGGCGACCAGGTCGTCGACGTTCATCGGGAGGGTCATGACGCCTCCGGAGCCTTGGGCGCGGGGATGCCGACCGTCTGCGGTTCGGCACCGACCGAGGTGTGCCAGACGTCGGCGAGTGCCTCGGGAGTCCAGCCGCCGTCGGCGTACGCGGCCCTGATCTCCTGGGGGTGGGACCACAGGACCACCTTGTCGCCGCCGATACCGATGGCCTGGCCGGTCACTGCGCGGGCGGCCCCGGAGGCCAGGAACGGGACGAGGGCCGCGCAGTCCTCGGGGGTGCCGAAGCCCTCGCCCCTGCGCAGGAAGTCCGGCAGCGGTTCGCCCTGTTTCATGGCCTCGACGTAGGGGGCGAAGGCCGGGATGGTCTCGGTCATCGCGGTCGCGGCCACCGGCACGATCGCGTTGACGGTGATGCCCGCACGGCCCAGCTCCATCGACCAGGTACGGGCCATGGCGGCGATGCCGGCCTTGGCGGCGGAGTAGTTGGTCTGGCCGAAGTTGCCGCGCTGCCCGGCGGGCGAGCCGACGAGGATCAGCGTGCCGCCCTCGCCCTGCTCCCGCATGCGTACGGCGGCGGCGCGGGCGCAGGTGAAGGTGCCCTTGAGATGTGTGGTGATCACCGCGTCGAAGTCGTCGTCGGTCATCTTCCACAGGACCTTGTCGCGCAGGATGCCCGCGTTGGTGACCAGGATGTCGAGGCGGCCGAACTCCTCGACCGCGCGGCCCACCAGGCGGTCCGCGGCCTCGGCGGTGCCGACCGCGACCACCTCGGCCACGGCGGTGCCACCCGAGCCGGTGATCGCCTCGACGGCCCGCTCGGCGGCGGCCTCGTCCACGTCGTTGACGACCACGGAGGCGCCGGCGGCGGCGAGGGCGTGCGCGTAGGCCAGGCCGAGGCCACGGCCGGAGCCGGTGACCACGGCGACCTTGCCGGTGAGATCGATGCTGGACACGAGGGGTCCCTTCAGGGCGATGGGTCATGGGGTGACGGGTGATGGAGGTGACGAGATCGAAGCTAAGGACAATAATTGTTGACGTCAATAGTTGTTGCCGTCCGATCGGTGCGCCATGCTGGTGTTGTACGGACGCACCACCGACCCCTCGTGGGACCACGACCAGGGAGCCCGCCATCGCCCGCCAGCCGCATGTCACCGACCCCGCCGCGGGTCCCGCGCCCATCGACGCCCAGGAACCGTGGATGCGCGGACTGCACGCAGACACCGGCTACCTGCTGTACCGGATGGGCCTGCGCTCGGGGCAGATGTTCAACACGTTCCTCCAGGAGTCGGGGCTACGGCTGCGGCACTACGCGCTGCTGCGCTTCCTGGCCACCTCCGAGGGCGCGCTCCAGCGGGAGCTGAGCTCGCGGCTCGGTTACGACCCGAGCGCGATCGTCGGCCTGGTCGACGACCTGGAGAAGCTCGGGTTCGCCGAACGCCGCCCCTCCCCCGACGACCGCCGCAGCCGAACCGTCGTACTCACCGGGGACGGGCGCGCCTTTCTGCGCGACACCGACGAGGCGGGGCTGCGTGTGACGGACGGCCTGCTCGGGCCCCTCGACCCCGCCGAGCGGGAGATCCTGCACACGCTGCTGCGACGCATCGCCGAGACCGAGCTCGACTCCGGCGCGTAGAGCGGCGCGGACCATGACCTCCCTGTCCGCACCCGACCGCCTGCTGGCCGTGCTCGCCGCCTTCGACCACGACCACCCGGCGCTCTCCCTCACGGACATCAGCCGACGGGCCGGACTCTCCCTCACCACCGCGCACCGGCTCGTGGGCGCGCTCAGCGACTGGGGCGCCCTGGAACGCGACGCGGACGGGATCTACCACGTGGGTCTGCGGCTGTGGGAGCTCGCGGCGCTCTCCCCGCGCGGGCTCGCCCTGCGGCAGATCGCTCTGCCGTATCTGGAGGACCTCTACGAAGCCACGCACGAGAACGTGCAGTTGGCCGTCCGCGACGGCTCCGAGGTCGTCTACATCGAGTGGATCTCCGGCCGTTCGGCGGTGGGTGTGAAGATCCAGGTGGGCGCGCGCTGGCCGCTGCACGCGACCGGTGTGGGACTCGCGCTGCTCGCCCACTGCGAACCGGCGTTCCAGGAGGCGTACTGCGGCGGACCGCTCGCCGGCTTCACCCCGCACACCCTCACGGACCCGACCGCCCTGCGCCGCGTACTCGCCGAAGTCCGGCGCTCCGGCGTCGCGGTGAGTGTCCGTCAGATCACTGAGGACGCTCTGTCGGTGGCCGCTCCGGTGCGCGGTCCGGGCGGTTCGGTGACAGCGGCGGTGTCGGTCGTGGTGCCCGAACGAGGCGCGCAGACACCGGCGTTGATACCAGCGGTACGGCTCGCCGCGCGCGGGATCTCCCGGGCACTGGGGTGGCAGCCGGAGCCGTCGAGCGGATGAGGGCCGGCCAACGGGGACAGAGGCCGCCCGATATCCCTCTCACCGGCGAGGACACGGCTCGGCTCCGCGCCGATACCGGCACGGCCCCTTTCCCGAGGAGCCGCCCATGCCTGCCTCGTCCGCCTCACCCGCCTTGTCCGCCTCACCCGCCTGGTCCGCCTCGCCCTGGATCACCCCTGCCGTCGGCCGCCCGCGCACGGCCGACCCGTACGTCGTCGACACCGCGCTCGCCGTACTCGCGCTGTCCGCGATGCGCGAGACATGGCTGCGCACGGGGACGCGCAGGAGGCCGTCGTCACCGGTCCGTGCCGCTCCGGCCGGGTCGTGAGCTGCGCGGCGCTGCTGCTCCCGGCCGTCTTCGGCGCCTTCATGACGGGCGGCTCCGCCCCTGTCCTGCGGATCGGTCTCGGCCTGGCGCTCGCGGTACTGATCGACGCGACGCCGGTACGGATGCTGCTCGCCCCGGCGACCATGGCGCTACTGGGCCGGCGAGCGTGGTGGGGCGCCCGCACGGCCCGAACTCACCGAGCAGCACCGAGGCGTCGGGGACCGCACCTGCACCCGCACCTGCCTCGCGCAGGTGTCGGGCCCCGTTCTGCGGCTACTGGTAGGCAATGGGAAACACACTCGTCGGCACGTGTTCGTGGACGGATGCGAAGCTGGTGGCCGGCGGCTGGTACCCGCCGGGCCGGCGGGACGCGGAAGGCAGGCTGCGGTACTACGCCGAGCGCTTTCCCGTCGTGGAGGTCGACTCCACGTACTACGGCCTGCCGAGCGAGCGCAACAGCCTCCTGTGGGCCGAACGGACGCCGGACGGTTTCCTCTTCGACGTGAAGGCCTTCTCCCTCTTCACCGGCCACCCCACCCGGAGCGCCGCCCTGCCCCCCGATCTGCGGTCTCTGCACAGCGGGCGGCCGGGCGATCCGGGGCTGGGTGATCCGGGCTTGCTGGACGAGTTGTGGCGGCGGTTCACCACGGCGCTCGAACCGCTGCGGCGGACCGGACGGCTGGGCACCCTGCTGTTCCAGTTCCCTCCGTGGTTCGGGCCGGACGACCGGGCCGAGGCCGTCCTTCGGGGGTGGTCGCGGCGGGCCGCCGGATGGCCGCTCGCCGTGGAGTTCCGGCATCCGGACTGGTGGCGGCCCGACCTGCGGCAGGCGTCCGCGGATCTGCTCACGCGGCTGGGCATGAGCACCGTCAGCGTGGACATGGCCCAGTCCGTCGCCGACGCCGTCCCCCCGGTCGACGTGGTCACCTCGCCCCGGCGGGCGGTGGTCCGCTTCCACGGGCGCAGTGCGTCCTGGGGGTCCGGGAGCAAGGAGGACCGTTTCCGGCACGCCTACACGACCGACGAGCTGGCGGCCTGGCTGCCTCGGCTGCGTTCGATGGCCGAGCGTGCCGAGGAGCTGCACGTGCTCTTCAACAACTGCTGCGGTGATGCCGCCGTACGCGCCGCGGAGACGATGAGCGGCCTGCTCGCCGCACCGGCCGCGTCCCGGGCCACCGGCTGACCCGGCACGGCCCCGGCCACCTCGGGGACGGGCCTTAGCCCACCGCGCTCTCACAGGAATCTCAGCCGGGACCCCACCCCTTCACAGAACAAACCCATACAAGAGGAGCAGGCTGCACACACCAGTGGTCACAGCAGGAAGGCATCTCGTGGGCGTCTCGCACATATCCGGCGGACCGGAGAAATGGTCCCGGCGGGGCATTCTCGCCGTGCTCGGGGCCGTACCGGCCGCCGTGCTCACGGGCTGCGGCTCCCCGGCGAGCGCCTCGGACGCCCTCAGCGCCACCCCCGCGGCCTCCACGGACTCCACGGACTCCACGGACTCCACGACGAAGGCACCCACCCTCACCCTCAGCCCCGCCGACGGCAGCCAGAACGCCGACTTCACCAGCCCGGTCCAGGTCACCACGTCCTTCGGCGCCCTCTCCCGAGTGAGCGTCACAGCCGACGACGGCTCCACCCTCGCCGGATCCTTCGACGACTCCCGTACGACGTGGACCTCCGCGCGGAATCCGTACTCCGGCACCACGTACACGGTCACGGCCACGGCCACGGCCACGGCCACGGCGCAGGGGGCCATCGAGGAGACCCTCTCCTTCACCACCAGGACGGCCGCGGACACCTTCGTCGGACGGTTCACTCCCGAGGCGGGGTCCACCTGCGGCGTCGGCATGCCGGTGTCCGTGAACTTCACGCACGCCGTGACGGACCGCGCCGCCGTCGAGAAGGCGATCACGGTGACCGCTGACCCGCAGGTCGAGGTGGTGGGCCACTGGTTCAGCGACACCCGGCTCGACTTCCGGCCCGAGGAGTACTGGGCGGCGGGCACGAAGATCACCCTCACCCTGCGGCTGAGGGACGTCGAGGGCGCGGCCGGTGTCTACGGCACCCAGTCCAAGGACGTCACCTTCCACATCGGCCGCGCGCAGATCAGTACGGTCGACCTGGCGACGAGGACGATGACGGTACGGCGGGACGGGCGCACCCTCGCCACGTATCCCGTGTCGGGCGGTGACGCCGAGCACACCACCTGGTCCGGGATCATGGTGATCAGCGAGCGGTTCAAGAAGACCCGTATGGAGTCGTCCACGGTCGGCCTCGGCGACGAGTACGACATCGACGACGTGCCGCACGCGCAGCGCCTGACCACGTCGGGCACGTTCATCCACGGCAACTACTGGGCGTCGTCGTCGATCTTCGGCGCCGGCAACACCACGCACGGCTGCATCGGCCTGCGCGACGCCAAGGGCGGGGGCGACACCTCCGAGCCCGGCTACGCGTTCTACAAGAGCTCCATGCTCGGAGACGTGGTCGCGGTGAAGAACTCGGGCGAGGACACGGTGGATCCGGCGAACGGCCTCAACGGGTGGAACATGTCCTGGAGCGACTGGCAGGCGGGAAGCGCTTTCTGACGTCCCGTCCGATCCGTCCCCGCTCCCGTCATCTCCTTCACGGTGTGAACTCCCGGGCCCTCTGAAGGCTTTCTCTGCTTTACCTCTTGACGACCGGAGTGCCGAAGAGCACATTGGCCGCGCAGCTGTGATGAGAGCGCTCTCAAAGCTCTCTGAACCATCCGCGCACCCCCACTCCGTACCGAAGAGGCACCCATGAGGGAAACTTCCGGCACACCTGCAAGACCCGGACGAATACGGCGCTCGGTCATCGCGCTGGTCGGCGTGCTGAGCCTGGCCGCGGCCGGGGCATCGGCGGCGCGGGCGGACGCGCCCACGCCGCCCAGTGGCTGGACCCAGGTCTTCGTCGACGACTTCAACGGCACCGCGGGCACCGGCGTCAACACCTCGAACTGGCAGTACGCGACCGGCCACGGCTATCCGGGCGGGCCCTCCAACTGGGGCACGGGCGAGATCGAGAACATGACGTCCAGCACCGACAACGTGGCGCTGGACGGCGCCGGGAACCTCCGGATCACCCCGCGGCGCGACGCCTCGGGCAACTGGACCTCGGGCCGCATCGAGACCAACCGCACCGACTTCCAGCCGCCCGCCGGGGGCAAGCTGCGCGTCCAGTCCCGGATCCAGATGCCGAACGTGACGGGCACGGCCGCCCGCGGGTACTGGCCGGCGTTCTGGATGCTGGGCGCGCCCTACCGCGGCAACTACCAGAACTGGCCGAGCGTCGGCGAGCTGGACATCATGGAGAACGTCCAGGGCCTCAACACCGTGTGGTCCACGATGCACTGCGGCACCAACCCGGGCGGCCCGTGCAACGAGACGACCGGCATCGGCGGCTCCATCGCCTGTCCCGGCACGACCTGTCAGGCGGGCTTCCACACGTACGGCCTGGAGTGGGACCGCTCGACGAGCGTGGAGGAGATCCGCTTCTACGTCGACGGCGTCAACTACCACACCGTACGGGCCAACCAGGTCGACGCGACGACCTGGGCGAACGCCACCAACCACGGCTACTTCATCATTCTGAACGTGGCGATGGGCGGCGGCTTCGTGGACGCCTTCGGCGGTGGCCCGGACGGTGCCACGGTGCCGGGCAACCCGATGGTCGTGGACTATGTCCAGGTGCTCACCTCGGGTGGTGGCACCACGCCTCCCCCGACCGGCAACCGCGACGCGTACAGCGCGATCCAGGCCGAGTCGTTCGACAGCCAGGGCGGCACGATCACCGAGACCACCACCGACTCGGGCGGCGGGCAGAACATCGGCGCCCTCGCCAACGGCGACTGGGTGCAGTACAAGGGCGTCAACTTCGGCACCACGGCGGCCAAGCAGTTCACCGCCCGGGTCGCGAGCGGCGCCGGGAACTCCGTCAGCGGTCTCGTCGAAGTGCGCCTCGACAGCCGTACGAGCACGCCCATCGGCAGTTTCGCGCTGGCAAGCACCGGTGGCTGGCAGAGCTGGCGGACCGTGCCGGCGAACATCAGCAACGTCACCGGAACGCATGACGTCTATCTGACCTTCACGAGCGGCCAGCCGGCGGACTTCGTGAACGTGAACTGGTTCAACTTCGGTCACTGAGGCCTGAGTAGTCGCGACAGCCAGATGCCTATGGAGGGGCGGCCGGTCCGGTCGGGACACTGTTGGAAAGGCTCCGCGCGTCCCGCCACCGTCAGGGGTTCTCATGGCCGAGGCGGTGAACATGTGTTGCAGCGCGGTCTTGGAGTGTCCACGGCAGCGGGTTGGCCGCCCCTATGGCGGCATTCCCGGCAAGGCCGCCTTACCACCCTCAGTAAGCGACACAGATTCTCCGTAACCAAGTAAGGAATATCCCCAGTGAACTTTCTCAAGAACAGTCCTGCGCATTTTTACGGCAAAACCCTATCGGCCCTTCTGGAGCCCTCGCGCTACGGCCAGTAGACCGAAGCGGGGCCGCCCTCCGCGTGGCCCTTCAGCACGCCCCGAGCTACGACGAAGCCCTCTCTTAGCGAGACACCCACCAGGGGAGATACGAAACAAAACTTTGATTGATCGACTGGACCATCGGCGATTACCGAGAAGCGGACTTCTTGCTTCCCGACTAAGGCTTGTCCCGTAAATGAACTCTGACTGGTGCGGACGTGATCGGTACCAGTCCGACCGCTCGCCTATCCGGCGAAATTGAGGTTGTGTATCCGGGCGATACCCAGCATGGCGTGGTGGACACCGTCACCTTTGAGACGGCAGTCGCGGAGGATCTTCCAAGTTTTCATGCGGGCGAAGGCGTGTTCGACCCGGGCTCGGACCTGTTTGTGGGACTTGTTGTGGGCCTGCTTCCAGTCGGGCAACTCCTCGCCCTTGCGGCGCCGGTGGGGCATCACGAGTCCGGTGCCCGGATATCCGCCGTCGGCGATGGTCATGGTTGTGCCGACGGCGGCCTTCGCGCCGGACTCCTCCCACGCCTTGCAGTCGTTGCGGTTGCCGGGCAGAGGCCGGCCGACTAGGACGACGAGCCGGGTGTCGGCGTCGATGACGACCTGGTGGTTGGTGGAGTACCGGTAGTTCTTCGACTGCTCGGCGATGGTGTGGTCACGGGTGGGCACCAGGGTGCCGTCCACGATGAGCACGGTGTCCTTCGCGAACCGCTTGCGGGGCTGGAGGGCGAGCATCGGCCCGAGGTGATCGATGATCCGGTCCGCCGCCGACTTCGAAACCCCGAACGGCGGGGCCAGCTGCCGCATGGTCAGGTTTGTGCGCCAGTACGCCGCGACCAGCAAGGCCCGGTCCTCCAACGGCAGGCCCCACGGCCGGCCCCTGCGGACCGCGTCTGCACCCTCACGCCGCAGCACCGTCACCAGCTTCCCGAACAGACGAGGGCTCAGCCCGGTGAACGGGGCTACCCAGGACGGCTCGGACGCCGTGATCACACCAGACACCACAAGATCGTTTCATGATGCCCGGCACAACGTCGAGAATGCTCCTGTGACTGAAGAACTGGTGAGGTTCATCAAGGCGCGGCTGGACGAGGAGGCCGGCTTGGCCCGGCGCTGCGACGGCGACGGGTGCGGGGAGTGGTCTGCCCACGGACACACGGTCGACTTTTGCCAGGCCGACCTCTCCGGTTTCCATCCCACGGTTGCTCTGCACGTAGCTCTGCACGATCCAGCCCGTGTCCTGCGCGAGATCGAGGCCAAGCAGCGCATCCTGGCCCGTCACGCCCGCGACCCCTGGCCGTGCCACGACCTGCGTGACCTCGCTTCGCCCTACATCGACCATCCTGACTACCCCGCCCGAGCCTGACGTGCCGGACGAGACTGCATGCTTGACCGAGCCTCGACAACAGAAGGTCGTTTTACGGGACAGCCCTTAGGGCGTCCGCCAGTAGGTCATCGGATGCGAGGGCTTGGTGGGCGGGTGTCCTAGCGGTAGAGCGTCCAGGCGCGTCGGATGAGGCTGCGGACGGTGATGATGGCGCTGGCCAGGGCGATGAAGAACTCGATGGGAGCTTTTCGTCGCTCGGTGCAGCGGCGGAGCTTGCCGAAGTTGTTCATCCAGGAGTTTGTGCGCTCGACCACCCATCGTCCACCGGTCTGGATAGGGATTTTCGCTCCGCGCCCGGTGATCTTGCCGCTGATCTGCCGGGCATGGAGGTCCTGGTGGACCATGCTGTAGTCGTAGCCGGCGTCCAGGCTCAGGCACGGGTTTTTGGGCAGCGGCCCCAGGTCTTGTGCCAGGCCGGTGAGGCGGTCGAGGGTAGCGGGCAGCAGGGTGTGGTCCTGAGTGTTGGCCGGGGCGGGGACAGTGATCAGTGGTATGCCGTATCCGTCGGTCAACTGCGAGCGTTTGATGCCGAGTTTGGCCCGGTCGACCGGGCTCTTGCCCGCGCATTCGCCGCCTGACGGAGCCTTGGTGATGCAGCCGTCGGCGGACAGCCGGTCGAGTTCGAGGCCGATCATCCGGTCGTAGCAGCCCAGGACGAGCAGTCGCAGGTTCTCCATCACACCGGCCGCGATCCATTCATCGCGCCGGCGGCGCAGTGTGGTGGCGGAGCAGAGGCGGTCGGCCGCGCGCTCATATCCACAGCCGAAGACCAGGACCTGCACCAGGCGGTCGAAAACCAGTGCGTCACTGATACGCGGATTGTGGCAGCCCCACGGATGGGAGTCCTTACGGGCGGGCAGCAGAGCAAGGAACTGGTCGCGGATCGGGTCGAGAATGCATGATGGGACGGCAGGCACGGATCCCCCGGTGATCGTGAAGCGTAGAGAACTCCATGATCGGGCGAACCGTGCCTGCCCCACTACCGCCGCCCACGGCACCTACTGGCGGACGCCCTAAGGAGGCTGGGCGGAATGAGCAGTCCGCTTCCGTCCGCAGTGATACCCCAGCCGGGGGGGGCGCACTGGTCGGAGGGTTGCTGGGGTTAGTTCCTGCCGCTTCAAGGAGGGCGGTATTTTTTGCCCAATATTCGAGTTGCTGCTTTGGGTTGCTAAGTCTGTTCGCATACCATCCCCCAAGTAGCACACAGAACACACCAGTGAAGACACTGAAAAGAATCGTCCACCATGTATCCGACACGGAGAATCCCCCTAGGTTCCGCAGCGTTTATATGGCTGGCCTCATGTGTTGGACCCGCTCGAACAGCGCGGCGGCCCCGTGGTGCCGCAGGTGGGGCCGGATCATCCTGCGCATGTTCGCCACCCTCTGATCGGCGCGGCCCGAGCGGACTAGCGGGTAGTCATCGAGGGCTTCGTGCCAGGTCTTCACGGCTTCTTCGAGGTGACCAACTTCTAACTGGCGTTCGGCGAGAAGTGCGCGCATGCGCACGTTGCCCCTGCGGTACACGGAAAAGCGAACCCTGTTGCTCTCTTGCAGAGCTTCGATCGAGCCGTGAGTGTCGCCTAGCTCGTAACGCACCTGCGCCACGTGATAGTTGAGAGCGGCGGGGTCGTACGACCCGAGCGGCTTCCCCCTGCTCTCCGCTCGTTCCATGGCTACCTCAGCGTCCCGGATGAAGCGCAGTGCAGCCGTGCGGTTGCCGTCTTGTGCGGCAGCATGCGCCTGTTGCCCCTTCAGGAAAGCGAGCATGCGAGGGCCCGCTTTCGGGGACGCGGTGGCGGCGGCATCTGCGAGACGTAACGCGTCCTGGCCGTGGCCGAGGTCGACCGCTTGCACGCTCATGCCTCGAAGGGTGGTGCAGTAAGTCAGGTGATCCTCGGACCCTCCGGCTAGTTCGAGAGCCTTCAGATAGTAGCTCTGAGCCAGGCCGTGAAGCCCCTCATCGACGGCCATGTACCCGGTGAGGTAGCAGAGATCCGAAGCGGCCGACAGCATGGCTTTACGTACGTCCTCGGGCGCCTCGGCCCGCAGGTACGGAGCAACGGTGTTCACCATGAAGGTTGCGGCCAGGGGGCGTGCAGTGCGGCCCCCGTATTGATCATCTATCTCCGAAACCTTCTCGGTCATCTGAACAACCATGTCGACTTCGCCGAAGCCGATCCGTAGCCCGCGGCCCTTCTTCACCGCCTCGGCCCGTTCGACCACATCGGGCCACCCCGGAATCGTAAGCGCGATCGAATACAGCCCTGCCCCGAGGACACTTCGGCGGGCCGGGTCCATGTCTGCGCGTCCGAGGTCAACGAGACCTTCAACGGTGCCCGGCACGGCCTCTTCACCCTTCGGCCCCGGGAGACCGGCCTCCGCGTAGGTGACCTGACGGCCTAGGCGCCGCGACAGAGCTTCGAGGACCAGGAGACGAACCTTCTGCACGGGCGTTGTACCGGTAAGCCACTTGCTCACGTTGCTCTTGTCAGCCCGGACACTCACTCCCGCTTCGCTGCCTGCCCGATTGATGCCAGCGGCTAACTGCCCATACGTCCAATCCGCTTCGCGGAGAAGTCGGCTCAATCCCTCGTTCGCTTCCCGCTCAGCCATGGCCGCCCCTGACACTTTCCACGCTTTCAACTCTCGCTGACACCTCAACGGTACCGCCGAGGGCTACGGCGCGGTTGCGTAGAGCGACAACGTCAGCGAGGGGAACCCCATGAAGCCCGAAGTCGAAGAGCCACCGCCGTACAGAGGCGGATGCACTGTCGTCGTCGACATCGCCGAGTGGCGGAGTTTCCGGGCGCATGCCCCTTCGTGGGTCCCGCTCCGCTTCGATGCTCCGACCGCTCAGGTGATCGCGCGGGTACAGCAGCGCCTACGGGAGCGGGCATCGGCGTGAGCGGCCAGGGACCGGTTCTGGTTCCCCCTGCTGCCCTGTCTGCTCTAGAACCGGTCCCGGTCGAGGGCTGCGGCGTGTGCGCCTCCCTGGCCGAGCAGAGGGAGGCCGCTCGGCTCCGCTCGGATCGGGACACCGTGACTAGCCGGAATCGGGAGATCGAGAACCATCCCCACCCGAGCAAAGCCTCATGAACGGCCGTATCACTCAGTGAAAAGAGGTACACCTGTGACCACGATCGCGGAACCGCAGACCACGGCAACGGCGGCTGTCACACCCCGACTTCTGTGGCTGGACCTGACGCGAAAGTGCCAGCTCAACTGTGGGCACTGCTACAACGGTTCGGGGCCAGAAGGCACGCACGGCGACATGACGGCCGCAGACTGGTTCGGCGTCCTGGACCAGGCGGCCAGCGTCGGGATCCATTCCGTTCAGTTCATTGGCGGCGAACCGACCATGCATCCCGACGCGCCCGAGCTGGTGGACTACGCGCTGAACATCGGGCTGAAGGTCGAAGTCTTCAGCAACCTGGTACACGTCACGCCCGCATGGTGGGATCTGTTCCGGCGGGGCGGGGTCACCCTCGCAACGTCGTACTACTCGAACCACGCCAGCGAGCACAACGCGATGACCGCGCGACGAAGTCATGCTCGGACCCGCGCGAACATCGAGACGGCCGTGCAGCTCGGCGTCCGTCTGCGTGTGGGAATCATCGTCAGCGACTATGAGCAGCATCTCAACGAGACTCTGGAAGAGCTTGCAGCTATGGGCGTGACCAGGATCGGAACCGACCGCGTCCGGCCCTTTGGCCGGGCCGCACATCATCAGGCTTCGGATGCTGGCAATCTTTGCGGCCAGTGTGGAAGCGGCCGGGCCGCTATCGGCCCGAACGGGGCCGTGTCCCCCTGCGTCTTCTCCGGTTGGCTCGGCGTCGGAAACGTACATGACGCGCCCCTGGCCGATATTCTCGGCGGCAGTGCCATGGCCGAGGCCAACGCGTCCATCCGTAGCAGTCGCGCCCCTGGTCTGCCCGGCAACCATGACGGCTGTGAGCCTGACGACGAGTACAGCCCGGGAACCCCGCTCAGCGATTGCAACCCGAGGAACTGAGGACCATGACACACCCTCTGCCCGGACCCGAGTTCTGGGCCCTGGTCCGCCCGCACACTGGTGGCCAGGTCGACACGGAACCTACCGCTCGCGGCTTCGGCTCCGATCTGACGGCTGTAGTCGAGTGCGAGAAGGGGCCGTTCTTCATTAAGGCCATGCGCAACCGGACCGGTGGCCGCCGTGACTCCATCACCCGCGAACGGGTCATCAGCCCGTTCGTCACCTCCGTCTCCCCCGCTCTGAAGTGGCACGCGGAAGATGAACACTGGATCGCGTTGGGCTTCGAAGTGGTCGACGGACGGCCGGCCAGCTTCGCACCGGATTCCCCAGACCTCACCGCGGTCGTTGACCTCGTTGACCGCGTCGGGAAACTTCACCTCCCGGACGTAGCTCGCGACTGGCCGGAGACCCGATGGCACCCGTTCGCTCTCGACGGGTCGGAAGCCGAACTCTTCCGGGGTGACTCGTTGTTGCACACAGACATCAATCCCAGCAACCTCCTTGTCGGGGCACACGACATGTGGGCTGTGGATTGGGCATGGCCAACCCGTGGTGCGGGGTTCATCGATCCGGCCCTTCTGGTGCTCCAACTGGTTGCGGCGGGACACAGTCCCGACTCGGCAGAATCTTGCGTGTCCAGTTGTGCGGCATGGGCCTCGGGGGACCAGGAAGCCGTTGACGCCTTTTCTGCGGCCGTCCTGCGCATGTATCGGGTCTTCTCCGACCGGAAGCCCGGTGTGTCATGGCTGAAGGCCATGGTCACAGCAGCCCGGTTCTGGACCGACCACCGACGCGTAACGGTGGTCTGAAAGCTCGACGTCCGGCCCTGTATTCCCTGTTGGGGCGTAGGCGTCGAAAGTAGAAGGGGCGGCCCGTGGGGACACTGTTGGGGTAAGTCCTGGCCTTAGCTTGACGCCGGTCTTGGTCACTCGCTTTGAGTGGTAGGGACCGGCGTTTTGTGTTGGGGGTGTCTGATGTCGTTCCAGGCGACGGGACTTGGAACATTCCGGCGGAGACCGCGCGGATGGCTCGGACAGTGTGTCCGCAGGGGACGTTGGCGATGCTGATGCGGGACGCTCTCGGGGAGGTCTTGTCCGGGGCGGCTCTGGTGTCGCTCTATCCGGATCGCGGGCGGCCGGTGATCCCGCCACAGGCGTATCCGCGCGGCTACGGCGTCTCAGCGCAGCTCCGCCCGGAACGCCACCGGTGTCGTCCCCGTGTGCTGGGTGAAGAACTTGGAGAAGTTGGCCGCGTCCGGGAAGCCCACGACGGCGCCGATGCGGCCGATCGGCATGTCCGTGTGGGCCAGCAGGCGCTTGGCCTCCAGGACGACGCGTTTGTCGATGAAGCCCTTCGGGGTCTCGCCCGTCGCGGCGCGGACCGCGCGGACGAGGGTGCGCCGGGAGTAACCGAGGGCGTCGGCGTAGGCGCTGACGCTGTGGTTGGTGACGAAGCCCTTCTCCACGGCCTCACGGAAGCGGGTGAAGGTGCTGTCGGCCCGCGCGTGGGCCGCGTCGGCGGCACCGGCCGCCAGATGGGCCAGCCGCAGCAGGAACGCGGTCAGGGTGTGCCGCAGCACGGCGGTGTGCAGGCTGAGCGGCAGGGTGCCCGTGTCCACGTACTCGCGCTCCAGCTGGGCGAGGGAGTTCTCCAGCGCGGTGAGCTGGTCCCGGTCGGGGCGCAGCAGCGGGGGCAGGTCGTAGCGGTAGAGGCCGGTCGCCTCGACGGTGGCGCGGGGCAGGAAGCCCGGCTGCATGATCAGGGCGGTGCCGCGGTAGTCCGCCGCCGAGGAGAAGCGGTGCACCTGACCGGGCCGGATCCACAGGATCTCGCCGTCCCCGGCCTCGTACTCGTCGAAGTCGATCATGTGCCGGACGGGACCGCCCCGGAAGAGCAGGACCACATGGAAGTCGATGCGGTGGACGCGCTCGATCTGTTCACCCGAATGCCAGCTGCGGCCTGCTTCCATCGGGCCCACCTGCATGCCCACGCCGAGAACGCTGAGATCCACGGGGAAGGGAAAGGTCCTGATCCCGGTCCGGCCACCGTCGTATCCGTCCCCGTATCCATCCCCGCCCCCGTATCCGTCTTCGCGTCCGACCGCGTGTCCGACCTCGTGTCCGTCCTCGAATTGAGCGTTTGTGTCCGCCA
This sequence comes from Streptomyces sp. NPDC087844, assembly GCF_044742785.1. Taxonomy (NCBI): domain Bacteria; kingdom Bacillati; phylum Actinomycetota; class Actinomycetes; order Kitasatosporales; family Streptomycetaceae; genus Streptomyces; species Streptomyces sp. NPDC087844. Next base: position 60,463 of record NZ_JBIUVD010000008.1, on the reverse strand, counting down.
TGTCCTTCTCTTACCGGATCGGTCCCGTGGTCGTTGTCCCACTTTCACCAAAGGCTGACACAGGGGCACCTTCCCCGGTAAAAGTCAGACTTTTAAGGTTGAAGGCATCAGAGCAGTTATCAGGCTTCCGGTGAGGATTTCTTGAAGATGAGCGCGCAGACACCTGACAGCTTGGAGTGGACCGATCTGGACCGGCGAGCCGTCGACACGGCCCGTCTGCTGGCGGCGGACGCCGTGCAGAAGGTCGGCAACGGCCACCCCGGCACCGCGATGAGTCTGGCCCCGGCCGCGTACACCCTCTTTCAGAAGGTGATGCGTCACGACCCCGCGGACCCGGAGTGGACCGGCCGCGACCGCTTCGTCCTCTCCCCCGGCCACACCTCGCTGACGCTCTACACCCAGCTCTTCCTCTCCGGCTACGAGCTGGAGCTGGACGACCTGAAGGCGTTCCGCACCCACGGCTCGAAGACGCCGGGACACCCCGAGTACGGCCACACGGCCGGGGTCGAGACCACCACGGGTCCGCTGGGCCAGGGCCTCGCCAACGCGGTGGGCATGGCGATGGCCGCCCGCTACGAGCGCGGCCTCTTCGACCCGGACGCCCCCGAGGGCGAGTCCCCCTTCGACCACACCATCTGGGGCATCGTCTCCGACGGTGACCTGGAGGAGGGCATCTCCGCCGAGGCTTCCTCGCTGGCGGGCCACCAGAAGCTCGGCAACCTCGTCTTCCTCTACGACGACAACCACATCTCGATCGAGGGCGACACCGCCACGGCGTTCTCCGAGGACGTGCTGAAGCGGTACGAGGCGTACGGCTGGCACGTCCAGCGGATCGAGCCCTCGACGGACGGCGACACGGCCGGCGACATCGACGTACCCGCGCTGTACGCGGCCCTGACCGCCGCCAGGAACGAGACCGGGCGGCCCTCGATCATCGCGATGCGCACGATCATCGCCTGGCCCGCCCCGAACGCGCGGAACACCGAGGCCTCGCACGGCTCGGCGCTCGGCGCGGAGGAGATCGCCGCCACCAAGCGCGTACTGGGCTTCGACCCCGAGCAGTCCTTCGAGGTGTCGGACGAGGTCCTGAACCACGCTCGCCGCGCCCTCGACCGCGGCGCCGAGGCACATGCCGCCTGGAACAAGCAGCTCGCCGAGTGGCGTACCGCGCGGCCCGAGCGTGCCAAGCTCTTCGACCGGATCGTGGCCGGACAGCTGCCCGAGGGCTGGGAGAGCGCGCTGCCGGTGTTCGAGACCGGAACGTCCGTGGCGACCCGCGCTGCCTCCGGCAAGGTGCTGCAGGCTCTCGGCGGTGTGCTTCCCGAGCTGTGGGGCGGCTCGGCCGACCTCGCGGGCTCGAACAACACGACCATCGACAAGACGAGTTCGTTCCTCCCGAGGGGCAACCCGCTCCCCGGGGCGGACCCGTACGGCCGCACGATCCACTTCGGCATCCGCGAGCACTCCATGGCCGCGGAGATGAACGGCATCGCGCTGCACGGCAACACCCGTGTCTACGGCGGCACCTTCCTGGTGTTCTCCGACTACATGCGCAACGCCGTCCGCCTGTCCGCCCTCATGCAGCTCCCCGTGACGTACGTGTGGACGCACGACTCCGTCGGACTCGGCGAGGACGGCCCGACCCACCAGCCGGTCGAGCACCTGGCCTCGCTGCGCGCCATCCCCGGACTGAACGTCGTGCGCCCGGCCGACGCCAACGAGACCGCGATCGCCTGGGCCGAGATCACCAGGCGGCACGCGGTGAACCCGGCCCCGCACGGCCTGGCCCTCACCCGTCAGGGTGTACCCACGTACGAGGCCAACGCCGACGCGGCCAGGGGCGGCTACGTTCTGCGCGACTCCTCCACCGAGACCCCCGACGCGATCCTGATCGCGACAGGCTCCGAGGTGCAGCTCGCCGTGGCGGCACGCGAGCAGTTGGAAGCCGAGGGAGTGGGCACCCGTGTGGTGTCGATGCCGTCCGTGGAGTGGTTCGAGGAGCAGTCCGCCGAGTACCGGGAGAGTGTCCTGCCGACATCCGTGAAGGCCCGCGTGGCGGTCGAGGCGGGCATCGGTCTCACCTGGTACCGGTACGTCGGTGACGCCGGACGCATCGTCTCCCTGGAGCACTTCGGCGCCTCCGCCGACGCCGGGATCCTGTTCGCCGAGTACGGCTTCACGGCCGAGAACGTCGCCGCGTCCGCGCGGGAATCCGTTGCCGCCGCCCGCGGTTGATTCGACTGCACGAAGGAAGATGATCACTGTGACCCAGACAATCACCACCACTGACCCCCTGAAGGCCCTCTCCGGCGAAGGCGTCTCCATCTGGCTCGACGACCTGTCCCGCAAGCGCATCACGTCCGGCAACCTCGCCGAGCTCATCGAGAGCCGGCACGTCGTCGGCGTCACCACCAACCCCTCCATCTTCCAGGCGGCGATCGGCTCCGGCGAGGGGTACGAGGAGCAGCTCGCCGACCTCGCCGCCCGCCGCGTCACGGTCGACGAGGCCGTACGGATGATGACCACCGCCGACGTGCGTGCCGCCGCCGACATACTGCGGCCCGTGTACGACGAGACCGGCGGCCAGGACGGCCGGGTCTCCATCGAGGTCGACCCGCGCCTGGCCCACGACACCAAGGCGACGGTCGCCGAGGCCAAGCAGCTCTCCTGGCTGGTCGACCGCCCGAACGTCATGATCAAGATCCCGGCGACCAAGGCCGGGCTGCCCGCGATCACCGAGGTCATCGGCCTCGGTATCAGCGTCAACGTCACGCTGATCTTCTCGCTGGAGCGCTACCGCGAGGTCATGGACGCCTACCTGGCCGGCCTGGAGAAGGCCCGGGCCAAGGGCCTGGACCTCGCCACCATCCACTCCGTCGCCTCCTTCTTCGTCTCCCGCGTCGACAGCGAGATCAACAAGCGGCTGACGAAGGTGGGCACGGACGAGGCGCTCGCGCTCAAGGGCAGGGCCGCGCTCGCCAACGCGCGGCTCGCGTACGAGGCGTACGAGCAGGTCTTCGACGGTGAGCGCTGGAACGCGCTCGGCGGCGCCCGCGCCAACAAGCAGCGCCCGCTGTGGGCGTCCACCGGCGTCAAGGACCCGTCCTACAAGGACACGCTGTACGTCGACGAGCTGGTCGCGCCCGGCACGGTCAACACGATGCCCGAGGGCACGCTGGACGCCACCGCCGACCACGGCGAGATCCGCGGCGACACGGTGAGCGGCGGTTACGTCCAGGCCCGCGCGGACCTGGACGCCGTCGAGAAGCAGGGCATCTCGTACGACGAGGTCGTCGGGCAGCTGGAGACCGAGGGCGTCGCGAAGTTCGCGGTGGCCTGGGACGAGCTGCTGGACGCGGTCACGGTCTCGCTGAACAGCAAGGGAGTTGACGGCGAATGAGCAAGAACCCTCCCGAGGGAACCCCGGCGAAGGGGGCCGGCACGGCACCGGGCGCCTCCCCCACTGCCGCCACCCCGGCGGCAAAGGCCGATCGGGCCTCGGCCACAACGAAGAAGGCCGTGAGCACCAAGAAGGCTCCGGGGACCAAGAAGAGCGCGGGTCCGGGCGCCGGGAACTCCGCGGCGGGTACCGGCAAGGCTGCGGGTGCCACGAAGCCCGCTGCCACCGGAAAGCCTGCGAGCGTCGCGAAGGCCGCGGGCACCAAGAAGGCTTCCGGAGCCACGAAGGCCGCGAGCGCCAAGAAGGCTATCGGAGCCACCAAGGCCGCGAGCGCCAAGAAGACTGCAGGCGCCACCGAGGCCGCGAGCGCCAAGAAGACCGCGGGCGCCGCGAAGACCGCTGGTGCCAAGAGCGCCGTCGGTGCCAGGAAAGCCGCGCCCGGTCGGGCGAAGGCCGGCGCTGCCGCCACTGCCGCGGACGGCTCGGCGTCGGCCACGACCGTGGAGACGGCGGCGGTCGCGACCGCCGACGCGACCGCCGACGCGACCGCCGACGCGACCGCCGCCGATCTCGCGCCGCAGTCGCTCACCGAGGTTCTGGAGCACGCCGACGGGTGGGTCAATCCCCTGCGCGATCCCCAGGACCGCCGTCTGCCGAAGATCGCCGGCCCCTCCGGGCTGGTCATCTTCGGTGTCACCGGCGACCTGTCGCGCAAGAAACTCATGCCGGCCGTCTACGACCTGGCCAACCGCGGTCTGCTGCCGCCCGGCTTCTCGCTCGTCGGCTTCGCGCGACGCGACTGGGAGGACGAGGACTTCGCCCAGATCGTGCACGACTCGGTCCGCGACCACGCGCGCACCGAGTTCCGCGAGGAGGTCTGGCAGCAGCTCGCCGAGGGCATGCGGTTCATCCCGGGTGACTTCGACGACGACCAGGCGTTCGATCAACTGCGCGCCGCAGTGGACGAGTTGGACAAGTCCCGGGGCACCAGCGGCAACTACGCCTTCTACCTCTCCGTACCGCCGAAGTTCTTCCCCAAGGTGGTCAAGCAGCTCAAGAAGCACGGTCTGGCCGAGGCACCCGCCGGCTCCTGGCGGCGCGGGGTGATCGAGAAGCCGTTCGGCCGCGACCTGAAGAGCGCGCGCGAGCTGAACCGGGTGGTGCACGAGGTGTTCGACCCGGAGCAGGTGTTCCGGATCGACCACTACCTCGGCAAGGAGACCGTCCAGAACATCCTGGCGCTGCGCTTCGCCAACCAGATGTACGAGCCCATCTGGAACCGGTCGTACGTGGACCACGTACAGATCACGATGGCCGAGGACATCGGCATCGGAGGCCGCGCGGGCTACTACGACGGCATCGGGTCGGCCCGTGACGTCATCCAGAACCACCTCCTGCAGCTGATGGCGCTGACCGCGATGGAGGAGCCCATCGCCTTCGACGCCGATTCGCTGCTCACCGAGAAGCTCAAGGTCCTCAAGTCCGTGAAGCTGCCCCAGGACCTGGGCGAGCACACGGTCCGCGGTCAGTACGCGACGGGCTGGCAGGGCGGCGAGAAGGTGCGGGGCTACCTCGACGAGGACGGCATCGACCCCGGTTCGACGACTGACACGTACGCGGCCGTCAAGCTGGAGGTCGACAACCGCCGCTGGGCGGGCGTCCCCTTCTACCTGCGCACCGGCAAGCGTCTCGGCCGCCGTGTCACCGAGATCGCGGTCGTCTTCCAGCGCGCCCCGCACTCCCCCTTCGACTCCACCGCCACCGAGGAACTCGGCGCGAACGCGATCGTCATCCGCGTCCAGCCCGACGAGGGCATGACCGTGCGCTTCGGATCGAAGGTGCCGGGTACGTCGATGGAGATCCGGGACGTGTCGATGGACTTCGCGTACGGCGAGTCGTTCACGGAGTCCAGCCCGGAGGCGTACGAACGCCTGATCCTGGATGTACTGCTCGGAGACGCCAACCTCTTCCCCCGCCACCAGGAGGTGGAAGAGTCCTGGAAGATCCTCGACCCGATCGAGGGCTACTGGGACACGCACGGCAAACCCGCGCAGTACGCCTCGGGCACCTGGGGTCCCGGGGAAGCCGACGAGATGCTCGCACGAGACGGACGGAGCTGGCGCAGGCCATGAAGATCGACCTGACCGACACCACGGCAAGCAAGATCAACAAGGCCCTCGTGCAGGGTCGCCGCGCCATCGGCACGCCAGCCGTGGGCATGGTCCTGACGATGGTCATCGTGACGGACGAGGAGAACGCGTACGACTCCATCAAGGCGGCCGAGGAGGCCTCGCACGAGCATCCCTCGCGCACCCTGGTCGTCATCAAGCGGCACGCCCGCAGCCCTCGCGACCGCACGAACTCCCACCTCGACGCCGAGGTACGCGTCGGCGCCGACGCCGGCACCGGTGAGACGGTCATCCTGCGGCTGTACGGCGAGGTGTCCGACCACGCCGACTCGGTGGTCCTGCCGCTGCTGCTCCCCGACGCGCCGGTCGTCGTCTGGTGGCCGGTGGACGCGCCCGAGGTCCCGGTCAAGGACCCCCTCGGCGCCCTCGCGCAGCGCCGGATCACCGACATGTACGCCGTGGAGACGCCGCTGGACGCCCTGGAGGCGCGTGCCGCCGCGTACGCGCCGGGCGACACGGACCTGGCCTGGACCCGGCTGACGCCGTGGCGTTCGATGCTGGCCGCCGCCCTCGACCAGGCCCGCACGAAGATCATCACGGCCACCGTGGAGAGCGAGGCGGACAACCCGAGCGCCGAACTGCTGGCCCGCTGGCTGGAGGCCCGTCTCCAGGTCTCGGTCGAGCGGGTCGTCACCGCGGGGCCCGTGGTCACCGCCGTGAAGCTCGGCACCGGGAACGGCGAGATCGTCATCGACCGCCCCGAGGGCCCCCTCGCGACGCTGTCCCTGCCGGGCCAGCCCTCGCGCACCCTCGCGCTGAAGGTCCGCAGCACCTCCGAGCTGATCGCCGAGGAACTGCGGCGGCTCGACGCGGACGAGATGTACGCCGTCGCCCTACACGGGGACGACGCCCAGAGGGAGAGCCGTGTCTGACTCACCGAAGCTCACCCGCCGCCCCGAGTGGACCGCTCTGGAGGACCACCGGGCCGGGCCGTTCCTGCACGCGCATCTGCGTGAGCTGTTCGCCACGGACCCGGAGCGCGCCGAGCGCTACACCGTGCGCGTGGGCGACCTGCACATCGACTACTCGAAGCACCTGATCACCGACGAGACGCTCGCGCTGCTCCAGGAACTCGCCACCGCCACCGATGTGTTCGGTCTGCGTGACGCGATGTTCCGCGGTGAGCGGATCAACGTCACCGAGGACCGGGCGGTCCTGCACACCGCGCTGCGCGCCCCGCGTGACGCGGTCGTGGAGGTCGACGGCGAGAACGTGGTGCCGAAGGTGCACGCCGTGCTCGACCGGATGGCCGGCTTCGCCGAACAGGTCCGCTCGGGCAAGTGGACCGGCCACACCGGCAAGCGCATCCGCACCGTCGTCAACATCGGCATCGGCGGCTCCGACCTGGGCCCGGCGATGGCCTACGACGCGCTGCGCGCCTTCACCGACCGGGATCTGACGGTCCGGTTCGTGTCGAACGTCGACGGGGCGGACCTGCACGAGGCCGTACGGGACCTGGACCCGGCCGAGACGCTGTTCATCGTCGCCTCTAAGACCTTCACCACCATCGAGACGATCACCAACGCGACCTCGGCGCGGACCTGGCTGCTCGCCGGACTCGGCGAGGAACCGGCGGCCGTGGCGAAGCACTTCGTGGCGCTGTCGACGAACGCGGAGAAGGTCGCGGACTTCGGTATCGACACGGCCAACATGTTCGAGTTCTGGGACTGGGTCGGCGGGCGGTACTCGTTCGACTCCGCGATCGGACTTTCCCTGATGATCGCGATCGGTCCGGACCGCTTCCGGGAGCTGCTCGACGGCTTCCACCTGGTCGACGAGCACTTCCGCACCGCGCCCGCCGAGTCCAACGCACCGTTGCTACTGGGCCTGTTGGGTATCTGGTACGGCAACTTCTTCGACGCGCAGTCGCACGCGGTGCTGCCGTACTCGCACTACCTGTCCAAGTTCACGGCGTACTTGCAGCAGTTGGACATGGAGTCCAACGGCAAGTCCGTGGACCGCGACGGGCACCCCGTCGAGTGGCAGACCGGGCCGGTCGTCTGGGGCACGCCCGGCACCAACGGGCAGCACGCCTACTACCAGTTGATCCACCAGGGCACGAAGACGATCCCGGCCGACCTGATCGGCTTCGTCAACCCGGTCGCCGAGCTGGGCGGTGAACTCGCGTCCCAGCACGACCTGTTGATGGCGAACCTCTTCGCCCAGGGCCAGGCGCTGGCCTTCGGCAGGACGCCGGAGGAGGTGCGGGCGGAGGGCGTGGCCGAGGAGCTGGTGGCGCACAAGACGTTCCAGGGCAACCACCCGACGACGACGATCCTCGCGCGCGAGTTGACGCCCTCGGTCCTCGGCCAGCTCATCGCCCTCTACGAGCACAAGGTGTTCGTGCAGGGCGCCATCTGGCACATCGACTCCTTCGACCAGTGGGGCGTCGAACTCGGCAAGGTCCTCGCCAAGCGCGTCGAGCCCGCCCTCACCGAAGGCGCCGACGTTCCCGGCCTCGACTCCTCCACCAGTGCCCTCGTGGCCACGTACCGCACTCTCCGGAAGAAGTGAACTGACATGACTGCGATGCAGCTTGGTCTCATCGGCCTCGGCAAGATGGGCGGCAACATGCGCGAGCGCATCCGCCGCGCGGGCCACACCGTCATCGGCTACGACCGCAATCCGGAGCTCGCCGACGTGAGCAGCCTGACCGAGCTCGTGGGCAAGCTCGAAGGCCCGCGAGTGGTGTGGGTGATGGTCCCGGCCGGTGCCGCGACCCAGGGCATCATCGATGAGCTCGGTGACCTCCTTGAGCCCGGTGACGTGGTCGTGGACGGCGGCAACTCGCGCTGGACGGACGACGAGAAGCACTCCGAGGAGCTGGCGGCCAAGGGCATCGGCTTCGTCGACGCCGGTGTCTCGGGCGGTGTCTGGGGCCTGCAGAACGGTTACGCGCTGATGGTCGGCGGCGACGCCGAGCACATCGCGAAGGTCCAGCCGGTCTTCGACGCCCTCAAGCCGGAGGGCGACGCCGGATTCGTGCACGCGGGCAAGGTCGGCGCCGGGCACTTCTCCAAGATGGTCCACAACGGCATCGAGTACGCCATGATGCAGGCCTACGCCGAGGGCTGGGAGCTCCTCCAGGCCGTCGACTCGGTCACCGATGTGCGTGAGGTCTTCCGCTCCTGGCAGGAGGGCACGGTCATCCGTTCCTGGCTGCTCGACCTGGCGGTCAACGCGCTGGACGAGGACGAGCACCTGGAGCGGCTGCGCGGCTTCGCGCAGGACTCCGGCGAGGGCCGCTGGACGGTCGAGGCGGCCATCGACAACGCGGTACCGCTGCCCGCGATCACCGCGTCGCTGTTCGCCCGGTTCGCGTCCCGGCAGGACGACTCGCCGCAGATGAAGATGATCGCGGCACTGCGCAACCAGTTCGGCGGCCACGCCGTCGAGTCCGCGAAGTAGGAGTCATGGGCGATCTTCTTCTCGTCCGGCACGGCGAGACCGAGTGGAGCCGGTCGGGACAGCACACGAGCTGGACCGACCTGCCCCTCACCCCGCACGGCGAGGAACAGGCGAAGTCCCTCGTCCCGCTCTTCGCCGGGCGCTCCTGTGCCCTCGTGCTCACCAGTCCGCTCCAGCGCGCGATACGGACCGCGGAGCTGGCGGGTCTGACCGGGGCCGTCGTCGACCCCGATCTTCACGAGTGGAACTACGGGGCGTACGAGGGCATCAAGACCGTCGACATCCACCGCACCCGTCCCGACTGGTACCTGTGGAACGACGGGGTGCCGCCCGGCCCGGACGGGCACACGGGCGAGTCGCCCGTCGAGGTGGGCGACCGTGCCGACCGGGTGCTCGCCCACGCGGCGAAGGCGCTCGACGAGGGTGATGTGGTCCTCGTGGCCCACTCGCACTTCCTGCGTGTCCTGACCGCCCGCCGGCTCGGACTGCCCGCCTCGGACGGGCGGCTGTTCCGGCTGGACACGGCCACGGTGAGCCGTCTCTCGCTGGAGCACGGCCGTCCTGTGCTGGCGGAATGGAACGCCAAGCCGTAGGGGGTGAGGGCCCGCGCCCTTGACGGGCGGAGCCCGTGTCTGTCTGCCGTCGGCTGCCGGCCGGTGGGGGTGGGCCGCGCAGTTCCCCGCGCCCCTGAAAGACGGGGCTGCGCCCCTGTCTTTCATCGGGGGCGGTAGCCCTTGCTTCTCAGGGGCGCGGGGAACTGCGCGCTCAGCCCTCACCGGCCGGCAGCCGACGACCCTCCCCGGGGCCCCGCCCGTCAAAGGGCGCGGGCCCCCACCGGCCTCCGTACGTGCTGTGCCGCCAGCCGTACCGGGGCGTTCTGCGCGCCGTAGCCGCGGTAGCCCGCGTCGCGCTGGACCAGTTCGAAGAAGACCCGGCCGATCGTCTCCGTGTAGCAGTGGCGGAAGGCGCCCTCCGCGTCCCGGTCGTAGAGGATGCCGAGTTCGCGGAAGGTCTCCAGCTCACCGTCGGCGAACTCGTACCTGGCCGCGAGGTCGTCGTAGTAGTTCGCGGGGATGGTCAGCAGCCGGCCGCCCGCGGCTCGGAAGCGGCGGGCCGCCGTCACGAGGTCGTCGGTGGCGAGCGCGATGTGCTGGGCACGGTCGCTGTCGTCGGCGCTCGGGGCCGGGCCGACACCGAGGGCGATACGGACGCTGCCGTCGGCGTTGGTGACGGCACGACTGCGCAGCAGCCCGTACGGATCGGCGACGTCGACGCTCTCCAGGGCGCCGAGTCCCAGAACGCTGCGGTGGAAGAGCGCGGCCTCGTCGAACTGGTGCCAGGGCTGGGTGAGAGCGAGGTGATCGATGCGGTGGATGCCACGGACGGTGGACACCGAAAGCTCAACGGGTTCTGTACCCTGCGCGGGCTCCGCCGACCGCGCGGGCTCCGCGGGGTCTGTGGGTCCTGTGGGGTCGAAGTCGCTTGTCCAGTCGGGCAGTCCGGGGCGGCCGGTGGCGCAGAAGAAGAGTTCCGTGCCATCGGGTGCGGCGACGGCGTCCAGGGGCACGTCCTCGGGGGTACGGCGGCGCGGCAGCACGGGGGCGAGCAGCGCTTCGGCACGCCTGGCCGCGCCCGCCGGGTCCGGTGATTCCAGCCCGACGGCGGCGAGTTGCGTACCGTCGCGGCGGGCGCCCGGACCGGTGTTGAGCAGCACGCGGGCCTCGCCCTGCTGCCACAGATCGACCGGCTTGCCGCGGTGCCGGGCGGTCCGGGTGAAGCCGAGTGCTTCGAGGAGTTCCGAGACCGGTTCGACGTCGGGGCTCACCAGTTCGGCGAAGGCGATGCCGGTCGGCACGACGGGGGCGGGCGGCGCGGTGAGGCCGACGCTCTCCTGCAGGACGAGGAGCGAGCGCTGCGCGTCGACGGCGGTCGGCCCGGCCTCGGCCTGCCGGAAGACGTCGTTGAAGACTTCGAGGGAGAGCGGCCCCTGATATCCGGCCTTGATCACCTGCCTGAGCAGCCCGGCGATGTCGAAGCCGCCCTGTCCGGGGAAGCAGCGGTAGTGGCGGCTCCACTGCAGGACGTCCATCGCCATCAGCGGCGCGTCGGCCAGCTGGAGGAAGAAGATCTTCTCGCCGGGAATGTCCGCGATCCCTTCGAGATCCTTCGGATCGGAGCTCCGCGCGAGGATGTGGAAGCTGTCCAGACAGGTGCCGAGCGCCGAGTGGTCGGCGGCTTCGACGATGCGCCAGGCATGGTCGTACGTGCTGACGTGCCGGCCCCACGCCAGCGCCTCGTAGGCGACGCGGATACCGAAACCCTCGGCGAGTTCGGCGAGGCGGCGCAGGTGGAAGGCGGCGAGCGCGTCGTCGTCGACAGCGAGGGGCGAGACGCTGGAGCACACCAGGACGGTGTCCGCGCCGAGCCGCTCCATGAGCCGGAACTTGTGCTCGGCCCGGCGCAGATTGCGCTGGAACTCGTCCGGTGGCACGGCCTCGATGTCACGCATCGGCTGATAGAGATCGATACTCAGCCCGAGATCGGCACACCGCGCACGAATCTCCTCCGGCGTGAGCGGACTGGCCAACAGATCATTCTCAAAGACCTCGACCCCATCGAACCCGGCCCGAGCTGCAGCGGTGAGCTTCTCGGTGAGGGCCCCACTGAGACAGACAGTGGCAATGGAAGTACGCACGTTGCTACTCCTCAGATTCCGGCTTAAGGCTTTCAGGGGCGCGGGGAACGGCGCGATCCTTCGTCTTTCGTCCTTCGTCTTCCAGGGGCGCGGGGAACTGCGCGACCAGCCACGACGCACCCTCACCCGCCCGCCCGAAGGACCCCCGCCCCGGCCAACTCCGCGATGTCCAAGAGCATCCGCGCAGCGTCCGGCTCCCGCCCCGTGAACAACCGAAACGCATCCGCGGCCTGAAAGACAGCCATCCCCCCACCATCGAGCACCGCACACTCCACCCCCCGCGCGACGCGCAACAACTCGGTCTCCAGCGGCCGGTAGACCACCTCGGCCACCCACAACCCGGGCCGCAGCAACTCCGCCGCGAACGGCAGCCCAGGATGCGCGGCCATCCCCGTGGGCGTGGCATGCACCACGCCGTCGGCCCCGGCGAGCAGCGAGGGCAACCGCTCCGGGCCACCGGCGTCCACCCGCCCCGCACCGAACTGCCGGTTCAGCCCGGCGGCAAGATCGGCCGCCCGGTCCGGCAGCGCGTCCACCACGGTGACGTACCCCGCCCCGAGGGTCAGCAGGGCGTGCGCGACGGCCGCCCCCGCTCCCCCGGCGCCCAGCTGCACCACCCGCTCCAGCGGAGCGTCGGGCAGCCCGCGCGCGAAGGACGCCGCGAACCCGGTGACATCCGTGTTGTGCCCGATCGCGCGCCCGCCGTCGAAGACGACGGTGTTCACCGCGCCCAGCGTCTCGGCCTGCGGGGCGAGCGCGTCCAGGTGCTCGATGACGAGCTGCTTGCAGGGGTGGGTGATGTTCAGCCCGTCGAAGCCGAGGTCGCGGGCGGAGCGCACCAGGTCGCCCACCGCCTCCGGCGCGACACCGAGTTCGTCGATGTCGATGAGCCGGTACAGATAGCGCAGGCCCTGGCGGTCGGCCTCCCGCTCGTGCAGGGCCGGGCTGAGCGAAGGGCCGATGCCCGCGCCGATCAGTCCGACGAGATACGAGTCCTTGACCACGGCGACCACGACGGACCTCCCGAGCAGCTCACTAATGTACGAACCAGTACGTTAGCTATACCAGCATCCCGCGGTCACGGGAAGGCCCTCCGGACACCCGGAGCGACGCATCGGCCCCTGCTTCTACAATCGCGGGCACCGGCCCCTCGCCCGAGAGCACCCGAAAGAGCCGGAAGGACCCGAAGGAACCCGATGACCAGCGTCGAAGAACCGGCAAGGCCGAACGGACGCATCCGTGACGCCGTCCGCACGAGGGCCGAGATCCTCGACGTGGCGACCCAGGAGTTCGCCCGGGCCGGCTACGACGGGGCCAGGGTCGACGAGATCGCCGCCCGCACCCGGACCACCAAGCGGATGATCTATTACTACTTCGGCGGCAAGGAGCAGCTGTTCACGGCCGTGCTGGAGCGTTCGTACGGTGTCATCCGCGAGGCGGAGCAGGGGCTCGACGTCGAGCATCTCGACCCGGTCGCGGCCATCCGGCGGCTGGCGGAACTGACCTTCGAACACCATGAGGCGCACCCTGACTTCATCCGCCTGGTCAGCATCGAGAACATCCACGGCGCCGAGCACATCGCCGGCTCCGAGAAGCTCGGCAGGATCGGCTCGCCCGCGCTCGACGTGATCCGCCGCATCCTGGAGTCGGGGCGGGAGTCGGGGCTGTTCACGGCCGACGTCGACGCCGTGGACCTGCACGCGATGATCAGCTCGTTCTGCTTCTTCCGGGTCGCCAACCGGCACACCTTCGGCGCCCTGTTCGGCCGCGATCTGGTCGACCCCGCACAGCGTGAGCACTACCGGAGCATGCTCGGCGACATGGTCATCGCCTACCTGACGGCGGACCGCACGGCCGACTGACCACCGCAAGATCCTTCGGCACGACCTCTTGACACCCGGGAAACGTGAGCGCAACATCCGTAGCCAGCCACTACTAACTACCCAGTGGGTTAATTAACCGGCAGCACCGCGGCAGGGCCGTCCCACCACCCCAGGGATCCGCCGCTTCTGCCCGCCTCCCCCTCTGCTCGCCCGATCATCCGATCACCGCTCACCGCTCATCGCCCTCCTCCCGCTCACTCCGCCTACGTTGGAGTTCCCCCGAAGGAGCATCGCCGTGTCCGTCCCCGCAGCACCCCTCGACGCGCCGCCCGGTCAGCCGAGGAAGGCCGCGACAGCCGCCTGGATCGGCAGCGCGCTGGAGTACTACGACTTCTTCATCTACGGCAGCGCGGCCGCGCTGATCTTCCCGGAGGTCTTCTTCGACGAGTCCGACCCGGCCACGGCGACTCTGCTGTCCTTGGCCACGTTCGGGGTCGCGTACGCGGCCCGCCCGGTCGGGGCACTGTTCCTCGGGCACTTCGGCGACAAGGTCGGCCGTAAGAAGATCATGGTCTTCACGCTGATCCTGATGGGCGTGTCGACGTTCCTCATCGGCTGTCTGCCCACGCGCGACCAGGTCGGCACACTGGCGCCGGTCCTGCTGGTCCTGTGCCGGGTCCTGCAGGGCATCTCGGCCGCGGGAGAGCAGGCCAGCGCCAACTCCATGTCGCTGGAGCACGCGCCACCGGACAAACGCGGCTTCTTCACCAGCTTCACGCTCAGCGGCACCCAGGGCGGCCAGTTGCTCGCCACGCTGGTGTTCATCCCGGTCGCCGCGATGCCCGAGGACCAGCTGCTCGCCTGGGGCTGGCGCATCCCGTTCTGGATGAGCATCGCGGTCGCCGTCGTCGGCTACGTGATCCGCCGCACTCTCCAGGAGACGCCGACCTTCACGCAGCAGGCCGCCACCGAGGGCGTCGCGAAGATGCCCCTGGCCGTGCTGATGCGCGAGCACTGGGCGGACGTCCTGCGGGTGATCGCGGCCGCTCTGGTCGCCTCGGTCAGTACGATCTTCACGGTGTGGGCGCTGGCGTACGCGACCAGTGACGCGGTCGGTATGGACCGCACGTCGATGCTGTGGGTGGGCGCGCTGGCCAACCTCGTCGCGCTCGGCGCGATCCCGCTGTGGGCCACCCTGTCCGACCGCATCGGGCGCCGCCCGGTCTTCGCGATCGGCGCCGCGGGCAGCGGCGTACTGATGTTCCTCTACCTGTGGGCCATCTCCACGGGCTCCTACCCGCTGGTCCTGGTCCTCGGCATCGTCACCTTCGGTGTCGTCTACAGCGCCGCGAACGGTGTCTGGCCGTCCTTCTACGGCGAGATGTTCTCGACCAGGGTCCGCCTGTCGGGCATGGCCATCGGCACACAGATCGGCTTCGCGATAGCAGGTTTCGCGGTGACGTTCGCCGCGCAGATCGCGGGCCCGGACGGAGACGACTGGCTGCCCGTGGCCCTGTTCACGGCCGCGCTGTGCGTCCCACCGGTGATCGCCGCACTGACGGCCCGCGAGACGCACAAGGTCCCGACGGAACGACTGGGCGAACGGGCACCTCAGGAATCACCGGACGTACTCAGCCCTTCAGGCGTCTGAAGAGCGCCGACCGTATTCAGCCCGTCCGGCGTTTGAGGACGAGCGCGAAGCGCGATCCGGGGGTTCGGGGGCAGCGCCCCCGAGTCGGTGACGGGACCGGGTAGGGGCGGCGGGGGCGAAAATCCCCTCCGCCGCCCGCTGCCCGTCCCCCTCCCCGTCAGCTCAGCTCCCCTCAACGGCCAGCGTGAGCCCCGGCTCCCCATGAGCGTCCGCCGCCCCGAGCACCGCGGTGAACGCCCCCGCCCGCACCACCAGCCCCTCCCCCTCCACCCGCGCACAGACCACGCTCAACGGCTCGGCGGCCACAGCCCCGTACCGCACAGCGAACACATCGAGCCCCTCCGGGGAGTCCGCCGAGGGCCCGACCTCCAGCGCACTGGTCGTCCGCACATGCCGCCACCCGGCGTCGGGATCCCCATACCCCCGCGGATCGGCGGCCAGCTCGAACGCGACCTGCTGCTGCGTGCGTTCGCTCCGCGCGTCGAAGGAATCCGCAGCGCCCCGCCGCGGATGGGTCAGCCGCAGCTCACCGACCGCCGCGACGAGCGGAAAGTCGGCCACCCGCCGGAACCGGTCGCCGTCGGCGGCGACATAGGGCATCCCCGCGAGCAGGTACCGTTCCCCGGCCAGCCGTTCGACGATCACGGTCATCCACAGCCGCGTACCGTCCGTGACGTACAACGACCGCACCTGGCGCAGCACATGGTCCCTGCCGACGACGGGCTTGGTCACGAGCTTGGCCGCGAGCCCGCCCACCCGGTGGTCCGCGACCCGTACCGCGCCCATCGGTCGGCACAGCAGGAAGCCGTCCGCGGCGGGGCCGACGACGGGCCCGAAGCCGTGCTGCCGGTTGACGGCGGCAGCGATGAGCGCCGTACCGCCGGCCTCGATCACCGAGGGGGTCATCCGGTCGTCGAACGACACCGTGACCGTGCCGGAGCGCAGTTGGTGGCAGGCGGGTGCCGTGCTCGGGGCGCGGTGCCAGCCCGGGGTGTCCTGGATCTGCCAGACGAGCATGAACGCGAAGTGCCCGTCGACGCCTCCGTCGGCCCCGACCGCGTGCCGGCCCCAGCGCGCGTCCCCGGCGTAGCGGCCGATGTCCGCGCCGATACGGCGGCCGAAGTACCGCAGTCCGAGGACCGATTCGAAGGCGGAGTGCTGCTCGCTGTAGCGCGGGCCGCCGATGTCGAAGCCACTTGAGCAGACCCGCGCGTCGATGTAGCGGGCGAGCGTGTCGCCGTCCTGGGCGAAGACCTCCTCGCCGCTGATCCGGTGGGCCTGGGCGAGGAAGGACAGGGAGATCGGCCCGTAGTTGTTGTCGTACGCGCCGCCGTGCTCGGGGGGCAGGGGTGCGCCCCGGTCCCGTACGCGACGGGCCCGGATCTCGTCGAGGTACAGCCGCAGGGCGCGCTGCCGGACCGACTCCCCTTCCTCGGCGGGGAGATGGCGGGCGAGCATCAGTCCGCCGACCACACAGCCGATGGCCTGGTTCGCCGCGTCCTGCGGGTTGAAGACCGTGGCCTCGGTCAGCCAGCGCCAGTAGCCGCCCGCCACGCCGACGAGTTCGCGGTACTGCCCGTCGTCGACGAGCCCGCCAAAGGACGCGTCGAGGACGTTGACGGCCTGGAGCAGCGCCCACACCGTGCTCGGCCAGTCCCCGATGGGGTGCGCGCCGGGCGCCGGCACGTAACGGGCGTACGGGAGGCCGGAGTCGCGTGCTGTCAGGTTCGGGTAGCCGGGGTTGTCCTCGGTGAAGACGCGCTCGCGCAGATGGAAGCCGAGACTGCGGCGCACGGCCTCCGGCAGGCGCGGGTCCTTGGTGCGGTGCCAGGCGAGCGCGAGCAGGGAGGTGATGCCGAGCGAGGTGTCGCCGATGTCGTCGCCGGCGGCCGGGTTCTCCAGGTTGCCCTCGGGGGTGAGACGGGCCAGGGCCGTCTCCGTGACGCCGGTCAGTACGGCGTCGTACGCGGCCGGGTCGTCCGCGAGGCCGTGCAGCGGGCCGCGCTGATGGAGGAGGTGCACGTACTCAGCCCTTCATGCCGGAGGTGGCCAGGCCTTCCACGAGCCGCTTCTGGAAGATCAGGAAGCAGATGAGGGTGGGCAGGAGAGCGAGCGTCGACATGGCGAACATCGCGCCGTACGAGGAGCCGCTGGTCTGGTCCAGGAACAGGGTCAGGCCGAGTGGGACGGTGAACTTGTCGTTCTGCTGGAGGTAGACGAGCTGGTGCAGGAAGTCGTCGTACGTCCAGATGAAGGTGAAGATGGTGGTGGTGATCAGCGCGGGCTTCATCAGGGGCAGGATGATCTTCCAGTAGATCTGGAAGGGGTTGGCTCCGTCCATCATGGCCGCCTGGTCCAGCTCACGCGGGATGGACCGGATGAACTGGACCATGAGGAAGATGAAGAAGGCGTCCACCGCGAGGAACTTCGGCACGATCAGCGGCAGGAACGTGTTGATCCAGGTCAGGTTGTAGAAGATCGTGTACTGCGGGATCAGCACGGCCTGGGTGGGCAGCATCAGTGTGCCGAGCATCAGGCCGAACCAGATCTTCTTGCCGCGGAACTCGAAGCGCGCGAAGGCGTACGCGGCCAGCGAGCAGGAGATCACGTTCCCGATCACCGCGCCGATCGTGACGATCAGCGAGTTGGTGATGTAGAGGGAGAAGGAGTTGCCGGAGCCGCTCCAGCCCTCGGAGTAGTTCTCGGGGCGCAGCGAGCTGGGGATGAGCCCCGGCTGGGTGAAGATCTCGGTGTCGGGCTTGAGCGAGCTGCTCAGCATCCACAGCAGCGGATAGAGCATGACGATCGCCACGCCGACGAGCACGGTGTGGATGAAGACGCGGCGCGATCCGGTGGACGAGCGCAGCTGCTGGAGCGGCGACCTCCGGGACCGGGCCCGGGTGATGGCGGACATGGTGTGAAGGACCTCTCGCTCAGTCGTCGTAGTGGACCCAGTAGCGGCTGGCGATGAAGTTGACCGCCGTGAAGCCCGCGATGACCAGGAACAGCACCCAGGCGAGCGCCGAGGCGTATCCCATCTGGAGGTCGGTGAAGCCCTTCTTGTACAGGTAGAGGCTGTACAGCATGGTCGAGTTGAGCGGTCCGCCGGAGCCGTTGCTGATGACGAAGGCGGGGGTGAACGTCTTGAACGCGTCGATGATCTGCAGGACCACGTTGAAGAAGACGATCGGTGTCAGCAGCGGCAGGGTGATTCTGAAGAACCGGGTGACGGGCGTGACGCCGTCGATCGCGGCCGCCTCGTACACGTCCTTCGGCAGTTGCTTGAGACCGGCGAGGAAGATGACCATCGGGGTGCCGAACTGCCAGACGGCGAGCAGGATCAGCGTGTAGATCGCGGTGTCGGGGCTGGAGATCCAGTCCTGGCCCTCGATGCCGAACCAGGCGAGGAAGTCGTTGAAGAGGCCGTCGCCGCCGAAGACCTGCCGCCACACGATGGCGATGGCCACCGCGCCGCCGAGCAGGGACGGCAGATAGAAGGCGGCCCGGTACAGGCCGATGCCCCGCAGATCCCGGTTGAGCAGCATCGCCACACCGAGGGCGAGGGCCAGCTTCAGCGGCACCGAGACGACGACGTACAGCAGCGTGGCGTGCACCGAGTCCCAGAAGACCGGGTCCTCGGTGAACATCTTGTCGTAGTTGTCCACTCCGACCCACCGCGCGGGCGTCAGCAGGTCGAAGTCGGTGAAGGACAGGTACAGCGAGTCCAGCATCGGATAGATCGTCAGCCCGAACAGGCCGACGAACCAGGGGGCCAGGAAGACGTACGGCCACCAGCCGCCGCCCCGCCGTCTGGCGAGGCGGCGGCGCATACGGTCACGCTCCCGCTGGTCGGACGGGGTCACGGGAGCAGCCTGCTCCTCGACGACCTCGCCGCTCTTCGCAACGGTCATACTCATCTCTCCCTGGCCCTCTCGCGTCATGCTGATGTACGGCGAAGGCTGAGCCGCACCTTTCGAAGCCCGCGGCACCAGCGCCTTCGGGGGCGCGGGCACCAGCGCTTTTCAAAGGCGCGGGGAACCGCGCGGCCGGCCACAGCGGACCCGCGCCTTCGAACGGCCCCACCCCGAGCGGCGCTGCGCGGCAGCGCTCAGCCCTCAAGAATCCCGGCGGACTGATCGAAGAACGCCCCGAGCTGCGCCTTGATCGACTTCTTCCCGAAGGCCACCGCCAGGTTCGACTGGAACAACAGATCCCAGATCTGGTCGGCCCCCTGCGGCGGAGGCGCGGGCGCCGCGAGCGCATCGGTCGCCTTGCCGACCCGCTGCGCGATGTAGTCCGCGTTGGCCATGTTCAGCTTGTCCGTCTCGGTGAGCCCCGAGGCGATCAGCTCACGCGCCTTCTCCGTCGGCGGAATGCCCCGCAGCAGCTGCATGTCCTTGATCGCGGTGGCGTCCTGGGCGAAGTACGACATGATCTTCACCGAGTCGGCGACCTTCTTGCTGGCCTTCGTCGCGCTCAGCAGCACACCGCCGTTGACGAAGTTGCCTTCGCGGGCCCCGGAGAAGTCGCCCTGCGGAGTGGGCAGGAAGTCGAGCTGGGCGTCGGTGATGGAGCCGCCCGCACCGTAGACACCGGAGTCGAAGGTGAACAGCGCCTTGCCGATGACGACCGCGTTCTTGGTGAGGTCGTTGTGCGCGGCGGAGGTGATCGCCGGCGGCGGAGAGGCGTTGGCCTTGCGCATCCCGGCCCAGTACTCCCACCACTCCTGGAGGGTGTCCGCGGTGAAGCCGAGCTTCTTGCCGTCCTCGGTGAAGAAGGTCTCACCGTTCTCACGGGCGAAGACCTCGAAGCACTGGAGGGTGGAGCCGCCGCCGTCGTCGACGCCGTAGATCTTGCCGCCGCTCTTCTTGTGGACGTCGGTGCCGATCTTCCTCAGGTCGGCCCAGGTCCATTCGCGGTCGGGCAGTTCCAGGCCGAGCTTCTCAAGACCGGTGCGGTTGACGGTGAGCTGGTTGACGCCGATGCCGGACGGGACGCCGTACAGCTTGCCGTCGACGGTGCCCGCGGCGAGGAGCGTCTTGGAGAAACCGGTGAGGTCCAGGCTCTTGCCGACGTACGAGTCGATCGGGGCGAGGACGCCTTTGCGGGCGTACTGCGCGACCAGCGCGGTGTCCATCTGCAGCAGGTCGGGGGCGCTGCCGCCGGCGATGTTGGTGTTGAACTTGTCGAAGTACCCGTCGTAGCCGGAGTAGGTCGGCCGGATCTTGATCTTCGGGTTCTTCTTCTGGAAGGCGGCCAGCACCTTCTTGTAGGCAGCGTGCCGGTCGTCGCTGCCCCACCAGATCATGGTCAGGTCGCTGCTGGTGCTGCCGGCGCCCGTGCCTGAACTGCAGGCGCTCAGCGAGGTGCCGAGTGCGCCGGCGACTGCGATGCCGCTCGCGGAGCGGAACAGGGTTCTGCGCGTGATCTGGTGACCCACCGGGTCCTCCTGAAGGTGCGTTACGGATCCCCTGGCCGTCGAGCGGCTCGGGTCTTTGTCCCTGGGGTGAGGCCTTCCGGCGTGCGGCCTCGCCCGGCCGCATCGCTCTGACGAGTGGGGGTCCCCGGTCCAGGTTCCGTCGTCACATTCGCGTCGTCCGCCCGAAGGACGGGCCGGGTGGCGCCCTGCTGGGGCACCTCCCGGCCGAAGGCTCGGGGAGGGAATGTGACGGCAGGCCCTGAGGCCTCAGCCGCACGAGCGCGCCCTCGCACGGCTGCCGTACGTCGCGTACGGCGGGACGCCTCACCCAGGGCCGGGTCCCGCCGGCCATGGAAAGCGCTTGTCCGGACATTGGCAGACCCGCGGCTGAACCGTCAATGCCTGACTCGCACGCCACCGGTCACGGTTTCGATTCCATGAGCCACCGCGAGGCGGCTCGCACCCGCCACGGTGCCGCTGTCGCCGACCATGCTGCTGACCACCTCGGTGGGCCAGCTGAGCCGCGCCAGCTCCTCCCGTACACCGGGCAGGAGCTGCGGAAACGCGCCGATGGCGCCGCCCAGCACGATCAGTCCCGGATCCAGCACCGCGACCACCGCGGCGGCCAGCCGGCCGATGTGGGCGGCGTGCCGGCCGACCACGGCACGGGCTGTGGAGTGCCCCTCCTCGGCGAGGGCGAAGAGCCGCTCGGGCTTACGGGGGCAGGGGCCGTCGGCGCCCCGCCAGGCCTCCTCGGCCCGGCGCAGGAGCGAACGGGAACCCATGTGCTCCTCCAGTGCCTCGCGGCGCGGTTCGCGGCCGTCGTCCCACGGGTAGGGCAGCCGGGCCAGCTCGCCCGCGGCGCCGTTCGCGCCGCGCAGCACCCGGCCGCCGATGACGATGCCGAGGCCGATCCCCACACCGATCCGCAGATAGCCGAACGAGTCACGGCCGCGGGCGGCGCCCTGGTGCAGTTCGGCGAGCGCGGCGCAGTTGACGTTGTTCTCCAGGTGGACGGGGACGTCCACAGGCAGCGCGACCGCCATGGCGTCGAAGGCGGGGCCGGCCTTCTCGGTCGCGGGGCGCATTCCGGCGCCGTCCCGGTCCCGCGCGGTGACGTCTCCGACGGCGACGACCACGGCGCGCAGCGGGGCTCCGGCGGGCAGGGCGCCGAGGGCCGCCCGGACCGTGTCGGCGGAGTCCGCCCGGAGCCCGGTGCCCCGGGCGAGCAGTGTGCCGTCCAGCGCGCAGCCGCGGACCTGCGTGTGGGTGGGGCCGAGATCGACGGCGAGCACGGTGCCCGCGGCCGGGCCCAGGCCGTAGACGACGGCGGAACGGCCGGTGCCGCCGGAGGCCGTGCCGGAGCAGGCGGCGAGTTCGGCGCTCTCCAGCTCTGCCACGGCGGTGGAGACGGTCGGTTTGGACAGACCCGCGCCGGCCGCCAGCTGGGGGCGGGTGGCGGTGCCCGACGCGGCCAGTACGGCGAACACCGCGCGGGCGCTCTCGCTCAGGTTCATGCTCTCCCTCAGGTCATGCCGCGGCGGTCCGCCGCTCGGGTCTGTCCGGCCCTCGTAGCAACCGTTGTAAGGCATGGATTCCACAACCCTTGACGCACCCTACTTCGTTAGTTAACTTCCTAACGAACTCGTGCGGCACTCGTCTGCCGCACTCCCCCGAAGCCCGTCCCGGGGCTTCCCTAGTCGTTGTTCGCAGGCACGGTTCGCCCGCCGTTCGCTTCGCCCGCGCACACCGCGTATCGCGTATCGCGTATCGCGGCGTCGTGCTCCGACGAAGGAGACTCCGTGCCGGACTCCACACCCGTCGTCGGTAACGACGTGGGCGGCACCAAGACGCATGTGCGCGCGCGAGCCGGGGGCGGCCCCGGCTCCGGTGCCGGGACCGATCGGAACACGATCAGAAGGAGAGGCACCTCCATGCCCGGTGCACACCCCCGTCCCCCTCACGACGGAACCGGAACCGGAACCGGAACCGGTATCGGTATCGGTATCGGTATCGACCGGCGCGTGTTCCTGCGGGGCTCCGTGGGCGTCTCGGCCGGACTCATCGCGGCCCCCGCGGTGATGGCCGTGCCAGCCACCGCCTCGGCTTCGACATCGACATCGACATCGGCATCGGCATCGGCATCGGCATCGGCGGCAACGGCGGTCACGAACACGTCCGCCGCCTTCGTGGACGCGTACACCACGAACGTCGTCGGCAACCTCACGCCCGAGACCAACGCGGCCGTGCACATCCTCGACGGCTTCGCGCGCATCTGGAAGACGGGTGCGACCTGGGACACCGGTACCCCGCTGCGACCCGAGGTCCTGCGCGCCAACATGCGCTACTGCGCCCGCGTCACCCGACACCGCACCGAGGCCGAGGCGCGGACGGCCTTCGTCCAGGACCGCCAGCACCAGAGTTACGCGGTGATCGCCGGCCTGGGCCCGCTCGCCGACCTGTACCGGAGCGGGGCGAAGGCCGTCACCGGTATCACCTCGGCGCCGGACGGCATTCCGGCGGGCCGGATCAACGACACGCTCCCGGCCGACGCGCCCGCGGGCTCCGCGCTGGGCGCCGGTTCGCACACCTCGGACCTCGGCAAGGTCGCCGAGCTGGTCGACACCGTGCGCGGCCCGTTCGCTTCGAGCAACCCGTCCAAACTCGCTTACCAGTACCCGCGCCCGTGGCGCATGACCGAGGACAGCCGGATCGTCGCCGCGGGCACGACCGACGAACTGGGCTTCCCCGTGTACGAGTCCGACGTCGTGGTCGTCCCCCAGTTGCTGAGGCAGCGCGGCGCCGACCCCGCCGACGACGGGGGCTTCACCAGCGGCCACACGAACGCCTTCTACCTCGCGGCCCTGTCCCTGGCGTACGCGGTTCCCGAGCGGTTCCAGGAGTTGGTGACCCGCGCCTCCGAACTCGCCCACACGCGTATCGCGTCGGGCATGCACTCCACCGTCGACGTGGTGGGCGGCCGGGTCCTCGCCACGGCTCTCGCGGCGGCGGCGCTCGCCGATCCCGCGAACGCCGGACTGAAGGCGGCGGCCCGTGCCCAGGCCGCGGCGTACTTCCAGGAGCGGACCGGTTCGACCGCTGACACCCTCTGCGCCTACGCGCATTCGGCGGGCCCCGACACGGATCCGTACGCGGACCGTGCCGCCAACTGGGCGGCGGTCGAGCCCCGGTTGACGTACGTACTGCCGAAGCGGTCCGCGCACGACCGCATGAGCGTGCCGAAGGGCGCCGAGGTGCTGCTGGAGACGCGGCTGCCCTATCTCTCCGCGGCCCAGCGGCGTGAGGTGCTGCGGACGACCGCGCTGCCCGCCGGGTACGTCCTGCTGGACGGCTTCGAGAAGTGGGGGCGGCTGAACCTCTTCGCCGCCGCCGACGGGTACGGGGCCTTCGACACCTACGCGCGCGTCACGCTGGACGCCGCTGTCGGGGGCTTCGGCGCCACCGACACCTGGCGCAACGACATCGGCGGCCGGGGCGGGCTCGTCAAGCGCGGCAGTGGAACGTTGTGTCTTGCCGGCGCCAACGAGTACACCGGTGGCACCACGCTGGAGGAGGGCGTCCTCGCGACCGCCTCGGCCTCCGCGCTGGGACACGGCGACGTCCGGGTCGAGGGCGGGACCCTGCGGGTGGCTTCGCCCCTGCGGGTGCGTGGCGCGTACGCCCAGGCGTCCGGTACGACGCTGGAGGTGACGCTCGCGGGTGACGGGGCGCCGGCGCTCACGGTGGACCGCCGTGTGCTGCTCGACCGGGGCGGCCGGCTCGTCGTACACCTCGCCGACGCGTACCGGCCGCGGAAAGGCGCGGTCCTCCCCGTTGTCGGGGCGCGGTCGTTGCGGGGGCGGTTCGGCGAGGTCGTGGTGGACGGGGTCCGTGCCGAGGCGGTCTTTACGTCCCGGGGGCTGTCGGTCCGGATTCCGTGACCGCTCGCCGCACTTGACCCCTTGGCGGAGAGTACGGGCTTACCGCCTGCGGGTCCGTGGGGGCTGAGCGCGCCGTTCCCCGCGCCCCTCAAAAACCCGGGACGCAGGCCGTGCGTCCCGCCCCACCCGACGACTCCGGGAGCCTCACGCCCGTAAGGGGCGCGCCCGTTTCCACTGCGAGCCAGGCCAGGGCCGGGCGCGCAGTTCCCCGCGCCCCTCAAAAGCCCGCGGCACGGGCTGCCCCCACCGGGCCGCAGTCGAGAACGCGTTCACCTCGACGCGGTGCATGGCTTCCGTGCGTTGTCTCAGTGGCCCTCGATCGCCCACGCCCTGGGGCCGTCGGAGCGTGCCCCGGGCGTCGTGGGGGCGGCCAGCCAGTCCGCGACGGCGGCGGCGATCGGCTGGCCCGACTCGATCTGTACGAATCCGAACTGGCCCGACTGGTTGCACTCCAGGAACCACCACATCCCCTCGGCGTCCTCGGCGAAGTCGAAGGCACCGAAAGCCAGTTGGGCCTCACGTAGGTAGGTGCGGACCCCGGCGGCAACGGACGACGGCGTGTCCACCGGCTGCCACAGGGCCTCCGAGGCAGCGAACCGGACGTCCACCTCGTCGGGGTCGGCGTCCGGGGCGACCTTCTTGCGCGCGGCGAACATCCGGTCGCCGACGCAGGTCAGCCTGATGTCCGCTCGCTTGACCACCCGCCGCTGGAGCAGGGTGGGCCCGAAGGCGACGGCCGTGAAGTCCGCGTCGGGTGCGACCCGGCTGGTGGGGACCGCCCTCGGCGGTTCCTGCGGGTGCGAACCCGACACGGGCTTGACCACGAGATCCGGGAATCGGTCCGCGAAGTCACGGGCGGCCTGCGGGAACGTCGTGATCAAAGTGGCGGGTACGGGCAGGCCGCAGCGTTGGGCCAGGGACAACTGCCAGGGCTTGTGGCGGGCCCGGCGGGCCGCGTCGGGGTGGTTCATCCAGCGTGCGTCGGTGGACCGCAGCATGCCGTAGAGCGCCTGCGCGGACTCCTCGGTCAGCCAGTCGGAGGGCTCGGCGGCATTCGAGGCGGCCGCACCGGGCCTGCGGACCCAGACGGACCGGAGCCCACCCATGCTCACCAGCCGGCCGCCGGCGGACAGATGCCCGCGAAAACCGCCGCGCACGTACTCGCCCGACAAGGCCACCGGGCCGGGCAGGTCCGCGGGATCGAGGCGGACGACCGGAACTCCGTGTGCGTCGAGTTCAGCCACCACCATGTCCGTGGTCACATCCTGTTCGCACGTCAGGATCAGAACCGTCATCGTCGGGGGTCCGGAATCAGTCGTCGAAGTGGGTCTTGGAGCCCGCTGTGGAAGTCGTGGACCCCAACTCCCGCAACACGGCGTAGTCATGCGCGGCCAGCCGTCCGTCCGGGAGGACATTCAATTGCAGTCTGGAGTCATAGGCGTACGGAACGCTGACCTCCAACTGCTGGGCCGGACGGGCGTAGTTGAGCGCGAACGGTCGCATCGGTTCTCCTTGCTCGGTGCGGATCCGGCCAAGCGGATCGTGACGCTCCGGCGTCACGTTACCTGGCGGGCCCACAGTGCTTCCACGGAGATATACGAATCGAACTGGAGAATGGTTGCCTCACGCTGCGTAGTCATCGGACGGGTACGGTCCGTGACGTGATCCAGCCGCGCCGATCGTCCGTGCACAGGGCAGCCATTCACCTCTGGAGACGCAGGTCCGAGCGTTACGGATCCGGGGTGGAGCCGCAGTTCAGCGCACTGACGCACACGCTCCTCCGCCGCGCGCCCCGCGCGCCGGTGTGGTGTCCCGGGGCCGGTGGTACTTGGGCACACCGGTCCACGACCCCCCGTACGGGTCCGGCCGCGGCCGTGAATCCCCTTCGGAGGACATCCCCCGCACAGCTGCTCCCGTAGCGCTTCCCGATCTCCACGCCTCGTCGCCGAGCGCTTGCCGGCATCCCTTTTCCGCCGCTTTCAGACCGTCAACCGGGGGCAGGCGCGGGCCAGTTGCACGGCTCTTTTACCGGGTACCTCGTTCCCCTGGCTCGTCACGACGTGTCGCGCATCTCACGTCGTACGGTCCGCGCGACCGGGAGCACGGTCAGGTCCTTGCGGGGGTCGACCCAGAAGGTTCGTGCCGCCCGCGCTGCTCCAGCCGTAGGACCCTCGCTCTCCAGGGCGGTGTGCGGTCCCGGTGCGGGGCCCGGGTGCGCTCGGCGGGGAATGCTCTCCCAGGAGGCTCAGCCGCCGGCCCGGAGCGTGAAGTCGACTCCCTCACCCGTCAGTTCGGTGAGCCAGCCCTCCGAGCGCTCCGGGGTCTCCGCCGCACGGTTGAGGCCCGGCGGCAGGGTGCCCCGCAGGATCGCCCGCACGCCGACCGCCAGTGTCCGCGAGACGCAGCGCGCCATCGCGCTCTCCTGCGCGTCCCCCTCCATGTCCAGGAGATAGCGGCCCGACCACGAGTGTCCCGAGCCGTCCCGTACCTCCAAGGTCACCGCGAGGACCACCCGGTCGCGGTCGGCGTCGGTGGTCGGGTGGCGGGCGGCCAGTTCCCGGGACAGTTCGGCGATCCGTCGGTCGTCGCCGTCGCGGAGTTCCGCGAAGACCGGCTGCCACGCGTCGAGCCAGCCGTCGAGCCGCAGGGTGCCGCGGACGAACGTCTGCGGCTTCCAGGCCGGCGGCAGCCCGTACTGCACGACGAACGGGACACTGTCGCGGTTCGGATAGACCTCGAAGGGCTCCCCGTCCACCGCATGCGGCCGGGTGACCTCCCAGGGGCGCGGGGCCGTCGTCTCGGCGCCGGACTCGATGTAACGGGCGGGCGAGCGCAGGGCGTTGAGGACCCCGGCCGGGGCCCAGCTGAAGCGGTATCTGAAGTCGTTCGGGACGGCGGGGACGCCTCCGCAGTACGAGGTGAGGCTCACCTCGGCCGCGGTGTCCGCGCCGACCTCCGCACGGGCGCGGGCGATGAGGCTGTGCGCGAAGAGGTGGTCGATGCCGGGGTCGAGGCCCGCCTCGGTGAGGACGACGACACCGGCAGCCGTGGCCGCCGGGACCAGGTCCAGTACGGCGTCGGAGACATAGCTGGAGCAGGCGAAGTGGGCGCGGCCCTCCACACACGCGGCGAGCAGTCCCGCGTGTTCGGGGGCGGGCAGCATGGAGACCACCACGTCCCCGGGGGCCAGCTCGGCGGCGAGGGCCCGCGGGGTGTACGCGCGGGGCTCGGCGCGACCGGTGAGGCCGAGCGCCGCCAGGGCCCGCCCGGCCCGCTCCTCGGTGCGGTGCCACAGCCGTACGCGGTCGGCCGCCTCGCAGAGCGCGGCGAGCCCGCTGCCGGTGGACAGGCCCGCGCCGATCCAGTGGACGGTCCCGGAGGACGGCATGAGGGCGGCCCCGGGTGCGACGGCCTCAGACATCGCCCACCCCTTCATCCCCTGCGCCGAGTTCCCGGCACGCCTGTGTGAACCGGTCCAGACAGCGGCCCCACTCCCCGCCCACCCCGAACTCCAGGAGCAGGGGGGTCAGCGCCGCCGAGAAGTCCGTACTGGCCTCCGCGGGCAGCAGGGACGGCAGGTTGTCGATGGCGATGAGATCGAGGGCGGGTCGTTCGTGCAGACGCCGTACGGGGTCCGCCCAGTCGGTGACGGTGTCGTAGACCGGCAGGACGTTGTACGGGGAGCCGACGTCGCAGGTCACGTCGCACACCGTGCGCAGGCGGCGGTCCGGCTCGGCCAGGTCCTTTTCGGTGAGGAAGGGGGTGGACGGCCCCGTGGTGAGCACGGTGTTGACCAGCAACTCGTGCGTCAGCAGAGCCGGCCGGTCCAGGGCGCGGGTCTCGGGGAGGTCCCAGCAGGTGGGTTCGAGGCCCGCCTCGGCGAGCGCCGCCCGTGCCCCGCGTCCGGAGCGGCCCAGCGCCCCGATCACCAGCGGGGCGAACCGTTCGTCGCCGGGGGGCGGGTGGAGTCCGCCGTCCAGTTCCTTCTTCGACATGGGCCGCAGTGGAGCCGTCAGCCCGCCCCGGTGGTGCAGGACCGCGAGGGCGGCGCCCACATAGCCCGCCCAGTAGCCGAAGGCGGCGAGCCTGCGTCCGTCCTCGTCCACCAGGTACTCCAGGTCGAACAGTCCTCCGCCGCCCGCGACGAAGCGGCGCAGCAGTGCCCCGGCGCCTGGCTGTGCCTTGTACGCGTGCCCGAAGAAGATGTGCCGGTGCCGCAACTCCCCCGGCCCGTCGGGTCCGTCCGGCAGTTCCTTGAGGCCGACGATCACCGCGTCCGCCGGTGCCCCGGTCCAGGAGCCCGCCTCGACGACACGGCAGCCGGCCGCCTCGTACGCCTCGGTGGGGAAGATCCGCTGCGGGGACTCCTCGACGGTGAGGGTCACGCCGGCCCCGGCGAGCCGCCGGGCGTCGGACGGCACGACCGGGGTGCGCCGCTCGGTCGTACGGGTCTCGTGGCGCAGCCACAGGTGCAGCTCGGTCATACGAGGTTGACCTCCGGTCTCGGGGCGTCGGCGGCGAACCGGTCGGCACGCAGCGGGGTGATGTCGACGAACGGATCGTGCCCCAGGTACAGATCGCGGACCACCTCTCCGACGGCGGGTCCCTGGAGGAAGCCGTGCCCGGAGAACCCGGTCGCGTAGAGGAAGCGGGAGACCTGGCCGGCCTCGCCGATCAGTGCGTTGTGGTCCGGGGTGATCTCGTACAGACCCGCCCAGCCGCCCGTCCTGCGCACGTCGAGCAGGGTGGGGGCGCGGCGCTCCATGGCCTCGTAGAGGCGGGGGATCCAGCGGTCGTGCGTCTCGGTGGCGAAGCCGGGCCGCTCGTCGGGGTCGGACATGCCGACGAGGAGGCCGGGGCCCTCGGTGTGGAAGTACAGGCCGCTGGTGAAGTCGATGGTCATGGGGAGGTCCGGCGGGAGGTCCGGGACCGGTTCGGTGACGGCGATCTGGCGGCGCAGCGGCTCCACCGGCAGGTCCACGCCGGCCATCGCGCCGACGGCCCGGGACCAGGCACCGGCCGCGCAGACGACGGTGGCCGTGGCGATCCGGCCCCGGCGGGTGACGACGGCCGTGATGTCGTCGCCGCGCCTGTCGATGCCGGTGACCTCGCAGTGCCGGACGATCGTCGCGCCGTGGCGACGGGCGGTGGCCGCGTATCCGTGCACCACGGCCTCGGGTGTGCAGTGGCCGTCGTCCGGGGAGAAGGCGGCGGCCAGCAGTCCGTCGGTGGTGATCAGCGGTGCGAGCCGGCACGCCTCGGCCAGGTCGGTCATACGGCTGGGCACCCCGAGGCCGTTCTGCAGCCGGACCCCGGCCTCGAACGCCTCGACCTCCTCGGGCGTCGACAGCAGGAAGAGGTAGCCGACGCGATGCAGTCCGATGTCGTGGCCCGTCTCCTCCTCGAAGCGGGCGAACGCCTCCAGGCTGCGGGCGCCGAGCTGGATGTTGAGCTCGTCGGAGAACTGCGCGCGGACGCCTCCCGCGGCGCGCGCGGTGGACCCGGAGGCCAGTTCGTCCCGCTCGACCAGCACCACGTCGGGCACGCCGGCCCGCGCCAGGTGACAGGCGATGCTGGTCCCCATCACCCCGCCGCCGATGACGACGACTCCCGCACGCCCCGGCACGGCGGTCACGGGCGGCCCGTCCTGAGGTCTGAGGTCATCCCCCATCCCTTCCCCCGTCCGCGCCCGGTCACCACATCCGGCGCGTCCGAACGGTCCTGCCGGCCGCCGCGCGCCGCACGGAGGACCGGCGGCGCACGGGGCGGCTTCGGTGGGGACGGACCGGGTGCGGCGGCCGGGCGGTCCCGGAGGGCGACCGGGTGGGTCAGACCCGGTGGCCCACCACCGCGTCCAGGTGCGGCAGGTCGTGGTCCAGGCGCTCGCGCTTGGTGCGCAGATAGGTAATGTTGTCGTCGCAGGGCGGGATCAGCAGGGGCACCTGTGCGTCGACCCGGATGCCGTTGCGGACCAGCGCTTCGCGCTTGCGCGGGTTGTTGGACATCAGCCGTACCGAGCGGACCCCGAGGTCGTGCAGGATGTCCGCGCCCACGCCGTAGTCGCGGGCGTCCACGGGCAGTCCGAGCGCGAGGTTCGCCTCGACCGTGTCGAGGCCCTCCGACTGGAGCTTCATCGCCTGGAGCTTGGCCAGCAGACCGATGCCGCGGCCCTCGTGCCCCCGGAGGTAGATCAGGACGCCGCGGCCCTCCGCGGCGATCTCCCGCAGCGCGGTGGTGAGTTGCGGGCCGCACTCGCAGTGCCGGGACCCGAACGCGTCACCGGTCAGGCATTCGGAGTGCAGCCGGGTGAGTACTCCCTCGCCCCGGGCACCCCGGATGTCACCGTGCACCAGGGCCACTTGTTCGTCTCCGCGAGTGCGGTCCAGGTAGCCGACGGCCTGGAAATCGCCGTACACGGTGGGCAGCGGGGAAGTTACGACCCGCTCGACACCCGAGGACTGGGATTTCCCGGCGAGTACGCCATCTATTTCTGTCATGATTCTGGTTCCTAAGCAGAGACGAAAGGTCGCGAGAACATGGTCAATACGGACGGTTCGGAAATACGGCTCACGGTGTCAGGGCCATTGCCGACGGACACCACGGAGGATGTGCGTACGCGAGGCGCCGGTGTCGCCCGGCAGGTCGCCGTGCTCCCCGTCGGCAGCTTCGAGCAGCACGGCCGGTATCTTCCGCTGTCGACCGACACGCTCGTAGCGTGTGCGATCGCCCGGGAGGTCGCTGCAGCATTCCCCGTTCATCTCCTTCCTCCGGTGACGATCTCCTGCTCCCACGAACACGCGGCCTGGCCGGGAACGGTGAGCATTTCCTCCGTGACACTCCATGCGATGGTGCGGGACATAGCCGATTCGCTGCGTCGGTCGGGCGTGGACACACTCGTACTGATCAATGGTCATGGCGGAAATTACGTGCTGGGCAATGTCGTTCAGGAATCTTCCGCCGCCGGTGCTCGAATGGCTCTGTTCCCGGCGGTCGAGGACTGGGAAACGGCGCGGGAGGCCGCAGGGGTGGAGACCTCGCTGCTCACCGATATGCATGCGGGGGAAATCGAGACCTCCATTCTGCTGCACACCGATCCCGGATATCTCAGGCCCGGTTACGAGACCTCCGACTTCGTCGCCGACGACCGCCGGCATCTGCTCTCCCTCGGCATGTCCGCCTATACCAAGTCCGGTGTCATAGGCCGCCCTTCGAGGGCGTCCGCCGAGAAGGGGAAGGGCATTCTCGCCTCGCTCGCCGACTCCTTCGGAGCGTACTTCTCCCTGCTGACATCCGACTCCGACGTACCGCTCGTGCCGGTCGCATCGCCCGTACCGCCGGCCGTCGATCCGCACTGAGCGTCCCCGTTCCCTTCGGCGCGGACCGGGAGCGGCTCTCCCGGTGACCGCTCTGCCCGTGGCCGCGGCAGCGCGTCCGGGTCCGTTCCGGCCGCCGCGACGGTCTCCCGCGGGCCGCGCAGTCCCACGTACCAACGCCCCACCAGGACGGCGACGCCGGGCAGGCTCGCGGCGAAGCTGAGGACGCCGTAGACGACGGCGACGGTCAGGCCCTGGGTGGCGCCCAGGCCCGCGGCGCCGAACGCCCAGGCGGTGACGCCCTCCCGGGGTCCCCAGCCGCCGACGTTCAGCGGCAGTCCCATGGCGATCAGGGCCAGCAGCGCCAGGGGCACCAACTCGGCGGCCGGCGCGGCCGATCCGGCCGCGCGGGCCGCGAGCAGGAACATCAGGACGTGTCCCGCGAGGACCACGACGGACGAGATCACCACGCCCGGCCAGCTCCCGCGGGCCAGCAGTGCCCCGCGGGCCTCGGTGAGCGCGCCCCGCACGGCCCGGTAGCGGCGGGAGGTGCGCGGCGCCCTGCCCCTGCCGCGGACGGCGCCCACGGTGACGACCCCGCACAGCGAGACGACGGCCAGCAGCGCGACGAGGTGCCGGGTCTCCGACAGGACGGGCGAGGGCTGGGTGAGCAGGACGGCCACGCCGACCGCGGCCAGGACGGCCTGTCCCGCGACCCGTTCGAGGACGACCGCGCGCACTCCGCGTCCGACGTCTCCGGCGCTCTGTCCGTGCCGTACCGCCCGGTGCACGTCGCCGAGTACGCCGCCGGGGAGTGCCGCGTTGAGGAACAGTGCGCGGTAGTAGTCCGCGACCGCCGCGGCCAGCGGCAGTTCGAGGCGCAGGCCCCGGGCCACCACGCACCAGCGCCAGGCGCTGAACACCGTGGTGAGCAGGCCGATGCCGAGCGCCGCGAGGAGTGTGGGCCCGTCGATGCGGCGCAGGCCGTCCAGGAAGACTCCCGTGCCCAGGCGCCAGGTCAGCACCGTGAGGATGACGACACCGGCGATCGTGCCGAAGTGGGTGCGCAGGAACCGGACGCCGGAGCGGGCGCCGCCCGGCCGGCCGCCGCGCGGACGCACGGCGGGTTCGCCGGGGCCCGCGTCGGCGTGGGTCCGCTCCGCCGTCCCGTCCGGGCCGCTGTCGCGGGCCGCCGCCGACAGCTCTGCGTCCAGGGCGGCCGGTGACCGGTCCGACCGGTCCTCCCGCGCCACGGTTCCCGCGCTCATCACGATCCCCCGGCCGGTCGGGCCAGCGCGAGCAGATCGCTGTGGTGGACGACCACGGTCAGCTCTCCCGCCTCGCAGGCCGCGAGACGCTCACGCAGATACGTCTCTGCCGGGGCGGCCAGTTCGGGGCGCTGCTCGACGGCCGCGCCGACCCAGCCGCGCAACCACTCCGCCGTCAGCGCGGACTCGTCCCGGCCGAGCTGCCAGGCGCTGGGGTGCACCCGTACCGTCGCCCCGTGCCCGGAGAAGGCGTCGCAGGCCGCGCTGATCGCCTCCGGGCCGAGGAGGCCCCCGCGCCGCTGGTGGTCGTTGAACGCGTCGGCGATCTCGGCGTCCAGCGGGTCGGCCGGGGTGAGTTCGACCCGGCCCGCCACGGAGAGGGTGAGGAGGGCGGTGCAGCCGGCTCCGGCGCAGGCCGCGGCCAGTGCCTCGATCTCGTCGGCGTTGAGGACGTCGAGGAGTGCGGAGGCCGTCACCAGCGAGGCCCCGGTCAGGGCGTCGGCGGTCAGCCGGCCGACGTCGCCGCGCTGTGTCTCCACCGTCACCCGGCTGCCGTCGGCGGCCGAACGGGGCGAGCCGACGGCCGCGAAGTGCAGCAGATACGGGTCCCGGTCGTGCAGCACCCAGTGCTGGGGCCCGTCGAGCCGGGGCGCGAGCCAGCGGCCCATGGAGCCGGTGCCGCAGCCGAGGTCGTGGATGACGAACCCGCCCGCCCGTCCGGGCAGGTTCGCGAGCCGGATCCGCAGCGGATCGAGCAGTTCGGCCGACCGGGCCGAGGCGTCGACGCCCTCCCGCAGCTGCAGCCACTCGGGGGCGTAACGGGTGGTGTCGTCGGTGGCCTCGCCGCGGGTGCGGTCGCCCAGCCGAATCGTTCCTGTGTCCTGTCCGCGCTCCCCCGCCCCCGGGCCCTCCGTCGGCGCCGTGCTCGTACTGACGCCCGTACTCGTACTCGTACTGGTGCTGGTCATGCCGCCCCCCTCCTTGCCTCGCTCTTCAGTCGCCCCATGACACCCGACAGACTCCGGGCCGTGGCGGCCCAGCCGCCCAGGGATGCCCGGCGGGCGCGCGCGGCGGCCTTGAGGCGCCGGCGTACGTCGGCCTCGCCGAACCAGCCGCGCAGTTCCGCGGCGAGGGCCGCGGGGTTCTCCGGCGGGACGAGCAGACCGGGCACCCCGCCGTCGGGCGCGCGCCCGACCGCCTCGGGGAGCCCGCCGACGTCCGTGGCGAGTACGGGAATCCCGCGGGCCAGCGCCTCGGTGACGGCCATGCCGTACGTCTCTGCGTACGACGTGAGGACCATCAGGTCGGCGGAGGCGTAGCTGGCGTCGAGCGCGGCACCGGACCTGGGTCCGGCGAGCTCCAGACGGTGACCGAGACCGTGCTGGTCGATCAGCGCCCGCAACCCGGACACGTACTCGGGGTCGTGGTCGAGGCCGCCGACCAGGACGCAGGTCCAGGGCAGGTCGGTGACGGAGGCGAGGGCCTCGACGAGCCGGTGCTGCCCCTTGCGCGGGGTGACCGAGGCGACGCACAGGAGCCGGGAGACGCCGTCGGTGCCGGGGGCGAGGGGCGCGATGTCGGCGCCCGGGGTGGCCACATGGACGCGGTCGGGCGCCAGTCCGTGGTGGGCGACGAGCCTGCGGGCCGCCCACTCGCTGGTGGCCACGACGGCCGGCACGGCACGCAGGGTGTGGCGCTCCCGGGCGTCCAGGTCCGCGGCCACCTCGGGCGTGAGCCCGGTCTCGTCGCCGAGCGGCAGGTGTACGAGGACGACCAGCCGCAGCCGCTCGGCCTCCGGGACGATGATCTCGGGGACCGCGCAGGCGACGATCCCGTCGAGCAGCACGACGGTGCCGTCGGCCAGCTCCGCGAGAATGCGGGCCAGTTCGTCACGGGCGGGCGCCTCGGGCCGCGGCCAGCTTCCGTCGACGGCGTGCTTGTGCACCTGCCAGCCGAAGCCGGGCAGGTCGAGGCTGACGCGGGCGTCGTAGACGTTGCCGCCGCTCGGCATGGTCGAGTCGTTGACTCCGCCGGGCATCACGAAGTGCATGGCGCGCAGGGACATGGGGATGATGTCGGCGTATGAGCTCACAGGGCACGCTCGTAACTCGCCCAGGCGATGTGCGACTCGTGCAGGGTGACCGTGATGCCGGCCAGTCCGCGGGCTCCTTCGCCCAGTGCTCCCTTTTCCACTCGCTCGGCGAGGCGGTCGGCGACGACCTTCGCCAGGAACTCCGTGGAGGTGTTGGTGTCGGCGAACACCGGCTCGTTGTCGAGGTTCCGGTAGTTCATCTCGGCCACCACCTCCCCGAGTTCCCTGGTGGCCAGTCCGATGTCGACGACGATGTTGTCGTCGTCCAGCTCGGCGCGGCGGAACGTGGCGTCCACAAGGAACGTCGCTCCGTGCAGTCGCTGCGCGGGTCCGAAGACCTCTCCGCGGAAGCTGTGGGCGATCATCAGGTGATCGCGGACGGTGATGCTGAACAACGGACGACCCTCCAGGTGCGGTGCGTCTGACCCCTCTGCCGGGGCGTGTCGTGTAGTACGGCCGGTCCGTTCTCCGTGTTCACAGGGTTCGGGTCGGAGTTTCGGACGCGTTCACCGAGACAGGGGTGCCAGCGGGGCGCGTGGTACGAACTTGATTACCGGCGTGGGGTTTTGACTACTCGGTGTGCGGACGTGGCTGCTTCAGCCCGGGTCTGTCAGTTCCTGGCCGTGTCGGCGTCGTACCGCACAAGGTGGCACATCGCGGTCGTCTCGCCCGTGGCGAGCCCGGCCATCGCCGCGGGCAGGTCCTCGAAGGCGCACTCGCCCGTGATCAGGGTGTCGAACGCGGGGTCGGCGAGGAGTTCGAGGGAGAGCGCGAGCCGGTCGGCGTAGGTGCGGCGGGAGCTTCTGGCGGGTGAGACGGACCCGACCTGGCTGCTGCGGACGGTGAGGCGGCGGGAGTGGAACGCCTCGCCGAGCGGCAGGGTGACCTTCCGGTCGCCATACCAGCTCAGTTCGAGGACCGTACCCTCCGGGGCGAGGAGTTCGAGGGCGCGGGAGAGCCCGGCCTCGGTGGCGCTCGCGTGGACCACGAGGTCGCGGTCCCCGGCGGCGTCCGCGGGGAGCGCGAACTCGATGCCCAGCGCCCGCGCGATGTCCGCGCGCGCCGGGTCGGCGTCGACCAACTGGACGCGGGCGGCGGGATACCGGGCGAGCAGCGCGGCGACGCTCGCGCCGACCATGCCCGCGCCGACCACGGAGATCCGGTCGCCGATCAGGGGCGCCGCGTCCCAGAGGGCGTTGACGGCCGTCTCCACTGTGCCGGCCAGCACGGCGCGTGAGGCGGGCACGTTCTCGGGCACGGGCGTGACGGCGCTCGCGGGGACGACGTACCGGCTCTGGTGCGGATAGAGGCAGAAGACGGTCCGTCCGAGCAGTTCGGCGGGCCCCTCCTCCACGGTTCCGACGTTCAGGTAGCCGTACTTGACGGGCCCGGGGAAGTCGCCCTCCTGGAAGGGCGCCCGCATGGCGGCGTACTGGCTCTCCGGGACCCCTCCGCGGAAGACCAGCGTCTCCGTGCCACGGCTCACTCCCGAGAAGAGTGTGCGCACCACGACCTCACCCTCGGCGGGTTCGGGCAGATGGGTGTCTCGGAGTTCGCCACGGCCGGGAGAGCTGAGCCAGAAGGCGCGGGCGGAGCGGTCCATTCGGCATCCTCCTGAGTGATTCATGTGAATCGGCTGAGTGAACGGGCTGAACGATCGGGCGGCGAGCCACGTACCGACCTTTGCGAAGCCGCGCACAAGGTACGCGGCAATGATCGACTCTGTCACCTGGCCGGAGGATGTGCGGTGGCCCTGAACAACACGTATGACGCGAGGCTCTTGCAGCAGGAGACGGCCGTGGGAGCGGGCGTACAGCTACTGCTGTTGACCGTGCTCGGCACGGCGATCGGCCTGGGCCCCGCGGGCTGGCTCACCGGGCTGGCGTTCGGCACCGCGACCTGGGCGGTGCTCTCACGCGCCCTGCACCGCACGCGGCCCCGCTCCTTCGGAGCCGCCAACCGCGTGACGCTCGGCCGGGCGACCCTGGTCGGCGGGGTGACCGCCCTGGTCGCCGACTCCTTCCAGAGCCCGCCGCCGGTCACGGTCCTGGTCGCGCTCACCGCGGTCGCCCTGATCCTCGACGCGGTCGACGGCAAGGTCGCCCGTCGCACCGGTTCCTCCACGGCGCTGGGCGCGCGCTTCGACATGGAGGTCGACGCGTTCCTCATCCTGGTGCTCAGCGTGTACGTCGCCACGACGGTGGGGCCGTGGGCCCTCGTCATCGGCGGTATGCGGTACGCCTTCGTGGCCGCCGCGAAGTTCCTGCCCTGGCTGAACAACGCGCTCCCGCCGAGCACCGCGCGCAAGACCGTGGCCGCGCTCCAGGGAGTCCTGCTGCTCCTCGCGGGCTCGGGGATCCTCCCGTACGCCCTGACGTTCGGGGTCGTCGCCCTGGCGCTCGCCCTGCTGACCTGGTCGTTCGGCCGGGACATCGGATGGCTGCGGCGGACGCGGGGCCCTGCCGGGCGCGGGGTGGCCCTGGCCGAGCTGGACCTCGTCCGCGAGACGGCGGCGGTGGGTGCGCCGTAGCCCCTAAGGGGCGCGGGGAACTGCGCGACCAGCCACATGCGACCCGCAGCCGACGTCGTACGCCGACTGCGGGTCAGTGGGGGCTGAGCGCGCAGTTCCCCGCGCCCCTTAGGGGGTGAGGGTTGCCCGGCGCCGCTCGGCGCGCCGCGCAGGTGGGAGTCCCTTAAGCGATCTTGTCCAGCTGGGCGATCTCCTCGTCCGGCAGGACGAGATCCGCGGCAGCGATGTTCTCGCGCAGGTGCGCCCGCGACGACGTGCCCGGGATGAGGACGATCGACGGCGAGCGCCGCAACAGCCACGCCAGAGCCACCTGCTGGGGCGACGCGTCCAGCCGCGCGGCGACCTCCGTCAGGATCGACGACTGCAGTGGACTGAAGCCGCCGAGCGGGAAGAACGGCGCGAACGCGATCCCCTCCGCCGCGCACCGCTCGACGAGGGCGTCGTCCTGGCGGTTGGCCAGGTTGTAGAGGTTCTGCACGGTGACGACCGGCGCGATGGCCTGCGCCTCGGTCAGCTGCGCGGCGGTGACGGAGCTGACGCCGAGATGCCGGATCAGCCCCTGCTCCCGCAGCTGGGCCAGCGCGCCGAACTTCTCGCTCAGCGGCTCCTCGTCCGTGCCCACGGCGGAGCCCATCCGCAGGTTCACCACGTCGAGCGCCTCCACGCCGAGGTGCTGGATGTTCTGACGGACCTGGGCCTTGAGGTCCTCGGGTTCCCGCGCGAAGATCCAGGCGCCGTCGTCGCCGCGGCGGGCGCCGACCTTGGTCACGATGTGCAGGTCGTCGGGGTAGGGGTGCAGGGCCTCCTTGATGATCTCGTTGACCACGAAGGGTCCGTAGAAGTCACTGGTGTCGATGTGGGTGATGCCCCGCTCGACGGCCTCCCGCAGCACCGCGACGGCCTCGTCCCGGTCCCTGGGCGGCCCGAACGCGTTGGGGCCCGCCAGCTGCATGGCCCCGTACCCCATGCGGGTGAGGGTCAGGTCGTCGGCCAGGGTGAGGGTGCCGCCGGAGAGCGTGCCGGTCACGTCCGTCATGGTGATGCCTCTCGCTGTATGTCTCGACTCCTTGCTCCTCGACTCTGCGCGGGACCGGACGCGGACGGCAGTACCCCGCTGTTCCTGGGAGTGGCGGGGACAGTCACCCGCGCCGGGACGGAACTACGGTGGAGAGATGAACGGCACGAACGTCCTCGGAGAGTTCCTGCGCGCCCGTCGCGCCCTGGTCCGGCCACAGGACGCCGGTATCCGCGGCGGCGGCCTGCGGCGCGTCCCGGGCCTGCGCCGCGAGGAGGTCGCGATGCTCTCCGGCATCAGCGCCGACTACTACCTGCGCCTGGAGCAGGGCCGCGACCGCAATCCGTCGCTCCAGGTCCTCGAAGCCCTGGCCGACGTCCTGAATCTGGACGCCAGTGCCACGGAACATCTGATCGGCCTGGCCCAGGCCCGGCCGTCGCGGGCTCGCGGGACGGGTTCCGCCGCCGGTCGCGGACGCGGGGCCGCGCGCAAGCCCGAGGCCGTGCCGCCCGACATCCTCCAGCTCCTTCAGGCATGGCCGAACAACCCCGCCTACGTCGAGAACAAGTTCACCGACGTGCTGGCCGCCAACGCGCTGGCCAGGGCCCTGTCCCCGAACCACGCCCCCGGCAGCAACATCATGCGGGCCGTCCTCCTCGACGAGAGCGAACGGGAGCTGCGCCGGGACTGGGACGAGCTGACCGAGGCGGGGGTCGCCGCGCTGCGGGCCAATGTCGGGCCCGACGTCGACGATCCCCGACTGGTGGAACTCGTGGGCGAGCTGTCCGTACGCAGTGAGCGTTTCCGGTATCTGTGGGCCCGGCACGATGTGCGGCCCAAGCAGTCGCGTCTCCTGCGGCTGCGCCATCCGAAGGTCGGCGACTTCGAGCTGCACGCCAGCAAGCTGGGCATCGTCGGATCGGACGGCCTGATCCTGAAGGTCTTCCAGGCCGCACCGGGCAGCCGGGACGCCGAACTCCTCGCCATCCTGGGGAGTCTGACGGCGTCCGGCGAGGCGGACCGGGACCCGGCCGGCTCCGAGAGCCGCCGGGCCGTCGAGGACCACTGACGTCAGTTGCGTACGGCGGGGGCGATGGTCTCCTGGTTCGTACGCGCCGGCTCCGGGCCCACGCCCTGGTCGTTGTCCGGCTCCTGGCCGCCGGTGGCGCGGGGCGCGCCGGCGATACGGCGTACGTGCTGTACCGGGACGAGCAGCGCGGCCAGAGCCGCGGCCAGGCACAGCAGCGCCAGCAGGGTGAACCCGTGGGTGTAGCCGGAGGCCTCCGGCAGACCCGAGGGCTGCAGGTGGCCGGTGACCAGGACGCTGGTCACCGCGGCGCCGATGGACCCGCCGATGGTGCGGATGTTGGCGTTCATCCCGGTCGCGGCTCCGGTCTGCTCGGGCGGGACACTGCCGACGATCAGGTTGGCCATCGAGGCGAACGACAGGCCGATGCCGAGCCCGAACACGCCTGCCACGAAGGCCACCTGCCACTGCTCGTCGTGCCACAGCGCGAGGAATCCGCAGGCGACGGCACCGAGCGCGGCGCCGGTCGTGAGCAGCTTCTTGGCTCCCACCACGGGTTCCAGCCGGCCGCTCAGGATGCCCGAGAAGAACATGGCGACCAGCATCGGCAGCATGAGCAGTCCGGACGCGGTCACGCTCGCACCGAATCCGTACCCGGCGGAGCGGGGCGTCTGGACGAAGGCCGGCAGGAAGGACCAGATCGAGTACATGCCCGCGCCGAACAGCAGCGCGGCGGTGTTCGTGGTCCACACGGCGGGCAGCCGCATGACCTTCAGGTCGATCAGCGGCGAGCGGGAGCGCGCCTCGGAGAGCAGCCACAGGACGAAGAGGACGACCGCGGCGGCGAACAGCCCGATCACCCTGACCGAACCCCAGCCCCACCGGGTCGCCTGGCTGAGCGGCAGGAGCAGCGCCACCAGCCAGGCCGACAGCAGGATCGCGCCGAGCCAGTTCACGCGGCCCTCGGCACGCCCGGGCGACTCGGGGACGTAGCGGAGGGCGATGAGCGCGGTCACCGCGACGACTCCGACGGGCAGCCAGAACAGCCACCGGTAGTCGAGCGCGGTCACGATGGGACCGGCCGCGACCATGCCGACACCGCCGCCCGCGGCGATCACCGCGGACAGGTTGCTGATGCTGGGGCTCACCCGGGCCGGGGCGAACTCGTCGCGGATGATGCCGAAGGACAGCGGGAACAGCGCGCCGCCTATGCCCTGGACGACCCGGGCGACGATCAGTACGCCGATGGTCGGGGCGAGCGCGGCGATCAGACAGCCGATCATCACGGTCACCAGGACGGCGACGAGGGTGCGCTTCTTGCCGATCAGGTCGCCGACCCGGCCGAGGATCGGTGTGAAGACCGAGGCGGACAGCAGGTAGGCCGTCATCACCCAGGTCGCGGTGGACTGCGAGGTGTGCAGTGCGTGCTGGACGGTCGGCAGGGCCGGCGCGATCAGCGACTGCAGCATGGAGAAGACGCCCGCACCGGTCGCGAGGACCGCGAAGGTGAGGCGGGTGGACTTGCGGGGCATGGAAAGCCTCTCCGAACTGGTTGCGGCCCGGGTCCTGTCGTCACGTTCCCGTCGTCCGCGCATGCCGGAGCGGCGCGGACGCGGCGGTGGTCGCTGGACGGGTCCCCTGTTCGAGCGCGGCCGGAAGCGGCAGCCGGGAGCAGGGGAAGGTCGCGGAAGATGTCAGGGAGTGTCAGAGGGCGGGCGGTGCGCTCGGCGCCTGGCCCGGACGGAGACGGTGGTACGTCGTGCCGACGGCGCGTGCGGCCGCACGTGTCCCCGGTGGACGCACCCCGAACTGTTAAAGTGGAGGTACCCCTCCACTGTAGCGGAGGGGTACCTCCGCTTCAACCTCGTCCCGCCCGGGAGGCAGCAGTGACCGCCCAGTCGTTCCCCGTCAGCGAGATCGTCGCGACCCGGCGGCCCCACCGGAAGGACGCGGCGCGCAACTACGACGCGCTGCTCACCGCGGCCCGCGAGGCCTTCGCGGAGCAGGGCGCGGAGGCCTCCCTGGAGGACATCGCGCGTCGCGCGGGCGTCGGCATCGGCACGCTGTACCGCAACTTCCCCACCCGCAGACACCTCTTCGAGAGCCTGTACGCGGACGAGGTCAACTCGCTGTGCGAGGCCGCCCAGGAGGTCGCGGACCTCGAACCGTGGGAGGCGCTGACGGCCTGGCTGGAGAGGTTCGCCGGCTACATGGTGACCAAGCGGGCCGTGCGCGAGGCCCTGAACGACGAGTCGGCGATCTTCGCCGCCTGCCGCGAGTCGATGTACGCGGCCGCCACCCCGCTGTTCGAGCGGGCCCAGCGGGCCGGCGAGGCACGTACGGACATGACGTTCGGGGACCTGCTGCGCATGGTCGCGGGCATCACCGCGACGACCTTCGACGACGACACCCAGCGCGACCGGGTCATGTCCATCGCCCTGGACGGCGTACGCGTCTCCCACTGACCTGACGAGAGTCCGTCCGCCGCGGGGGACCCGGCGGGTCCTCCTCCCTGCGGAGGACGCCTTCACGGAGGAGGCGGCCAAAAACCGTTCCTCCCAGGGCCAGAGGGACGGCACGGGCGGTCCGTCTACCGTGGGGTCCATGACCCTGATGGACTCGTTCGCCGGACGGCGCGTACCCCCGGCCGTCACGGACGCGGGTCTGGCCCTGCTCTTCACCGCGGGGGCGTTCGTCACGCTCGTGCCGATGCCGGCCGACATGCCCGCACTGCGCACTCCGGACGCCCTGTTCGTCGTACTCGCCCTGCTGTCCGCACTGCCGCTGGCCGTCCACCGGCGCTTCCCGCTGCCGGTTCTGCTGGTCATGACGGTCGCGGT
This sequence comes from Streptomyces sp. NPDC087844, assembly GCF_044742785.1. Lineage (NCBI taxonomy): Bacteria > Bacillati > Actinomycetota > Actinomycetes > Kitasatosporales > Streptomycetaceae > Streptomyces > Streptomyces sp. NPDC087844. The sequence goes on along the minus strand of NZ_JBIUVD010000008.1, from coordinate 17,852 downwards.
GACCGCGCTCCAGGGACGGCACTACATCCCGCACCTGTCGGGTCCGCAGGGCACCTCCATCGGGCCCTCCTACCTGGGCGTGGCCACGGCGGTCTTCCTGACCGCCCTGCGGGGCGCGCCCGGGACGGCCACCCTGGTCGTGGCCGTGGTCATCCCGGCCGCAGCCGCCACCGAGGCGGTCCTCGCCCCGGACGGGCACCGCATCGCCACCCTGCTGACGGACGGCGTGCTGCTGGTCGCGGCGTGGGCACTCGGCCGGCTGACCCGGGCGCGCGCCGCCATCCGCGACCAGGCACTGGAACGGGCCTCGGCGCTGGGCCGCGCCCATGAGGCCAACGCGCGCGCCGCCGTCATGGAGGAGCGGGCCCGGATCGCCCGCGAACTGCACGACATCGTCGCGCACAACGTCAGCCTGATGGTCGTCCAGACGATCGCAGCCGACCGCGTCCAGGACCGCGACGGCGACAAGGCCCACGAGTTGCACGGCACCATCGAGGAGACGGGCCGGGCGACCGTCACCGAACTGCGCAGACTCCTCGACGTGCTGCGTACGGAGGACGAGGCGGGCGCCGATCCGAGCAAGGAGCCGCCGCAGCCCACCGTGGAGGCCCTGCCCGCGCTGGTGGACGCGGTGCGCGCGGCGGGCCTCACCGTGGACTTCACGACGACCGGGACACCCGCCGAACTACCGGCCGGCTCGCACCTGACCGTCTACCGGATCGTGCAGGAAGGGCTCACCAACACGCTCAAGCACGCCGGCCACACCCACGCCGAACTGACCGTCGCCTGGGAACGCAGGCACCGGCGGCTCACCGTCCGGCTCTGCGACGACGGGCCCCGGCCGGGCGTGGGGGCGGCGCCGCGCCCGGCCGACCTGCCCGACGGGCCCGGTCACGGACTGCTCGGCATGCGGGAACGCATCGGTGCCGTGGGCGGTTCCCTGCACACCGGCGCGCGCCCGGGCGGCGGCTACTGCGTACACGCGGTCGTACCGCTGCCGGCGTCGACACCGTCACACGAACAAGCACAAGCACAAGCACAAGCACCTGCACCGGCACCGGCACCGGACGATCCCTCATTCGACATCGCAGGGCACTACGAAGGGCACCCCCCGCATGCAAGCCATCCGCGTCCTGCTGGTCGATGACCAGCCCATGATCCGGACGGGATTCCGGCTCATCCTGGAAGCCGAGCCGGACATCACGGTCGTCGGCGAGGCGGCGGACGGCGTAGCCGCCGTCGAGAGCGCCCGGTCCCTGCGCCCGGACATCGTCCTGATGGACATCCGGATGCCGAACATGGACGGCGTCGAGGCCACGCGCCGTATCGCGGAGACGGGGTCGCCGAGCCGCATCGTCATCCTGACCACCTTCGACCTGGACGCGCACGTGGTGGACGCCCTGCGCGCCGGGGCCAGCGCCTTCCTCGTCAAGGACGGACCGGCCGACTCGCTCGTCGGCGCCATCCGTACCGTCGCCGCCGGTGACGCCGTGCTCTCGCCCCGGGTCACCCACCGGCTGCTCGACCGCTTCGCCCATCTCGGCGCGCCCGCGTCCCCGGACGTACCGTCCCGCCTCGGCGCGCTCACCAGCCGTGAGCTCGACGTCCTGCGGGCCCTGACCCGTGGACTGTCCAACGCGGAGATCGCGCTGGAACTGGGCGTGGGAGAGACGACGGTCAAGACGCACATCGCGCACATCCTGGAGAAGTACGGGCTCCGCGACAGGGTGCAGGCCGTCATCCTGGCGTACGACTGCGGGCTGGTGGTACCGCGCGGCCCTCGGTGAGTCAGTACTCCAGTTCCGGCCGCAGGCGCAGCGGGCCGCCGACGGTGTGCAGATGCCTCAGCACCTGGGCGTACGAGTCGAGGAGGCTCGTCTCGTGGTACGCGACGCCGTGCCGGGCGCAGAAGGCGCGGACGAGTTCCTGGGCGCGGCGCAGGCTGGGCCGCGGCATGGACGGGAACAGGTGGTGCTCTATCTGGTAGTTCAGTCCGCCGAGCGCCAGGTCGGTGAGCCGGTGGCCGCGGATGTTGCGTGACGTCAGTACCTGCCGGCGCAGGAAGTCGATCTTGTCGTCCTTGCCGAACAGGGCCATGCCCTTGTGGTTGGGGGCGAACGAGCACCCCATGTACAGCCCGAACAGTCCCTGGTGCACCGCGATGAAGGCCACGGCCTGGAGGGGGGTCAGGACCAGGAACAGAGCGGCGAGATAGCCGGCGATGTGCGTCATCAGCATGGCCGCCTCGGCGAGCCTGGTCGCGCGCCCGGTGCGCGCGTTGCCGCGCTCGAAGGTGGCCTGTACGCCGGCGACCTTCAGGGCCAGTCCCTCAAGCAGCAGCATGGGGAAGAACAGCCAGGCCTGGTGACGGCCCAGCCAGGCGTACGCGCCGCTGCGGACGCGGGCCTGGTCCTCGGTGAAGGCGATCGCGCCGTCGGCTATGTCGGGGTCGCGGTCGACGTGGTTGGGGTGGGAGTGGTGCCGGGTGTGCTTGTTGATCCACCAGCCGTAGCTGAGGCCGACCAGCAGGTCGGCGTGGACGCGGCCGAGCACGTTGTTGACCCGCTTGGAGGCGGCGATCTGGTGGTGGCCGGCGTCGTGCCCGATGAACGCGGTCTGGGTGAACATCACCGCGAGGAACGCGGCGGTCGCCAGCTGCCACCACGACTGTCCGATCAGCGCGAAGGCGGTCCATCCGGCGGCCAGCAGGAGCAGGTTCGCCCCGACCTTGACCGCGTAGTAGACCGGGCGCCGATTCAGCAGCCCGCTCTGCCTGACCTCGCGGGAGAGCGCGGCGTAGTCGCTGCCGCGGCGGGCGGGCGGAGGTTTGGTCATCCGGGCGGGATCGGCCGGGTCGGTGCCCCGGTCGATGGTGTCGGTGGTGCTCACGTGTTTCCTCTCGGGGTGCGGGCGGGCCTGCTGCGCGCGGCAGGGCACCCAGGGCTCGTCGGCCGGGCGCCGGAAGCAGCCCGAGGCAGGCCCGCGTACGGGTCTGCCTCGGAAAGGGCCTGCCTCGGGTCAGAAGGTCAGAAGGCTCAGGACGGGGGCTCCTCAGAGCGCGCGCACCTGGTCCGCCTGCATCCCCTTGGGTCCCTGGCTGGCCGTGAACTCCACCTTCTGGTTCTCCTCCAGGGAGCGGAACCCCTCGGTGTCGATGGCCGAGTGGTGCACGAAGATGTCGTCGCCGCCCTCATCGGGGGCTATGAAGCCGAAGCCCTTCTCCGCGTTGAACCACTTCACTGTTCCAAGAGCCATGTGATGTCTCCTTCGAATCGAGATGACGAGCTGAGCGGAGAGCGCGAAAACGACAGAGCGCCCGCTGTCAGAACTCCGCGGGCGCCTCCACGTTCGCAAACTTCAACCACAACCATTCCCTACAACGTCCGGTGTGCCGCATACGTTCCCGATGGACGGAAAAGCCCGGATCCGGGCTCCGGCCCCTGGCCGGCAGGTCGGCGCCGAATGCGGAAGGGAGTACGGTTGCGTCACCGGGCGCACCTCGTATGCCGTCATCCGTTTCGGCGTCGCACTCGGAGAACGGCAATGGCCGACGAAGATCGAATCCGGCCGGAAATGAGCCGCACGATGCCTTCTGGCTCGTACCGTCCCGCCGTCTCCCGCAGTCCCTTCCGCACCCGGCGATAGCGACCCTCCCAGCTCTTCGGACGCCCCTGGGCATTCGGGAGCCTCGTGCACGGTCCGACCAGACCCGAACACAGAGGATGCGGGACACATGTACTCACAGGACGCGATCTCCGGCCACCGCCGCGGCCGCCCCGAACCGACCGCCGAGATGCTCTCCGGACTGGCCTGCCTCATGTGCGGCACCGACTACCGGAACGCACCCGACCCCGAGGCCGTGGTGGTCTCCCACCACGACGGCGGACAGATCCTCGCCTGCCACGGAACCTGCGCGCGCATGGCGTGCGGATCCGTCAACGGTCTCGGCGAGACGGCCCTCCCCCTGGACGAACGTGTGCGCAGGCACCGGGGAGACCGTGCCTGATCCGGCCGGTCCGGCGTTGAACACCGCGAACGACCAAAGCACCACGATCGAACCAGCACGACGACAACCAGCACGACGACAACGAAATAGAAGGACGCGCATGAGTCTGTTGAGTCTCGGAGTACTCGCCTCCTCCCGCAAAGAGAACGAGTTCCGACTGCCGTTGCATCCCGGTCACCTCGACCGGATCGCTCCCGACGTACGCGCGAAGATCTTCCTGGAGGAGGGTTACGGCGGCCGGTTCGGCGTCGGTGACGACGCGCTGCGGCCACTGGTGGGCGGACTGCGCTCCCGCGACCAGCTCCTCGACGAGTGCGATGTGCTCCTGCTGCCCAAGCCGATGCACGAGGACGTGGCCCAGCTGCGCCAGGGCCAGGTCCTGTGGGGCTGGCCGCACTGCGTGCAGGACGAGCGGATGACTCAGCTCGCCATCGACCGGCAGCTCAGCCTCATCGCCTGGGAGGCGATGAACCACTGGACCTCCACGGGCGCCTTCAGCGTCCATGTGTTCCACAAGAACAACGAACTGGCCGGCTACTGCTCGGTGCTGCACGCCCTGCAGCTCGGCGGGCTGACCGGCAGCTACGGCCGCCGGATGCGCGCGGTGGTCATCAGTTTCGGGGCCACCGCACGCGGTGCGGTCACGGGTCTGGGCGCCATGGGGATCTCCGACGTCACGGTGCTGACGCAGCGCGCCGCCGCGGCGGTCGCCTCACCGATGCCGTCGGTCGTGATGGGACACTTCGCCGAGCGCGAGGACGATCCGTCCCGTCTGGAGGCGCTCACCGGGCTCGGCCCCGTGCCGCTCGCGGAGTATCTGGCCGGGTTCGACGTGATCGTCAACTGCATAAGGCAGGACACCGACGCGCCGCTCACGTTCGTCACCGACGAGGAACTCGCCCTGTTCAAGCCGGGTACCTTCTTCGTCGACGTCTCCTGCGACGAGGGCATGGGCTTCGACTGGGCGCGGCCGACCACGTTCGAGGACCCGATGCCCACGGTGGGTCCCGGCTGCCACTACTACGGCGTGGACCACAGCCCGTCGCACTTGTGGGACTCGGCCACCTGGGAGATCAGTGAGGCGCTCCTGCCCTATCTGCGCACGGTCCTGAGCGGCCCGGCGGCCTGGGACAGCGACGCCACGATCAAGAGCGCCATCGAGATTCGTGACGGTGTCGTCCTGAACCCGAAGATCCTCTCCTTCCAGCACCGGTCGGCCGCGTTCCCGCACGCCGTCGAGGTCCCGGCCGCCGCGCTGCCGCCGGCTCCGGTGCTTCCCCCGGCCTCGAAGGACAAGGCTTCGAAGGACAAGGCCTCGAAGGACAAGACGTCGAAGAACAGGGTCACCTCTCCCGCGGGAGCGTCACCGGGCGGTCGTTCCGCAGCTCAGTGAAGAGTGTCCGCGCGCGGCGGTCGTCCCACTGCACGGCGCTGCCCTTGTCGGTGGCGAGAGCGGGGTCGGACACGGGCACGTTGAGCTGCCGGCCGCCGCCCGCCGTGACGCCCCGCATCGCGCGGAACAGTGTCATGAGGTCCCGCAGGCCCGTACCCTTGTCGACCACCAGCGTGTCGAGGCCCGCACCGAGGGTCGGGAAGGACCTGGCGGGGTTGAGGAGGGTTCCGGGGGTGACCGCCTTCTCGGCGAGGGCGGTCAGGAACTTCTGCTGGTTGCGGGTACGGCCCAGGTCGCCCTGGGCCTCCTGCTTGCGCTGACGGACGAACGCCAGCGCCTCGGCGCCGTCGAGGGTCTGGCAGCCCTTGCGCAGGTCGGCGCCGGAGTTGTCGTCCTTGACGTCCCGGTCCAGGCACATGTCCACACCGCCGACCGCGTCCACCACGCCGACGAAGCCCGCGAAGCCGATCTCCGCGTAGTGGTCGACGCGCAGCCCGGTGTTGCTCTCCACGGCCCGTACGAGCAGGTCGGGGCCGCCGAGGGAGAACGCGGCGTTGAGCTTGTTCGGCTCGGCGCGGTAGCTGCGGCCGGTCTCGGGGCGGACGTAGGGCGGGACGGTCACCCAGGAGTCGCGCGGCAGGCTCAGCATGGTGGTGCCGTTGGCGCCGGTGTGCAGCAGGATCATCGAGTCGGTGCGGCGGCCCTCGGCCGAACCGGTGCGCAGGTCCTTCCTGGCCTGCTCGGACAGGCCCGCCCGGCTGTCGGAGCCCACGATCAGGTAGTTGGTGCCCTTTCCGGCCGGCGCGCGGTCCGGGAGCGCGCCGAGGTCGACTCCCTGGTCCAGTTCGGTGTCGGCCCACACATAGGTGCCGACGGAGGACGCGACCAGCGCGGCGAGCAGCAGGACCGCCAGCCGCACGACCCTGCGGCGCCGGGTGGGGCGGGGCCTGGGAGATCTGCCGCTGTTCGCGCTCCGGTGGGGCCGGCTCCCGTCGTCCGTACGGCCCTCATGCGTACGGCCCGGGGTGGCCGGTGAGGGCATACCGGGCAGTGGTGCCGTACGTGTCGAGGTGGGGGCGCCGTTCCCGCGCCCCGACCACGAACCGTGGCCGGTCCCGTGGTCGGTCCCGTCGTTCATCCGCCTGTCCAGTCCTTCGACACATGGGGTCACCCCGTCACGGGGTCATCTCGTGGGCACGCTCTTATACGGGGCGGGGTCGCCGATCTGTTCAGCGGCGGTGCCGGAACGCTTCATGATCTGCCACTTCAGCCGACTGCCGAGCAGCACGGCGACCACGGACTGGATGACGACGAGATACATCAACTGGCGGTAGACGACGAGTTGGAACGGCATCCACCACAGGGTCCGTACGCGCTCCCCGTCGAGCCTCAACGCGTATCCGGCGCACAGCAGTTGGATGCCCATGAAGGCGAACCACACCGTGGCCGAGCCGATCGGGTCGAGGAACAGCACGCCGTACAGGGCGAACACGTCGATGACCGGTGCGAGGAGCGGGAGGGCGACCTGGAAGACCGCGAGGTAGGTGAGTCCGCGCCGGCCGAAGCGTCCGGCCACGCCCGTCTCCAGGACGGCGCCGCGGTGCTTCCACATGGCCTGGATCGTGCCGAAGCACCAGCGGTAGCGCTGACGCCACAACTGCCGCAGCGAGGTGGGCACTTCGGTCCAGGCGACGGCGGACTCCTCGTAGAGGACGCGCCAGCCCGCCCGCCACAGGGCCATCGTGAGGTCGGTGTCCTCGGCGAGGGTGTCGTCGCTGACTCCGCCGACCCCGGTCAGCGCGTCCCGGCGGAAGGCCCCGATGGCGCCGGGCACGGTGGTCATGCACTCCAGCACCTCGAACATGCGGCGGTCGAGGTTGAAGCCGAAGCAGTACTCCAGGTGCTGCCACTTGGCGAGCAGGCCCCGCCGGTTGCCGACCTTGGTGTTGCCGCTGACCGCGCCGACGGCCGGGTGCGCGAGCGGCTGGACGAGGTGGTGCACGGCGTCCGGTTCGAAGACGGTGTCGGCGTCCACCATGACGAGGATGTCGTGACTGGCGTGTTCGAGGCCGGTGTTGAGGGCGGCGGCCTTGCCCGCGTTGGCCTTGCGGATCACCAGCACCCGCGCGTCACCGACGCCTTCGGCGAGTTCGGCCGTACGGTCCGTGGAGCCGTCGTCGATCACGATGATCTGCAGCCGGGCGTAGTCGGAGGCCAGCAGTGAGCGGAGGGTGGCCTCGATCCCGGCCTCCTCGTTGTAGGCGGGGACGAGCACGGTGACCGGTTCCGTCACCTCCCGCAGCCAGGGCGCGCCGGGCCGGGAGCGTTCGAGCCGGCGCACATGGGCGCGGGCGAAGTGGACGAGCAGGAGCAGACGCAGCACGCCGAGCGCGCCGGCGATGCCGAGCGTCCAGGTCATCACGTCCGAGAACGCGCGCCCCAGCCAGGCGGCCCGGATCAGCGCGCTGCCACACCAGCGCTCGACGGCCGACACCCGCTCGTACGGGGTCAGCCGGACCCCTGCCGAGACGGTGGTGAAGCGGTCGACTCCCGGGTTGCCGAGCAGCTTCTCCGTCTCCCGGTACGCGGTCGCCGTCTGGCTGAACTGACGGACCAGGCCCTGTGCGGGCCTGCGGGACGCCTTGTCGGCGGCGACCAGTACATAGCCCTGGGCGGTGGCGCGCCGGGCCGCCGCCCACTCACGGCCGCACAGGGTGTCGGGTGAGGTGGTCCGCGGCATCCGCAGCAGGTTGGTGCGCAGGTCCGCGGTGCCCGCCAGCACACTCTGGGTCAGGTCGAGTTCGGCGGAGAACCGGAGTGCGGACGTCTCGCCCAGGGCGGCTCCGGTGTAGGTGTGGGAGCCGATCTCGTGGCCCTCGGCGCGGATCCGTCGTACGAGGTCCGGATGGCGGGCCGCCTGCGACCCCAGGAGGAAGAAGGTGGCGCGGGCCCGGTGCTTCTTCAGCAGGTCGAGGAAGCGCGGGGTCCAGACAGGGTCGGGGCCGCCGTCGAAGGTGAGCGCGACGGTGCGGGCGGGCATGGAGGCGGTGCGCACGCCGTTGCGGTTGATGCCGATGACGGGGCCGCCGCGGGTGACGGCGTCGGGTGCGGGCGAGGTACAGGCGGACCGGGTGTCGGCGGCGTCGACCTCGTGGTTGGTCCAGCCCTCGAAGAGGAGGGCCGCGAACATCGCGGGCAGGACGAGTATCAGCAACAGCCAGTGCCCCCGCGGATCGCGGGACTGTTTGTGCCGAGCCCTCACCAAGCGCCACCCCTCCCCTCGACCGCTCTTCTGCCCTCCCCCGCGTCGGTGGCCGATGCGCTGGAAGAGGTCTGCTGCCACGGGCTGGCGGGGCCGGAGTTACGCATGGGGCGCGAGTCTAGCCACAGCTTCGCGCTCGCACGGCGCCAACGCCGAGGCTCACAGGAAGGGGGGTTTCGCGGCGGCGAGGGGGCGGGTCCTGTCTGGGCCCGGGGGTCCGCCGCTCAGACCGGCAGCCGCGGCACGCTGTCGATCAGCCGCCGGGTGTACGGGTGGGCCGGGTCGCCCAACACCTGGTCGGTGTCGCCCTGTTCGACCAGTCGGCCGCTCTCCAGTACCGCCGTGCGCTCGCACAGGGAGGCGACGACCGACAGGTCGTGGGAGACCATGACGAGGGTCAGTCGCCGCTCCTCCTTCAGCTCGGCCAGCAGATCGACGACCTTGACCCGGGTGGTGACGTCGAGCGCGCTCACGGGTTCGTCGGCGAGCAGCACGCGCGGGTCGCACACGATGGCACGGGCGATGGCGATGCGCTGACGCTGGCCGCCGGAGAACTCGTGCGGGTAGCGGGAGGCCGTGTCCGCCGGGAGCCCGACCCGTTCGAGGGCGGCGGCCACCTTCGGCGCGGCGGTCGTCCGGGAGTCGAGGCCCAGGGAGCGCAGCGGTTCCGCGACGATCGCGGCGACGCGGCGGCTGGGGTCGAGTGAGGAGTACGGGTCCTGGAACACGCACTGGACGCCCCGTCGGAAACGGCGCATCTGCCGCCGGTCGCGCGGGGCGAGCGGCTCACCGTCGAAGCGGACGGTACCGGCCGTGGGACGGGCGAGTCCCAGCAGGAGCCGCAGCAGGGTGGTCTTGCCCGCGCCCGACTCCCCCACCAGGGCCAGCGACTGCCCCGGCTCGACGGCCAGGGACACGTCCCGTACGACGTCGGCGGCGGCGCCCCGGTAGCGTACGGCCACGTCCGTGAGCTCCAGTACGGGTGTCACACGCTCCGCCTCCGTCGGCTCGGGCTCGGGTGTCATCGGGGGCTCCTCAGGTCCAGGGCGGACTCCAGCTTCCGGGCGCCGGCGACCAGCGCCCTGGTGTACTCGGCCCTCGGCGCGGTGACGACGTCGAGGACGGGGCCCTCCTCGACGGCCCGCCCGTCCTTCAGCACCAGGACCCGGTCGGTGACCTTGGCCACCACGGCGAGGTCGTGACTGACGAACAGCACGGCCATCTCGCGTTCGCGGACGAGGCTGTCGAGCAGGTCCAGCATCTCGGCCTGGACGGAGACGTCGAGCGCGGTGGTGGGTTCGTCGGCGATCAGCAGGCTCGGTTCGCAGGCCAGGGCCATGGCGAGGGCGACGCGCTGACGCTGGCCGCCGGAGATCTCGTGCGGGAAGGCGTGGGCGATGCGGTCGGGTTCGGGCAGCCGTACCCGTACGAGGGCCTCGGTGACGGCCGCGCGCAGGTCCCGGCCCTTGAGGCCGGTCCTGCGTGCCAGGGGTTCGGCGATCTGGCGGCCCATGCGCATCAGCGGGTCGAGGGCGGTCAGGGGTTCCTGGAAGACCACGGCCGCGTCCCGGCCGCGTACGGCGGTGAGGCGGTTTTCCGGGGCGCCGACGATCTGCGTAGCGGCCAGTTCGACGCTGCCGGTGGCGGTCATGCCGTCGGGCAGCAGGCCCAGCAGGGCGAGTGTGGTCAGGGACTTGCCGGAGCCGGACTCGCCGATCAGACCGAGCCGTTCGCCGCTGCCGACGGTGAAGGAGAGGTCGTCGACGAGGGTGCGTCCGTCGTCGGTGCGCACGGTCAGGCCGCGCACGTCCAGGAGGGGGGCGGGGAGGGTCATGTCCGCCTCCTTCTCGTAGCCGGGTCGAGGGTGTCGCGCAGTCCGTCGGCGATGAGGTTGACACCCACGACGAGCACGACCAGCAGGATGCCGGGGGCCAGCGCGCCCGCGGGTGCGGTGGTGAAGGTGGACTGTGCTTCCTGGAGCATGCGGCCCCAGGAGGCGTTGGGCGGCGGGGCCCCGAGGCCGAGGTAGGACAGTCCGGCCTCGGCGAGCACGGCGAGGCCGAACTGGAGCGCCAGGTTGACCACGAGGGTGGGCCAGATGTTCGGCAGGACGTGCCCGGCGACCGTACGCGGCCAGGAGGTGCCCGAGGTCCGGGCGGCCGTGACGTAGTCCCGCGCCAGGACCCGCTTGACGAGGATCCTCACGAGCCGGGCGACCACCGCGCTCTGGGCCAGCCCGATGGCGAGGATCGCGGAGCCGAGGGTGGCCGAACGGGCGGCGACGACGAGCATCGCGAGCAGCAGCGTCGGGAAGGCGATGAGGATGTCGAGGAACGCGGCGAGGGTGTCGTCGAACCACCCTTGAGCGAACGCGGCGAGCACACCGAGGGTGACCCCGACGACCGCGGCGATGGCGACCGAGCCCAGACCCGCCTGCACGGCGATACGGGCGCCGGTCATCAGCTGGGTGAGCAAATCCCGGCCCAGCTTGTCGGTGCCGAGCGGATGCCCGTCGCCGGGGCCCGCGAGCCGCCCGCCGGAGGTGTCGTCGGTGTCGAAGGGCAGCCAGACGAGCGAGACGAGGGCGAGCAGCACGATCAGGGCGGTCAGCGAGCAGCCCGCGAGGAGCGTGGCGGAACGGCGGCGGCGCGAGACCGGCGTCGACTCCGTGGGCTCCGTCTCCTTGAGCGGGGCGGGCGGCAGGGTCATCGGGCACCTCCGGAGAGCCGTCCGCGCAGGCGCGGGTCGATGATCCGCTGGACCAGGTCGGCGGCGAAGCCGATCAGGAGCACGGCGAGGGTCGAGACGAACAGGACGCCCTGGACGACCGGGTAGTCGTGCTGGGCGATACCGGTGGCCAGCAGCGAGCCGAGTCCTGGCAGCGCGTACACCGACTCCACGACGACCGCGCCGAGCAGCGTCGAGGCGAGTTCGATCCCGAGGATGGAGATCACGGGTACGGAGGCGTTGCGCAGCCCGTGCCGCCACATGGCCCGCGGGAAGGACGCGCCGAGGGCCCGGGCGGTGCGCAGGTAGTCGCTGCCGAGGACGTCGAGGGTGGCGGAACGGACGTACCGGATCAGGGAGGCGCCCATGACCAGGGCGATGGTGACCACGGGCAGGACGAGCGAGCGGATGGCGTCGGCGGGTGCGGCCCAGCCGTCCTGCGGGAAGCCGCCGGAGGGGAGCCAGCCCGCGTTCAGCGCGAACACGGCGATGAGGATCATGCCGAGCCAGAACACCGGGACGGCGATGCCCAGCTGGGAGATCCCGCTGAGCACCGCCCCGTACCAGGTGTGGCGCTTGTACGCGGCCACGAAGCCGACCGGTACGGCGACGACGACGGCCAGCACGAACGCGGCCAGCGTCAGCGGCACGGTGACGTTCAGGCGGGCGCTCACCTCGGGGCCGACCGGCAGCGAGCTGACGAAGGACGTGCCGAGGTCGCCGCTCGTCAGCTGCCCGAGCCAGTGGGTGAACTGCGCGGGCAGCGGACGGTCGGAGCCGATGGAGTGGCGGGCCGCGGCGATCTGTTCCGGACTGGCGCCCACCGAGGTGAGCGCGTTGGCCGGGTCGCCGGGGAGCAGGCGCAGCAGCACGAAGAGCACCACGCTCGCCAGGGCCAGCGACACCAGGAGGAACGCGAGGCGGCGCAGGAGATAGCGCCCCATCAGCCCTTCTTCTTGATGTCGTAGGCGTAGAACTGGGAGTTGAGGCCGTTGAGCGGGTAGCCGGAGAGCTTGCTGCCGGCGACGACGATCTGCGGGTAGAGGTAGAGCCAGTCGCTGGCCGCGTCCTCGGCGGTCTTGCGGTTGACCTTCTTCAGCAGGTCGGTCTGCTCGTCGGTCGTGGAGGCCTCCTCGGCCTGCTCCACCCACTGGGTGACCTGCTTGTCGTCGTAGCCCCAGTAGAAGTCGGGGTTGCCGTACCAGACGAGGTCGCGGTCGTTCACGTGCTCCTGGAGTGTGGCCGTGAAGTCGCGGTTCTTGTAGACCTTCGTGTACCACTCGTCCGGCGTGATCGTGTTGATCTTGACGGTGATGCCGACCTTGGCGAGCTGCGACTTGATGAAGGTCGCGGCCGTGGGGTGCGGGTCGTAGTTCGGGGTGTCGAGGGTGAAGCTGAAGCCCTTGGCGTAGCCCGCCTCCGAGAGCAGCTTCTTCGCCTTGGTGACGTCGTACGCGTTGACGTCGGTGAGGTCCTCGTACCAGGGGTCGGTGGGCGGCACCATCGAGCCGATGAGCTTGCCGTAGCCGCCCCAGACGGAATCGAGCAGCTTCTTGTCGTCGATGGCGGCGGAGACGGCCCTGCGGACCTTGACGTCCGTGAACGGCTTGGCCTTGTCGTTGAAGGCGAGGAGCAGCTTGGTGGTGGATTCGCCGTCGTTGACCTTGTAGTTCTGGTTGCTCTTGAACTGCTCCAGGGCGTCGGGCGACTGCTCGCTGGTGACCACGTCGACGGCGTTGGTCAGCAGCGCGTTGTTCAGCGCGGAGGCGTCCTTGTAGTAGTGGTAGACGACCTTCTTGTTGGCTGCGGCGTCGCCCCAGTAGCCGGCGAAGCGGTCGAGGCTCAGCGCGGAGCCGCGGGTCCACTTGGCGAGCGCGTAGGGGCCGGTGCCGTCCTCGGTCGTCTTGAGGTTCTTCGCGTCGGAGTTGATGATCCAGACGTAGGAGAGGTTGTAGACGAAGGAGATCGACTTCTTCGACAGGGTGACCTTGACGGTCCTCGCGTCGGGGGTGGCGATGTCCTTGACGACTTCGAGATTGCTCTTGCGGGCGGACTGCGAGTCGTCCGCGAGGACTTTCTCCAGGCTGTACTTGACGTCCGCGCTGGTCAGTTCCTTGCCGCTGTGGAACTTCACACCGTCGCGCAGGGTGAAGGTGTAGGTGAGGCCGTCCTTGCTCACCTCGTGGTCCTGGGCGAGGAGGCTCTCGACCTTGCCGTCGTCGGTGAGTTTGAACAGACCCTCGTAGACGTTGCCGTTCAGGGCCTCGGTGACGCCCTGGCCGCCGCCCGCGGTGTTGTCGAGGTTCTGCGGCTCGTAGAGGGAGCCGATGTTGACGGTGGCGCTCTTGTCCCAGGTGCCGGAGGAGGCGCCGCTGCCGCCGGAGCCGCCGCCGCAGGCGGTGAGGCCGAGGGCGAGGGTGGCGACGGTGGCGGTGCCGTAGAGGGACGCTCTGCTCTTGCTGTTCTTGCTCATGGGTGTCAGGTGCCTTCGGTACGAGGAGCCGCGGGGTGCTGTCGGGAGCCGCCCGGTGCTGCGGGAGCCGGTGGGAAGGGGGCGATCAGTGCTGGGCCGGGAAGCCGTCGCGGAAGAGGGGAAGCTTCTCGCCGGCCTCGACGGCCAGGTGGAAGCGGTTCTGCCGCGGCGGCATCGGACAGTTGTACTGATCGGAGAACCCGCAGGGCGGCACGAAGGCCCGGTTGAAGTCGAGGATCACCCGGTTGTCGTCCTGGGTACGCCGTACGAACAGGAAGCGGCCGGCGCCGTAGGTGGTGTCCCCGTTCGTGGGGTCGCCGAAGACAAGGAGCAGGGTGCCGTCGTCGTCGAAGGCGCTGAGGGTGTACTCGCGGCCGTCGACGGTGAGCGTGATGTCGCCCGGGACGACCAGCTCGCGGGTGCCGCCGTTGTCCCGGAGGTGCTCGAACGCGACGCGGCGGGCGCCGGGCACGGGGGTGTAGGACGCCTCCAGGACCCACGCCGGGTCGTACGGGAAGGCGGTGACGCCGTCGAAATGACGGATGGCGGGCGAGTCCGCGTTCCACAGGCGCAGGCCGTGCTCGGGTTCGCCGGTGACGAGGTCGGTGCGCCGGAGCGTGGTGACCGTCACACCGTCCGGCTGCCCGGCGCGGGCCGCCTCGGTGTCGGTCTCCTCACCGGTCGGCAGCCAGCGGGTCTCGACGAGGGCGAGGTTCCCGGTCGGTGAGGTGAGCGAACGGTGGCGCTCGGCACGCCACAGCTTCCACTCCTCCCCGGGGTCGACGGAGGCCGGGGAGGCGGTGGACTGGGACACGGCGAACTCATTCGACTGGGCGGACGCCACGACATGGCGAACACGGGCGGCTATTAGATGGTCAAAGCATGTCCTTTATCGTTCATAAGGTCACCTAATGTCAAACATGCATCTCGGGTGGCGAGACGGCGGGTCTCAAATCTGGGCGGTTTCGCGCGGGCCACCGCCCCGGACAACCACCCCGCACACATCTTGATCATTGCCCTCTGAACGTTTTCTTCGTCCTGTCGGTGCGCGGCCCTAGCGTGTCCATGTGGCTCAACCCCCCACGCCCTGGGCCTACTTACCCACACGTAAAGGACGAAGGCGGCACGATGAAGCTGGTCGAACTTGTAGAGGCCGGCGACCTCGCCGGAGTGGTCCGGGAGCTGGGTGCTCTGGAGCCGGAGCAGCGCAAGGCGTGCGCGGCCGGGCTGGCGGCCCTCCGCGAGGCGATCTTCCGGCGGACGAACACCGCGGAAGTGAGGGCATCCCTGTCCGCCGCCGAACTGGGCTGCCGGGTCACCCCCGAGGCCGCGGCGTCGTGGCTCCTGACGTACCGGTACTTCAAGCTGGACACCTGGACGGTGGACGTCCTGAACCTGCGCCCCGTCGCCTGGCGCGCCGAGCTGGTCGCACAGCTCGGCGAACGTGCGACGGCCTCGGACACGGTGTACACGATCACCGAACACCTCGTCCACGACACCGGCTGTCCGCTGCCGGCCTCCCGCAAGTTCGCCCTGGCCTGGCTCTTCAACCGCGCGAACAACCGGGAGCGGCCCGCGCGGGTCCTGGGTGGGACACCGGGTGCCGACCTCTTGGAGCGGCTGCGCACGGACGCCTTCACCCCGACACTCGTCCCCCTGGCCGTGGAAAGACCTGGGCGTATCGTCTTCGGCCGTTCGGCGTGGCTGCTGGAGGCTCTCGTCGACCTCACCGCAGAGGGCTTCGCCGACCGTGACGAGCTGGTCGACAACCTCTTCGCGGACATGGTCGGCGATCCGCCGGGAGGAGCCCGCGCGGCGGCCATGCTGGAGGCACTCGCGCTCACCCCGGCCGAACACGCCCGGGTGGCTCCCGCACGCGCCGCGCTGGCCGGGCAACTGCTCGGGCACCTGCCGGCCGACGGCACGCGCGTGGAGACCACGCCTTTCCTGCTGTTCCTGCGGGCCCTGAACTCCACACCGGCCGAGAACGCGCTCCTGGTACGGGACCATCTGGCGCTGCTCGACGGGTCGTTGCCGGTGGCCGGCTACGCCCAGGAGGTCCTGACCGGCTTGGACGAGTCGGGGCTGCTGGAACCCGACGTCCTCACCGAGGCGTGCGTACGGGTCCTGCTCCGCCCCGAGAAGGGACTGGTCCGCGCCCAACTGGCCTTGCTCGACCGCGCGATCCGGCGGAACCCGGCGCGCGCGGACAGGTTGCTCGCCGACATGGCCATCGCCTTCGGACACCGGGACCTGGCGTTGCAGGAGCGCGCACTGACCCTGACGGGCCGTCACATCAAGTCTGCCGGGGAGTCGGTGCTGCCGGAGTTACGGACGGCCGCCGAGCGGCTCAGCCCTGGACTCGCGGCGCGGGCGGGCGAGTTGTTCGGCGCACAGGGGGACGTGGGTGGCACACCACAGGTCGTCGTCACCGAGTCGTACGCGGACACACTGCTTCCCGTGCCGGTCCCGAACCCGGTGCCGGGGCCCGTGGCAACAGCCACCGAGGTCGCGCAGGAGGTCGCGGCGGTCGTCGCGAACGACCAGGACGTGGTGGCCTTCGAGCGCGCCCTGGACGGCCTGGTCCGACACGCCCATGTGGACCGGGCCGCGCTGTCCGAGGCACTGAAGCCGGTCATGCGCGGACAGCCGAAGGGCGGCTACGACTGGGCACAGGCGGACCTCTACGACGTGGCGGCCACGGTGCGTGGCGACGAACCGAGACCACGGGTCGGCCTGCTGCACCGCGTCGTCCACCTCGGCCGGACCCGCCCGAGCGGCAGCTTCTCCCTGGCCGGCTCGATGCTCGCCGCACGGCTCGCCGAGGCGATGGAGATCATCGAGTCCAGCGCTCAGCCGTTCCTGCTGGCCGTACCGACCCTCTCCACCGGCGCACTGGACGCCGCCGTACTACTGGAACGGATCTCGGCGCTCGCCGGCCTGGGCGTCACGCCCGCGCCGGTCGACCTGGCCCAGGCCCTGCTGCGGGTCACCCCGACGGCGGACGACGAGGTGCTCCGCGCCGCCGGGGCTCTCGACTCCCCCGCCGGCCGGCGGCTGGCGCACTGGCTGCGCGAAGGCGGGCTTCCGCACCAGGACTCGGAGCCGAAGGGCTGGCCCCACTGCAAGCCGCCGAAGCCCGCCTCGCAGGGGTGGTGGACACCCGCGCGCCCCGGGGCGCCCATCGACCCCGCGTTCCCGTTGGCCGCGGCGGCGCTGGTCGGACCGTACGTCGGCAACAACGGCCTCGCCGACCCGATCCGGCCCTTCTGGGTGGCGCAGTTGCCGCACCACCGCGAGGAGTTGATGGCACGCGACTACTTCGAGCCGCGCATGTCACAGACGGGGTGGCCGCGCGTCCTGCCGCTCGTCGCGGAGTCCGGCGGTCCGGCGGGTTACTCGGTGCACCTGGCCGTGGCCTTCGGACTGATCTGGCGCATGGACACCGACGCGGTGGTGGACGCCCTGCTGGTCCTGGCCGCACGGGGGCAGTTGGACGGCGGGCTGCTCGGACGGCAGCTGGAGGCGTTGCTGAACGACGAGTGGCCCAGCGCGAGCCGGGCGGCCGAGTCGTTGCGGACCGCCGCCGAGACGGGTGCGTACGCCACGGTGTGGTCCGTGCTGGCAGCCGCTCTGCCCGGCCTGCTGCGGGACACCCCGGTCCGGGGCGCGGGCGAACTGCTGGCGCTCGCCGTGGAATGCGTGTCGCGCTGCGGGGCGAAGGGGGAGATCGCCGAGGTGACGGCAACGGCCGGACGGAAGGGTTCGAGCGGGCTGGTGAAGAACGCGCGACTGCTGCGGGACGCGCTCCGCTGAGGCCCGCCCGGTGAACGGCGGTCCCGCCCAAGGGTGGGCGGGACCGCCGTTCGGTCGGCCGGGGCGGGGTCCGTCGCCCCCGCCCCCGTTATGTTTTCTGCGGTTCCGCAACGGGGCCGCTGGCCTCCGGGTCCGGCATGACTGTGTCCCCCTGTCGAAGGCATGACCTGGGGGG
>NZ_JBIUVD010000007.1:0-359818 GCF_044742785.1 Streptomyces sp. NPDC087844 | reverse complement strand
ACGCCCGGTTACATTCCGAACCCGGAAGCTAAGCCTTACAGCGCCGATGGTACTGCAGGGGGGACCCTGTGGGAGAGTAGGACGCCGCCGAACTAATATTACGGAAAAGCCCCCGCACTTCGGTGCGGGGGCTTTTTTGCGTTCGGACGCTTTCAGATCGGCTTAGGGTCTTTGTCATGCGCTACGAACTGGTGATCTTCGACAACGACGGTGTCCTCGTGGACAGCGAGCCCATCTCCAACACCCTGCTCGCCGCGTATCTCACCGAACTCGGGCACCCCACCTCGTACGAGGACTCCCTGCGTGACTACATGGGGGCCGCCATGCATCGCGTACACGACCTGGTCGAGGAGCGGACCGGGGAGCGGTTGCCCGCCGATTTCGACGATGTCTTTCACGGGCGGGTGTTCGCCGCCTTCGAGCGGGAGTTGGAGCCGGTTCCGGGGGCCGTGGAGGTCCTGGAGAAGCTGGCCGCGGACGGGATTCCGTACTGTGTGGCGTCGTCCGGGAGCCATCAGCGGATCCGGGTGGGGCATCGGAAGACCGGGCTCGACCGCTGGTTCGACGACGAGCGGATCTTCAGTTCGCAGGACGTGGGGCGAGGCAAGCCGGCACCGGACCTCTTTCTCCACGCGGCGGAACGGATGGGAGTGCCCCCGGAGAAGTGCGTTGTCGTGGAGGACAGTCCGCTCGGGGTGCGGGCGGCGCGCGCGGCAGGGATGGACGTGTACGGCTTCACGGCGATGACGCCGGCCGCGCGGCTGGCGGGTGCCGACCGGCTCTTCGGAGAGATGGGCGAGCTCCTGGAACTCCTCCGGAACTGACACACGGCTGGAGCTGACTGAAGCTGAACGAAATTCATCTTCTTGTTCGTCTACCCACGAGTAAGCCTGAGCCCTACGCTGAGCCGCCATGACAGATGTGCTGCGGCGTGGCCGGGCTTCGTTGGCGTTCAGCTTCTTCGCCCAGGGCGTCGCCTTCGCTCTGCTCGTGACCCGTATCCCGGCGATCCAGGACCGGTACGGCGTGTCCGACGGGCTGCTGCCCGCCTTCCTCGCCGCCGTGCCGATCCTCGCCGGGGTCGGGAGCGTCTGCACCGAGCACCTGGTGAAGCGGGTGCCACCGAGTCACGTACTGCGCTGGGCCCAGCCGGTCGTGCTGCTCGCGCTGCTGGGGGTCGGGGCCGGTGACGGGCTGTGGGAGCTGGGGCTGTCTCTCGCCGCGTTCGGACTGGCCGTCGGAGCCCTCGACGCATCCATGAACATGCTCGGCGTGAGCCTTCAGCACACGTACGGGCGCAGCATCATGCTCGGGTTCCACGCCGCGTTCAGTCTCGGTGGGATCGTCGGGGCCTCGCTCGCGTGGGTGGGGGCGCACTGGGACCTGGCGTTGTTCGTGTCGTACCTGCCCGTCGTGCTGGTGCTGCTGCCCGCCGCGTTGGTGGGGAGCCGGTGGTACGTCGACGGGAGTGGGCAGAAGGAGGCCCAGGCGCCGGATGTGGCCGGTGGCGCGGGTGTGGGGTTCAAGCTGCTGCTGCCGCTGTGTCTGGTGATGGCCATCGCGTACATCGGCGATTCGACCGTCTCCAACTGGAGCGCCAAGTATCTGCAGGACGTGCTCGGCAGCTCGGAGCAACTGGCGACCGTTCCGTACAACGTCTACATGGTCACCACACTGCTCGGGCGGGCCGTGGGGGACTTCGGGGTGCGGCGGTTCGGGGCGGTGGCGGTCGTGCGGGTGGGGGCGGTGGTCTCGGCGGCCGGCTTCGCGGTCGTGGCGGTGGCGCCGGGGGCCTGGGTCGGGATGCTCGGCTTCACTCTTGTCGGGTTCGGACTGTGTGTGATCGTGCCGCAGACGTTCGCGGCGGCGGGCAGGCTGTTCCCCGGAGCTGCGGACGCGGCCGTCGCGCGGCTGAACATCTTCAACTATGTGGGGTTCCTGATCGGTTCGCCCTTGGTGGGAGCTCTGGGCGATGCGTGGAGCTATCGGGGCGCGATGCTGGTACCGATGGTGTTGGTGCTCGTGACACTGTTCTACGCCCGGTCGTTCGCTTCTGGACCTTCCCGATACGGTGACGGGCATGAGCGGCCGCGCACAGCTGATGTGGGACGAGGCAGTAACGGGCTATGACTTCGGTCCGGATCATCCGATGGATCCGGTCCGGCTGGCGCTGACCCGGCGCCTGGTCGACGCCTTCGGGCTCGACCGGGAGGTGGATGTCGTCGCGGCCAAGCCCGCCGGTGACTCCACCCTCCGGTTGGTGCACAGAGAGGACTACGTCGAGGCGGTCAAGACCGCCTCCGTGGATCCCCGGGCGGCCGACGCGGCGTACGGGCTGGGGACCATGGACGATCCCGCCTTCGCCGGTATGCACGAGGTGTCCGCCCTGATCGCGGGGCAGTCGGTGGGCGCCGCAGAGGCCGTGTGGCGGGGCGACGCGCCGCACGCGGTGAACTTCGCGGGCGGGCTGCACCACGCGATGCCCGGGGCCGCGTCGGGGTTCTGCATCTACAACGACGCCGCGCTGGCCATCGCCCGGCTGCTGGAGCTGGGGGCCGAGCGGGTCGCGTACGTGGATGTGGACGTGCACCACGGGGACGGTGTGCAGGCCGCGTTCTGGGAGGACCCGCGGGTGCTGACCGTGTCGCTGCACGAGCATCCGCGCACGCTGTTCCCGCAGACGGGGTGGCCCGAGGAGACCGGGGCCGCGGGGGCGGAGGGTTCCGCCGTGAATGTGGCCCTGCCGGCCGGGACCGGGGACGCGGGGTGGCTGCGGGCCTTCCACTCCGTCGTACCGGAGCTGATCGCCGACTTCCGGCCGCAGGTGCTCGTCACCCAGCACGGGGCCGATACGCATTTCGAGGACCCGCTCGCCCATCTCGCCGTGTCGCTGGACGCGCAGCGGGCTGTGCAGATGGCGTGTCATGAGCTGGCGCACGAGTACGCCGAGGGGCGGTGGGTCGCGCTCGGTGGGGGCGGGTATGCCGTGGTGGATGTCGTGCCGCGGTCCTGGACGCATCTTGTGGCGATCGCCGCGGGGCGGGAGGTGGCACCGTCTTCCGTCATTCCCGAGAGTTGGCGGGCGGAGGTGTTCGCTCGTACGCGGCAGTTGGGGCCTGTGCGGATGACTGATGGGCGGTGGCCTGTGTCGTTCGTGGGGTGGGAGGCGGGGTACGACCCCGCCGATCGACTGGATCAGGCCGTGTTGGCCGCTCGGCGGGCGGCGTTTCCCCTGCGGGGGTTGCTGGCTTAGGGCTGTCACCGCATGGGGGCTTCGCCCCCTTGCCCCGTTATCGCGCTTCGCGCTCGTCCTCGACGCCGGACGGGCTGAGGGGGGTAGGCCTCCGAGTCGTTACGCCAACTGTGGGGTGCTGGGACAGTTTTGGCGCGGGAGCCCGGTGGGTGCGGCAGCATCGGGACGTGTTGAGTACCGGGGCGTTGCGGGCGCATCTGCTGGCGGCGAGACTGGCCGGGGCCGTGGCCACCTCGCGGGAGGTGAGCCTCAGGAGTTATCGGCTGTTCGCCGCTCGCGATCCGCGGCTGACGATCGGACTCGATCCCGAATGGGCCTGGAAGCAGTCCGATTTGATCGCTCTGATGGCGGAGAAGTGTGGCGTATCAGATGATCCGCGGCATACGTCCGGGCCCGATGTGATCGATCCCGATCGGACCCTCGTGGCGCTCGACGCCTTCGCGGAGCGGCTTGCGGAAGCCGCGCGGAACCGTTCCCCGGTGCTGTTCGGCACCGGACATCCGCACCGACTGCTCGGCTTCTACGCCGCTCTCGCGGACGCTCTGTCGGCGGCGGGGTGTACCGTCCTCACCTCCGCGCATGGTAGCTGTGTCGACATAACGACCCGGTTCGGCCTACGCACGTACAACCTTGCCTACGTACGAGGAGTCGCGCTGGTGCGCGAACCCGGGGCGCGGGGCGCCGGTCACGAGACCGGCGCGCACACACACTCACCCCTCCCGGTTCGTACCGCACTGGCTGCCGCGGCGGAGGCCGGCGGGCCGCTTCCGGAGCTCGTGGTGGGGGACCACGGATGGGTCTGCGGAGCAGGTCAGCTGGGGTTCGAGGCCATCGGCCTGGGTGACACCGATGATCCCGCGCTGTTCGTCGGTGAGGCAGAGGGGCGGGTGTCCGTCGCCGTTCCACTTGATGACGCTGTGCGGTCTGATTACTACCGACCGCTTACTCGCTATGTACTCAATCGAGCGTGTCTGTCACAGTAGGCCGCCGATGGGGGCTCCTCTTCCCCACTCGCATCACCCGCCCCTACTCTGGGGAGTGAGCACGCAACGACGAAGTGTCACCGGAAGGGGAAGCCGGCGACCGTCGAGTGCGGAAGGTTCAGGTGTGTCATGGCTGCTGGCGAGAGGCCTCTGAACGAGGTTCAGTTCCTTACCGTGGCGGAAGTCGCCTCGGTGATGCGAGTGTCGAAGATGACCGTGTACCGCTTGGTGCACAGCGGTCATCTGCCCGCGATCCGGGTGGGGAGGTCGTTCCGCGTCCCGGAGCAAGCGGTTCACGAGTACCTTCGCGAGTCCTACGTGGGGGTGGAGACAGCCTGACGGTGGTCCGGGTGAGGTCCCGGGGTGCTTGATCGCGTCCCTGGGATTTCGCCCGGAACCCCTCGATTACAACCTCTGGCGCTCAGGCGGGTAGGCTGGCCCCTCATAAGTCGTGTGGGCCCATGCAGCCCAGCAACGAGTAAAGAGAAGTGAGCGAGGGTAGTCGTGGGCTCTGTTATCAAGAAGCGGCGTAAGCGGATGGCCAAGAAGAAGCACCGCAAGCTGCTCAAGCGCACTCGCGTTCAGCGACGCAACAAGAAGTAGTCGCGGCCTGCGGCGGTCGCCCACCACGCGCAAGCGGGGCGTGGGCGACGCCGCGACAGTGCGCTCTGTGGCCCCCCACCGGTCGGTGGGGGGCCACAGTCGTGTGCGCCGGACGGAAACTCGTGGCCCTCGATGTCCGGCGGTGCGAACGCCGTGCGTATGCCTGAGCGTACGTTCCGTGCGGCAGATGGCTTGGTCTGATCGTATGTCCGGGGGTGCGTTCACTTCGTGCGTCGGGCAGTCATTACAGCGCAACACCGACCCGCTAACGTAACCGTCACGGGGAACACGGCAGAGTACGAGCAGGTGTCGTCGACGGCTGGAAGAAAGGCGCTGATCTTGGGGAAGGTCGTGCTCGTGACCGGAGTGGCCCGTCAGCTGGGGGGCCGGTTCGTACGACGGATCCAGCGTGACCCCGAGGTGGACCGGGTGGTCGCCGTGGACGCGGTCGCGCCCGAGCACCACCTGGGCGGAGCGGATTTCGTACGGGCCGACATAAGGCAGCCCACCCTCGCCAGGCTGCTCGCCGAGCACTCCGTGGACACGGTGGTGCACCTGGACGTGACGGCCACCCCGCTGGGCGGCGGCAGCCGGACCTCGGTCAAGGAGACCAACGTCATCGGCACCATGCAGCTGCTCGGTGCCTGCCAGAAGTCGCCGACGGTCAAGCGGCTGGTCGTGAAGTCCAGCACGAACGTCTACGGGTCCGCGCCCCGCGACCCGGCCGTCTTCACCGAGACGACCCCGCCCAAGTCACTGCCCAGCGGCGGCTTCGCGAAGGACACGGTCGAGGTCGAGGGATACGTACGAGGGTTCGCGCGGCGGCGGCCCGACGTCGCCGTGTGCGTGCTGCGGTTCGCCAACATCCTCGGACCGGGCGCGGACACCCCGCTCGCGGCGTACTTCTCGCTGCCTGTCCTGCCGACCGTCCTCGGCTACGACCCGCGGCTGCAGTTCGTGCACGAGGACGACGTCATCGACGTACTGCGGATCGCCTCGTACGAGCCGGAGCGGGGCACGCTCAACAGCGGCACGTTCAACATCACCGGCGACGGCGTCCTGCTGCTCTCGCAGTGCGCGCGCAGGCTGGGCCGGCCCACGGTTCCGTTGCTGATGCCCGCGATCAGCTGGGTGGGCTCGGCACTGCGTACGGTGGGCATGACGGACTTCTCGCCCGAGCAGCTGAGGCTGCTCACCCATGGCCGGGTCGTGGCGACGAACCAGATGCGCGAGACGCTCGGATACCGGCCGAGATTCACGACGGCGGAGGCGTTCGCGGACTTCGCCCGCAGCCGGGGCCCCGGACTGCTGCCGCCCGAGGCCCTCGCGGGGGCCGTCGACCGGATCGCCGCACTGCCCGCACTGGGCGGTGGCCACCCCCCGACGCAGAGCGCCAACTGAGCGCCAACCGAGGAGCGCATCAACGATGGCGGACGCCAAGGTCATTCCGTTCGACGACGACCGGTCCCGCGGGAGTGCCGTACAACGGCCCGCGCGGCGCCGGGGCGCGGGGAGCAGGCGCAAGGGCGAGCCCTCGGCGGTTCACGAGGTCCAGCCCCTGCCCGCACGAACGATTCCGCAGGATGATGTTCCTGTGACGCGTGAGGAACCTGCTGCCGGATCGCCCGCTGAGTCGGTGGCCGGACCGGCTGCCGCGGAGAAGCCGGAGGGCGGTGGCTGGGAGCGGCGCGTCGCCGGCGGGCTGTCGTTCCTGCGGCGGCGCCTGACCGGCGACTACGAGGTCGACGACTTCGGGTACGACCAGGAGCTCACCGAGCAGGTCCTGATGTCGCTGGTGCGCCCCCTCTACGAGAAGTACTTCCGCGTCGAGGTGAAGGGCATCGAGAACATCCCGTCGGAGGGCGGGGCGCTGATCGTCGCCAACCACTCCGGGACGCTGCCGCTGGACGGCCTGATGATGCAGGTCGCCGTCCACGACAACCATCCCGACAACCGGCACCTGCGGCTGCTCGCGGCCGACCTGGTCTTCATGCTGCCCGGGGTGAACGAGCTGGCCCGCAAGGCCGGCCACACCCTCGCGTGTGCGGAGGACGCCGAACGGCTGCTGCAGCGCGGCGAACTGGTCGGTGTGATGCCGGAGGGCTTCAAGGGCATCGGCAAGCCGTTCAGTGAACGCTACAAGCTTCAGCGCTTCGGCCGCGGCGGATTCGTGTCGACCGCGCTGCGCCAGGGCACGCCGATCATCCCGTGCTCCATCGTGGGCGCGGAGGAGATCTACCCGATGATCGGCAACGCGAAGACCCTCGCGCGGCTGCTCGGTTTCCCGTACTTCCCGATCACGCCGACGTTCCCGTGGCTCGGTCCGCTGGGCGCCGTGCCGCTGCCGACCAAGTGGACGATCCAGTTCGGCGAGCCGATCCGCACGGACGGCTATCCGCCGGAGGCGGCCGAGGACCCGATGCTGATGTTCAACCTGACGGACCAGGTCAGGGAGCAGATCCAGCACACGCTCTACAAGCTGCTCGTACAGCGCCGCTCGGTCTTCTTCTGACGTACGTGCCAGGGGAGCGGGGGAACGCGCTCACCGCGTGTTCCCCCGCTCCCCTGGCGATGTACGACCTAGTCCGCGTCCTCGCTGTCGATGCCCAGGCCCGGGAGCAGGCCCGGGAGCAGGGGCGGCAGGGTCACATCAGGCTCGGGGGCCGGGGTGTCCTTGCCTGACGGTGAGGCGCTGGTGTTGTCGTCCTCGGGCGGGTCGAGGAGGCCGCCGGTGTTGCCGCCGAGCAGGCCGTCGTCCTCCGTCTTGGACGTGGACGGCTTGGGCTTGCCGCTGCCTGTCCCGGTGCCGGTGCCGTCGGACGAGTCGCTGCCCGTGGCGCTGGGCGGGACCGAGCGGTCCGACCCCGCGGAACCGGGCGAGTCGGAACTCGGGCCGCGGTGGCGGCCGGTGCCCTCCGGGGCGGGCGGCTGCGGGAGCAGCGCGCGCAGCGGCTCGACCTCTTCGTCTATGGCGTCGAAGACCGAGCTGACCTGGCGGCTCACGTCGCCGAGCTGGACGGGCAGCCGGTCGCGCAGGGCGCCCCAGGCGTCGCGGTGCGACTGCGAGAAGGCGGAGAGCGTCTGGATGGGGCCCAGGGAGTCCGGGTCCCGCTCGTAGGCCTCGTGCAGCAGGCGGTGGCCCTCGGCGGCGTCGTGCTGCATACCGAACAGCGCACGCCTGATCTCGCCCAGGGACTCGTGGTCCAGGGGGCCCGAGCGGCCGCGCTCCATCAGGCGGCGCGCCTCGCTCAGCCGGGTGGAGGCCTGGTCGAGATAGAGCTCGCCGCGGTCACTGCTGCCGTCGGCCATGCCCAGTTTGAGGTCCTCCATTCCGCGCTTGAGCCCGTAGAGCGAGTCACCGGGCAGGGCGTCGGAGCTGGCAGCGGCGACCCCGCTGAAAGCTCCGGCGGCCACGCCCACGGTGAGTCCGCCCGCGGCGAGCCCTTTCGACAGCCGGGAACGGGGCCGCAGTTTCCCCAGTCCGGTTGCTCTGTGTGCGCCCCTGCCCCGCTGGGACCGCTGCTCGGGGACCGAAAGGCCCGTCGCATCGCCTCCCGCGGCCGTGCCCTCCAGCAGCATGGCCTCCATGGCGGCCACCAGCTGGGCCCTCTGGACGACCTTCACCTCGGGGTCCATCGTGGGTTTGGGCAGCTCGCCGAGGCCGGTCGCCAGGGACAGCATCCGGCTCTGCTCGGACCGGTCCGCGACAGCCGGAGCAGGTCCTTCGGACTGCTCGGCCGCCGTGCCCCTGTCGGACTGCTCCTCCAGGGCCTGGGCGAAGGCGTTCGTCCGCCGGTGCGCCGATACGTTCGCGATCACTGGCGGCACCTCCTCTCGTCATGACGGTCGGCTCCCCAGGGGGTCCTGAGGGTTGCACCTACTGACCACAACAACTCGATCGAGTGATCGAAGACGGTCAGGGTGCGACCACAGGGAGCCTGTATCCCGCACAACGAGCGGCTCGGCACTTGGGTTACGGACGACGGATGATCGGACCGCGAAGTCAACGGACTTTCACGGAGGGTGAGTTGAGCGTCGCTGAGCGTATGGCTTCATACGGGGTCGTACCGGAGTCCTGCCGTAGTCGTGCCGGAACCGGTCCGGTGGGCCGGCCGCGTGGCGTCGGGCTCGCGGGGGTACGTGGTCTCAGCGGGCGTCTTCCGGGAGGAGCCGGGCCAGGGTGCGCACCGCCCGGTACTGGAGGGTCTTGATCGCGCCCTCGTTCTTGCCCATGACGCGGGCCGTCTCGGCGACCGAAAGGCCCTGGAGGAATCGCAGGGTCACGCACTCCTGCTGCTGGGGGTTGAGGCGGCGAACGGCGTCCAGCAGTGCCGCGTTCGAGAGGGACTCCAGGACGGAGTCCTCGGGGGAGCGCTCGACCTCGTTGGCGTCGAGCATCTCGCCGGTGGTCACTTCGAGCCGGAAACGGCTCGACTTGAAGTGGTCCGCGACGAGGTTGCGGGCGATGGTGACCAGCCAGGCGCCGAAGTCACGGCCCTGCCAGGTGAACGTTCCGATGCGGCGCAGTGCGCGCAGGAACGTCTCGCTCGTCAGGTCTTCCGCGGTCGCCTTTCCGCCGACGCGGTAGTAGATGTAGCGGTACACAGTGTCGCTGTACTGGTCGTAGAGCCGGCCGAAGGCCTCGGCCTCACCGGCCTGTGCGCGCTCCACGAGATCCATCATCCGGGCGCTGTCACTGTCTGCGGCCGGGCGGCGTGCGGGGGTGGCTGGCGCGCTCGAACGTCCTCGTCTGCCGACCGCCGCGCTGCCTTCGGCCAGTGCGTAGCACGGGCCGACGGGCGCGACGGAGACAGCGAGGGCGGGGACGGCGTACGCGGTGGGGACGAAGCCGCGCAAGCGGTCGAGGACCGTTGCGCGCAGCGTAGCCAGGCCCGAGGCGTCAACCCCGACGTGTGGGTACACGGGACTCCCAGAGGCAGAGCTTCCATCACGTGCAGTACCGGACCGTTCACTCGTCGTAGCGAAGAGTGGGGTCCGTTATGCGTCTGAGGAGAATAACGCTTCGTACAGGCAGTGCTACACCCAGTTGCTCAAATCATCGATTACGTCGCTTCTGTAACCGAATGACACCTGATCAAGTGCCGGATAGTGACCGGTTGTTGATCGAATCGGTTTGCGTTACGTCTGAGTCCGGGGCGTGTTGTGGCCGGGTGCCGTCAACGGGGCGACAGGACCTAGCGGCGGCGGCGGTGCAGGGCGATGGCGGCGGCCGTGCCGCCGGCGACCGCGCCGACCCCCGCGGCCGCGGGGATGCCGACCTTCGCCGCCTTGCGCCCCGTGCGGTAGTCGCGCAGCCGCCAGTCGAGCGTGCGGGCGTGCTTGCGGAGCTTGGCGTCCGGGTTGATCGCGTAGGGGTGCCCGACCAGCGAGAGCATCGGGATGTCGTTGTGGGAGTCGCTGTAGGCGGCGCAGCGGCCGAGGTGCAGGCCCTCCGCCGCGGCCAGGGCGCGGACCGCCTCCGCCTTCGCGGGGCCGTGCAGGGGTTCGCCGACCAGCTTGCCGGTGTATACGCCGTCGACCGATTCGGCGACCGTGCCGAGGGCGCCGGTCAGCCCGAGGCGGCGGGCGATCACCGTGGCGATCTCGACCGGGGCGGCCGTGACGAGCCACACCTTCTGGCCCGCGTCCAGGTGGGCCTGGGCCAGCGCGCGGGTGCCGGGCCAGATGCGCTCGGCCATGTACTCGTCGTAGATCTCCTCGCCGATCGACATCAGTTCGGCGACGCGGTGGCCCTTGACGATGGACAGGGCGGAGTCGCGGGCGTCCTGCATGTGCTCGGGGTCCTCGACGCCGGCCAGCCGGAACCAGGCCTGCTGCCAGGCGAACCGGTACAGGTCGCGGGACTCGAAGAACTTGCGCTTGTACAGGCCGCGGCCGAAGTGGAAGATCGCGGCGCCCTGCATGACGGTGTTGTCCAGGTCGAAGAACGCGGCGGCCTGGTCGTCGCCGTAGACCGGGAAGTCCGGTTCGGCGGTTCCGGGTGCGGCGTGTGCGAGCTCTTCCAGCTCCTGGGAGGTCTTGCGCGCTGCCTCAGCCGAGGCCTCGCCTGCCAGCACGCTTCGCGCTGTCGCGGAGCGCCTACGGGGGGTGAGCCATCCGAGAGCGGCCATGGCGTGAGCATAGCCAGTTTGTTCGGTGGGGCTGGAGTCGGGAGGTTTGGATGCGGTGAACTCTTCGCGGCGGTGTTGTTGCAGGGCTTGGCCTTGGTGGGCCGCTCTTGTGGCTTCGCCGGGGAGGGGGTGTGTTCGGCGGGTGCCGGGCGGTGGTGGCTGGTCGCGCCGTTCCCCGCGCCCCTATGACAAGGATGGGTGTGGGTGGGCGGAGAATGAGGGGATGAACTCTCTTTTTCGGCGTGGTGGGCGGCGGGAGCGCGTCGTCACTTTGATCGGGAAGCCCGGCTGTCATTTGTGTGAAGACGCACAGGGTGTTGTGGAGAAGGTCTGCGGTGAGCTCGGGGTGCGCTGGGAGAAGAAGGACATCACCGAGGACGCGGAGCTGCACCGGGAGTACTGGGAGCAGATCCCGGTGGTGCTGGTGGACGGGGCGCAGCACACGTTCTGGCGGGTGGACGAGGGGCGGCTGCGGCGGGCGCTCACGGCATAGGGGTGGCCGGTGGGGCGCGGGAGTAATCGGACCGTGGCCTGACCGAGCAGTCCGGCGGGGCCGGAATGTCACTTAGGATCGAGGGCGATTCGGACTCGGGGGCGGGGATCGTAGAGGAGAGTGTGCGGTTTTGCCCCCAAGATGTGAGGAACGAAGGCGCGCGTGCGCCGGTTCCGTACGGGTGCGCCGAGGGTGCGTGACCCCGGTCACGTTGGCCGGGCAAATCGGACACCATCTTTGTGCACGCGTTCACAAAGACATAGCCTGCATTCGACGGGGCGGTCCAGGAACGTGTGACCGCCTGAAGCCCCGCGCTACCCGCAGGAGCACCGTGGCAACTGGCCGAACTCACCGAACGGCGACCCGCAGCCGAGGGATTCCCGAGGCCACCGTCGCCAGGCTTCCCCTGTATCTCCGAGCCCTCACCGCTCTGTCGGAGCGCTCGGTACCCACGGTCTCCTCCGAGGAACTCGCGGCCGCGGCGGGGGTCAACTCCGCCAAGCTGCGCAAGGACTTCTCGTACCTCGGGTCGTACGGGACGCGCGGTGTCGGCTACGACGTCGAATACCTCGTCTACCAGATCTCCCGCGAGCTGGGTCTGACCCAGGACTGGCCCGTAGTGATCGTCGGGATAGGAAATCTCGGCGCCGCTCTGGCCAACTACGGCGGGTTCGCCTCACGCGGGTTCCGGGTCGCGGCGCTGATCGACGCCGATCCCGCGATGGCCGGTAAGCCCGTTGCCGGGATCCCCGTCCAGCACACCGACCAGCTGGAAAAGATCATCGACGACAACGGTGTGTCGATCGGTGTCATCGCGACCCCCGCCGGGGCCGCCCAGCAGGTCTGCGAGCGGCTCGTCGCCGCCGGTGTGACCTCCATCCTGAACTTCGCGCCGACCGTGCTGTCCGTGCCGGACGGCGTCGACGTACGCAAGGTCGACCTCTCCATCGAGCTGCAGATCCTCGCCTTCCACGAGCAGCGCAAGGCCGGCGAGGAGGCGGAGGCGCAGGCCGACGCCGTGCTCGCGGCCGAGGCGCAGGCCGCCGCGGCGGCCAAGGGGGCCGGGAAAGGGCCCGACGGGGATGTCCCCGCCGTGATGCCGGCATGAGTCTTCTCGTCGTCGGGCTGAGTCACCGCAGCGCTCCGGTCAGCGTCCTGGAGCGCGCCGCGCTGTCCGCGGACGCCCAGATCAAGCTGCTCCAGGACACGGTCGCCGCCGAGCCGGCCACCGAGGCCGCGGTGCTCGCCACCTGCAACCGGATCGAGCTGTACGCCGACGTGGACAAGTTCCACGCCGGGGTCGCAGAGCTCTCCACGCTGCTCGCGCGGCACAGCGGGGTCGGACTGGAAGAGCTCACCCCTTACCTGTACGTGCATTACGAGGACCGGGCCGTCCACCATCTGTTCTCGGTGGCGTGCGGACTCGACTCGATGGTGGTCGGCGAGGGCCAGATCCTCGGCCAGATCAAGGACGTGCTCGCCACCTCGCAGGAACTGCACTCGGCCGGCCGGCTGCTGAACGACCTGTTCCAGCAGGCGCTGCGGGTCGGCAAGCGCGCTCACTCGGAGACCGGCATCGACCGGGCCGGGCAGTCTCTGGTGACCTTCGGCCTGGAGCAGTTCGCCGAGGGTGCGACGGTCGAGGCCTGGGCCCGGGACAAGCGGGTCCTCGTGATCGGCGCCGGCTCGATGTCCTCGCTGGCCGCCGCCACGCTCGCGCGCGCGGGCGTGGCCGAAGTGGTCGTCGCCAACCGGACGTTCGACCGGGCCGAGCGGCTCGCCACGCTGCTCGTGGAGCAGTACGCGCAGGGTTCGGCGAGGGAGGGCGGCACCGACGTGCTTGCCCGTGCCGTGCCGATCGACGCCGTCGCGAATGAACTGACACGTGCCGATGTCGTCGTGTCGTGCACCGGTGCGACCGGTCTTGTTCTCACCGCCGAGGTCGTCGCGACCGCGATGGAGGGGCGTGCGGTCCGGGTGTCTTCCCCCGCTCCGACCCCGGCCTCGGCTCCGGGTGCCGGCGCGCGCGGCGCGAGTGGTGCGTCCGTCGTGCGGGGCGAGCTGTCGCCCACCAGCGTCGGGACCGAGGAGAACTGTCCGCTCGACCCCTCCGCCGCGCAGAGCGTGCAGACCGTGCAGGGCGTGCAGACCGTGCAGGGCACCGCCGGGTTCTCCGTGCTCGGCGAGGCCGCCGTGGCAGGGATGGGCGCGGCCGAGCTCGAACAGCACGCCGCCTGGGTGGACAAGGGCGCGTCGGCGACGGCCGCCGAGGGCCAGCCCGGCTCCGTGGCGCTGCTCGACCCGGCCGCCGAGGCCGAGGCCATCACCGCCCTCGCCGCCGCCGCAGCCCTTCTTGGACGAGTGCCCGAGCGGCGCCGGCCCGAGCCCGTCGCCACGGTGCCCAGGCCCACCCCGGTGCTTTCGCTGCTCGACCTCGCCATGCCCCGTGACATCGACGCGGCCGCGCACCGGCTGCCCGGGGTGCGGCTGGTGGACATCGAGTCCCTCGCCGAGGCGTCCGCCGACGCGCCCATGGCCGCCGACGTGGACCAGGTGCGACGGATCGTCTCCGACGAGGTCGCCGCCTTCGGCGCCGCGCTGCGGGCCGCGCACATCACTCCGACCGTCGTGGCACTGCGCACGATGGCGGCCGACGTCGTCGCGGGCGAGATCGCCCGGCTCGACGGCCGGCTGCCCGGCCTCGACGACAAGCAGCGCAGCGAGATCACCCAGACCGTGCGACGCGTCGTGGACAAACTGCTCCACGCGCCGACCGTACGGGTCAAGCAGCTGGCCGCCGAGCCCGGCGGTGCCGGGTACGCGGACGCACTGCGGACCCTGTTCGACCTGGACCAGGAGACGGTCGCCGCCGTTTCGCGGGCCGAGGGCCGGGACGCCGACACCGACAGTGGTGTGGTCGACGGTCGTCGTGGCGACGGTGGTCTTGACGACAGCGGGCTCGTCGTCGGCAGCAGATTTTCCGACAGCGACAACTTCGAGAGCGCCGAAAACCGAGGGCGAGCATGACTGAGCAGGCACTGAGGCTCGGGACCAGGCGGAGCAGACTCGCCATGGCCCAGTCCGGGCAGGTGGCGGACGCCGTGAGCCAGGTGACCGGACGGCCCGTCGAGCTGGTGGAGATCACGACCTACGGGGACACGTCCCGTGAGCACCTCGCGCAGATCGGCGGCACGGGCGTCTTCGTGACCGCCCTGCGCGACGCGCTGCTGCGCGGGGAGGTCGACTTCGCCGTGCACTCCCTCAAGGACCTGCCGACCGGGCAGCCCGACGAGCTCGCGCTGGCCGCCGTACCCGTCCGCGCGGACGCCCGCGACGTGCTGATCGCACGCGACGGTCTGACGTTCGCCGAGCTTCCGGACGGGGCGAGGATCGGTACCGGCTCGCCGCGTCGCATGGCGCAGCTGAACGCGCATGCGCGCGACCTCGGGCTGACGATCGAGACCGTTCCGATCCGCGGGAACATCGACACGCGGATCGGGTTCGTACGGGGTGGCGAGCTGGACGGTGTCGTACTCGCCGCCGCCGGCCTGCAGCGCGTCGGCCGGACCCATGAAGTGACCGACTTCCTGCCGGTCGACATCATTTTGCCCGCCCCCGGCCAGGGGGCCCTCGCGATCGAGTGCGCCGCGGACAACGCGGACCTCGTCGCTGCGCTCGCCGAGCTCGACGACCCGTACACCCGGGCCGCCGTGACCGCCGAGCGGTCCCTGCTCGCCGCCCTGGAGGCCGGCTGCAGCGCCCCTGTGGGTGCCTTCGCCGACCTGCTGGCCGACGGGCAGATTGTCAAGGAATTGCGCCTGCGCGGCGTCGTCGGCACGACCGACGGCTCGACGCTGGTGCAGTTGTCCACCACCGGTCCCGTGCCCGAGACACATGACCAAGCAATGGCGCTCGGCCGTGAACTCGCTGCCGAGATGCTTGCCAAGGGCGCGGCCGGTCTGATGGGGGAGCGAGTACATTGAGCCCCACCACCCTTCCCATCGGCCTCGAACACGGGCACGTCACCTTCCTCGGTGCCGGACCCGGTGATCCGGGACTGCTGACTCTGCGCGCCGTGGAGGCGCTGGGGAACGCTGATGTCCTGGTCGCCGAACCCGAAGTGCTCGACGTCGTCCGCACGCACGCCAGACGAAACGTCACCGTGCTCGACACCGATACGGGCGCGAGCCCGGACACGCCTCAGCTGAAGGTAGTTGACGGCACGTCAGCCACCTCTGGCGTCCCCGCGTCGAAGGACGCGGCCAATATTGTCATGGAGGCCGCGAGGGGCGGCAGGCGGGTCGTCCGTGCGGTCTCGGGCGACCCTGGACTCGACGCGTACGCGGCCGGCGAGATGCTTGCCTGCGCCGCCGCGGGTGTGCCCTTCGAGGTCGTTCCCGGTGTCGCCGCCGCTGTGGGTGTGCCCGCGTACGCGGGTGTGCCGTTGCGGGACGCCGAGGGTGCGGACGTGCGGTTCGTCGACGCCCGTACCGCGTCCCAGCGCTGCTGGGCCGAGGTCGGGGCGTCCGACGGGACCGTCGTCGTTTCCGCTTCGCTTGATTCCGTGGGGGCCACTGCGGGGGAGCTCGTGGCCGCCGGGCGTAAGCCCGATACCCCCATGACTGTCACCGTCGCCGGTACCACTACGCGGCAGCGGACCTGGTGCGCCACGCTCGGCACCATCGCGCAGACGCTGAAGCAGGCCAAGGTGCTGCCTTCGCCCGAGGGCGGCCGGCCGGTGATAGCCGTGGTCGGTGAGCGTTCCTCCGCAGCGCAGCGCGACCAGCTCTCGTGGTTCGAGTCCAAGCCGCTGTTCGGCTGGAAGGTGCTCGTGCCGCGTACGAAGGAGCAGGCGGCGTCGCTCTCCGACCAGTTGCGGTCGTACGGGGCCGTGCCGCACGAGGTGCCCACGATCGCTGTCGAGCCGCCGCGTACGCCTCAGCAGATGGAGCGGGCGGTCAAGGGGCTCGTCACCGGGCGGTACGAGTGGATCGCCTTCACGTCGGTGAACGCCGTCAAGGCCGTGCGGGAGAAGTTCGAGGAGTACGGGCTCGACGCGCGTGCTTTCGCGGGGATCAAGGTCGCTGCCGTGGGTGAGCAGACTGCCAAGGCTCTGATCGCTTTTGGGGTCAAGCCTGATCTGGTGCCGAGTGGGGAGCAGTCCGCGGCGGGGCTGCTTGAGGACTGGCCGCCGTACGATCCTGTTTTTGATCCGATCGATCGGGTCTTCCTGCCGCGTGCTGACATTGCCACCGAGACATTGGTGGCCGGGCTGATCGAGCTCGGCTGGGAAGTTGACGATGTCACCGCCTATCGGACGGTGAGGGCTTCGCCGCCGCCTGCGGATACGCGTGAGGCGATCAAGGGGGGCGGGTTCGACGCTGTTCTCTTTACGTCGTCCAGCACCGTTCGGAATCTGGTTGGTATTGCCGGGAAGCCTCACAATGTGACCGTTATCGCGTGTATTGGTCCGGCTACCGCGAAGACCGCGGAAGAGCACGGGTTGCGCGTTGACGTCATGTCGCCCGAGCCGTCCGTGCATCGGCTGGCCGAGGCGTTGGCGGAATTCGGGCTTCGGCGGCGGGCTTCCGCTCTTGAGGCCGGGGATCCTGTTACCCGGCCCAGTGAGCGGCGGCCCGGGTCCCGGCGGAGGCGCACCACTACGTAGTCCGTTTGTTGTGGGTCGGTGGGTCGGGGCCGTGCCGGTACGTCGAGTCCGTCGCCTTCCGGGTGTACTGCTGTGCGCCTGGAAGTGTGGGGTTTTTTGCAGGAGCCCTATGCGACGGACTTCGACGTACCGGCACGGCCCGCTCCCGTTGTGCGGCGGGTGCCGGGCTCCGACTGGTCGTCGGCAAAGGCATTGGGTGGGCGGGCGTAGCGTGGCCTTATGACGACGTACGGATCCTTTCCCGGCAGTCGGCCGCGGCGGCTGCGGACCAGTCCTGTGATGCGGCGCATGGTTGCCGAGACCCGGCTGCATCCCGCTGATTTCATCCTTCCCGCTTTCGTGCGTGAAGGTATCTCCGCACCTGTGCCTATTGCCGCGATGCCCGGCGTGGTGCAGCACACCCGGGACAGTTTGAAGAAGGCCGCTGCTGAGGCGGTGGCCGCGGGGGTTTCCGGGATCATGCTGTTCGGTGTGCCGGAGGAAGGTAAGAAGGATGCTGTTGGGACTGCCGGGACCGATCCCGACGGGATCCTGCAGGTTGCCATTCGGGACGTGCGGAGTGAGGTCGGGGACGAGTTGCTGGTGATGTCCGATCTCTGTCTCGACGAGACCACCGATCACGGGCATTGCGGGGTGTTGGACGGGGAAGGGCGTGTCGATAACGACGCGACCCTGGAGCGGTATGCCGAGATGGCTCAGGTACAGGCCGATGCCGGGGCGCATGTGGTGGGGCCCAGTGGGATGATGGACGGTCAGGTCGGGGTCGTTCGCGACGCTCTCGATCAGATCGGGCGCGAGGATGTGGCGGTGCTTGCCTATACCGTCAAGTACTCCTCCGCTTTCTTCGGGCCGTTTCGGGAGGCTGTCGGGTCCTCGTTGAAGGGGGATCGGAAGACCTATCAGCAGGACCCTGCCAATGCGCGGGAATCGTTGCGGGAATTGGCGCTCGATCTCGAAGAGGGCGCCGACATGGTGATGGTGAAGCCCGCCGGGCCTTATCTGGATATCCTCGCGCGTGTTGCGGATGCGGTGGATGTGCCCGTCGTCGCCTATCAGATCTCCGGGGAGTATTCGATGATCGAGGCTGCCGCTGAGAAGGGGTGGATCGATCGGGATGCGGCGATCTTGGAGGCGTTGACCGGGATTCGGCGGGCCGGGGCCCGGAGCGTTCTCACGTATTGGGCCACCGAGGTGGCGCAGAAGCTGCGTTGAGGCGGGCGGGCTCACCACCGATCGGCGGTCGCCCGGGTGCCGGGGGCGGCGTGCTTGGATGGTCCGAGCCGGTGTGGAGATGACCTGCCCCTGCTATGTGGATCCGGGGACGTGGAGAGAGGTGCGGACGGTGGCGGGGGACGAGTTCACGGAGCTGTTGGGGCAGCTGAAGGAGCGGTCCGGGCTCAGTTACGGGGTGTTGGGGAAGCGGCTGCACACGAGTGCGTCCACGCTTCACCGGTACGTCAACGGGGATGCCGTGCCGACGGACTACGCGCCGGTGGAGCGGTTCGCGCGGGTGTGCAGAGCGACCCCCGAGGAGCTGGTGGAGCTGCACCGGCGGTGGGTTCTCGCGGATGCGCGCCGGGGGCAGAAGCCGAGCGAGGGAGCGGCCGGGGCAGAGAGCGAGGTCGCGGTGACGGTCACTGCCGAAGGAGTGACGGAGGACTTGCCGGACGCGGCAGGTTCCGCCGATCTTCTGGTCTCTCCGCGATCCACCGCTTCGGGCTCGCGGCGGCGGCGTACCGTGGTGCTCGCCGGTGCCGCCGTGGCCGCCGCTGTCGTGTCGGTGGCGCTCGTCGCGCAGGTCGTGGCGGGCGACGACGGTGAGGGACGTGAGCAGTCCGTCGGGGCCGCCGCGTCCGCGGACGACCGGCCGGAAGCCACTGTGTCCGCCGGTGCGAAGGACAAGTCCGCCTCACCGTCCGCCTCACGGTCGGAAAGCGCCTCGGCGTCCGCGGCTCCCTCCGCGTCGCGGAGTGGCGGAACGGCCGGGTCGGCGGGGGTCGCCGCGGGTGCGAAGGGTGCCACCGCTCCCATCGTCGCCGTCAACCCGTACAAGTGGGACAGCCCGTGCAGCCAGCACTACCTTGTCGACCGTGAGCCCGAGAAGGTTCCCCCGCCGCCGAGTGAGCCCGACGCGCGCGGGTGGGTCAACGCGCTCGGCGGGGTCGCCGCCGGGCAGCAGATGCTCGCGCTGACCGTCCAGGGCACCGGGAAGTCCACCGTCGTCCTGGACGATCTGCATGTGCGGGTGGTGGACAAGAGCGCGCCGCTCGCCTGGAACGACTTCGCGATGGGCGTCGGGTGCGGTGGCGGTGTGGAGACCACGTCGTTCGGCGTGAACCTCGACGCCGGGCGGCCCGACACCTCGCCCAGGGCCGGGCAGCGCGACTTCCCCTACAAGGTGAGCGAGTCCGACCCCGAGGTCTTCTACATCTTCGCGGACGCGCGGACGTACAACGTGAGCTGGTATCTGGAGCTGGAGTGGTCGAGCGGGGGCAAGAAGGGCACGGTTCGTGTCGACGACGGCGGCAGTCCCTTCCGGACGAGCGGGAACGTGGGGCGGCCCGCCTACAACCAGCCGCTCGGGGACTCCGCCTGGGGGCGCGACGAGTACGAGCCCGATGTGTCGGGC
The DNA here is from genome assembly GCF_044742785.1 of Streptomyces sp. NPDC087844. Taxonomy (NCBI): domain Bacteria; kingdom Bacillati; phylum Actinomycetota; class Actinomycetes; order Kitasatosporales; family Streptomycetaceae; genus Streptomyces; species Streptomyces sp. NPDC087844. The sequence continues at coordinate 340,058 of NZ_JBIUVD010000007.1, read as the reverse complement.
TGAGTCCCTGGAGCCGGGCACTATCAAGTCGCCGCAGGAGTTAGGTTGTTGCCCGTTGATTGACGCGACTCCCCAGGGAGAGGCTCTATGCCCGGTGATGCTCTCAGCCAGGACCCCGCCGAGCTGAGAAGGAGGATCGACACCACCAGGGCGCACCCGGCTCGTGTCTATGACGTCTTTCTCGGGGGCAAGGACAACTACCCGGTCGACCGGGCCGCGGCGGCAGCCGCGCTCGCCGCCAACCCGCGCGGCTATCTCGACGTCCGGCACAACCGCGACTTCCTGCGCCGGGCCGTGCACACGCTGACGGGCGAAGAGGGCATCCGGCAGTACCTGGACATCGGCACCGGCCTGCCGACCCAGGAGAACGTGCACCAGATCGCCCAGCGCATCGCCTCCGACTCCCGTGTCGTGTACGTCGACAACGACCCGGTCGTCCTCGCCCACGCGCGCGCCCTGCTCACCAGCGGACCCGAGGGCCGTACCGACTACATCGACGCCGATCTCCAGAACCCGGCCCAGATCCTCGAAGGCGCCGCCAAGACCCTGGACTTCGACCAGCCGATCGCGCTGGCGCTCGTGGCGATCCTGCACTTCGTCGAGGACGAGCGGGCCTATCCGATCGTCCGTGAACTGATCGACGCGCTGCCCTCGGGCAGCCGGCTCGTGCTCAGCCACCTCACCGAGGACCTCAACGCCGAGAACGTCCGCGCGGTCCAGCGGACGTACACCGAGCGGGGTTTCACCTTCGTGCTGCGGACGAAGGCGGAGGTCGAGCGGTTCCTCACCGAGAACGGTCTTGTGGTGGACGAGCCCGGTGTGGTCCCCGCCCACCACTGGCGGCCCGACAACGCGGCGCCCGTGCCCGAGCAGCCCGAGGCGGGCTACCTCGACGGCCTCGACGACATCGAGAAGGTCCGCTATCGCGACATCAATGACGTGACGGATGCCGATATCAATGTGTACGCGGTCACCGGCCGCAAGCCCTGAGGCCGGCAACCAGCGGCCGGCCGGTCAGTCCCACCAGAAGGTCCAGGAGCGTGCGCCGAGCACCTCGCGCTCGGCGTACGCCCGCAGTGAGGCATGGCCGCTCTGTGTGATGTTGTCCGGGCAGAACGCGTAGTGCTCGGCGGCTATCGCCTCCGCCTCGGCCGGGGTCCTGGGCGGGGCCGCGACGGAGACGATCAGCTGGTCGAAGGTGAGTGCCACGACCCGGACGCCGAAGCGGTCCTCCCAGGAACGCAGGACCGCGCACAGCTCCGCCACGTCATCGGTGAGATTGACCGGACCGCACCAGCCGATGGCGGCCGGGATGTCCGCGCTGCGGCGGGCCGGGACGAGCGCGAGGCGCGGCTCCCTCAGCCGGCTCGCGCCGCCGACGAGCGCGTCCGTCACCTCGGCGGCCCACACGTCCGGGTCGACATCCGGCACGCCCGCCGCGGCGAGGCCGGGCCAGTCGGCGTCCTGCGCCTCGGCCGCGAACTCCTCCCAGAGCTCCGCGAGGACCTCCTCGGCGTCGTGGTCGCCCGGATAGGACGCGAGGTCCGGGTCCAACTCCCACTTGTCCGGGTGCGGTTCGCTGTCCGGCCGCCCGCCGACCAGGACCGGGCACAGGCCCGCCGTGCGGCGCGCGGACGCCAGCCGCAGCCAGTCGCCCGGCGCCGCCGGGGCGTCGGCACGCCACAGCAGCGGTTCGTCCCAGGGGCCCTCGACCGTCGTGTCGAGCAGGGCACCGGGCGGGAGGTCGAGACCGAGCGAGTGGCCGGCCGGGTCGGCCGCGAGCGTCGGCAGCTGGTTCGGAAGAGTCGCCATGCCCGTGACTTTAGAGCCCGCCACTGACAACGGCCCCAGAGGGCGAAACGGTCCGGGCCGCGATGCCCCCGGGGGCCGCCGGCGGTCCGTCAGTCGGTGCCGAACCAGGTCCGCGCGAGCGAGTCCAGCGTCGGCTCCGGCGGCTTCGGCAGCATGCGCAGATACGAGGACAGGTCGCTGTAGACGTGCAGCAGCGTGTACGCCATGACCGTGTGCGGATCGAACGGCGGGCGCCCGTAGGCCTCGTAGAACCGCTTCAGGAGCCGGGGCTGTCCGCACGAGAGGAACAGGCCGACGCTCACGAAGTCGTAGGCGGGGTGGCCGGCCAGCACCGGCTCGAAGTCGAAGAGGCCGGCCAGCCGCCAGCCGTCGGGGTCCACCGTCAGGTGCTCACGCATGAACTCGGTGTGCAGCAGCACCCGTCGCGAAGGGGCGGGCAGCGGGACCGAGTTCAGGAACCACGGGATCTGGTCGAGCCAGACCTCCGGCAGTCCGGCCTCGCGCTGCTGCTGAACCGCGTTCGCGCGCTGCGAGTCGACGAACAGGCCCCAGTCGGACGGACCGACGAGGTCCGAGAGCGGCGCGGGACTCAGCGCGTGCAGCGCCGCGAGCGTCTCACCTGCCTCCGTGACGAGACGGTCCTGGTCCGCCGCCGGGATCCGCGGCCACGCGTCCGCGAGACCCTCGCCGGGCAGCCGGGACATCAGGACGAAGGACCAGCCGTTCTTGTAGGCGCCGGCCGAGTACAACTGCGGTGTGGGGACCGGCAGTTTGCCGTACACATGGCTGAGCATCCGCTCCTCGCGCCGGGCGTCGAGCTTCTCGAAGGCGGGGAACAGCTTCAGTACGTGCGCGGCGCCGATGGAGTACACCGGGAGCGAGCCCTCGATGTAGCGGACCATCTGCTTGGGGACCAGGCCGAGGCGCTCGCACAGGTCCGCCACGGCCGGCCGCAGCAGGGCCTCGTCGCGGACCATCTGGTCCAGCTCATCGCCGGTCTCAACGAGTGGCAGCATGACTGGCGAACACCCTCCGGGCGGCCGGAGTGACGAAGAGGGGCAGTGCGGTGTTCATTGCGCTCCCAGCGTGCGGTTCAACGAGGCTCACGGATTCTGGAGTCGGGGTTGGCGGCCCCGCAGCCTCGCATACTGATGGGTGCGCCCCGACACCTCAACCTTTGGCCAGCGCATTGACGTGCGTGCACGCAGCAGCCCTTCACCCGAACGGGTGAAGGGCCGCCGGCCGATGTGGCTCAGAGGCGGTCGGGCGTCCTGATGCCGAGCAGTGCCATGCCCCGGTGGAGCGTGCGGGCCGTCAGGTCGACGAGGAACAGCCTGTTCTCGACGACCTCCCGCGGGTTCGCGTCGCTCAGCACCTGGCACTGGTCGTAGAACGTCGTCAGGTGCGACGCCAGTTGGTACAGGTACGCGGTCAGCTTGTGCGGCTCGTACCCCGCGGCCACGTCCAGGAGCAGCTCGCCGAACTGGTCCAGGTGCAGTCCCAGCGCACGCTCCGCCGGAGCCAGGGCCAGCTCCGGGTGCGCCACCGGACGCGCGTCCCCGGCCTTGCGCAGAATCGACTGGATACGGGCGTACGCGTACTGGAGGTACACGCTCGTGTCGCCGTTCAGCGACACCATCTGGTCCAGGTCGAACTTGTAGTCCCGGACGGCGGACGTGGAGAGGTCCGCGTACTTCACGGCGCCGACCCCGACGAACCGGCCGTTGTCGACGATCTCCTCCTCGGACAGGCCCATCTTCTCGGCCTTCTCGCGGACCACCGCCGTGGCGCGGTCGATCGCCTCGTCCAGCAGGTCCACCAGCCGGACCGTCTCGCCCTCACGCGTCTTGAACGGCTTGCCGTCCTTGCCGAGGACCGTGCCGAAGGCCAGCTGCCGCGCCTTGGTGTCCCCGTTCAGCCAGTCGGCCCTGCGGGCCGTCTCGAAGACCATCTTGAAGTGCAGGGACTGCCGCGCGTCGACCACGTACAGGAGAGTGTCCGCCTTCAGGTCGAAGACGCGGTTCCTGATCGCGGAGAGGTCGGTCGCCGCGTAGCCGTAGCCGCCGTCCGACTTCCGCACGATCAGCGGGACCTTGTTGCCGTCCGGGCCCAACACGTCGTCGAAGAACACGCACAGGGCGCCCTCCGAGCGGACCGCCACGCCCTTCTCCTCCAGGAGGCGGCACGTCTCGTCCAGCATGTCGTTGTAGCCCGACTCGCCGACGATGTCCGCGTCCCGGATCTCCATGTCCAGCTTCTCGAAGACCGAGAAGAAGTAGACCTTCGACTCGTCCACGAACCGCTGCCAGACGGCGAGGGTGTGCGGGTCGCCGGCCTGGAGGTCGACCACCCTGCGACGCGCCCGATTCTTGAACTCCTCGTCGGAGTCGAAGTGCGCGCGGGCCGCCTTGTAGAGGCGGTTGAGGTTCGACATCGCCTCCTCGCCCGTCTCGGCGGTGGCGGTGTCCCCGGCGGGTTCGCGGTCCAGCTCGTGCGGGTGCTCGTCCAGGTACTGGATGAGCATGCCGAACTGGGTGCCCCAGTCGCCGATGTGGTGCCGCCTGACGACACTCTCGCCGGCGAACTCCAGGACCCGCACGACCGCGTCGCCGATCACCGCGGAGCGGAGGTGGCCTACGTGCATCTCCTTCGCCACGTTCGGCTGGGCGTAGTCGATGACCGTCGTGCCGGGGTGGTCGAGGAGCGGGACACCGAGGCGGTCCGCGGGGTCCGTGGCGCGGGCCGCGAGGTTCCGCGTGATCGCCCGGTCCGTGACCGTGATGTTCAGGAAGCCGGGGCCCGAGACCTCGATGTCCTCGATCAGGTCACCGGTGACGACCCGGTCGACGACCTGGGTCGCGAGGTCCCTCGGGTTGGCCTTCGCCTTCTTCGCCAGGGCGAGGATTCCGTTGGCCTGGAAGTCCGCCCTGTCGCTGCGTCGCAGCAGCGGGTCCGCGTCCGCGGACTCCGGCAGGGCTGCCGTGAGTGCGGTCGTGAGGCGCTGGTGGACGTGGGCGGTGAGGGACGTGACCGAGGCCATGGGGTGGGTGCCGTTCTCCTGATGGGTACGGGTGGGTCCGCCCAGTATCCCACGGGGGGTAAAGGGGTTTTCGCCCCCGCCGCCCCTGCCCTTCCCGTTCACGCATGGGGGCTGCGCCCCCTCGCCCCCGTATCGCGCTGCGCGCTCGTCCTCAAACGCCGGACGGGCTGAGTGGGTGGGGCCGGCCCCCGAAGAAAAGGCGTTTTCGTGGTTGGGGGTGGAGCTGGGACAATGGCGCGGTCAGCCGTGCGAACCGTAGGAAAGAAGGACGTGCCGATCGTGGCTCAGAGCACCGAGACCACCGACTGGGTCTCCCGTTTCGCGGATGAGGTCATCGAGGAGTCGGAACGCCGAGCCCCTGGCAAACCTGTTGTCGTCGCGTCCGGGCTGTCGCCCTCCGGCCCCATCCACCTGGGCAACCTGCGCGAGGTCATGACCCCGCACCTGGTCGCCGACGAGATCAGGCGGCGCGGGCACGAGGTCAGGCATCTGATCTCCTGGGACGACTACGACCGGTACCGGAAGGTGCCCAACGGTGTTCCGGGGGTCGACGCGTCGTGGGCCGAGCACATCGGCCGGCCCCTGACCTCCGTACCCGCCCCGGCCGGGTCCGCGTACCCGAACTGGGCCGAGCACTTCAGGGCCGCCATGGTCGAGGCGCTCGCGGAGATGGGCGTCGAGTTCGACGGGATCAGCCAGACCGAGCAGTACACCTCCGGGGTCTACCGCGAGCAGGTCCTGCACGCGATGAAGCACCGTGGTGACATCGACGCCATCCTCGACCAGTACCGGACCAAGAAGGCCCCCGCGAAGAAGCAGGGGCAGAAGCCCGTCGACGAGGCCGAGCTCGAAGCCGCCGAGGGGTCCGGCGCGGCGGCCGAGGACGACGGCACCGGTTCCGCCGGGTACTTCCCGTACAAGCCGTACTGCGGTGGCTGCGGCAAGGACCTCACCACCGTCACGGCCTACGACGACGACACCACCGAGCTGACGTACAGCTGTACCGAGTGCGCCTTTGCGGAGACCGTCCGGCTCAGCGAGTTCAACCGCGGCAAGCTGGTCTGGAAGGTCGACTGGCCGATGCGCTGGGCCTACGAGGGCGTCGTCTTCGAGCCGAGCGGTGTCGATCACTCGTCCCCGGGGTCCAGTTTCCAGGTCGGCGGGCAGATCGTCGGGAGCGTCTTCGGCGGCAAGCAGCCCATCGGGCCCATGTACGCCTTCGTGGGGATCTCCGGGATGGCGAAGATGTCGTCCAGCAAGGGTGGGGTCCCGACTCCGGGCGACGCTCTGAAGATCATGGAGCCGCAGCTGCTGCGCTGGCTCTACGCCCGTCGCAGGCCCAACCAGTCGTTCAAGATCGCCTTCGACCAGGAGATCCAGCGGCTCTACGACGAGTGGGACAAGCTGGGCGCCAAGGTGGCTGGGGGCACCTCCCCGGCTGCCGGCTCCGGGTCGGGCTCCGCCCTGCCGGGGGACGTCGCCGCCTACGCGCGCGCCATCGGCACCGCGGCCGGTGAACTGGCGAAGACGCCCCGCCCGATGGCCTACCGCACGCTCGCCTCCGTCGCCGACATCACCGCCGGTGCCGAGGACCAGACCCTGCGCATCCTCAGCGAGCTCGACCCCTCGGACCCGATCACCTCGCTCGACGAGGTCCGGCCGCGGCTCGACAAGGCGGAGGCCTGGATCAACACCCAGGTCCCCGCCGACCAGCGGACCGTCGTACGCGAGGAGGCGGACGCCGAACTCCTCAAGTCCCTCGACGACCAGGGCCGTGCCTCACTGCGGCTGCTGCTCGACGGGCTCGACACGCACTGGTCGCTGGACGGGCTCACCCACCTCGTCTACGGCGTTCCGAAGGTCCAGGCCGGCTTCTCCGCCGACGCCACACCCAAGGAACTCCCGGCGGAGATCAAGGTCGCCCAGCGCACGTTCTTCGCGCTGCTCTACCACCTGCTGGTGGGCCGTGACACCGGCCCGCGCCTGCCCACCCTGCTGCTCGCGGTGGGCCAGGAGCGGGTCAGGAAGCTGCTCGGGCAGTAGCACAGGCGTCGGCAGTACTTACTGACCGGCTCGTACGTGAGAGGGGGCGCCCGGGAATCTCCGGGCGCCCCCTCTCACGTACAGCCAGACGTATCACGTACAGCCAGTACGTACTGTCACACGTGCCCGGCTCTACGCGATGTGGTCCTCTTGGAGCTCCGCCGTGTGGCGGTTGGTGAAGCGGTTGACCATCCGGTCGGCCTCGCGCTGCGGGAGCGTGGTGCCGAACGTGTCCTCCACATTGCCCCGGAACTGGCCCGAGGTCGGATAGCTGCCGTCTATCGACTTCTTGAAGACCAGGTAGTAGTCCTCCTCGGTCGGCTCCGTGCCACCGCCCGCACCCAGCTCGCGGGTACGGCCGGGCCCCGACGGGATCGGGAAGGTACCGGTGTCCTCCGGAGAGGGCTCGGGGGCCGGGACCGGAGCCGGGGCCTGCGGCTCCTGCTCCTGCTCCGCGTACTGCCGCTGCGGGAAGGCGTCCTCCTGCTGCGGGAAGGCGTCCTCCTCGAACCGCCGCCGGTCCTGGAACCGCCGCTCGTCCTGGAGCCGTTGCCGCTCCTCGAACTCGTCGGCCTGCTGCTGTTGCGCGTACCACTGGGTGTACGCGGCCTCCGGGTCGTACGTCGGGTCGTAGCCGCCCTGGTACGCGACGGACTGGGGGTCCCGGGCGTGCAGCCACGGGTTCTGCGCCTCGGCGTGGTCCGGCTGCTCGGGGGGCTCGGGGAACTCGTCGCCCGCGGGAGCGGGGCGCCGCGCCCGGTCGGGAGCCGCGTCGTCCCGTACGGCGGGCGCCGCCGCGGGGTTACGGCTGCCCGCGGACGCCTCGGCCGGCTCCAGCGCGGGCTGCGGCGCCGGGGGCAGCAGCGCCGGCTCGATGCCCGCCGCCGCCAGGCCGGAGGGCGCGGTCTCGGCCAGGGGGACGCCGTAGCGGGCGAGCCGCAGGGGCATCAGGGACTCCACCGGGGCCTTGCGGCGCCAGGAACGGCCGAAGCGGGAGCGCAGCCGCGCCTGGTAGACGAGACGTTCCTGCTCCAGCTTGATGACCTGCTCGTAGGAGCGCAGTTCCCACAGCTTCATCCTGCGCCACAGCAGGAACGTGGGGAGCGGGGAGAGCAGCCAGCGGGTGAGGCGTACGCCCTCCATGTGCTTGTCGGCCGTGATGTCCGCGATCCGGCCGATGGCGTGCCGGGCCGCCTCCACGGAGACCACAAACAGGATCGGGATGACCGAGTGCATGCCCACGCCGAGCGGGTCCGGCCAGGCGGCGGCGCCGTTGAACGCGATCGTCGCCGCGGTCAGCAGCCAGGCCGTCTGGCGCAGCAGCGGGAAGGGGATCCTGATCCAGGTGAGGAGCAGGTCGAGTGAGAGCAGGACGCATATGCCCGCGTCGATGCCGATCGGGAACACATAACTGAAGTTCCCGAAGCCCTTCTCCAGGGCCAGTTCGCGGACCGCCGCGTAGGAACCGGCGAAGCCGATAGCTGCGATGACGACCGCTCCGAAGACGACCACTCCGATGAGGATCTTGTGCGTCTTGGTGAGCTCAATAGGCGCGGCCATCCGTACTCCCCTCCCGTTACGACCTGTTGCGCGCAACAGAGTGGCACATGTGTACGGGGTACGGATGCCCGGTACGGGTCGAGCCCGGCCTCCGTGAGGGCCGGGCTCGACCAAATGTCCTGGTAGAGCTGCGAGTGGGACGGCAGCCGAAAGGGACGCGTCGGTGCCGGCTCGGGCCCTGAATCAGTTCTTCTTGGAGGCGGACCTGCTGGCGCTCGCGCTGTCGTCGGAGCCGCCGCCGAGGTCCGAACCCTTGCCGGAACTCTTGCTCGCGGACTTGCTCGGGGAGGCGCTCGCGCCGGCGTCCGACCCGGCCGTGGCCCCGTCACCGCCGCCGTTCGCGGTCACGACCGCCTGGACGGCTTCCTTCGCGGCCTTCTCCGCCGACTTCGTCAGATCGGCCGCCTTCGGGGAGTCGTCGCCCGCGAGGCCGGCGCCGTTGTAGTCGACCGTCACGACGACGTTCTCCACGCGCGTCACGAGCGTCTGCTGCCTGAAGGTGCCTTCCTTCTTCTTCAGGTCGTACGTCACCAGCGTCGCCTCGTTGCCCGTGCCGGACACCGGCTGCGACTTGGTGTTCTTCGCGTCCTCCACCGCACGCGCGTCCTCGGCGTGCTTCGCGTAGTACTCCGAGGCCAGCTTCTCGCCCGTGCCCCGGCTCTGGTCCGACTCGAAACGCAGCAGCGACACGTTCAGCCAGCGGAACTGCGAGCCCTTCACACCCTTGTTGTCCAGGCTGTCCCAGGAGCAGTTGCCGCGTGTGCCGATGTCTTCGGACTTGCCCTCCTTGCCGGACTTGGCGCCCTGGGGGACAAGCTCCTTCAGTGTCTTCGACACGAACACCTTGCACGGCTCGGGGAGCTTCGCGTACGTCGCCTCCTTCACCACCGCGGCCGCCTCCGTGGCGGAGGACGACGCCGAGGAGCCGGACTCCTTCTTCGCGTCGTCGCCGGAGCCGTCGCCGGAGTCCGAGGAGCAGCCGGAGGCGACGAGCATCACCGGGACGGCGGCGGCCCCGGCCAGGATGCGGGTGAGTCGCTGACGGTGTCGCTGTACGGATCGGTGCATGGTTCCTTCACTCAAGACGCTCGGGTGTACGTGCGGACGGCCGCGTTCTGCGCCGGACCGCACTCGGTCGGGTCCGAGGAGCCACGGTAGCCCGAACGGGACATGTGCGGCTCAGCTTCCGCCGAGGCCGAAACCCCCGCCGAACGTCCCTAGTCGCTGAACGACTCGGCGAGCTGACCCGCCAGTTTCCGCGCCCTGTCCTGCATGTCCTCGCTGCTCGGGATGTCCGTCGTGGTCGCCGGCTGCTCGTCGTACTGGATCGTCACGACCACGTTGGACGTGCGGAACACCACAGTCACCGTCCGCTGCTTGGAGTCGTTCAGCGCGTCGTCGAGGAACGCCGTGTTGCCCAGATCTTCGAGCGTGCGGGGCTGGAGGGCGCTCGGCGTGGAGCCGGGGACGCCACTGGCGGAGGGGTCCGTGGAAGGGTCGGCGCTCGCGCTCGCGGAGGAACCGCTGTCGCTGTCGCCGTCGCTGTCACCGGAGGCGTCGTCCGACGCACTGGACGTGCCGGACGCGCCGGCACCGGGGGCCGACCCGGATCCGGACTCGGGCGACTCGGACGCGTCAGGTGCCTTCGATGAAGCGGAGGGCGACGCGGCCGGTGCCGGAAGGTCCGCCGCCACCTCCTTCTTCACGTAGAGCTCCGCCGCGCGGTCGTCGTCGCTCACCGCGTTGTCGTACGAGACCACCCGCTCGAAATCCACCAGCAGATGGTCCGTCGCGGTCGCCGACTCCGCCTTCCAGCGGCAGCCGACCTTCCGGTCCGTGTCGTACGTGACCGTCGCCGTGCCCTCGTAGGCCTCCTCGCGCTGCTCCTCGTCCGTCAGCTGCTCGATGCCCGGCAGCAGCGAGTCCAGAGTGCTCTGCGACACCGCGCCGCAGGGCTCCGGGAGCGTGCGGTACTTGCCCGGCTGCGCCGCGGTGGCCGTCGACGTCGTGCCGCCCGGCTTCGGGTCGTCCTGGCCGCCGCTGTCCGGCGATCCGCCGGTGCAACCGGCCAGCAGCGCCGCGAGGAGCGCGGCGACGCCGGGTACGTACGCCTTCCGCTGCACGGTGGGGCTCCTCTCGACGGGTCGATCGACTGTGCTCACGACCAGGGTGTCCTGTGGTTATTCGGTTGCCGCACGGGGGTGGGCCCTGGAGACAATGTGTATCGCACGCACTGCCGTGGACGCCGGTCCGTTGTCCCAAACGTTGGCCTTGGCGCCGGTTTTGCGATTTAAGACTTCTGTTGGTTTTCCGGGGGAATGAGGACGATATGTCGTACGTGGAGATGCCGGGGGCGAAGGTTCCGATCCGTATGTGGGCGGACCCGGCGTCGGTGGAGGAAGGGGCGATGCAGCAGCTCCGCAACGTCTCCACGCTCCCCTGGATCAAGGGTCTGGCCGTCATGCCGGACGTGCACTACGGAAAGGGTGCGACGGTCGGGTCGGTCATCGCGATGCGGGGTGCGGTGTGTCCGGCGGCGGTCGGGGTGGACATCGGCTGCGGTATGTCCGCGGTCAAGACGTCCCTGACGGCCAACGACCTGCCGGGCGACCTGTCCCACCTGCGGGCGAAGGTGGAGCAGGCGATTCCGGTCGGGCGGGGAATGCATGACAGCCCGGTCGACCCCGGCGGCTTCCACGGGCTTGCCACCGCAGGGTGGGACGACTTCTGGGGGCGGTTCGACGGGGTCGCGGAAGCGGTGAAGTTCCGGCAGGGGCGGGCCACCAGGCAGATGGGCACCCTGGGCGGCGGAAACCACTTCTGGGAGTTCTGCCTCGACTCGGACAACTCGGTCTGGATCATGCTGCATTCCGGTTCCCGGAACATCGGCAAGGAACTCGCGGAGCATCACATCGGTATCGCGCAGAAGCTCTCGCACAACCAGGGGCTGATCGACCGCGACCTCGCCGTATTCATCGCGGACACACCGCAGATGGCGGCGTACCGGCACGATCTCTTCTGGGCGCAGGAGTACGCGAAGCGCAATCGCGCGATCATGATGGCGATCTCGAAGGACGTCGTCCGCCGGGAGTTCAAGAAGGCGAAGGTGACCTTCGAGCCGGAGATCTCGTGCCATCACAACTACGTGAGCGAGGAGCGGTACGAGGGCATGGACCTGCTGGTCACCCGCAAGGGTGCCATCCGTGCGGGCTCCGGCGAGTACGGCATCATCCCGGGTTCCATGGGCGCCGGTTCGTACATCGTGAAGGGTCTCGGCAACGAGAAGGCGTTCAACTCCGCCTCGCACGGCGCGGGTCGGCGGATGAGCCGTAACGCTGCCAAGCGTCGCTTCACGACCAAGGACCTGGAGGAGCAGACGCGGGGCGTGGAGTGCCGTAAGGACTCCGGTGTCGTGGACGAGATCCCGGCCGCGTACAAGCCGATCGAGCAGGTCATCGACCAGCAGCGGGATCTGGTCGAGGTGGTGGCGAAGCTGAAGCAGGTCGTGTGCGTGAAGGGTTGACGATTCCTTGCCGTGGAATTCATGCCGCGTGTATCCATGCCGTGTGATTTCATGCGGCATGGATTTCGCCGTGCCGTGCCGTGGGGCGTCGGGTTTCGCTGCTACTCCGCGTGCATGACCGCGTAGATCATGACGAACGCCACTATGTGGATGCCGAAGAGGAAGTACGCGAGGTACCACCAGACATAGCGTTCGTCCTTCTTCTCCTGGGCCAGGCGGCGTTGCTCCTGGGTGGGGGGCTCGGTGTCCGGCACTACAGCTCCCTGTGGACCTTCGTGTTGGAGGCCTGGGCCCGGGGGCGTACGACCAGCAGGTCGATGTTGACGTGCGAGGGGCGCGTGACCGTCCAGGTGATCGTCTCGGCGACGTCCTCGGCGGTGAGGGGCTCGGCCACCCCGGCGTAGACCTTCGCCGCCTTCTCGGTGTCCCCGCCGAAGCGGGTCAGGGCGAACTCGTCGGTCCGCACCATGCCGGGGGCGATCTCGATGACCCGGACCGGTGTGCCGACGATCTCCAGACGGAGGGTCTCGGCGAGGACGTGCTCGGCGTGCTTGGCGGCCACATAGCCGCCGCCGCCCTCGTAGGTGCCGTGGCCCGCGGTCGAGGAGACGACGACCACCGTGCCGTCGCCGGACGCGGTCAGCGCCGGGAGGAGGGCCTGGGTGACGTTGAGGGTCCCGATGACGTTCGTCTCGTACATCTGGCGCCACTCCGCGGGGTCGCCGGACGCGACCGGGTCGGCGCCGAGCGCGCCGCCCGCGTTGTTGATCAGGACGCCGATCTTCTTGAAGGCCGTCGCGAACTCGTCGACCGCCGCACGGTCGGTGACGTCCAGCGCGTACGCCATCGCCTCGCCGCCCGCCGCGCCGATCTCCTCCGCGAGCGCCTCGATACGGTCCTTGCGGCGGGCCGTGAGGACCACCCGGTAGCCCGCGGCCGCCAGCTGCCGGGCCGTCGCGGCACCGATTCCGCTGCTCGCGCCGGTGACGACGGCGATACGGGACGCGGCGGCGGGCGCGGTGGATGCGGCGGCGGTCATGGGGTGCTCCTCGGCGGAGGGGGGCGGGCGGGGCGAACTGCGGCCGCCGCTCGCTCGTACGGTCGATTGCTCTCCCGGCCAGGATAGGCGGGCGGGGAGGCGGGGAGGGCGTACGGGCGGGGGCGCGGCCGTCGGCGACGCGCGGTGCGGCGGGCGTCTCACCTGATGGGCGGCGCCTGCCGGGCGGCCGGGGTGGCACAGGTCGCGGTGTTACTCGCGCTTCTTGAAAGATTGCGCCGTTCCCCGTGCCCCTGAACAGAATGCGCCGTTCCCCACGCCCCTTGGGAGCTTGCGCCGTTCCTCGCGTTCCTCAGGGGGTGGGGGGTGGGGGTGGGGAATAGTCCGGGTGCGGGGTTCGTTCATGGGTATAGTTGAATCGTCAACAACCTGAAGGATGAGGTAGCCATGCAGTTCGGGATCTTCACCGTCGGCGATGTCACGCCGGACCCCACCACGGGCCGGACCCCGTCCGAGCATGAGCGGATCAAGGCCATGGTCGCCATCGCGCAGAAGGCCGAGGAGGTCGGGCTCGACGTCTTCGCGACCGGTGAGCACCACAACCCGCCGTTCGTGCCGTCGTCGCCGACCACCATGCTCGGCTGGGTCGCCGCCCGCACCGAGAACCTCATCCTCTCCACCTCCACCACCCTCATCACCACCAACGACCCGGTGAAGATCGCCGAGGACTTCGCGATGCTCCAGCACCTCGCGGACGGGCGCGTGGACCTGATGATGGGGCGCGGGAACACCGGCCCGGTCTACCCCTGGTTCGGCAAGGACATCCGCCAGGGCATCAACCTCGCCGTCGAGAACTACGCCCTGCTGTACCGGCTGTGGCGCGAGGAGACGGTGACCTGGGAGGGCAAGTTCCGTACGCCGCTGCAGTCGTTCACCTCGACGCCGCGGCCGTTGGACGGCGTGCCGCCGTTCGTCTGGCACGGCTCGATCCGCTCGCCGGAGATCGCCGAGCAGGCCGCGTACTACGGGGACGGGTTCTTCCACAACAACATCTTCTGGCCGGCCGACCACACCAAGCAGATGGTCGAGCTGTACCGGTCGAGGTACGCGCACTACGGGCACGGCACGCCCGAGCAGGCGATCGTCGGGCTCGGCGGGCAGATCTTCATGCGGCGCAACTCGCAGGACGCGGTGCGGGAGTTCCGGCCGTACTTCGACAACGCGCCGGTGTACGGGCACGGGCCGTCGCTGGAGGAGTTCACCGAGCAGACACCGTTGACGGTCGGCTCGCCGGAGCAGGTGATCGAGAAGACGCTGGCCTTCCGGGACTACGCCGGTGACTACCAGCGGCAGTTGTTCCTCGTGGACCATGCCGGGCTGCCGTTGAAGACCGTGCTGGAGCAGATCGACATGCTGGGCGAGGAGGTCGTGCCCGTGCTGCGGGAGGAGTTCGCCAAGGGGCGGCCGGCCGGGGTGCCGGATGCGCCTACGCATGCGGCGCGGGTCGCTGCCGCCGCGGCGGCCGAGGCGGGCCAGGAGGTGACCGCGTCATGAAGCTGGTCGTCGTCTCGGCGGGGCTGAGTGTTCCGTCGTCCACGCGGTTGCTGGGGGACCGGCTTGCCGCGGCGGTCGTGGGGCGGGCGTCCGCGGCGGCTCCGGCCGAGGGTGAGGGCAAGGGTGAGGGCAAGGTCGAGGTCGAGGTGGTCGAGCTGCGTGATCTCGCGGTCGAGATCGCGCACAACCTCACCACCGGGTTTCCGGGGCCGGCGCTCGGTGCGGCGTTGTCCGCGGTGGCGGCGGCGGACGGGCTGATCGTTGTGACGCCGGTCTTCTCCGCCTCGTACAGCGGGCTGTTCAAGTCGTTCTTCGACGTGCTGGACCGTGACGCGCTGGCGGGGAAGCCGGTGCTGGTGGCCGCGACCGGGGGGTCGGCTCGGCACTCGCTGGTGCTGGAGCATGCGATGCGGCCGTTGTTCGCGTATCTGCGGGCGGTGGTTGTGCCTACCGGGGTTTACGCGGCTTCGGAGGACTGGGGGGCGGAGGGGTTGGCCGAGCGGATCGGGCGGGCCGCGGGGGAGTTGGTTGCGCTGATGGGGAGCGGTGGGCCGGTTGTGCCCGCGCCGTCTGCCGCGCCGTCTGCCGCGCCCTCTGCGGCGCCGGTGGGGGAGCGGGTCGGGGGCGTCCAGGTCGGTGGGTTCGACGTGGTGCCCTTCGCGGAGCGACTTGCCGCGTTGCGGGTCCCGTAGGGGGTTCGGGTGCGGGCGGTGGGGGTTTGTTGCGCAGTTCCCCGCGCCCTTGAGAGGGGGTGTGCCGGTGTGGCCCTGGGTGTTCGGGTGCGGGCGGTGGGGGTTGGCCGCGCAGTTCCCCGCGCCCCTTGAAGGGGCTGCGCCCCTCAGGGACACCCTCACTGGGCCGCAGTCGAGTTTCGGGCCCCCGCCCCATCCCCCTGGGGGCGCGGGGAACTGCGCGACAAGCTCCCGTCGGGCCGCAGCCGAATCGCCGGCCGGCCCCGCCCGGCCCTGCCTGTGCCTCAGGGTCCCGTCGTTCGTGGGTCGGGGAGGTGGGGGCGGCCCGGTAGCGCGCGGCGCACTCTGCGGGTCTGGCGGCGGGTCCAGACGGCCGCGCGGGAACAGCCCCGGGCCCACGCCCGCCGCCCCCGAGTCGACATCAGCTCCGCCAACAGATCCTCGTAGCGGGCCACGATCGGCTCGGCGTCGTAGCGGTGCGAGCTCGCCAGCGCCGCCTCGCCCATCGCCCGGCGCAGCGGCTCGTCCGTGATCAGGTCGAGCATCGCCTCGGCCAGCGCGCGGGCGTCCCCGACGGGGACCAGCCGCCCGTCGACGCCCTCGGTGATGATCTCCGCCGGCCCCAGCGGACAGTCCGTGCTGATCACCGGCACCCCGCAGCGCATCGCCTCGACCAGCGTCATCCCGAACGACTCCGCGTCCGAGGCCGAGACCACCAGCGCCGACTTCGCGAACTCCGCCTCGATGGGTGTGCGCGGGCCCATGAGGCGGACGTGCCCCGAGAGCCCGAGACCGTCGACCAGGTCCTGGAGGTGGTCGCGCCGCGCGCCGCCGCCGTAGATCCGCAGCCGCCAGTCCGGCTCCTTCGAGGCGACCGCCGAGAAGGCCTCTATCAGCAGGTCGAAGCGTTTGCCGGGGACCAGCCGGCCCGCCGCGGCCACCACCTTCGTCGTCGCGTCGCGGGTGATGCCCCCGGGCGCCGGCACGATGTTCGGCACCGCCGCGACCCGTACGCCCGGCAGGGGCATCCGCTGCCGGTACACCTCCGCGTCCGCCTCCGTCGTCGTCACGACCGCGTCCAGCCGGCGGTAGTGCCGCGCCAGCACGCCCCGCAGCCGCTTGGAGTGCGAGTCGTGCCGCAGGTGTTCCTGGGCTATGCGCAGGGCCCGGCGCGGCGCGAAGAGGGCGACGTAGACGTTGATACCGGGCCGGGTGCCGATGATCACGTCGGCGTCGCAGCCGGTCAGGTGGGCGGCGGCCCGCCGGTCGGTGAGGCGCGTGTACTGCTCGTACCGTTTGTCGGAGTTCGGGAAGTCCGTGGCCGCGAGGGCGTACTCCGGGTCGGTGAGGTCCGCGCTGCCGTCCCGTTCGTCGACCAGCGGTACGACCGTGATCCGCGGGTCGATGGTGAACCGCGGCTCGTCCCGGTGCCGCCGCATCGACACGATCTCCACGTCGTGGCGGTCGGCCAGCGCCGCCGCGAGGTTGAGCGTCGTACGGACGGTCCCCCCGATGGCGTACGCGTTGTGCAGCAGGAACACGACCTTCGTGCGGCCCGTACGGCCGCGCCCCCTACGGCTCATTCGCTTCGCGGCCTGCTCGCCTGCCGTACGCTCCGTGCGTTCCGTACGCTCCGTGCGCCCAGTGCGCTTCATCGGTGCGTGGCCCTCCCCGTCGCGGCGCTCGCCCCCGGCACTGGGGACACAGTGGCTGGGCGAGGTAAGCCACCGGTCCCGGCGGGGTGAGAGCCGGGTAAGAGGCCCGGCCGTAACCCCCTTCATCAGGTAGTACGTACAGAAGGGCTTGGCAGACTGGTCCCGTGCCCCACAATCTGCTGCTCGCCGAGGACGACCGCGCGATCCGCCACGCCCTGGAACGGGCCCTGAGCCTGGAGGGATACGAGGTCACCGCCGTCGCCGACGGTGTCCAGGCGCTTGCGCAGGCCCACCGCACCCCTCCTGACGTGCTCGTTCTCGATGTGATGATGCCCGGCATCGACGGCCTCCAGGTCTGTCGCGTCCTGCGTGCCGAGGGCAACCGCACCCCCATCCTGATGCTCACCGCGCTCGTCGAGACCGCGGACCGCATCGCGGGCCTGGACGCCGGCGCCGACGACTACGTGGTCAAGCCCTTCGACGTCGAAGAGGTCTTCGCCCGGCTCCGGGCCCTGCTCCGGCGTACGGGCGCCCCCGACGACGTACCCAGCGAACCGCAGCGCACGCCCGATGGCCAGATCGCCGCCGCGGGACTGCGCCTCGATCCGCAGGCCCGGCGGGTCTGGCGGGGCGCGCGGGAGATCGAGCTGACGCGCACCGAGTTCGACCTGCTGGAGCTGCTCGTCCGCAACGCCGGCATCGTGCTGGACCACACCACCATCTACGACCGCATCTGGGGCTACGACTTCGGGCCGGGATCCAAGAACCTCGCCGTGTACGTCGGCTATTTGCGGCGCAAGCTCGACGAGCCGGGGGCGGCCGGTGTCCCCGGTGCACCCGCCGCGCCCTCGCCGATCCACACCGTGCGGGGCGTGGGGTACGTGCTGAGGGAGGACTGAGTGCGGCCGCGACCCACGGGCGTGCGGACCGGTCGGCCGGGCCGGCTCGGGCGGTGGGTGGCGCGGGCCAGGCTGTCGTCGCTGCGGACCACCTTCACGGTGTCGTTCGCGGCCGTCGCCGCGGCCGTCACCG
The DNA here is from genome assembly GCF_044742785.1 of Streptomyces sp. NPDC087844. Taxonomy (NCBI): domain Bacteria; kingdom Bacillati; phylum Actinomycetota; class Actinomycetes; order Kitasatosporales; family Streptomycetaceae; genus Streptomyces; species Streptomyces sp. NPDC087844. The sequence goes on along the minus strand of NZ_JBIUVD010000007.1, from coordinate 322,150 downwards.
TCCTCGTCGGGTTCCTGTCGTACGACGCCGCCGCCCGGCTCGTGCGCGTGGACCAGCAGACCGTGTTCGAGGGCGTCGTACAGGACCTGCTCGACGAGGTGCGCCGCAACCCGCTGGGGCCCGCGGACTTCGCCACGGCCGGCGCGGGCGGCGGTCCGCGCGGCGAGCTCGTCCGGCCCGGCGGCACGGTCGTACAGGTCCTGGGGCCGGACGGGTCGGTCGTCGACCGGGGCCGGACGCCGCTGCCCGTGGACGCCGCCGACCGCCCGATCGCGTCTGCGCGGTCCGCCGGGCGGCTGGTGGAGCACCGGGACGTCGACGTCGGCGATGACGTGTACCGCGTCGCGACCGTCTCGCTCGGTGGCGGGCGGGGCGCCGTACAGGTGGCGCAGGAGTTCAGCGGTACGGAGGACCTGCTGCGCGACCTCCAGCAGCGGACCGTGCTGCTGGTGGGCGCCGTGGTGATCGCCGCCGGGCTCTTCGGCTGGTGGCTGGCCCGTCGCATCACCTCGCGCCTGGTACGGCTCGCGGGGGCCGCCGAGGATGTGGCACGCACCGGGCGGCTCGGCATCCAGGTGCCGGTCACCGGGTACGACGAGGTGGCCCGGCTCGGCCGTTCCTTCGACCGCATGCTGGGCCGTCTCGCCCAGTCCGAGGACGACCAGCGGCGCCTCGTCCAGGACGCGGGACACGAGCTGCGTACGCCCCTGACCTCGCTGCGCACCAACATCTCGATACTGCGCCGGATCGACGAACTGCCGCCCGCCGTCCGCGAGGAACTGGTCGACGACCTCGCCCAGGAGTCCCGTGAGCTGACCGACCTGGTCAACGAGCTGGTCGCGCTGGCGGCCGGCCAGTCCGACACCGAGCCGCCGCGGCGGGTGACCCTCGGCGACCTCGCGGACGACGTGGCGGTGGCGGCGCGCCGGCGCACGGGGCGGGCCGTGACGGTACGGGTGTCCGGGGACACGGTGGTCGACGGGCGGCCCGCGGCGCTGCAGCGGGCGATGTCCAACCTGGTGGACAACGCGGCGAAGTTCGACCGGGGCGGGAGCGGGCCGATCGAGCTCGTCGTGACGCGCGCCGACCGTGACACCGTCCGGGTCGAGGTCCTGGACCGCGGGCCCGGCATCGCCCAGGAGGATCTCGACCGGGTCTTCGACCGCTTCTACCGCGCGCCGGACGCGCGGAGCCTGCCCGGTTCCGGACTCGGCCTGTCGATCGTCCGAGAGGTGGCGGACGCCCACGGGGGAGAGCCGTTCGCCGGGCGCCGGGATGGCGGCGGGTCGGTGACGGGCTTCACCGTCGCCGGATGACCGGGAAGACCGGGAAGACCGGGATGGCAGGGACGGGAGACAGGGGGACAGGGTGGGCAGGGGTGTGTGCAGGGTGGACGGGGCTGACCGGTTTCATGGCCGCCGGCCGCCGGCCGCCGGCCGCCGGCCGCCGACCACTTGGCCACCAGGCCACCCGATCCGGGCCACCGGGCCACCGGGGCGACCGGGCCACTCGGCCACTCGGCCACCGGGCTACCGGGGCGACCAGACCGACCGGCCACCGGGGCGACCCGGCCACCCGGCCACCGGGGCGACCCGGCGACCCGGCGACCCGGCCACCGGGCCGACCAGGCCACCCGGCCACCCGGCCGATCGGCCATCGTGGCTGTCGGCCGGCCGGGCTCATGGCCGTCGGCCGACGTGGCCGTGGCCGTCGGCCGACCAGGGCCGTGACCGTCGGCCCGCCGGGGGCGTGACCGTCGGCCCGCCGGGGGCGCGGGCGTCACCAGCCCTCTCGTAGGTCGTCGTCCTCGCCCTCCTCCAGCAGGGTCGCCGCCTCGCCCACGACCCTCGGGTCCGGCTCCCCGACCACCTCGTGGTCCTTGTCCGTGTAGTCGAAGCGGGCCAGCACACTGCGCATGGCCTCGACGCGGGCCCGCTTCTTGTCGTTGCTCTTCACCACGGTCCACGGGGCCTGCTCGGTGTCCGTCTCGCGGAACATGGCGACCTTCGCGGCGGTGTAGTCGTCCCACAGGTCCAGCGAGGCGAGGTCCATCGGGCTGAGCTTCCACTGCCGTACGGGATCGACCTGGCGGATCGTGAAGCGGGTGCGCTGCTCACCCTGCGACACCGAGAACCAGAACTTCACCAGGTCCACGCCGTCGTCGACGAGCATCCGCTCGAAACCGGGCGCCTGCCGCATGAAACGGCGGTACTCGTCGTCCGAGCAGAAGCCCATGACCCGCTCGACGCCCGCGCGGTTGTACCAGGAACGGTCGAAGAGCACGATCTCCCCGGCGGTCGGCAGATGCTCCACATAACGCTGGAAGTACCACTGCCCGCGCTCGCGCTCGGTCGGCTTCTCCAGGGCCACCACCCGGGCGCCGCGCGGGTTCATATGCTCGGTGAAGCGTTTGATCGTGCCGCCCTTGCCGGCCGCGTCCCGCCCCTCGAAGAGGACGACGAGCCGGCGCCCCGTCTCCTTGATCCAGCCCTGCAGCTTCAGCAGCTCGATCTGCTGCAGCCGCTTGTGCAGGTCGTACTCCGCGCGCTCCATGCGCCGCGCGTACGGGTAGTTCTCCCGCCAGGTGTCCACCGGGGTGCCGTCCGGCCGGATCAGCACCGGGTCGTCGTGGTCGGTGTAGTCGACGCTCATGCCGCTCAGCAGCTCGGTCATGTCTCTCCCAGGAGTGTCGGTGCGGACTGTCGGCGCAACGGCGAAGGGTCAGTGGAACGTGTTCAGTGGAACCGCGGCACGATCAAGTGGATTCCGTACGCCACGACGGCCGCGCACGCCGGGAAGCAGAGCCCGGCCACGCCCAGCCCCACCGCGTCGGTACCGCCGTCGCCCTCCCGCGCCGCCTCCGCGCGGGCCGGGCCCAGCACACCGAGGGCGAAGACCACGACCGTCGCGACCGTGACTGCCGTGCTCACCGCGGCGACCTCTCCGAGACCTGTCCGGTCCAGCTGCATCGTTCGTACCTTCCTGCTCTCCTGGTTCTTCCCGGTTTCCGGCGATCCAGATCATGTCCGCGGAACACACCTGCGTGGTCGACAGCGCGAAACCGAGGTGCGCGGAGGTCGGGATCACCGCCGTGCAGGACGCCTCCGCCGCGAAGCCCGGGACCGGCGCCGATCCGGTACGCCAGGTACGTCGGGTACGTCGCGATCAGCGTGGCCACGCCCGCGCCACCAGCGGTGAGGCGACCGCCGGGATCAGCACCTTCTCGGCGACCTTGCCGAAGTGCGCGTCGTGCGCGTCGTGCGCGCCGATGGAGACGGCCATCGCGTTCGCCGTGTCGTGGATGCCGTTGGTGAAGTCGAAGGCGAGGGCCGTGACGACGACGACAGCCACGAGGAACGTGATGTGGTCCATGGGCGCGATGGAAGCAAGCGGAGGCGTACGGACGGCGACGTACAGGCAAAGGGCCTGCAAGCGTGTGGCGAGGGCGGAGCCGAACGGAAGGGGTCTGACGGAGGCCCGCCGAGCGGGGGCCGGCCGGGGCGGGGGGTGAAAGCTGCTACATATTTTCTAGTCATTCATAGTCATCTCTGGTCGCACGTCTCGCGTTTTGGTCTCGTGAAGCTTTCGGAGTGGGCCCGTCAGCAGGGCGTGAGCTACCAGATCGCCTGGCGGTGGGTGAAGGACGGGAAGATGCCCGTCCCGGTGCGCCAGGCACCGTCCGGGACGTGGCTGGTCGACCAGGTCGCCGTCCAGCCGTCCGGGCGGGTGGTGGCGTACTGCCGCGTGTCGTGCGCTGACCAGAAGGCCGGCCTTGAGCGGCAGGCCGCCCGGGTCGTGTCCGGCGCGAACGGGCTGGGCCTGGCTGTCGCCGAGGTCGTCGCCGAGGTCGGCTCCGGGTTGAACGGCCGGCGCCGCAAGCTGCACCGGGTACTGTCCGACCCGCAGGCGGCGGTGATCGTGGTCGAGCACCGTGACCGGCTGGCCCGGTTCGGTGTCGAGCACCTCGAAGCCGTGCTGTCGGCGTCCGGGCGGCGCCTGGTCGTTCTCGACCCGACCGAGACGGCTGACGACCTGGTGGGGGACATCACCGAGGTGCTCACGTCGATGTGCGCGCGCCTGTACGGGCGGCAGGCGGCGAAGAACCGCGCCGCCCGCGCGGTGGCTGTGGCGACCGGCGAGGACGCCGGGTGAAGAAGTTCCAGCCTCAGCCCGGGTTCGTGATGCAGGCGTTCCGGTTCGCCCTGGACCCGAACGCCGCCCAGGAGACCGCGCTGCGTTCGCACTGCGGCGGGGCGCGTGCCGCCTACAACTGGGCTGTCGGCTGGGTCGAGGCGTCGTGGTGGCAGCGCAGGGCCGAGGAGACGTACGGCGTTCTGGAGGCGGAGCTGACCGAGTGGCGGCCGTGGTCGCTGCCGTCGCTGCGGAAGGCGTTCAACGCCGCCAAGCACACCGATGCGAGGTTCGCCGCCTGGTGGGAGGAGAACTCCAAGGAGGCGTACTCCACCGGGCTGGCAGGCGCCGCTGCCGCGTTCGACAACTACAGCAAGTCCAAGCGCGGGCAGCGCAAGGGCAAGCGGGTAGGTGCGCCCCGGTTCAAGTCGAAGCGCAAGACGCGCCTTGCCTGCCGGTTCACCACCGGCACGATCCGTGTCGAGCCCGGCGGCCGACACGTGACGCTGCCCCGGCTCGGCACGATCCGCACCCACGAGCCCACCGTCAAGCTCCTGGCCCGCGTCAGGGCCGGGACGGCCCGCATCCTGTCCGCGACCGTCCGCCACGAGCGGGGACGCTGGTTCGTCTCCTTCCAGGCGGAGGTCAAGCGCGACCTCGAACGCGTGGCGCGCCCGGACACAGCGGTCGGTATCGACCTCGGCGTGAAGACCCTCGCGGTGATGGCCGACAGCACGGGCGAGATCCGAACCGTCGCGAATCCCGGGCACTACGACGCCGCGCGCAAGCAGTTGCGCCGCGCCTCCCGGACCGTGTCCCGCCGTCAGGGCCCGGACCGGCGCACCGGACGCAAGCCGTCGAAGCGGTGGGAGAAAGCCAACGCCGCACGCAACCGCGTGCACCACCGGGTGGCGAACCTCCGCGAAGACGCCCTGCACAAGCTCACCACGAGCGTTGCCGCCGAGTACGGCACCGTCGTGGCCGAGGACCTCAACGTCGCCGGGATGCTCCGCAACCGGCGCCTGGCCCGCCGGATCGCCGACGCCGGATTCGGGGAGATCCGCCGCCAGCTCGGCTACAAGACCCGCCGGCGCCACGCCACCCGCCTCGTAGTCGCCGACCGTTGGTATCCCTCCTCCAAGACCTGCTCCGGGTGCGGCGCGGTGAAAGCCAAGCTGCCGCTGCACATCCGGATCTACGAATGCGACGCCTGCGGCCTGATCATCGACCGGGACGAAAACGCCGCGCTCAACCTCGCCGCTCTCGCGGCCGCATGCTCGACCGGTACCGGAGTGGCCGGAGACCGGGGCACCCCCAAGCGGGTGCCGAAGCCTCGCGGAGCCGACCGTAAGACCCGCGCCACCCGCCCCCGTCGTATGACGGAGGCGGGGCGGGCAGGTGGCGCAGCCCTGCCGCAGCAGCGGCGGACAGAAACGAGAGACCGTACTCAAGCCGAAGCCCTCACGCTCTGGTGACGAGACGGACCTTCCGGGCCGAAATGCCCGGAATGCTGAGACCTGACTACGGCCTCGGCAACGGTGTCGCTACGTACACCCCCCGATACGGGTTCTGCGCCCCATGTGCCCGCCTCCCCTTCTCCGTAGCGTCTTTCGCGGGGCACAGGCAGTGCCCGACAGCGGGGCGCGGACCGTGCCCGACGGAGGCTGATGACGATGTTTCGCCGAACCGGCACCGACCGACGTACCACCGACCGACGTATCACTGATCGACGTCCGCACGACCACGGCGCGGGCGCCGCCGAGATGGCCCTGCGGCTGGTCAAGGTCAGCAAGACGTACGGGAGCGACGACAGCTCCGTGACCGCGCTGGACGAGGTGACGCTCAGCCTGGCGAGCGGCACCTTCACCGCCGTGATGGGCCCCTCGGGCTCCGGCAAGTCCACGCTGCTGCAGTGCGCGGCCGGACTCGACCGGCCCGACAGCGGCATCGTGATGGTCGACGGGGCGGAGATGACCGGCGGCACCGAGACCGAACTGACGAAGTTCCGCCGCAACCGGATCGGCTTCGTCTTCCAGCAGTACAACCTGCTCGACACGCTCACCGTGGCGCAGAACACGGTCCTGCCGCTGAAGCTCGCCCGGCGCCGCGTCAACCGGGACCGGGTGCGGGAGACCCTGACCGCCGTCGGTCTCGGCGACCGCCTCGGCCACCGGCCCGACCAGCTCTCCGGCGGCCAGCGCCAGCGCGTCGCCATCGCCCGCGCCCTGGTGACCGAGCCGAGCGTGATCTTCGCGGACGAGCCGACCGGCGCCCTGGACACGCGCAGCGCGCGGGACGTCCTGCGGCTCCTCCAGGACGCGGTACGCCTCCACGGCCGTACGGTCGTCATGGTGACCCACGACCCGGTCGCGGCCTCGTACGCCGACTCGGTGCTGTTCCTCGCGGACGGCCGGCTCGCGGGCGAGATGCCCCGGCCGACCGTGGACGCGGTGGCCGAGCGCCTCGCGCACCTCGGCGACGACGTGATGGCGGGGGCGTGACCGCGATGTTCACCGTGCTCACCCTGGCGACGCGTTCCGTACGGCAGCGCCCCGGGCGCTTCGCCGCGACCCTGCTGTCCGCCTTCCTGGGCGCGGCGATCATCATGACGTTCAACTCGATGCACGACACGGCCGGTGCGCCGGGTGTCGACTCCGTCAGTTCGGAGACCCTGTCCACCGCGGCGGGCGTCGTCGGCGGCTACGGCACCCTCCTGGTGTTCTTCGCCGTCGCCTCCACCCTCACGGTGAACGTGCGCCAGCGCTCCGCCGAGATCGAGCTGCTGCGCTGCTCCGGGGCCACGCCCGCGCAGATCAAGCGGATGGTCGTCGGGGAGTCGGTGGCCGTCGCCCTGGTGGGCGCGCTGCTCGCCGTCGGCCCCGCGATGCTCGGCGGGCGGGTCCTGCTCGACGTGTTCCAGGACAGCGGGCAGGTCAACGAGTCCGTCGACCACACCTTCGGACCCATCGCCCTGTACTCGGGCCTCGGCATCACGGTGCTCGCCGCGGCGGGGGCGGCGTTCCTCGCGGTGCGCCGGGCGACCACCGGCCGGCGCCGGTCGCGGGGCAGAGGGCGCGGGTTCCTCGCCCTCGCGTCCCTGGTCCTCGGCACCCTGTCGATCTGCGCCACCTTCGCCGTCTCCTCGACGGACGCCGCGCTGATGGCACCGCCCGCGTACGGCTCGATCCTGCTCGCGGTCGGCTTCGCGCTCCTGTCGCCGAGGCTGCTACGGGCGCTGCTCGGCCGGCTGCCGCTGACGGGTCCGAGCGGCTATCTCGCCGTACGTGGCATGCGGGTGCGGGCCGCCCAACTGTCCGGTGTGCTCGTGCCGTTGATCCTCTTCATCGGCATGGCCACGGCCACGCTCCACATGCAGGCGGTCGAGAACGACGCGATCGACGCGGCGGGTGTCCCCAAGTCGGTCGACGCGAAGAACCTCGAAACGCTCAACCTCACGGTCGTCGGCATCATCGTGGTCTTCTCCTGCATCATGCTGGTCAACTCCCTGTACGCGGCGACGATTTACCGGCGCAAGGAGTTCGGGCAGCAGCGGCTCGCGGGGGCGACTCCGGGGCAGGTCCTCGGCATGGTGGCCATCGAGTCACTGGTCCTCACGGTGACGGGCGTCTTCTTCGGTACGGCGGCGGCGCTGGCCGGGATCATCTCCTTCACCACGGTCCGCACGGACTCGGTCCTGCCGGACCAGGGGCTGGGGATCTGGCTCGGGGTCGTGGCGGTGGCTGTTGCGGTGACGATGGGGACGAGCCTTGTCACCGCGTGGCGGGTGCTGCGGGCACCGGCGATCAGCGCGGTGGCGCTGGCCGCTTAGGGTGCGCTTGGAGGGTGCGGGTCCGCCGTGGCTGGTCGCGCCGTTCCCCGCGCCCCTGAGAATCAAAGACTGCGCCGTTCCCCGCGCCCCCAAAGGATTGCGCCGTTCCCCGCGCCCCTTGGGGGCTGCGCCCCCTGAAGGTCAGGGCCAGACCAGACAGTACGGCTGATGCCCCGCCTCATGGAGGCGGTGGCTGAAGTCCTGCCATTCGTGGAGGAGTTGGTAGACGTTGTACGCGTCGCGGGGGCCGCCGCGGTCCGGGACCGTCGACCAGATGAAGGCTGCCGCGCCCACGGCCTCCTCGCCTATGCCGCGGAGCGGGTCGACGACCGTCATGGGAAGCCTGACGACGGCGTAGTCCGGGTGGAGGACGACCAGTTCGAGCGGGGGCACCTTGTTCAGGGGTATGCCCTCGATGCCGGTGAGGACCATCGCGGCCATCGTCTCCGGCTTGATCTTCGTGAACATGCCGTTCATACCGAGCTCGTCGCCGCCGAGCTCCTCCGGGCGCATGGAGATGGGGACGCGGGCGGCGGTCGCGCCGTCCGGAGCCCCGAAGTATTTGTAGGTCACCCCCACCCGGCCACCATTCCCGCTGCTTCCTGGCCTGAGCTGGTCCGCCCCGCGGTCCGTGTAGTCCATACCGTCCATACGCGCGGACGGGTCGATCCGCTCAGGTTCGCCCTGCGACCCTTGAGTCTGCCGTGCCTCGGCCGCTTCCGCCTCGCGCCGGTGCTTCCCCCGCCGGGCACGCCGAGGACCGAGGTCATCGGTCCCCTCGCCCAGTCCGCCACCGCGATGCATATCTCCACCCGACTGCTTTTCCAGGGCTCGCGACCCCCGCCACGCAACCCGATCATCGTGACAGTGACCTCCCCCACGGCCGCACGCCGAAACGTGCGTTGAAACACCTGTCCGCAGGATCTTCGCAGCCTCTGACACCATGGTCCGTGTGAGCTATCCGTACGAAGCCCCAGTTTCGCAGACTCTCTTCGACCGTGCGGCGGCCGTGACGCCCGGCGGCGTGAACTCTCCCGTCCGGGCGTTCCGCGCCGTGGGCGGTACGCCCCGGTTCATGGTGTCCGGTAACGGTCCATACCTGACGGATGCCGACGGGAGGGAATATGTGGACCTCGTTTGTTCCTGGGGGCCGATGATCCTCGGCCACTCCCACCCCGAGGTCATCGAGGCGGTCCAGGCCGCCGTCTCACGCGGCACCTCCTTCGGTACGCCGGGGGAGGGCGAGGTCGCGCTCGCCGAGGAGATCGTCGCCCGCGTCGCACCGGTCGAGCAGGTCCGGCTCGTGTCCAGCGGCACCGAGGCGACCATGTCCGCCATCCGTCTCGCGCGCGGGTTCACCGGGCGCGCCAAGGTCGTGAAGTTCGCCGGCTGCTACCACGGACACGTCGACGCCCTGCTGGCTGCCGCGGGCAGTGGCCTCGCCACCTTCGCGCTGCCCGACACCCCGGGCGTCACCGGGGCCCAGGCCGGGGACACCATCGTCCTGCCGTACAACGACCTCGACGCCGTGCGGGCGGCCTTCCGGGCGCACCCCGGCGAGATCGCCTGTGTGATCACCGAGGCCTCGCCCGGCAACATGGGGGTCGTGCCGCCGCTGCCCGGCTTCAACCAGGGACTCAAGGACGCCTGCGCGGCGGACGGCGCCCTGTACATCTCCGACGAGGTCATGACCGGCTTCCGTACGAGCCGGGCCGGCTGGTACGGGGTGGACGGTGTCGCGCCCGACCTCATGACCTTCGGCAAGGTCATGGGCGGCGGTTTCCCGGCCGCCGCTTTCGGCGGGCGCAAGGACGTGATGGGGCACCTCGCGCCCGTCGGTCCCGTCTACCAGGCCGGCACGCTGTCCGGGAACCCGGTCGCGACCGCCGCGGGCCTCGCCCAGCTGCGGCTGCTCGACGACGCCGCGTACACCCGGCTCGACGCGGTCTCCGAGCAGATCCGTACGCTCGTCACGGACGCCCTCACCAAGGAAGGTGTGGTGCACAGACTGCAGAACGCGTCCAACATGTTCTCCGTCTTCTTCACGGGGGAGGACGTACGTCATTACGAGGACGCGAAGACGCAGGAGTCGTACCGCTTCAACGCCTTCTTCCACTCGATGCTGGCGCGGGGCGTCTACCTGCCGCCGTCGTCGTTCGAGTCCTGGTTCGTGTCGACGGCGCACGACGACCGGGCGGTACAGCGGATCGCCGACGCCCTTCCGGCGGCGGCACGGGCAGCAGCGGAGGCCACGGCAGTATGAGTGACATCACCGTCGTACACGTGATGCGGCACGGCGAGGTCGAGAACCCGGACGGACTGCTCTACGGGCGGCTGCCCGGCTACCACCTGTCCGAGCTGGGGCAGCGGATGGCCGAGCGGGTCGCCGAGCACCTCGCACCGCGTGACATCACGCACGTCGTCTCCTCCCCGCTGGAGCGGGCCCGCGAGACGGCCACGCCGGTCGCCGAGACGCACGGTCTCGACCTCGCGACCGACGCGCGGCTGATCGAGGCGGAGAACGTCTTCCAGGGCAAGGCCTTCGGGGTCGGGGACGGGGCGCTGCGCAAGCCCGAGAACTGGAAGCACCTGGTCAACCCGTTCAAGCCGTCCTGGGGCGAGCCGTACCTGGAGCAGGTCGTACGGATGATGGGGGCGCTGGACGCGGCTCGGGACGCGGCTCGGGGGCATGAGGCCGTGTGCGTCAGCCATCAGCTGCCGATCTGGATCCTGCGATCCTTCGTGGAGCGGCGGCGGTTGTGGCACGACCCGCGGAAGCGGCAGTGCACGCTGGCGTCCCTGACCACGTTCACGTACCAGGGCGACAAGATCGTGTCCGTGGGGTACACCGAGCCGGCCCGGGATCTTGTGCCCGCGCATCTCCTGGCGGGGGCCAAGCCGGTGAAGGGTAAGTCCAAGGCTTTCGGGGCGTAGCTTTTCGGCTCCGCCCGGCTTGCTCGTTCTACTGGTGCGGGTGCGTTCTCATGGTGCGGGTGCGTTCTCATGGTGCGGGCGTGTGCTCATCGTGCGGGCGCGTGGGGGTGGGCCGCGCAGTTCCCCGCGCCCCTGAAAGCCGGGGCCGCGCCCCGGCCCCAACCACCCCGCGGCGCGACAAGCCCCGGCCGGGTCCGCAGGCGAACAACACTCCGTACCTCCGTGCCCCCTGCCGCGGAGCGGCCCGGTTCCCTTCTGTTCGTTACAAGTTCGCCATCGGACAGTCACCGAAATATCTAAGTGCGCGGGGGAACCCCCCTGTTCGTCGTGCCCTCTCACTCTGTGCCCAGATTGCTTGGGCGCCGAGCACGACGAATGGGGACGGAAATGCGCGACATCAGCCGAAGGGGAATGCTGGGGATCGGAGCCGGAGCCGCGGCTGCCATGGGGATCGCGGGCTGCGGTACCGCTCTCGGAGGCGGCTCCCACGGCGTCGGCGGTTCCGGAAAGCCTGGTGACAGTGGTGGCGGCCGTCCCGCCCGCCCTCTCGGCGACGGCTCCACCACCTTCACCGGAAAGCAGCCCAAGCAGCCCGAGAAGCCCGTTCCCCTGCAACCCGGCGAAACCCCGCCGCAGTTCGTCGTCTTTTCCTGGGACGGTGCGGGAGACGTCGGCAACGGACTCTTCGAGCGATTCCTGAAGCTCGCCGAAGAGCACGACGCGCGAATGACGTTCTTTCTCTCCGGGCTCTATCTCCTGCCCGAGTCGAAAAAGCGCAAGTACCTTCCGCCGAACAACGCGCCGGGTGCGTCCGACATCGGTTATCTGACGGACGACCACATCAAGTCGACGCTGAAGAACCTCCGGCGGGCCTGGCTCGACGGACACGAGATCGGCACCCACTTCAACGGCCACTTCTGCGGCGGCACCGGCACGGTGGAGAACTGGACGCCGGCCCAGTGGCGCAGCGAGATCGACCAGGCGAAGGCCTTCGTCAAGGAGTGGCGTACGAACACGGGCTGGAGCGAGAAGGAGGTGCCCTCGCTGCCCTTCGACTACGAGAAGGAACTCGTCGGCGGTCGCACCCCCTGCCTGAAGGGCCAGGACAACCTGCTGCCCACCGCCCGCGAGCTCGGCTGGCGCTACGACGCCTCCTCGCCCGGCGGCACCCAGGTCTGGCCGGGCAGGAAGGAGGGCGTCTGGGACCTGCCGCTCCAGGCGATGCCCTTCCCCGGGCACACCTTCGAGGTCCTCTCCATGGACTACAACATCCTCGCGAACCAGTCGGTGAACTCGACCCAGGCCCCGCCCGCCAACTACCCGGCCTGGCGCAGGCAGGCGACCGACTCGTACATAGCGGGCTTCACGCGTACCTACGAGACGAACCGCGCGCCCTTCTTCATAGGCAACCACTTCGAGGAGTGGAACGGCGGCATCTACATGGACGCCGTCGAGAACGCGCTGAAGCACATCGCGGGCAAGAAGGACGTACGCCTGGTGTCGTTCCGCCAGTTCGTGGACTGGCTCGACGTGCAGGACGCGGCCGTGCTGGAGAAGCTGAGGTCGCTGGCTGTGGGGCAGGAGCCGGCCGGTGGCTGGAAGGCCTTCCTCGGTCGGGACCAGGCCGCCTGAACCCCGCGAGGGGGGTGCGCAAGATCCCCGGAACGGACATGCGAAACTTTTCACATGAGTGCCGCCAGCCGTGCCGTCCAGCGCACCGACCGGACCCGTAGCCGCGCCGCCGTACTGACCGGAGCGGCCGTCGCCGCGGCGCTGCTGCTGTCCGCGTGCGGCTCCGGGGGCAAGTCCGGCGGGTCGGGTGACACCGGTTTCGTCACCGGCTCCGACGGCATCGCCACGGTCGGCAAGGGCAGCCGCGCACAGGCGCCCGAGCTGTCGGGCAGGACGATCGACGGCAAGCAGCTCGACGTGGCCGACTACAAGGGCAAGATCGTCGTCCTGAACGTCTGGGGCTCCTGGTGCGGCCCGTGCCGCCTGGAGGCCAAGAACTTCGTCAAGGTCTCCGAGGACCTCAAGGACCAGGGCGTGCAGTTCGTCGGCATCAACACCCGGGACACCAGCACCACCCCGGCGATCGCCTTCGAGAAGGCGCACGGCGTCGAGTACCCGAGTCTGTACGACCCGACGGGCAAGCTGATGCTCCGCTTCAAGAAGGGCACGCTCAACCCGCAGACGATCCCCTCCACGCTCGTCCTCGACCGGGACGGGAAGGTCGCCTCCCGGTCGCTGTCCGCGCTCAGCGAGGACAATCTGCGCAAGATGCTCAAGCCGATCCTCGCGGAGAAGTGACCGCTCGTGTCTCTTCTCGTGGCCGCGGGCACCGACCTCAACCGGACCGTCCTCGACGGGGCGCTGGTGCTCGCCATTCCGATCGCCCTGCTCGGCGGGCTCGTCTCCTTCTTCTCCCCGTGCGTACTGCCGCTCGTGCCCGGCTATCTGTCGTACGTCACCGGGGTCAGCGGCACCGACCTGGCCGAGGCGCGACGCGGCCGGATGGTCGCCGGGGCCTCGCTGTTCGTGCTCGGCTTCACCGCCGTGTTCGTCTCCGGCGGGGCGCTCTTCGGCTACTTCGGTTCGACCCTGCAGGAGCACAAGGACACGATGTCCAAGGTGCTCGGCGTCCTCATGGTCCTCATGGGTGTGTTCTTCCTGGGGATGATGCCCTGGCTGACCCAGCGCGAGTTCCGCTTCCACAAGCGTCCTGTCGCCGGCCTGGTCGGGGCGCCTCTGCTGGGCGCGCTCTTCGGGATCGGCTGGACGCCGTGCATCGGACCGACGCTCGCCTCCGTGCTGGCGCTCTCGTCCGACCAGGCGAGCGCCGGTCGCGGGGCCATACTGACGGTCGCGTACTGCGTCGGTCTCGGCGTGCCCTTCGTCGTCGCCGCCGTCGCCTTCCGCAAGGCGCTCGGCGCCTTCGGCTGGGTCAAGCGCCACTACGTGTGGGTCATGCGGATCGGCGGCGCAATGATGATCGCGACCGGTCTGCTCCTGCTGACCGGCGCGTGGGACGGCATCGTGCAGGAGATGCAGGGCTGGTCCGACGGCTTCACGGTAGGGATCTGATTCATGGGCACGACACGGGACACCGACGTGCGGACCGACGGCAGGGACGGCAGGGACGGCAACCGAGGCACTGGTGAGAACGACAGTGCCGGGCGGGACGCCGGCGATCTCGGTGCGGCCGGGGCCCAGTTGTCCACCGCGCCCCGGGAGACGGTCATGCCCGGCTCCTTCGGCGGCGCGCGTACGCCGGGCGCCACGGGACTGCTCGCGTGGACCGGCCGCGAGGTCATCGGCTGGGCCCGCTGGATCTGGCGGCAGCTGACCTCGATGCGGGTCGCGCTGATCCTGCTCTTCCTGCTGTCCCTCGGCGCGATCCCCGGCTCGCTGATCCCGCAGTCCGGGACCGACGAGACGAAGGTGGCCGACTTCCTGTCCCGGCACACCACGATCGGGCCTCTCTACGAGAAGCTCGGGCTGTTCCACGTCTACAGCTCCGCCTGGTTCTCCGCGATCTACATCCTGCTCTTCATCTCGCTCATCGGCTGCATCGTGCCCCGCACCTGGCAGTTCGTCGGCCAGTTGCGCGGCCGGCCGCCGCGCGCCCCGCGCCTGCTGACCCGGCTGCCCGCGTACACGACCTGGCGGACCGAGGCCGGGCCCGAGGAGGTCAGGGACGAGGCGCTGCGGCTGCTGAAGAAGCGGCGCTTCCGTGCCCACCTCGACGGGGACGCGGTCGCCGCCGAGAAGGGCTACCTCCGCGAGGTCGGCAACCTCGCCTTCCACATCGCGCTGATCGTGATGCTGGTCGCCTTCGCCTGGGGCCAGCTCTTCAAGTCCGAGGGCAACAAACTGATCGTCGAGGGCGACGGGTTCGCCAACACGCTCACGCAGTACGACGACTTCAAGTCGGGCAGCCTCTTCGACACGAACGACCTGGAGCCCTTCAGCTTCGTCCTGGAGGACTTCGAGGGCACGTACGAGGAGACGGGGCCCAACAAGGGCACGCCGCGCACGTACCAGGCGAAAGTCGACTACAGCGTGGGCGCGGACGGCAAGGAGCAGAAGAAGACCGTCAAGGTCAACGAGCCGCTGGACATCGACGACTCGAAGGTCTACCTCACCGCCCACGGCTACGCGCCCGTCGTCACCGTCCGGGACGGCAGGGGCGACATCGTCTACCAGCAGGCCGTGCCGCTGCTGCCGCTCGACTCGAACGTCACCTCGACCGGCGCGATCAAGGTCATGGACGGCTACAAGGACGCCGAGGGGAAGCAGGAGCAGCTCGGCTTCCAGGCCTTCTTCCTCCCGGCGTACGGCGGCGACGGCACCGCGGTGGTCTCGCAGTTCCCGGCGCTGCTGAACCCGGTGCTGAACCTGGCGGCGTACCACGGCGACCTCGGGGTCGACGCGGGCCTGCCGCAGAGCGTGTACCAGCTCGACAAGAAGAACATGAAGGAGTTCAAGGACTCCAAGGGCAAGCAGCTGCGGGAGAACCTGAAGCCGGGCGAGACCATGCGGCTCCCGAACGGCGCCGGCTCGATCACCTTCGAGAAGGGGGTCAAGGAGTGGGCGAACTTTCAGACCACCCGACAGCCCGGGGCCGGCTGGGCCCTCACCGGTGCCTTCGGCGCCATCTTCGGCCTGGCCGCCTCCCTCTTCATCCAGCGCCGCCGGGTGTGGGTGCGGGCCGTGACCGGCCCCGACGGGGTCACGGTCGTCGAGATGGCGGGCCTCGGCCGCAGCGAGTCCGCCAAGGTCCCCGAGGAGCTGGGCGCCCTGGCCGGCCATCTGTACGACCTGGCGCCTGGCGTACCCGACACCCCGGGCCCCGGCCCGGACACCGCAGCCTCCGAGAACGAGACACCCACCTCCGAACCCACCCCCGCACCCACCCCCGAACCTCCCGCCGTACCTGCCGAAGGGGCTGAGACGAAGTGACTCTCGCCGCCGCAACCGACCTCGCCGCAACCGACCTGGCCGCCGCGACCAACGAGCACCTCGCGAACGTCAGCAACACGCTGATCTACTCCGCGATGGCCGTCTACACGCTGGCCTTCTTCGCGTACATCGCCGAATGGCTCCTCGGCAGCCGCAGCAAGGTCGGCCGTACGGCCGCCGCGCTGACCGCCGACCGGGCCGGCAAGAAGGCGACCGCCCCGGCGGTCACCGTCCAGACCGCGGGCGGCACCGCCGTGCTGGAGCGGCCCAAGGTCGTCACGCGGGCCGCGGCCGGCGCGCGGGACGTGCCGGACGGGCCCGGCGCGCACGGCGGTGACGCGCAGGGCGACCTGTACGGCCGGATCGCCATCTCCCTCACCGTGCTCGCCTTCCTCATCGCGTTCGGCGGTGTGCTCGCACGCGCCCTGTCGGTGCAGCGGGCGCCGTGGGGCAACATGTACGAGTTCAACATCACCTTCTCCACCGTCGCCGTCGGTGTGTATCTCGCGCTGCTGGCGATGAAGAAGAACGTCCGCTGGATGGGCCTCTTCCTGGTGACCACGGTCCTCCTGGACCTCGGTCTCGCCGTCACCGTCCTGTACACGGCGAGCGACCAGCTGGTGCCCGCGCTCCACTCGTACTGGCTGTACATCCACGTCTCCACGGCGATCTTCTGCGGCGCGGTCTTCTACGTGGGCGCGGTCGGCACGATCCTGTACCTCTTCAAGGACAGCTACGAGAACAAGCTCGCGACCGGCGGCAAGCCGGGCCGTTTCGCGACCTCCGTGCTGGAGCGGCTGCCCGCCTCGGCCTCGCTCGACAAGTTCTCGTACCGCGTGAACGCCGCCGTCTTCCCGCTGTGGACGTTCACGATCATCGCCGGTGCCATCTGGGCGGGCGACGCGTGGGGCCGCTACTGGGGCTGGGACCCCAAGGAGACCTGGTCGTTCATCACCTGGGTCGCCTACGCCTGCTATCTGCACGCCCGTGCCACGGCCGGCTGGAAGGGCCGCAAGGCCGCGTACATCGCGCTCGCCGCCTTCGCCTGCTGGCTGTTCAACTACTACGGGGTCAACATCTTCGTCACCGGCAAGCACTCCTACGCCGGGGTCTAGTCAGGGTCTGGTCAGGGTCTGGTCAGGGTCTGGTCAGGGGTCCGGGCGTGGTCCGGGCGTGGCGGAGAGGGCGGCCGGACAGGGCGTCCTCGGGCCAGTGCACGGAGGCCCGCAGCAGCGGCTCCACGTCCGTGAGCCGGAGCCTCGACAGATGCTCCAGCTCGGACCGCAGCCGCTCGGCGACGACCGGGTCGGGCAGCGCCAGCGGGTCGGTGACCTGCCAGACCCCGTACAGGAGCCGGCGTATCCGCAGGTGCAGGGCGGTGTCCGCGCCCTGGGGCGGTGGCGGGCCGGTGCCGACGCGACCGAGCGCGACCCGGGTGCGGGCGTCGGACGCGGCGCCGCCGTATCCGTCCGGGACGGGTGCGGGGCGGGCGGGGTGGTACGGGGCCGACGCGAGGAAGAGCAGCGCCCGCAGCCACGCCCTCGGGTCGTGACGGGGGAAGGTGTCGCGCAGATACGTGACGGCCGGTTCGGCGGCTCCGAGGGCGAGTTCGTGCTGGAGCCGGTAGAGGGTCCGCTGCTCCCGCGACCCCGAGGAGTCGTGCCCCGAGCTGTCGCAGGAGCTGTCGCAGGAGCCGTCCCCCGGGCCGTCCGGCGCGGCCGGAATGTCCGTGTAGTGGGCGACGAGTGTGCGGTGGGCGGCCTTCCAGGTGCCGTGGTCCGGTTCCCTGCGGTGCAGGTCGAGGAGGAGCAGAGCCCGCAGGAACGGGTCGCCGACGAACTGGCCGGGGACCGAGGGCACGCCCTCCTCGGCGAGCCGGGCCTCCAGGGCCAGGACCCCCACCGCGCCGAAGTCGCCGGGGAGCCGGGCCGCGGCCAGCGCGCACGCCGACTCGCGGTCGTGGGCCACGGCCAGCAGCGCCGGCTCGTCCCGGCGACCGTCCGGCACCAGCCGGTCGAGAAGCTCACGGTAGGCGGGCCGGCCGTCACACGCCTCGTGCTTCTCGCGCTTCTCGCGCGCCTCCTGCGCCTCCTGCGCCTTCTGCGGTACGAGGTCCGCGGTGAGCAGTTCGCCGGGGGTGCCGGCACCCCGGGGCAGGTTCTGCCGGGCTGACTCGGCGAACAGCGTCGTACCAAGCGGGCTGCCGCCGGTCAGCCGGTGGGCGGCGCCCGGGAGCCGGGACGGTACGGCGAGGCCCCGGCAGGCCGCCTCGACGACGCGCGGGGTCTCGTCGGGTGACAGCGGTGACAGCGGTACGAGCAGCGCCCGCGACGAGGCCGTGCCGCCGGGCTCCCAGCCGCTCGTGCGGGCCAGCTCGGACAGGGTGCCGCGGGTCGCGTTGCGCAGGGCCGGATGACCGTGCCCGCGCAGTCCGGCGAAGAACGCCACCCGGTCGGCGATGCCGTCGGCCCGGTCCCGCAGTACCGCTCCGATCAGCCCGATGCCCGGCGCGGTCTGCGCGTTGTCGATGAGGACCACCGGACGCCCGGACCGGTGCCCGCGCGGCAGCGGGCCGCCGTACGCGTCGTCGAGATCGGCCAGCAGGGCCCGTACGAGATGGCCCTCGGCGTGGGTACGGGGGTCGCCGCCCGCCCTGAAGTGGCCGGAGAGAAGGAGGAGTCCGAGCTTCTGGTTGCCGTCGGCGTTCGGGTGGTCGCGGTACCAGGCCGCGGCCTTCCGCAGCCGGCGGTGCGCGGGCGAGACCCCCTCGGAGAACGTCTCCAGGGCGGCCTCGACCACCGGCTCGACCACCGGACCCGTACCCGGCAGCGGGCCGGTGAGCGGGTCGGTGAGGCGGGCCGAGACCCGGCCGACCCAGCGGCTCGTGTGCCCACCGACCCAGGATCCCGTGTCGTTCAGCAGCAGGATCCGTTCGGCCTCCCGGCGGATGCGGGGCACGTCCCGGTCGTTCCAGCCGCCCGCCGCCACGGCGAGCAGGCCCGCCGCGAGCCGTGGGAACGGGATCCGCCCCGCGTCGGCCACCGGCTCCGCGAGCTGCTCGGCGATCGTCACCAGCGCCTGTGACACGGGCGACCAGACCTCGTGCGGCCGTCCCGCGGGAGGTCCCGCGAACCGGTCCGCCTCGCAGTCGATCAGCGCGAGGGGTGTTTGACCCTCGTACGCGGCACGCAGCTCCGCCAGCACCGCGCTCTTGCCGAGCCCGCGGGCCCCGGCGAACACCACGAAGGGGATGTCCTTCGGGTGTTCGCAGGGACTGGGCCCGTGCTGGAACGGGCGCAGGCCGACGAGCCGTGGAGCGAGGCCGGGCGGCTCCGTGTCGAACAAAGCCCCTCGGCCGTACAGCCGTCCGCGCACCGCATCTCTCCCTGGGACCCGTGCTGGGACCCGTGGGTCCGGTTCTCGTAGAGGTGAGGTGTACCAACCGTGGGACGGCCAGGGGGCGTTGCTTCGGAGTGGATCGGATGATGTCCGCGGGCTTACGGAAATGTCGGCGCCGCCGACGGGGTCCGACCGGGCCCGGTTCGGTTCACGGTGATCGAGTCGAGTTCCGACCGCAGGTACCGCAGGTACACATGGGAGCCGACGGGTTCGTACGCCACCCGGCCGGCCGCGGTACGAGCCCCCGCCGGTGTCGGGGGCGCCTGCCGTCGATGCCGGTGGTTCAGTCGGTCGTCGCGGGCAGGCCCAGTCGTACTCCGTAGCCGCCGTCGGCGGTGGGGCCGGCCTCGAAGGAGCCCGCGAGGTTCTCCGCCCGTTCGCCGAGGCCTATCAACCCGACGCGCGAGCCCGGCAGTTCGAGCAGAGGGCGGGTCGGCGGGGTGTTGACGACCGTCACGCCCAGCCCGTCGCCCTCGTGCCACAGACACACCGTCGCGGTGGCGCCGGGCGCGTGCTTGCGTACGTTCGTCAGGGCCTCCTGCACGGTCCGGTAGACCGCGCGCTCGGCCGGTGCCCCGATGCCGGACGGCAGTTCGCCCTTCAGCGTCACCTCGATACCGCTGGTGTCGATCAGTTCCCGCAGATCGGCCAGGGTCGGCTGCGCCGACGGTTCCACCGTACGGCCGCCGGAGTCGCGCAACAGCGTGACCATGTGCCGCAGTTCGTCGAGGGTGGTCACGCTGAGCCCGCGGATCGCGCGGGCCGCCTCGCGCGTCTCGGTGTCCTTCGCGCCGACCTGGAGGGCCCCGGCCCGTACGGCGATGAGGCTCACCTGGTGGGAGACGACATCGTGCATCTCCCGTGCCAGTTGGGCCCGTTCGCGGGCCAGGACGCTCTGGGCGTGCAGCCGGCGCTCGTGTTCCCGTGCCTCCTCGACCTCGGCGAGCCGGTCGGCGGCATCGCGTCTGGCCTGCACCAACTGGCCCAGGAAGACCGGCGCGGCGGCCGTCGCCAGCAGATAGACGAAGTCCACGAACGTCCAGAAGCGGTCGTCCCGCGTGTACTGCGACAGCGGCCACGACAGCGGCCACGGCAGCGTGGAGGCCAGCGCCGACGCGATGGCGCAGACGACGAGCAGCCGCCGGCCCCGGCTGCGTTCGGCCAGGGTGTAGAGGGCGGCCAGGGGCGCCACCACGACCGACGAGAACAACGCGGCGGGCAGCGACAGCAGGAACACCGCCAGGGGGAAGCGCCGCCGCACGACCAGCGCCGCACAGGCGGCGGCCGAGAGGGCCGACTCCAGCGGGGTGTAGTGGTCGAGCTGGAGCCCCACGTCCACGGCCGCGAGGGCGACGAGCAACGCGTCGGCCGGTACGGCTCTCACGGGGCCCCGCACCGGCATCTCGTCGCCCACCGCTGCCCGAACCCGGATCACGCGTGTTCCGCTCCTCCCCGTCCGGCCGCCGTGTCCCCGGGGCACCCCCGGCCCGCCGAACGCCGGCCAAGCCTAAGGGCTGTCCCGTAATGCCCGGCGGGCGCACGACGACAGCTACGGCACCTCGCGGCGTTGCCGGATCACCCGAATACACCCGGTATGAGGGTGACCCGGCGCCTTGCGATGCACCGCATCTGACGCCGCGCGCTGATCCACCGGGCATTACGGGACAGCCCTTGGGGAGGCGGCACGCGGCGGGGCCGGTGGCGGGTTCGGCGTACCCGTTCGAGGACTTTGCCTTCTCTTTACAACCCGGTCCGCCGCTGCCTCGTCTCTCCGCTCGCCATCCGTAACGCAGCCGTCCGCCGTACCACCGTGCGGACGGACCGATGAGAGAGAGCCCACATGCGCCGAACTGTCCTCAGCGCCCTGGCACTCGCGTGCACCGCCGTCCTGGCGAGCACGGTGCCCGCGTTCGCCGACGGGACCGCCCCGACCCCCGTCCCCGCCTCGGTGAAGCCGAGCACCGAACCGACCGAGGCCCCGACCGAGGCCCCGGCCCCGGACGGGAGCAAGCCTCCGGGCACCGCGGCGAGCGCCGCGCCGACCAAGGCGCCGTCCGACGCCGAGGTCTCCGTCGTACCGAGCGGAGCGCCCGACACCGGTGAGGTGTCGACCGGTTCGACGTCCGGTGGCGAGGGCGGCCTGATCGGCACGGGCGCCGCCGCGGCGTTCGCGCTGGGCGGCGCGGCGGTCTACGTCGTACGCCGCCGACGGGCGACCGGGGCGTGACCCTGCCGTCCAGGCGCGCCTTCGTCACCGCGGCGACGGCCACCCTGCTCGTGGGCTGCGGCGGGGGAGGGGGCGGCGGGGCCGACGGGGCCGCCGCCGACCGCGGCCGTGGCGAGAGCTCGTCACCGCCCCCGAGGTCCGCCGGGAAGAACGTGCGCGCCCTCGCGCGCTCGGTGCCCGTCGGGCTGCGTATCCCGGCCATCGAGGTCGACACCCCGGTCATGAAGCTGGGGCTGGCCCCGGACGGCCGTGTGGAGGTGCCTCCGGTCGAGGCCGACGACCGGGCGGGCTGGTACCAGCACTCGCCGACGCCCGGCCAGGAGGGTCCTTCGGTGATCCTCGGCCATGTCACGGTCGGCACGTACGGGGACGGTGTCTTCCGTGATCTCAGGCGACTGCGGCGGGGCGACCGGATCGAGGCGCGGCTGGAGAACGGCACGGCGGCGGAGTTCACCGTCAGCGGCGTACGGACGGTCGCGCAGGCGGAGTTCCCGACGGACGACGTGTACGGGGACGTGGGCCGGCCCGAGCTGCGGCTCATCACCTGCGGCGGCCCCCGCAGCGGCGACGGCTACCGCGACAGCGTGATCGTCTTCGCCGAACTGAGCTGAACTGAACTGAACTGAGCTGAACTGAACTGAACTGAGCTGAACTGAACTGAACTGAGCTGAACTGAACTGAGCTGAACTGAACTGAGCAGAGCTGAGCTGAGTTCGAGCTCAGTTCGAGCGGCCCAGGAAGCTTTTGACCCGAGCCACCAGCATTACCCGCACCACCCGCACCACCCGCACCCCGGATTCCGGGCCGTCGGAACCGTACGCCGACGGTCCGGGATCCTTCCGGGTGAGCCCTACGAGCCACGCACGCCACGTAAGTCCCCCGAATGTCGTCACGACCTGGAGAGCGTTGAAACGGTCCCGCGAGGAGGCAGCGTCCGAGCTGTTCGCCGCCCTCTACCCGCGCCTGGCCGGCTGGTGCCGCCGGCTGGTCGACGACGACGAGACGGCCCACGAGATCGCCTCGGAGGCGTTCACCCGGCTCTGGGCCCGCTGGACCTCCGTGGCCGAGCCCCGCGGCTTCCTCTACGTGACGGCGGCCAACCTGGTCCGGGACCACTGGCGCAAACTGGAGCGCGAACGCAGGGCGGTGCGCCGCGCGACGGCCGAGGCCGCCGTCCGCCCGGAGACCGTACAGGCCGACCCGTCGGTGCGCCTGCTCGTGCAGTCGCTGCCGGAACGGCTGCGCGTCCCGATCCTGCTGCACTACTACGCTGACATGCCGATCCGGGAGGTGTCCGTGCTGACCGGGCGCAAGGAAGGAACCGTCAAGGCCGATCTCCACGCGGCCCGCGAACTGCTCCGCGCCCATCTGAGGAGAAGCGTTGATCACACACTCTGACGACGGCCCGGACTTCGAACCCGACGACCCTCTCGCCGTCATCCTGCGGCCCGCCTCCGACTACCTGGGCCCGCCCCCCGGCCGGTACGAGGCGATCCGCCGCGGCGCTGCCCGCCGCCGGCTGCTCCGCGCCGCGGCCGGGGCCGGCCTGCTGTGCGCCGTCACGGCTCTCGTCGCGCTGCCGGTCCGGCTGGCGGCACCCGACCGGCCCGTGTCCCCGACGGTCCCCCTCGCTCCGCCGTCCACGAGCAGCCGTCCGGCCTCGCCCACCTCGCCGCCGTCGCCCGAGACCGGCGAGTCCGACGCCGGCCGGCCCACCGGGGCGGCCGAGGCCACCAAGAAGCCTTCGGCGGCGAGCCCCGGCGCGTCGACCGGTCCGTCCACGGCCGCCCGCAGCAAGCCGCCGGCGGACTCGGCGGCACCCACCGCGGTGCCGACCGGGACACCGACAGCGGCACCGACGCCTTACGCGAAGTCCCCGGCCCCCACGGAGTGAGCTCACCCCGCTGCCCGCTGCCCGCCACCCGTCAGGGTTTCGGCGGGGCGGTGTCCCCGGGCCCCTCGCCGCCGGTGTCGTCCTTACCGCTGTCCTTACCGCTGTCCTTACCGCTGTCCTTGCTGTCGCCCTTGCTGTCGCCCTTGCTGTCGCCCTTGCTGTCGCCCTTGCCGTCGTCCTTACTGTCCTTGCCGTCCTTGCTCTCGTCCCTGAGGGACTTGAGGAAGTCGGGGTTGTCGTCGGGTGCGACCCAGCCGCCCCGGCGGGACGGTGAGGCGTCGCGCGGGGTGCGGACCCGGCCGACGATCAGCCAGGAGATGGAGCCGACGAGCGGGAACAGCAGCACAAGGATGGCCCAGAGGGGCTTCGGGATGTAGCGGACGTCCTTCTCATCGGTCGTGATGCAGTCGATGAAGGCGTAGATGCTGAGTGCCAGCGGCACCAGGATCATCAGCACCCGAAGCATGCGGTGGTTCCCCCTGCTGTGGAGATGAGTACGAAGAACTCGTGGCCGTCGGGGCCGGTCGAGCGGCCCCCCTTACAGAGCCAGCGTAGCGAGTAGCCGATACTGGAACGCATGGCTTACGACGATCTTCGCTCCCTGCTCCGGGCGCTGGAGCGCGAGGGCGACCTCCAGCGCATCAAGGCCGAGGTGGACCCGTACCTGGAGGTCGGGGAGATCGTCGACCGCGTACAGAAGGCGGGCGGCCCCGCGCTGCTCTTCGAGAACGTGCGCGGATCGGCGATGCCGCTCGCGATGAACGTCTTCGGGACGGACCGCCGCCTGCTCAAGGCGCTCGGCCTGAAGTCGTACGCGGAGATCAGCGAGAGGATCGGCGGACTGCTGAAACCCGAGCTGCCGCAGGGCTTCATGGGGGTGCGCGAGGCCTTCGGGAAACTCGGCGCCATGACGCACGTACCGCCGAAGAAGGTGAAGTCGGACAACGCCCCCGTTCAGGAGGTCGTGCTCACCGGCGACGACGTCGACCTGGACGCCCTGCCCGCGCTCTTCACCTGGCCGCAGGACGGCGGGTCCTTCTTCAACCTCGGGCTCACCCACACCAAGGACCCCGAGTCCGGCATCCGCAACCTCGGGCTGTACCGCCTGCAGCGCCACGACAAGCGCACCATCGGCATGCACTGGCAGATCCACAAGGACAGCCGCAACCACTACGCGGTGGCCGCGCGCCGCGGCGAGCGGCTGCCGGTCGCGATCGCCTTCGGCTGCCCGCCGGCAGTGACGTACGCCTCCACCGCGCCGCTGCCCGGTGACATCGACGAGTACCTCTTCGCCGGGTTCCTGCAGGGCAAGCGGATCGAGATGGTCGACTGCAAGACGGTGCCG
Organism: Streptomyces sp. NPDC087844; assembly: GCF_044742785.1. Lineage (NCBI taxonomy): Bacteria > Bacillati > Actinomycetota > Actinomycetes > Kitasatosporales > Streptomycetaceae > Streptomyces > Streptomyces sp. NPDC087844. The sequence continues at coordinate 297,429 of NZ_JBIUVD010000007.1, read as the reverse complement.
CTCCAGGTGCCGGCGCAGGCCGAGGTCGTCATCGAGGGCTGGCTGGAGCCGGGCGAGATGCTCCCCGAGGGCCCCTTCGGCGACCACACGGGCTTCTACACGCCGCAGGAGCCCTTCCCGGCGCTGACCATCGACTGCGTGACGATGCGCAAGCGCCCGCTGATCCAGTCGATCGTGGTCGGCCGCCCGCCGACGGAAGACGGTCCGCTGGGCCGCGCGACGGAACGCTTCTTCCTCCCCCTCCTCAAGATCATCGTGCCGGACATCGTGGACTACCACCTCCCCGAGGCGGGCGGCTTCCACAACTGCGCGATCGTCGCGATCGACAAGAAGTACCCGAAGCACGCCCAGAAGGTGATGCACGCCGTCTGGGGCGCCCACATGATGTCGCTGACCAAACTCATCGTGATCGTCGACTCCGACTGCGACGTCCACGACCTGCACGAGGTGGCGTGGCGCGCGCTGGGCAACACGGACTACTCCCGTGACCTCACCGTGGTCGAGGGTCCGGTCGACCACCTCGACCATGCCTCGTACCAGCAGTTCTGGGGCGGCAAGGCGGGCATCGACGCCACGCGGAAGTGGCCCGAGGAGGGCTACACGCGGGACGGCGGCTGGCCCGAGATGGTCCTCTCGGACCCGGATACGGCGGCGAAGGTCGACCGCCGCTGGAAGGAGTACGGACTCTCGTGAGCAGCGCATCAGCGGCGGTCCCGCAGCCGCAGCCCCAGCCGCAGCCCCAGCCCGGGCGCACGAAGGCGTTCCTGCGGCTCGTCATGATCGAGCACTCCGTCTTCGCGCTGCCGTTCGCGTACATCGCGGCGCTGACGGCGATGTTCCTGACGGACGGCGACATCCAGTGGGGCCGGCTGCTCCTCGTCACCGTGGCGATGGTCGGGCTGCGGACCTTCGCGATGGCCGTGAACCGGATCATCGACCGGGAGATCGACGCCCGGAACCCGCGTACGGCCCACCGGGAGCTGGTCACCGGCGCGATGTCGGTGAAGCACGCCTGGACGGGCGCGCTGGTGGCTCTGGTGTTCTTCCTCGGCGCTGCGGCCCTGCTCAACCCGCTCTGCCTGGCACTGGCGCCCATCGCGGTGATCCCGATGGTGGTCTACCCGTACGGCAAGCGGTTCACGAACTTCCCGCAGGCCATCCTGGGTCTCGCCCAGGCGATGGGCCCGATCGGCGGCTGGCTGGCGATCACCGGTGAGTGGTCGTGGGACGCCGTGATCCTGGGTCTGGCGGTCGGCGTCTGGATCGGCGGCTTCGACCTGATCTACGCCTGCCAGGACGTGGAGACGGACCGCGAGGTCGGCGTGAAGTCGGTACCGGCGCGCTTCGGTGTGCCGGCCGCGATCTGGGGCGCGAGGGGCTGCCACGCGATCACGACCGGCCTCCTGGTCTGGTACGCGCTGGCCACCGACGCGGAAGTCTTCTTCTGGCTGGGCCTGCTGATCGTGGCGGGCGCGTTCCTGTACGAGCACAGCATCGTCCGCCCGACCGACCTGTCCCGCCTGAACCGCGCGTTCTTCCAGGTCAACGGCTTCATCGGCATCGCACTGTTCGCGTGCGCGCTGCTGGATCTGGTGGTGCGGGGGCTCACGGTCTAGCCGACGGCACGCTTCGACTCAGCCCGCGTCGGCCTGGCCGGCGCGGGCTTTCTTGATGAGAGCGGGGGCGTCGGCGGAGACGAATGAGCCCATGCCGACCTCGGTATGAACGAGGCCCTCCTCCTTCAGGCCCACGTTCACCTTGGCCGCCGTTGCTGTGGCGATGCCGAACTCCGCGACGATCGCCTGCACCGAGGGCACACGGCTGCGCGGCGGGTAGGTGCCGTCTTCGATGCGGTCACGGATGACGGCTGCCACTTGGCGCCACCTGGGTACGTCCGGCGCGAATTCCATTCACCTGTCCGTAGCGTTCTGGGCGTCCGCCTCGGCGCGGGCTTTCCTGATGAGGGCGGGGGCGTCGGGGGAGACGTAGGAGCCCATGCCGGGCTCCGTGTAGAGCAGCCCCTCTTTCTTGAGGCCCGCGTTCACCTTCTGTGCTGTGGCCGTGGCGATGCCGAACTCTTCGACGATCTGCTGCACGGAGGGCACGCGACCGCGAGGCGGGTAGGTGCCGTCCTCGATGCGGGAGCGGATCACTGTGGCCACCTGCCGCCAGCGAGGAATATCAGGTACGAAGTCCATCACTACGCCATGGTGTATGCATCGTGGCGTGATAGTCGATCTCTAGTTCCCCTAGAATACGTAGTGGACTTGGAGTACCTTGAGGACATCGCACCCCGGCGGCGATACCGGTCGCCCCGGGGCACGGCACCAGCCTTAGAGGAGCTGACGCATGTCCGACCATATCCCTCCCCTGTTGCCCTGGGTGAGCCTTCTGCTGGCTTCCCTCGGTGTGCTCGTCTTCCTCGTGCGGTTCGCGCCACCCGTGCCGAGCGGGCGACACCGCCGAGGCGGCTTGGTCCTGCGGCCGGAGCGGCGACCCGCCCCGGCCACGGTGGTCCGGCGCCCCCTCGGCGTCCACGAGAGGCCCCTCGACGGCACGGCGAACCGCTCCGTGCGCCCGTACGTCCTGTGCGGAACGGGGGCCGTATGAACATCGGCGGATCCGACGGCACGGACGGCGCGCGTCAGCTCCGGCTGCTGCCCTGGTACGGCCTGCACGGCGGGCCCGCCTACGTCATCGCCGATCCGGAGCGGCCGGGGCCGGTCTCGCGGTACGCGGACGTGGTCGAGGCGACCCACCTGGAGATGACGGCCGTACTGCTCGGCCACGCCCGCGAACTGGCCGACGAGGCGACCCCCGTCGAACTGCGCCACTTGGTGGCGGAACTGACACAGGCACTGACCGACACCCTGCGCATCGCCTCCGGGGTGCGGCGGTAGGGGGCGGGGGCTTCCGGTGCCCCGGCCTCGGGACGCCGGAGCTCTCCGGTCCGCTACCGTGCGGCCTGCGTCGAAAGCGGAACCCCAGGGAGGCCACCGTGACCGTCCCGGACGCCGGTAGGCCGTATTCGCGGCTCAGCGGACTGGCGGACCTGTTTCCCGGTCGGCTGACGGAGATCGCCGACGGCCGTGTCATCACCGTTCCGGTCGTGCCGTTCCACGGGAAGACCATCCAGCGGTTGTGGTCGGACCTGGAAGGCCAGCTGCCCGGCGGGCGGGCCGTCGTGGGTGACGTGGCGTTCGTGTTCGACGACGACAACGAGTTCTGCCCCGACCTCGCGGTCATCCCGGCCGAAGCCGAGGACGAGAACCGCAGTGCCTACCCCGCCGACCTGATCGAACTCGTCGTCGAAGTGGTGTCGCCGAGCAGTGTCCGACGTGACTACGAGGTCAAGCCCCGCTGGTACGCCTCCCGCGGCATCGCCAACTATCGCGTCGTCGACCCGCTCGAAGGGCACTGCGTGACCATGTGGAACCCCGGCCCCGACGGCTACCGCGGTCGTGACGTCGTCCCGTACGGCACCGACCTGACCGTCGACTCGTCGCTCGGCGGGCTGACACTCGGCACCGGGCGGCTGCCCGTGGACCCCGTGGCGCGCCACCGGTCCTGAGTCAGTGTCGTCGCGCCGGTAGGCTCAAGGTGTGAACGCAGGAGAAACAGAGCGTCGGCCTTGGATCGTGGGGGTCTCCGGCGCGTCCGGAACGCCGTATGCCGCTGCCGTGCTGCGTGCTCTCCTCGCGGCCGGTGAGAGCGTCGACCTCGTCGTCTCGCGGGCCTCGCGGCTCACCCTGCTGGACGAGACCGGGATCAGCTTCCGGGACGCCCACTGGCAAGGCGACCTGCGGGAGTGGCTCGGCCGGGGGGCCGACGGCAAGCCCGGCACGTTCGCGGTGGACGTCGACGACGTACGGCACTGGAGCGCGGGGGACCTGGCGGCGGGGCCGTCCTCCGGCTCGTACCCTTCCCAGGGCATGCTCATCGTGCCCGCCTCCACCGCCTGTGTCGCCGGAGTCGCGCTCGGCCTCTCCAAGGACCTGCTGCAGCGTGCCGCGAGCGTGGTCCTCAAGGAGCGGCGGAGGCTGGTCGTCGCCGTCAGGGAGACCCCGCTGAACGGGCAGACCCTGCGTCACCTGGTGACCCTCGACGACGCGGGCGCGACCGTACTGCCGGCCTCCCCGGCGTTCTACGCGGGGGCCACGCACATCCAGGACCTGGTGGACTTCGTCGCCGGGCGCGTGCTGGACGCGGCGGGCGTCGGGCACACGCTGTACCGCCGCTGGGAGGGCGAACTCGGCGGCGGCTCCCGCACCACCTGAACACAGCGCTACCCACTCATACTTCAGGAACTTTTCAGCGGAAGGCTTTCGATCGCATGGACGCGGTGGACAGGCAGCTCATCCAGGCTCTCAGGGAGAACGGCCGGGCCTCCTACGCGGAGCTGGGACGCCTCGTCGGACTGTCGGGGCCCAGCGTCACCGACCGCATCAACCGCCTGGAGGCGGCCGGTGTCATCACCGGCTACCGCGCGACGGTCGACTCGGCCTCGCTCGGACTCGGCGTCATCGCCCTCATCGGCATCTCCCTCTCCGACGCCGCCGACCACGAGGACGTGGCACGCCGGATGAAGGACCTCGGCGAGATCGAGGACTGCTGGTTCATCGCCGGCGACGACTCCTACATGCTCAAGGTGCGGGCGTCCGACGTGGACGGCCTGGAGCGGACCATCCGCCGGCTGTCCGGGACCAAGGGCGTCTCCAGGACCCGTACCACCATCGTGCTCTCCACGAAGTGGGAGAACAGGGTGGGCGAGCTGCCCGAGGAGGAGTAGGACGGGCGCGGGAGTACGGTTGAACGGTTGCGCGATCCACACGAATCGGCGCAGGTCAGCAGGTCACGCAGGTCACGCAGGTCACAAGGAGAGGTACACGCATGGACGTCGGGCTCAAGCGCGAGCTGGAGGACAAGGTCCGGGCCGGTGAGCGGCTGACCCGCGAGGACGGCATCGCGCTCTACGAGTCGGACGACCTGGCCTGGCTGGGCGGGCTCGCCCACGAGGTGCGCACCCGTAAGAACGGTGACGTCGTCCACTTCAACGTCAACCGCCACCTCAACATGACGAACGTGTGCACCGCGTCGTGCGCCTACTGCTCGTTCCAGCGCAAGCCGGGCGAGAAGGACGCGTACACGATGCGTATCGAGGAGGCGGTGAAGCTCGCCAAGGCGATGGAGGGCGAGAACCTCACCGAGCTGCACATCGTCAACGGCCTCCACCCGAACCTGCCGTGGCGCTACTACCCGCGCTCGCTCAGCGAACTGAAGAAGGCCCTCCCGAACGTCTCCCTGAAGGCTTTCACCGCCACCGAGATCCATCACTTCGAGACGATCTCCGGGCTCAGCGCCTCCGAGATCCTCGACGAGCTGATCGACGCGGGGCTCGAATCCCTGACCGGTGGCGGCGCGGAGATCTTCGACTGGGAGGTCCGGCAGCACATCGTCGACCACCGCACCCACTGGGAGGACTGGTCGCGCATCCACCGCCTCGCGCACGAGAAGGGTCTCAAGACCCCGTGCACGATGCTGTACGGGCACATCGAGGAGCCCCGTCACCGGGTCGACCACGTCCTGCGCCTGCGTGAGCTGCAGGACGAGACCGGCGGTTTCCAGGTCTTCATCCCGCTGCGTTACCAGCACGACTTCGTCGACATGAAGGACGGGAAGGTACGCAACCGGCTGCAGGCCCGTACGCAGATGGCGACCGGCGCGGAGGCGTTGAAGACCTTCGCGGTGTCGCGGCTGCTCTTCGACAACGTGCCGCACGTCAAGGTCTTCTGGGTCATGCACGGCGTCCAGACCGCGCAGCTCGCGCTGCAGCACGGCGCGGACGACATGGACGGGTCGGTCGTCGAGTACAAGATCACGCACGACGCCGACAACTACGGCACACCGAACAAGCTGACTCGCGAGGATCTGCTCGACCTGATCCGGGACGCGGGGTTCCGGCCGATGGAGCGGAACACTCGGTACGAGATCATTCGCGAGTACGAAGGCGCGGACGCGGGGCGGCGGGATTCGCCGCAGCCGATGCGGCTCTGACCTCCTGGGGGCTGCCGCCCCCGGCACCGGCCCCCGGTCCCCGCTTTGTCTGCGGGTGCGCGGGGACCGGGTGCGCCGTTCCCCGCGCCCCTTCAGGGCGAAAGGATTGCGCCGTTCCCCGCGCCCCTTCAGGGCGAAAGGACTGCGCCGTTCCCCGCGCCCCTTGAACGCCGCGCCTGGCCGGGCGGTGAACCGGCGAGCCGGTGGCGAGGCTCGCGGCAGTCGTCCGCCCGTGTCCGGCTCGACAGTCACTTGAGTCACGGGAGGGGTAATAAGTAATCTGCTCGTATGGCCCTTACGTTCGAGCTCGACCCCTCTGTCGGCCCCGCCCTGCGGGACGGCATCACCGACCTGTGGGCCGATGTGTCCAACGCGGGCGGCTCCGTCGGCTTCGTACCCCCCGTCTCGCGCGAGACGGTACGGCCGGAGCTCGTGAAGCACTTCGTCGCGATGGCTGAGGGCCGCACCCGGCTCCTGATCGGCCGCGACGAGGACGGAACCGTCGCCGCGACCGCCTTCCTCGCCCACAACACCCACCGCCTGATGACGCACTGGCTGTGGCTGTACACGGTGATGGTGCACCCGAGGCACCAGGGCAGGGGCTACGGCCGCGACCTGCTCACGGCCGCCGCCGACGCCGCCCGCGGTCTCGACGGCATAGAGGCGATACGGCTCACCTGCCGGGGCGGTGAGGGCCTGGAGCGGTTCTACGGATCGTGCGGCTACAAGGAGGTCGGCCGCGTACCGGACGCGATCAGGGTGTCGCCGGGCGACGACCGGGACGACATCACGATGCTGCTGTCCCTGGGCCGCGTCGACTGACACCGGCGGGGCCGCGCACCCCCGACACCCCCCTACAAGATCGCGGCCCGCGCGTGCTTCACTGGACGGTGGCCTTTGGGAACGTTCGGAACGGAAGAGTGGATTGAGATGCTCCGCTACACACTGATGCGCCTGGGGATCTTCGTGGGCTGCCTCGTGGTCGTCTGGGGCCTCGTCTACTCCGGAGTCGCTCCGCGCGGCCTCGGCGACTCCAACGGTATGTGGGTCGTCATGCTCGCCCTGGTCGTCTCGGCGCCCATCAGCTTCGTGGTCCTCCGCAAGGAGCGCGACCGCGCCTCGATGCAGGTCGTCGAGCGCGTCGACCGCATGAAGTCCAACCTGGAGGCGAACCGCAACCAGGAGGACGAGGCGGTGGACGCGACGTCGGGCAAGGCGTCGAGCGAGACGTCGGGCAAGGTGTTGGGCGAGACGTCGGGCAAGGTGTTGGGCGAGGTGTCCGGCGAGGTGTCCGGCGCCCGGAGCCGGACGGCCTGAAGGTGACGGCGGGCGGCACCCGGGCCCCGATGCGACCGCACCTCGCCCCGGCGTAAGCGTCGGCAGAACATACTCTTTCCTGTATGGGTGCAGTGAAGAGCAAGCGGATGCCCCGTGCCGTGCGCGAACAGCAGATGCTGGACGCCGCCGTGCGGACCTTCGGGCAGCGGGGCTACCGGGCCGCCTCGATGGACGAGATCGCCGATCTGGCAGGCGTGTCCAAGCCGTTGGTCTACCTGTACCTGAACAGCAAGGAAGACCTCTTCACCGCGTGCATCCGGCGTGAGGCCGCCGCCCTGACCGCGGCGGTACGCGCCGGAGTCCGGCCGAACCTGCCCGCCGACCGTCAACTCTGGGAAGGTCTGCGGGCGTTCTTCACACACACCGCGCAGAACCCGGACGGCTGGGCGGTGCTGCACCGTCAGGCGCGTACGCACGGGGAGCCCTTCGCCGCCGAGATCACCTCGATGCGCGAGGAGATCGTGGCGTTCGTCACCCAGCTGATCGTGGTCGCGGCGCGGGAGGCCCACCGGAACCCCTCGCTGCCCGAGCGCGAGGTCGCGGGCCTCGCCGAAGCCCTCGTCGGCGCCGCCGAGTCCCTCGCGGCCTGGGCCAACGCCACCCCCGGAGTCTCCGCCCGGCAGGCCGCCGCGACCCTGATGAACTTCGCGTGGGCGGGTCTGGGCGACCTGATGGAGGGCCGGCCGTGGGCCGAGGCCCCGGAGACCGCCGTGGCCCCGGAGGGCGGGGAGGTCCCCGAGACCGCCGCGGCCCCGGAGGGCGCGGAGCCCGCGCGGACCGCGGTGGCCGGGCCGAGGCCCTGAAGCAGGGGCAACGCCGGTGCTGCCGCCCCGATCAGGCGAGCGGCAGTACTTCCCCCGTCAGATGCAGTCGGCCGCCGTCGGTCCCCCGCAGTTCGAAACGGCTGCTGCTCGCCCCGTACGACACCGTCCCCGGCAGCAGCACCGGCGCCCTGAACTCCGCCCGTATCCGGGCCGCTTGGGGTGTCCCGCGCTCGGCGAGGCAGCGCGCCACGGTCCACATGCCGTGCGCGACGGTCCGGGGGAAGCCGAACATCCGGGCGGTGAGGGGGTGCAGATGGATCGGATTGCGGTCTCCGGACGCGGCCCCGTACCGCCGCCCGACATCCCCCGCGAGATGCCACTCGGCGAGCACGGGCAGCGGCTTGAGCTCCGCCGCCGCGGCCTGCCCGCGAAGCCGCCCCGCGACGGCCTGCTCGGCAACGCCCGCGGTCCGCTCGCCGGTGCTCTCCGTCGTGGTGCTCTCCGTCGTGGTGGTGCTCTCCGCCGTCGTGGTGCCGTGGCGGGCCAGATACGTGCTGCGTGACTCCCACACGAGTTCACCGCCCGCCCTCACCTCGGTCACGACGACGGCCTCGGTGCCGCGTCTGTGGGGCAACAAGTCAGCGACACACACGCCGAGTTCGTACTCTCCGGTGGTCGTGAGCGCCCTGTGCTGCGTGATCCCGATGGACGTGTGCACCAGTCCGAGCAGCGGCAGCGGGAACGTCCGCCCGCTCATCAGCCGCATGGCCGCCGGGAAACCGAGCACATGCGGATAGGTCGGCGGCAACTCGTCCGCCCCCACCCCGAACCCGCAGGCCCGCTCGTACGCGGCGAGCCTGCCCAGGTCGACCCGCACCCCGGGGAGGACCAGCCGGGTACGGGGCGCGGTGACTCCGGTCCTGGGCCGCTTGAACGGAGAGAGCACCGCTCCCCGGGCGAGCAGGGGCCACAGGGACGGCGACCGGCCGAGGGTATGTGTACGAGTCCGACTGCTGTTCATGACATCCACCAGGTCACTCATCTCCGACTCTCCTCCACAACGACCCGCTTGTCTTGAGGGGCGCGGGGAACGGCGCACCCAGCCCCCACGCACCCGCACCCGCACCCGCACCCGGCATCAGCCCACAACCCGCCCAGCGCCGCAGGCCCCCGCTCACGCCCCCAAAAGGCTCTGCCCGCACACCCGCACGACCTGCCCGTTGACCGCTCCGGACCCCGGACTCGCGAACCACGCCGTCGTCTCGGCGACATCCACCGGCAGCCCGCCCTGCGCGAGCGAGTTCATCCGCCGCCCCGCCTCACGGATGAACAGCGGCACCGCGGCCGTCATCCGCGTCTCGATGAAGCCGGGCGCGACGGCGTTCACCGTCACGCCGTACTCCGAGAGCGCCCGCGGCCCCAGGGCCCGTACGAGCCCCACGATCCCCGCCTTGGACGCGGCGTAGTTCGTCTGGCCGGCGTTGCCCGCGATCCCGGCGATGGACGCGGTCGCCACGACGCGCCCGCCCGGGCGGAGCGTGCCACCGGACAGCAGTGCGTCGGTCGTGCGCAGCACGCTGGCGAGGTTGACGTCGAGCACCGAACTCCAGCGCTCGGCAGGCATGTTGACCAGCCGCCGGTCCCGCGTGATCCCCGCGTTGTGGACGAGGACGTCCAGCCCTTCGGGCAGCGCGTCGGCGATCCGCGCCCCCGCGTCGGCCGCCGTGATGTCCAGCGCGAGGGCGACCCCGCCGAGCCGTCCGGCGACCGCGGCCAGGTCGGCCCCGGCGGCGGGCACGTCCAGGCACACCACCCGCGCCCCGTCCCGCGCGAGCGTCGCGGCGACGGCCTCCCCGATCCCGCGCGCGGCCCCGGTGACCAGGGCGGTCCGTCCGGCGAGCGGCTTGCCCCAGTCCGCGGGCGCCATCGTCGCGCCGTCACCGTCACCGTCACCGACCTCGATCACCTGCCCGCTGACGTACGCCGACCGCGGCGAGAGCAGAAAGCGGAACGTCGACTCCGCGGCACGCGCGTCCGTGAGCCGTACGAGATTCACGGTCCTGCCCCGCCCGATCTCCTTGCCGAGGGACCGTACGAACCCTTCGAGGCCCTGCTGCACGGCGGCCTGGTGGTGGTCGGCGGGGTCCGGGGGCGAGCCGAGCACCACGATCCGCCCGCTCCCGGCGACCGACCGGACGACGGGGTGGAGCGCCGCGTGGACCTCGGCGAGCGTGTCGACGTCACGGACACCCGTGGCGTCGAGGACGACGGCGACCGGGTTGTCCGTGCCCAGGTCCAGCCCCGAGCCGGCCGGCACCAGGTCCAGGTCCAGCCCCGCGAGCGCGAGGACGGGCGCCAGGTCGAGGTCGGACCTGCCCGCTGTGAGGTGCAGCAACCGGCCTTGCAGAGAGGGCTGTTCGGCGCTCCACCGCCGTAGCCGCGCCGGCTGGGGCAGGCCGAGCCGCCGGGTCAGGAAGCGGCCGGGCGCGGTGCCGGTGAGGCTCAGATAGCGGTCGGCCATGGTGCAGCTCCAGCTCGGTCGAATGCGCTCGGTCGATGCGCTCGGTCGGATGCGCTCGGGCGCAGGCTCGCACGGGCGCCCTCTCCTGCTTACTCTGGAGTAAGGTTACCCGAGGTAATACTATGTCACCGTGAGGGAGCAGGTCGAGATGAGCCCCGTCGAACCCAGCAGCGCGCCCCGGCCTCTCCGCGCCGCCGGCCCCGGCCCCGTCCCCACCGCCGGACCCCTCCGTATGCCGGAGCCGCGCCGCGTCGCGGTCGTCGGCGGTACGCGCATCCCCTTCGCCCGCTCCGACGGCCCGTACGCCACCGCCTCGAACCAGGAGATGCTGGCCGCGGCCCTCGACGGCCTCGTGGACCGTTACGGACTCGAAGAGCCGGGCGCGGTGGGGGAGGTGGTGGCCGGTGCCGTCCTGAAGCACAGCCGCGACTTCAACCTCGCGCGGGAGACCGTGCTCGGCTCACGGCTCGACGCCCGCACACCCGCGTACGACATCCAGCAGGCCTGCGGCACCGGTCTCCAGGCCGTCGTAGCGGCGGCCAACAAGATCACCCTCGGGCAGACCGAGTCCGCCGTCGCGGGCGGCGCGGACACGGCGAGCGACGCCCCGCTCGGCGTCAACGACCAGCTGCGGCGCATCCTGCTGGAGGTCCGGCGAGCGAAGTCGGCGGGGGCCCGTCTGAAGGCCCTCGCCCGCGTCCGCCCCGGCCACCTCGTCCCGGAGATCCCGCGCAACGCCGAGCCGCGTACCGGGCTTTCGATGGGCGAGCACGCGGCGGTCACCGCCCGGACGTGGGCCGTCACCCGCGAGGCGCAGGACGAACTCGCGGCGGCCAGCCACCAACGGCTCGCCGCCGCCTACGAACGCGGCTTCTTCGACGACCTGGTCGTCCCCTTCCCGGGGCTGGAGCGGGACCAGAACCTCCGCCCCGGCTCGACGGTCGCCGAACTGGCCTCGTTGAAGCCCGTGTTCGGCGCGCACGACCCCAACCCGACCATGACCGCGGGAAATTCGACGCCCCTGACCGACGGCGCGGCCACCGTGCTCCTCGCGAGCGACGCGTGGGCGTCGGGGCGCGGCCTGACTCCCCTCGCGTACCTGACGGCGTACGAGACTGCGGCCGTGGACTTCGTGGCGGGGGACGTGGCCGGCGGGGCGGACGGGTTGCTCATGGCACCCGCCCACGCGGTCCCGCACATGCTGGAAAGGGCCGGACTCGGCCTCGACGACTTCGACTTCGTCGAGGTGCACGAGGCGTTCGCGTCGCAGGTGCTCGCCACCCTCGCGGCCTGGGAGAAGCGGGGGCTTGGCCAGGTCGACCGGGACCGGCTCAACGTGGCGGGCTCGTCACTGGCCACCGGCCACCCCTTCGCGGCCACCGGGGCGAGGATCGTGGCGACCCTGGCCAAACTGCTCGCGGAGCGCGAGGGCCCCGGCCGCGGCCTGATCTCGATCTGCGCGGCGGGCGGCCAGGGCGTGACGGCGATCCTCGAACGCCCGTGACACGGGCGGACGGGGGCGGGCGACCGCGGCGCGCCCACGCGCACCCGCCAGTGACACGGGCAGACGGGCGACCGCGGCGCGCCCACGCACACCTCCCGCCCCGCCCCGCCCCGCCCCGCAGGCAAGGCGCCCCCGCCCACATCCGGCCCTCCTCCATGCCCACATCTCGGGCAGAAGATGAACAGCTGTCCGAACGGGCACCAACCTCTCACCCTTCCGCACACAAGCCCCCCAGTTTCCTGGGTGAACCTGCCCCTTCACGGGTCCGTAATGGGAGAAGCACGAGAGTAAGGAGCCGCCCGTGTCCCGCGATCCCTCTTCCCGCCCCCAGCCCGCCCTACCGGAACCCGAGGTCAAGCGGCTGGACGGGGTCGTACGAGAGGTCTCGGTCCCCCCGCTGATCCTGCCCGTGACGCACGGCTCGCTCGCGGACATCCCGTTCGACAACGCGGACCAGGTGCCGAACGACCCGGTGCTCAGCCGCAAGGGCCCGGACGGCCGCTGGAGGGACGTCACGGCGGCCGAGTTCGCCGACCAGGTGCTCGCGGTCGCCAAGGGGCTGATCGCCGAGGGCCTGATGCCCGGCGACCGGCTCGCCATCATGGCGCGTACGACGTACGAGTGGACGCTGCTGGACTTCGCCGCGTGGGCCGCGGGCCTGGTGACCGTCCCTGTCTATCCGACCTCGTCCGTCTTCCAGACGCGCTGGATCCTCCAGGACTCGGGCGCGGTGGCGATCGCCGTCGAGCATGTGTCGCAGGCCGCCGCGCTCGGCCCCGAACGCGACCGGCTGCCCGACGTCCAGCACATGTGGATCTTCGAGAAGGGACACACGGACCGCCTGGCCGAGCTGGGCCGGGACGTCCCCGACCAGGAGGTCGCCGTACGCCGCGGGGTCCTCGGCCCCGACTCGCTCGCGACGGTCATGTACACCTCCGGTACCACCGGGCGCCCCAAGGGCTGCGCGCTGACCCACGGCAACTTCTTCGCCGAGGTCGACAACGCGGTCGAACTGCTCCACCCCGTCTTCAAGTCCACCTTCAAGGAGCCCGCGTCCACGCTCCTCTACCTCCCCCTCTCGCACGTCTTCGGCCGGATGGTCGCCGTCGCCTGTATGCGCGCCCGGGTACGCCTGGGCCATGCGCCGAGCATCCGTACGGAGGAACTGCTGACCGACCTCGCGGGCTTCAGGCCGACCTTCCTGCTGGCCATCCCGTACGTGCTGGAGAAGGTCTACAACAGTGGCCGCGCGACCGCCGAGAGGATGGGCCGCGCCGCCTCCTTCGACCGTGCCGCCCGGGTGGCACGCGGCTACGGGGAGGCGCTGGAGGCCCAGCAGCACGGCACGGGCTCCGGGCCGAGCGCGAAACTCAGAGCGGCCCGCGCCGTCTACGACCCCCTCGTCTACCGCCGTATCCGCGCGGCCCTCGGCGGCAAGGTCCGCCAGGTGGTCTGCGGCGGTTCCCCGCTCGGCCGCCGCCTCGCCTCCTTCTACGCCGGCGCCGGCATCCAGGTGTACGAGGGCTACGGCCTCACCGAGTCGACGGCCGCGGCGACCCTCACCTACCCGCACCGGCCGCGCCTGGGTACGGTCGGCTGGCCGCTGCCCGGCACCCGGGTGCGGATAGCCCAGGACGGCGAGATCCTGCTGAACGGCAACCAGGTCTTCCGCGGCTACTGGGACCCGCAGGCGGGCGGAGTGGTCCCGGCGGCCCAGGACGGCTGGTTCGCCACCGGCGACATCGGCGAGCTGGACGACGACGGCTACCTCACGATCACCGGCCGCAAGAGGGACATCCTGATCACCACCAGCGGCAAGAACGTCGCACCCGCGCCGCTGGAGGACTGGCTCCGCGCGCACCCCCTCATCAACCAGTGCGTCGTCATCGGCGACAACCGCCCGTACGTCACCGCGCTGGTCACCCTGGACGGCGAGGGCATGGCCCACTGGTGCCGGATGACCGGCCGGGCGGAGGTCCCGACGGCTACCCTGGTCACCGACCCCGACCTGCTCACCGTCCTCCAGCGGGCGATCGACGACGCCAACCGCCTCGTCTCCCGCGCGGAATCGATCCGCCGCTTCACCGTCCTGCCCCTCACCTTCACGGAGACGGCCGGCCACCTGACCCCGACGATGAAGCTCCGCCGCGCGGTGGTGACCCGGGAGTTCGCCGGGGAGATCGAGACGATGTACGACGGGGCACTCGGCAGCGAGTAGGGAGGGGGAGAGGGAGAGGGACGAGAAGGGAGGGGGAGAGACATAGGGGCGGGGGAAAAGGCAGGAGCCCCTTCACCTGACGGTGTGGGGCTCCTTGGGTCTTGCTTCTAGGTTCCGGATCAGAGTGTCGGGCTCGGGAGCCCGGACTCAGCCGAAGGATCAGACGGGGGTGACGTTCTCCGCCTGCGGGCCCTTCGGACCCTGGGTCACGTCGAAGGTAACCGCCTGGTTCTCTTCGAGGGAGCGGAATCCGCTCGCGTTGATCGCGGAGTAGTGGACGAAGACGTCCGGGCCGCCGCCTTCCTGGGCAATGAAACCAAAGCCCTTTTCGGCGTTGAACCACTTCACGGTTCCGGTAGCCATAAGCCCTCCTTGGGCCCAAAGGGTTGCCCTGCTCCAGAACCTGCAAGGAGTAAACAAAAGCTTGTGAACAAAACCTTGTAAACAACTGCATTCGTCTGAAAACGACGAGAGCCCGCGGTCACATGCTCCGCAGGCTCTGTACTGCAAGGGAAACCAAACTGCAACTTGCGGACGACCTTACCCAGGAGGGCAGTCGAAAGCAATAGAGGGCAAGATCACGTCACCCGGAAGTTTGGCGGGCTCGCAGGAGGGGCTCCGGAGAAGCTTCGGAGGGGCGCGCCGGAGGGGCTGACGTAGCGGTATCACTCGGTGTCACAGGGGTTGACACGGGAGGCGGAGGTGGTTTCGTCCCCGCTCGGGCACCCTGGATCCTGCACCGTACCGCATGGGGTCTAGCCTCGCGATGTGGACAATTCTCCTGAGTCTCCCGAGGGGCGTCCCGACGCCCGCCGCTCACGGCCGCGCGTCGGCCACATCCAGTTCCTGAACTGCCTGCCCCTGTACTGGGGACTCGCGAGAACGGGCACGCTGCTCGACTTCGAGCTCACCAAGGACACTCCGGAGAAGCTCAGCGAGCAGCTCGTACGGGGCGATCTCGACATCGGGCCCATCACCCTCGTCGAGTTCCTCAAGCACGCCGACGAGCTGGTGGCCTTCCCCGACATCGCGGTCGGCTGCGACGGCCCCGTGATGTCCTGCGTGATCGTCTCCCAGGTCCCCCTGGACCAGCTGGACGGCGCCCGGGTCGCCCTCGGCTCGACCTCGCGCACGTCCGTACGCCTCGCGCAGCTGCTCCTGTCGGAGCGGTTCGGTGTGGAGCCGTCCTACTACACCTGCCCGCCCGACCTCAGCCTGATGATGCAGGAGGCCGACGCGGCGGTGCTGATCGGCGATGCCGCCCTGCGCGCCAATCTGCTGGACGGCCCGCGCTACGGCCTCCAGGTGCACGACCTCGGCGCCCTCTGGAAGGAGTGGACCGGCCTGCCCTTCGTCTTCGCGGTCTGGGCCGCCCGCCGCGACTACCTGGAACGCGAGCCGGTCCTCACCCGCAAGGTGCACGAGGCCTTCCTCGCCTCCCGCGACCTGTCCCTGGAGGAGGTCGGCAAGGTCGCCGAGCAGGCGGCCCGCTGGGAGGCCTTCGACGAGAAGGTCCTGGAGCGCTACTTCACGACGCTCGACTTCCGCTTCGGCGCACCGCAGCTGGAGGCGGTCAGGGAGTTCGCGCGCAGGGTGGGCCCCACGACCGGTTTCGCGTCGGACGTGAAGGTGGATCTGCTGGAACCGTGAGAGCGGCCAAGGCTCGGCCGCGACGGGCGGTACTACCCTGCTGGGAGTGCGGCTCGTCCGGGGGCGACGGGGCGGGGTTACGGGGGAAGGTGCGGGTGCCATGCGGCCGCTCGATGTCGATGAACCCACTGTCGTGGGGCCCTACCGGCTGCTCGGCCGGCTCGGCTCCGGCGGGATGGGCCGCGTCTACCTGGGCCGCAGCGCGGGCGGCCGTACCGTCGCGGTCAAGATCGTGCACCCGCACTTCGCGCTCGACGAGGAGTTCCGCGCCCGGTTCCGGCGCGAGGTGGAGGCGGCGCGGCGGGTGGGCGGCGCGTACACGGCCCCGGTCCTCGACGCCGACCCGGACGCCCCTGTCCCGTGGGTCGCGACCGGTTACGCCGCAGGCCCCACGCTGACCGCGGCGGTCACCGACACGGGCGCCCTCGCGGACCACTCGGTACGCGTCCTCGGCGCCGGCCTCGCCGAGGCGCTGGCGGCGGTGCACGGCCTGGACCTGGTCCACCGGGACGTCAAGCCGTCGAACGTGCTGCTGACCCTCGACGGACCCCTGCTCATCGACTTCGGCATCGCCCGCGCGACCGACGGCACGGCGTCCCTCACCTCGACGGGCGTCTCCGTCGGCTCGCCCGGCTACATGTCGCCCGAGCAGATCCTCGGCAAGGGCGTCACCGGCGCGGCCGACGTCTTCTCCCTGGGCGCGGTACTGGCGTACGCGGCGACGGGCGCGCCCCCTTTCCCCGGCGACTCCTCGGCCTCCCTGCTCTACAAGGTGGTCCACGAGGAGCCCGAACTGGGCGCGCTCTGCGGCGAGTTGCGGGAGGTGGTGGCCGGGTGCCTCGCCAAGGACCCGTCCGCGCGCCCGTCTCCGGCGGCCCTCGCGACCGCACTGGCCCCGGAAGGCGCGGCACGGCTGGTGGCAGCGGGCTGGCTGCCGGGCCCCTTGGTGGAACAGGTCAGCCGCAGCGCAGTACGGCTGCTGAACCTGGAGGTGGCGGACGGGGCGGCGGAGGCGGCACCGTCGGGGGTGGTGGGGTTCAGCAGCCCTTCGGTGGAGAGCACTTCGGAGGCGAGTGCGGCGGAGGCGAATGCGGGGGCGGGGGCGAATGCGGCGGCGGGGGAGGTGAACGCGGCGGGGGAGGTGAACGCGGCGGCGGGGGAAGGGGCGCCCGGGGTCTTCGGCCCGCCCGACCCCTCCTACGCGTCCTACTCACCCTCCCCACCCTCTTCCCCACCCTCTTCCCCACCCTCCTCCCCATCCCCATCCCCCTCCCCGTACTCGCCCTACGCTCCCGGCGCCCACAACGGGCCGCACACCCCCGCCGCCGGCAAGGTGTCCGTCAGCGTGGCCGCGACCTCCGTGCCGGGTGCGGGCGGCCGCGGACGCAGGCTGAGCTGCACGGTCGCGCTCGCGGTGGCGGGAGCGCTGGCGGCGGTGACGTTCGGCTCGGTGTTCGTGTTCGACCTGATGCCGGGAACCGGAACGGACTCGGACTCGGACGACAGCAGCGACTCGGGGCCCGCGGGCCGACCGCCCGCGACCAGCCCCGGCCCCTCCGACGAGGCGAGCGCGCCCTCGGCCGAGCCCTCCGCCGTGCCCGAGCCCTCCGCCGTGCCCGAGTCCTATCTCGGCACCTGGGAGGGCGACGGCTTCGCCCTCGACGGCAAGCTCCCCATGGGCACGTTCCGGGTGACGGTCCGCCAGGCGGAGAAGGGCGAACGGCTCGGCACGTTCCGCCAGACCGACCTCATCGGCGGCACCTGCGACACCGACCTCTACCTCAAGAAGGTGACGGCCGGACAGCTGATCGCCACGAGCGTGGCCAAGCCGTCCACCACCTCCGAGTGCACAACGGGCCGCCACGAGGTCCGCCTGGTCCCGGCCGACGACGACCTGCGCTACGAGACGGACAACGCGGGGGCGGGGGATCCGGTGGCTCGGATGTCGAAGGTCGGATAGCGGATGGCGGGTGGCGGGTGGCGCGGGGCCGGTCGGCCGCCCGTCCCCGCCCCCGTCCCCGTCCCCGCCCCCATCCCCATCTCCGCCTCCCCAGGCGCCCCGCCCGCCCCGGCGATTACTACTGTGTCTGCGGTAGCGAACGCCATCACGCGAACCGCAGGCATCATCACCGAACACGCGGACTCCGGCCGGCCCCGGCGGGAATCCGGAATCGGTGAATGAACGGGGAAGGCTCGACCATGGAGACACTGCGGCCCGACGATCCACGGGAGTTGGGCAGCTACCGGTTGCTGGGGAGACTCGGCGCGGGAGGCATGGGGCGGGTCTACCTCGCGCGCTCACCGGGTGGTCGCACGGTGGCCGTCAAGGTCGTACGACCGGAGTTGGCCGCCGATCCCGACTTCCGCAACCGCTTCCAGCACGAGGTCGAGACAGCCCGCGCGGTCTCCGGCCGCTACACGGCCCCGGTCGTGGACGCGGCCCCGGACGCCGCACTGCCGTGGCTCGCGACGGCGTATGTCCTCGGCCCTGATCTGACGGACGTCGTGGAGGCGCACGGCGCGCTTCCCGAGCGGACGGTCCGTGCGCTGGGCGCGGGCCTCGCCGCGGCCCTTCAGGAAATCCACGCCGCGGGCCTTGTCCACCGGGACCTCAAGCCCTCCAACGTCCTGCTGGCGGCGGACGGCCCGCGTGTCATCGACTTCGGGATCGCGCGGGCGGTGGACGGCAACCGTATGACGCAGACGGGAGTCGTGGTCGGCTCGCCCGGCTACATGTCGCCCGAGCAGGCCATGGGGCGGGACGTCGGTACCGCCGGTGACGTCTTCTCGCTCGGCGTCGTTCTCGCCTTCGCCGCGACGGGCCGCAACGCCTTCGGCGAAGGCGCCGCCTCACACGCCGCGCTGCTCTACCAGGTCGTCCACGGCGAACCGGATGTCACCGGCGTACCGCAGTCGCTCGTCGGTCTGATCCGCGCCTGCCTGCTGAAGGATCCGGCACAGCGTCCCGCACCCGCCGAGATCGTGGCCGCTCTGGCACCCGGCGGAGTCGAAGGGCTGCTGACCGACTGGCTGCCGTCGGCGGTCGCCTCGACGATCGCGACGCACGCGGCGGGGATCCTGGACCTGGAGGCGCCACAACCGGCAGGACCGGCACAGGCGCCGTCGGCCTCCGGGTTCGGGCCTCCGCCGGCGATGCCGGTCGCGGCACCGGGGTACGCACAGGGCGCCCCTGGCACTTCGCCGTACGGGACCGGTGGGGCCCCCTCCGGCACTGTGCGCCTGGGATCGGGAGACACCGGATCGGCCGCGGCTCCGGCCGCTTCCCGCCGACGGTTCCTCGGTCTCGCCGCGGGCGTTGTCGGGGTGGTCGCGGCAGGCGGCGGTACCGCCTGGTGGCTGAGCGGGAAGGACGGCGAGGCCGAAAAGGACGGGGCGTCGGCGGCGGCCGGAGGCGGAACGGCCGGGGCCGCGGCCGGGGCGGAGACGGAAAACTTCACGACACCGCCGGCGGGTACGGCCCCGCAGCCCCTGTGGCACAAGTCGGTCGCCGAGGACAGCATCGCCACGACCGAGCGATTGCTGACCCACGACGGGCTGCTGTTCATCAGCGGCGACCCGCTGGTGGCGTACGACGTGAAGTCGGGCAAGCAGCGCTGGTCCCGCAAGGACGTGCTGCCGTTCGGCGCTCCGCTGCTGCTCGCCGACGGCAAGCTGTTCATGGCGGACACCGACACGAGCGGCGTGCTCAAGGCACTGGACGCGACGACGGGTGAGGAAGCCTGGCGCAGCCGCCTCGGTGAGGACCTCAAGGTCGAGAGGACGATCGCGATCGACGCGAAGAACGTCTACGTCACGGTGACCGACTACGCCGACTCCCGAAGCGCCACGGACTACCGCACGGGTGTCGCCGCCATCAGCCACACCACGGGCAAGAAGGTGTGGCTGCAGAAGCGCGACTGGGGCACCGACGACTACGACGTCGAGGGAACGGTCTCCGGCAAGCACCTCGTCTACGCCGACTCCAACCGCAACCTCACCGTCCGCGACACGGCCACGGGCACCCAGCTGTGGACGCAGAAGATCGGGGACGACTGGACCTGGCGCCCCACGGTCGCCCCCGGCCCGGGCCTCGTCCTCCTCCCGGGCACCACCCTGGCGGCGATCGACGTCGAAACGGGGAAGTCCCGCTGGACCCTCTCCCCGAACGGCCGTCGCGGCTTCGACAACCCGACGGTCGTCGACGGTGTCCTCTACACCGCCGACCACGACGGCGGCGTATGGGCGGTCGACGTCAAGACGGGCAAGAAGCTCTGGCTCTGCGAGGACCCGGGCGCCGACCAGGCACCCGCCCAGTTCCTCCGGGCGGGCGGCACCCTGTACGGAGCCTCGGCCATGGACGGGGGCGGGGTCTTCGCACTGGACGCGAAGACCGGCCGGGCCCGATGGGTCTACAACGACAACAAGGATCCGGGGGAGCCGTGGCAGGTCACGATCTCCGGGAACCGGCTGCTGGCCACGCATGGGTATGAGGTCTACGCGCTGCCGGCTGTATGAGGGACACCAGACAGTTCGTGCCCTCCGGGCAGTCCTGGAGGACAGGCAGCCCCGGAGGACCGGCGAACCCGAGCGATTGCGATCAGCATGTCCGCAGATTCGACGTCAGCGTACGAAGTCCAGTTCACCTGGACACCTTTCCAGCTTCTCAGCGGCGCGTGGACGAAGCGGCTTGTCGCGTTCCGCGTCGATGAGAGCGGCGTGACCCTGGGGGGCGCGCCCGCGAGATACGCGAGTCAGACCGCCTTCGTTCCCTGGGGAGATGTCGAAGCGGTGGTGCTGTGGCAGCAGGAGACCGCCGCGCCGACGCCGATGCGCTACGTGGGCCTTCGCCGCCGAGCGGGCGCACCTGCTCTGCCCGGGCCCAACTCCGAGCTGACGCGGGAGCGGACCGGCCGACTGGCGGGCCATGTCGATCACGAGGTCTTCCTGGCGAGCAGGCACATCAACCTGTGGACCCTGGACCGCGAGCGCCTGGCCGAGGCCCTGCGCATGTTCGCTCCGACGGTGGCCGTGGAGGAGAACGGGCGCCCCGGCTAGGCCTCCCCGGAATGTGCACAGGCGATGCACCCGAACAGCCGACCAGTGCCAGCTAGGCTCTGGACTGCGTATTTTCAGATCATGACCTGCAGGATCCTAAGGGGAGGGGACACGTCCCGATGCGAGTGCGGGCAACGGTAGTCCGGGAAGGGGTCGCACCACAGGACGCGGTGATCAACGTCGACGACGGTACGACCGCGGCCGAAGTCGCCGCGGCGGTGGAACGGCTCCGTATGCGGGGTGTCCCCGCGTCGTTCGCGGCTCAAGGGGTGGTGACACCTCTCCCTGGTCAAGCCCCCACGTGGCAGCGGCCCGCCGCCGAGGCCGGCCTGTGGGTGGACGGCAGGCTCTGTGCGCCGGAGGCGAAGATCGGCAGCGCGCTGCGGGACGGCGTGCGCCTCACCACCGACGCGTCCGTCGGCCCCTTCATGGTCAGCGGTGAACCCGTCGGCAGGTACGAGGTCACTGTCAGCGGTGGAGCCGGGGCCGGCCGAGTGGCCCGACTCTCCGCCGGGGTCAGCACGATCGGCTCCGCCCCCACCGCCACGCTCTCCGTCGAGGACCCCTGTCTGGCGCAGTTGGCGGCGCGAGTGACCGTCGACGTCAAGGGGCGGGTGGAGATCGCTCCTCATGACGGCGCCGAACTGGTCCTGGACGACGCGCCGGTGTCCGCCCCGCAGGAGTGGCAGCCCGGTGCCCTGCTGAAGTCCGGCGAGTCACTGTTCAGCCTCTCCGAGGTCGGCGAACCCGACGCCCACCTCTCACCCGCGGGAGCGGGCGGTCTCGCCTACAACCGCCCGCCACGCCTGACCTCCCCCAGAGCCAACCCGCGGCTTGTCGTTCCCGCACCGCCGAAAAAGGACGAGGCACAGCGCTTCCAGCTCATCTCGGCGATCCTCCCCCTCTTCTTCGGGGTGGGCATGTACTTCGTCACCAAGATGATCTACATGTTGCTGTTCTGCCTTCTCTCCCCCCTCATGATCTTCGGCCAGTGGATCAGCGACAGGCGTCACGGCAAGAAGAAGTACCGGGCCGCCATGAAGGAGTACCGGAAGGCCAAGGCCGAGCACGAGGCCGAGGTCGTGCGGCTGAGCGAGCTGGACCAGCGACGGAGGCGCGAGGCCTACCCGGATCCGGGCCAGCTCCTGCTGTTCGCCACCGGCCCGCGGCGGCGCCTGTGGGAACGCCGGATCACCGACCCGGACGCGATGCATCTGAGGGTCGGCTTCAGTGATCTCCGTGCGGAGATCGACGTCGCCAACGCCCGCAACGCCGGCTCGGACGCGGAGGAACCGGAGCCTCCGGTGGTGACCGACGTGCCGCTGACGCTGCCCTTCGCGGAACTCGGTGTGGTCGGCATCGCGGGAGACAGGGCGCGGGCGGCGGCCGGCGCCCGCTGGATGACCGCTCAGGCGGCCGTGCTGCACAGCCCTCGCGATCTCTCCCTGGTGGTGCTGTCCTCGACGGCGGACGCGGCGCAGAACTGGAGCTGGGCGCAGTGGCTGCCCCATACGAGCCCTCAGCAGGGCCAGAACTGCGTCGCCCTGATGGGCACCGACGCGGAGTCGATCTCGCGCAGGGTCGCCGAACTCCTCGCGGAACTCACCAGACGGCAGGCGATCGCCAAGGAGAACGGCGGCCTGAACGCCCTGCGTCCTGACGCGCAGGTGCTGCTCGTACTCGACGGCGCCCGGTTGCTGCGCAGGGTGCCCGGTGTTCCCCAGCTGCTCCAGGAGGGGCCGGCTCACGGGATCTTCGCGCTCTGCGTGGACGAGGACGAACGGCTTCTGCCGGAGGAGTGCCGCACCGCGATCTGCTGGACCCCGGAGTCGGCCACCCGGGTCCACCTCCGGGGTTACGGATACGAGGCCGCCGGCGACGTACTGGCGGACCAGGTCTCCATCGCCTGGTGCGAACGCATGGCCCGCGCTCTCGCACCCGTGGTGGACGTGAGCCGTGACGACGCGGACAGCGCACTGCCCACGGCCGCCCGGCTGCTCGACCTGCTGGAGATGCCGAACCCCACGGGCGCCGACATCGCCTCGATCTGGCAGCGGGGCGGGGCGACGACAGCGGCACCGATCGGGCTGGCCGCCGACGGACCCTTCGTTCTGGACATCCGGCGGGACGGGCCGCACGCACTGATCGCCGGTACGACCGGTGCCGGTAAATCGGAGCTGCTGCAGACCATCATCGCCTCGCTGGCGGTGGGCAACACCCCGGATGCCCTCAACTTCGTGCTCATCGACTACAAGGGCGGAAGCGCCTTCCAGGACTGCGCACGGCTGCCGCACACCGTCGGCATGGTCAGTGACCTCGACGCCCATCTGACGGAGCGCGCACTCGCGTCGCTCGCCGCGGAACTCCGGCGCCGTGAGGAGATCCTCTTCGAGGCCGAGACCAAGGACATCGAGGACTACAACGACGCCCGCAGGCTGCGCTCCGAGCTTGAGCCCATGCCGCGGCTCATGCTGGTCATCGACGAGTTCGCCTCGCTGGTCGCGGAGCTGCCCGACTTCATCGCCGGCCTGGTGGACATCGCGAGGCGGGGCCGGTCGCTCGGCGTGCACCTCCTGCTCGCCACCCAGCGCCCGGCGGGTGTGGTCAGCCAGGACATCCGGGCCAACACCAACCTTCGTATCGCGTTGCGCGTCACCAACGGCGAGGAGTCGCGCGACGTCATCGACGCCCCCGACTCGGGCAACATCTCGAAGGCGACACCGGGCCGCTGCTACGTACGGTCCGGAGCCCAGTCACTCGTCGGTGTGCAGTCCGCGCGTATCGGTGGACGGCGGCCCGGCCACGACGCGGCACCCCAGGTCACGTTGAACCTCCTCGACTGGGTGGCCTACGGGCATCCGCCGCCGCGAGCCGCGCAGGCGGACGGCGACGACGGCACGATGGTGACGGACCTGGCCGTGCTGGTGGAGGCCATCGGCGCGGGGGCGCGGCAACTCGGCTGCGCGCAACCCCGCAGCCCGTGGCTGCCACCGATTCCCTCGCAGGTACTGACCTCCGAGCTGCCCGCTCTGCCCGAGGCCGGCCCCGGCGCCGACACGGTCCGCCCCGTGGCCTTCGGGCTCACCGACCTGCCGGCCCAGCAGGCGCGCGCGGCCCTCGCGCTCGACCTGGCCGACGGGGAGCACCTGATGATCGCGGGTGGTCCGCGCTCCGGGCGGTCGACCGCCCTGCGGACCGTCGCGGGGGCACTCGCGCAGAACTGCGCACCGAGCGACGTCCACATCTACGGAATCGACTGCGGAGCCAACGCGCTGCTCCCGCTGACCAGCCTCCCGCACTGCGGTGCGGTCGTCACCCGTGACCAGACGGCACGTGTCGACCGGCTGCTGGGACGCCTTCTCGACGAGGTCACGCGACGACAGATGTTCCTCGCGGAGAAGGGCCAGTCGAGCGCGGCCGAGCAGCGGGCGGCCGCAGGGCCCGAGGACCGCCTGCCGTGGATGGTCGTCCTGATCGACGGGTGGGACGCCTTCCGCCTGGCGTTCGAGAACTACGACTACGGGCGTCTCGTCGAAGCGGCGAAGCGGCTGTTCCGCGAGGGTGCCGCCGTCGGAGTCAAGGTCGTTCTCGCCACGGACCGAAGCGGCCTGATGGGAGAGATCTCCAGCTCCTTCGCCGAACGGCTCGTGCTGAGGCTCGCCGACCCGCAGGACTATTCGTTCGCGGGCATCACACCGAAGGACGTACCCAAGGAGGTGCCGTCCGGCCGGGCTCTCAAGGGGACCGACGACGGGGTGCAGGAGAGCCAGATCGCGCTGCTCGCGGAGAACCCGAGCGGACAGGCGCAGGTGGCGGCACTGCAGGAGATCGCACGGGTGGCGGCGCAGACCTGGGCCCGCCCGGCTCAGCACCAGAGGCCCATCCGGGTCGACGTACTGCCGGCGCGCCTCAAGGCCTCCGAGGTCATGGTGCTGCAGCCCGACTTCGTTCCGCCGTCGGACCTGTGGGCGCTCTTCGCGGCCGGCGGGGACGAACTGGCGCCCCTCGGCATGGACCTGGAGGAGGCGGGACCCGGCTTCGTCATCTCGGGTCCGCCGAAGTCGGGGCGCTCAAGCACCCTGGTGGTGGCGGCGATGTCACTGTTGAGCCGTGGCACCGAGGTCGTCCTGATCACGCCGAGGCGTTCACCCCTGCGAGACCTGGCCTCCGAGCCCGGTGTCCTCGGAACGCTCGACAGCGAGGGTTCGGCGGACGACCTCCAGGCGCTGACGGGCAGTGCGCGGGGGCCGTACGTCATCCTCGTGGACGACGCCGAGTTGATCTACGACACCCCGCTCGACGAGGCCCTTGAGGAGGAACTGCGCCGCGGTATGGACGGCGGTCTCGGCCTGATCATGGCAGGCGCGGTCGACACGTTGTCCTCGCAGTACCGAGGTTCCGTGGTGCAGGCACGCCGTTCGCGCAACGGCCTTCTGCTCTCTCCCCAGGGCACGGCGGACGGCGAGATGTTCAACATCCGCGTCTCGTCGAACAGCGGCGGCGGCCCGACCGGGCGCGGACTGTTCGTCCGGAGCGGGGAGGCCATGCCGGCGCAGGCGGTGCTGCCGGGTTAGCGGCCAGTGGATGGCGACTGACGCGTTCGGGCCGGGCAACCCGTAGGTTGCCCGGCCCGAACGCGTGTGTTCAAAGTGGGGGTCGATTTCCCCCACATCAACGACTATTGACTACTGCTCAACTAGTCATTGATGGTGTCGTTCGCCTGGGCGGCGTCGTTGGTCTCCTTGCGGGCGTTCTCAAGAGACGTGACGAAGTTCTGCAGCTGCGGCTTGAGCTTGTCCCATTCCTCCCGGAATCGGTTGGCTCGGCCACCCTTCCAGAACTCTTCACTGTGACTCGTGCCCGTCGAGATGGCACGAATCAGGTCGTCGAGGTTGCCGTGCTGAGTCTTGAAGGTGGTGGAAAGACTCCGGAGTCGTGTGGTATCTGCGCCCTTTAGCGTCATGACTGCCTCCCCGTGTATCGATAGCCAGACGAACCTTCCGTCCGCCGGGACCCGATGCTATCGCAATGGGTGTAGTCACGTCATCGGCTCAAGGCTCCTTGCTTGCGGTACTGGAAGCTCCTTATTCTTGGTTCCCTGTCGACGATAAAAATTTCCGAACTGCAACTTGATGCCGCACTGGAGGCGCACGTGGGGGATACGAACGAGCAGCCGAAGGTCGATAACCCTTATCGAGCCCAGCTTGAGGTGCTGAAGAGCAATCTCGTGGAGGAGGTCAAAGAGCTAAAAAAATGTCTGAAGACGGCATCTCAGGACGTTGGCGACAAAAAGAAGTCCTGGGTCGGCAAGACGGCCAACAAGTGGCACGACGAAATCGAGGGCAACCGCGGCCGAATGATCAGGGAGATCGACAAGCTCATCCCGGCGGTGCAGCGGAGGATCGACTCCCTGCCGGAGAAGGTGTCGCCGTCCGAGGCGAAGATGATGCGGATGGATTTGCGTTGACGACGCAGAGCAGCGCTGACACTGAACAAACTGTAGCAACTGCACTAATCGGGGGACATTTTCATGGCAGGCGATGAGGACGGGTTCTCCGGTATCGATCCGGAGCAGCTGGCCAGGACGATCCAGTCGCTCCAGAAGGACCAGGAGAAGCTGAA
This sequence comes from Streptomyces sp. NPDC087844, assembly GCF_044742785.1. NCBI lineage: Bacteria > Bacillati > Actinomycetota > Actinomycetes > Kitasatosporales > Streptomycetaceae > Streptomyces > Streptomyces sp. NPDC087844. The sequence continues at coordinate 270,703 of NZ_JBIUVD010000007.1, read as the reverse complement.
GTCCAGCGCGACGTGGATCAAGTCGAGTTTCGAACGCTACGGCGTCGAAACGGAGCCGTTGACCGAGCTGCTCGCCATCGCCGGCTGGTCCGAGAACCAGCTCCCCATGCTCAGACGCCGACACCACCTTTCCATCGCCGAGGACGAGAAGTACGGCCATGGCTACAAGGGAATGGTACGGATCAAGGAGAGCATGGTCGGCCAGACGAAGCAGTCGGTGGCAAATGGGAAGAAGCTGGGCGACGAGTTCAAGGAAAAGGTGAACAACGGGGAAGATATTACTCCTGAGATGTTCGCCGACTTGCGTGCCAACAAGGCGGACGCCGACTACGTGAAGGCTTTCTATAACGTACTCGGGTCCCAGGGTCTGCTGCAGATGTCCAACGAAATGAGTAACCATTTCAATAATTCTTACAAGGACTATCCTGACCAACGAGAGAAAGATCGTGCGGTCATCGCAGAAACATTCGGAACGTTCACGAAGGTTGCCTTTGAGGAGAAGTCACCCAAGGCTAAGCAGCAGGCATGGAACAAGTGGTTCGATGGCTCCGCAATGGACGAATACGAGGGGTTCCGTCCAGACCGGTTGACTCCGTTGCTCAAGGGAGGTTCGCACGACAAGGATTTTCTTGTGGCCTTCGGCGACCGAGTTTTCAAAAAGAACACGAAAGATGACGAGACGCGCTTCTTCGGAAGCAACGGAATGGGCGAAGGGGAGTGGAGTAAGGATAACTATGCACAGCTCTTTGGTGCGATTTCGCAGAACCCGGAAGCCTCCGGCGAGTGGTTCGACCATAACAGTGAGTTCGCACTGAAAGCACTGTACCCAACGGGTCCATGGAAGGTGGATGAGCCGAAGGAGCGAGGGAAGGCCTTTTTTGAATTGCTCAACTCCGGGTCTGTCGCCTTGAAGCGCTGGAATCCTGCACTGGCGGAGAAGAATACAGCTCGTATCCTGTTTGATAACTATCAGCACAGGAATGGATCCGACACGAAAGGAATGCACCCGATCGAGGGGACTCAGGCTTTCTATGCCAGTATCATCACGGCATATTGGAACGACCTTGAGTACGGTGTCACGTCACCGGTGAGTGACTCGCTTTGGGGAAATGATTACAAAGCCAAGGGTGAAGAATGGAGCCTCAAGGATTTCCTGAAAGGCCAAGATTCTGGCCGCTCTGGCCTAGAGGTGTCCGAAAACCTATGGCGGTCACTGATGGAGGAATCAGCGCGCGACCCCAAGGCGGCGGGCACTCTAAGTGCATTGTTCCAGACATACGACAGGAATTTGGCCATCCGTCACTATGAAACTAAAGAGAGTCGCGAGGAAGCAGATTCCTACGACTCTATGAAGCGCGGCATGATGCAACAGTTCTATGTGACGACTTTCAAGACGGCATCCACAGAACTGAAAATGGATATCGACCGATGGGTCGAAGAGACAAATAATTTCCGAGCAACGGTGATCGACACCACCGCTGGTGTGGCTGCAGCTGGAGCGGGAGGAGCCGGGCTGGCGGGAGTCAAGGGGGCAGCAGTTGGAGTTGCTTATGGTCTTGCGCAAAGCGTCACCACAGGCTGGATCAAAGAATTCGCAAAGGTCGACTCAGGCGACGCTCCCAGAGGCCTCAGAGAACAATTCAAGGGCGTCGAAGAAGCGACGGCTGATTTCTCCTGGCAGGGGGACTATCAGACCAACGCTAAGGCGGCCTGGGCCGCTGGCCAAGTCAAGGAGGTCACGGTCACGAGCAAAGATGAGAAGGGTAATTGGGTCACCGAGGTGCACTCGGGTAATCCTGCAGACTACGCAAAGGGTAGGGGGAATTTCCTGGATGAAAATGGCGACATCAAAAAAGAGTCTAAGATGTCGCAGGCTGAACGCACCGCATACGCCAAGTGGCTGCAAGATGCTGCAGTGGTTGATGCTGTCTGGCCAGAATTCTCGAAGAGCAGGAATGCACGGGACTACGCTGGCCAGGATGAGTGACTCGCGAGCCCCAGAGCTTTTCATCAGAAGTAACTGAGGAGTGTGCAATGATTTTCGTTGAAAAGAAATTCTTTGCTGTCATGTCTATCACTGTGGCTCTGCTGGGTTCAGCAGCGTGCGGAGACAATAACAATGAGGGGGCAGAAGAGAAGCCACTGGCCAAGGCAGAGATTTCTCAGGCAGTGCTGAGGCAGGGGGACGTCCCTGGTTACACCATCCGTGATAACTCGGGTGTCAAGTCCGACCCAACGGCGCGAGCGGCGGAAAAGTCATGCCAGCCGGTTGTTGCCGTGATGGCCCCCACGGCCTCGCGCGATGTCCAACGACTAGCAGTGCGAAGCATTACCAAGACTCCGACTGGTTCCGAGGTGCCAAAGGCGAGCTATCTACTTGTGCTGTCGAGCGCCAATTCGGAGGCGGCTGCAAAGCAGGCTGTTCATGACTTGAGAAGTGCCATATCGGCTTGCAGTTCGGGATTCAAGGTGACGTTTTCTGGGGAGGATTACGCGATTCGTCATATGACGGTCAATGATTCCGGCCTCGGTGAGGAGGGAGTGGACTTCTCACTTGAGTACCAAATGGGGCGGAAGATTCGTTACGCCGTAGTGCAGAACGGGGCGTCGGTGACCAGTGTTTCTGCCTCGGATCAGTCCGAGCGCAATTTCGTTGCCATACCGCAGAAAATCCTTAGCGCGCAGCAGCAGAAGCTGGATAAGGCGGCGGGGTGAGCCTAGGTTTGCTTAGCGCTACTTCGTATTGGGAAGTTGCAACCGAAGTACTGCTGTGCTCCAGTTCTCTGGGTTTTCCCTATCGTTCCCGGACTCGGATTCTACCGCGATGTACAGCGCATCTTCGGAGGTAGCGATAGCCTGCACTCCGGCGATCACAGGAGCCAATTTTCCGGCCTTCACTAGATAGACAAGTTTACCGTTGGTCGATTCATCGATAAGCTTCTTTTGCGAATCGGAAACGACATCACGCCAGCGGAATGGACCTTCTTTCGTAGGCTTGTATTTTGCGCCCCCATCGGAGTAGTACACCTCGCCACGCCCCGGAATGACGGCCAAGTCGCCTCGCGTAGCGTCGGAGATGTTGCGTCGGATCTCCGCATCGAGAGCACGTCCCACACTGTCGAACGGGCCCTTTGTTTCAGCGATCTTCCGGGGTGATTTGGCTGCTACGACAGGGCTCAATGTTCCGTCGTGGTTGATGCGAACAATCCCCGGGCCGTTTCTCCAGTAAAGACCTTCTTTATCAAATGCTAGCCACCCGGAGTTCAGGTTGTCCGTAACCAGTACGTCCGTCGCTTTGGTGCCAGAACTTGGATCGATGCCATTCTTTACTGCCGGATTGGACAACTTGTAGGACTCGCCGGCCGCCGGAGGACGCCCTGCTACCAGCTTGATTGAGTCGCCGTCCAACCTGTGGACGTAGGAGGCATCATCGCCCAAGATCACCTGATCGCCGATGTAGACCGAGCCATCCCTGGCAATGGACACGCCAGTGACTTGCCCGGTGCAAAACTTGCTTACCAATGTTGCTAGTGGCGTGTGTTTTTTGCACCTCGTGTCAATTATCTTGGTTGCCTTCCCCTTTGGGCTGATTTTCCAAAGGTCGCCTGCCGCGAGGTAGACAGACCCGTCGGGTGCCACGGCCGCTTGCTCGGCCTGGGCTTCATTGACGCCGGAGACCGGGATTCGTTCGACAGCGCCGGATGGTTTCTTCCGCCACATCACCATGCCGTCGGTCTCTTGAGTGAACAAATAGACGGTACCGGCGGAGGCGGCAGCGAGACCTTGGTACGTGCCCGGGGTCGCCAACTTGTCACCTCTACCGTTCACATCGGCCCCGCCGCCGAGTATGAAGTCGACATTCACCGGCACGGCGTCGGGACCATCGGATGTCACCCTGTAAATCCCAAATCCGGCAATAGTCAGGGTGGCGATACCGGCGCCGACCATGGTCCGGCGCCGTCGGCGGGACAAGGAGCTGAAGAAGCTCAAGGGACTCCACCTCTCTTCACAGGTTGATACTCGAACTGTGGATCGTGATCCTATTAGCGAGGCCGCAAGCCAGGGTCTGGGACCCGCGCAGCAAGTGGGTTCGGGCTGTGAGGTGTTGCTATCGCGAGGCAGAGAGGTAGAGGTGACGACAACTGCGCCATCCGGGTACCAAAACCGCCGGGGTGCCGTTCACCTACTTCCTGGCCGCCGAGGCATACCGGCAGTGCCGTGCGCCTGGCTGCAGGAACACCAGGTCTGCTACGTCCTTGCCATCGTGAGGGACAAGGTGCCGGCGCTGCCCGACGGCCGCACCCGGCAGCCCGCGAGCTGTGGACGCTGGTAGCCGGGGGGACCTTCGAGCGCCGCTCGTGCGCGGACGGCGCCAAGGGCGCCCTCGCGAGCTTTCTGCCGCAAGGCCGACACTGATGAGGATACCGGCAGCAGGTCCTTCTTATGGCCGATTCGTTGCCATCCCCAAGTCGCTTGACGAAAAGCAGAAGCAGTAGCCTTCCCAATTGTTTAAGTAACCTATTCCTGGAATTGACCTGTTGCGCGTGGGTGCAACTATTCAATCGAAAAATCTGACAACACCGATCCGAGCGACTCTTTTGTCGATCCGGTCGCGTTCCCCTCGGCCATGAGAAGCAGTTCTCCCTTACCGTCTGCTGCTTCTAGATCAGGAGTCGTTGAGATCCTTAGGCGAACCTCCTTTGCTGAGTCTGAGGGTAGTGAGAAGTTGACAACCTCGGTTGCCTCATTTTCCGGGTATCCCGGATCAGAGGTCGGTCCTCGGACAATCGTCGCTAGATCTTTCCATTCCCGGTCGTCCAGCCACTGGGTGCGGAATGCACTTTCCGAGCTGTCGCGCGTTTTGCCGCACTCCCCGCCGGTGCCGTTGATGCACTCCTCATAGGCTTGGACCGCTACTCTTGGATAGTTCATCGTCGATTTGTTGGTAATCTTGAAGCGGAATTCAGACCACGAACCACCTTGATCAAGTGTTGTTGAACGTGGGTTCGCCTCGACGGTGAGCGTGGCTAGGGGTGCTTCGCCGTTGGTCGTTGCGAGTTCCTCCTTCCCGCTGCTTAGTGTGGCTTTGATTGGGATGGATTCGCCTTCTGTCTTCGGGCGCAAGCCCAATGCCATGCGGAGGTGCAGAGTGCTGTTGCCCTTCCGCAATGAAGTGCCGTATGTCCCTGTCAGGGTGCTATCATTTTTTTTTGGTCAGCGTGATCTTTTTCCAGTCGCCGGAATCGTTTCGTCGATGCTCGACAGTAAGGTCGCTTTGTGAGGCTTTGCTCAGCTTGAATTCGAGATCGATGTTGACTGAGGCGCGTGCCGGTCCGGAGTTATCCACGATGAGAGGAAGGTTCCTGGTCTCACCCTGTGAATACTTCGTTGCTGTCGGTAGGCTCATCCGTACAGGGCTGGTAGAGGCACTGGTTGACGTGGAATCTGGAGCAGGTTTTTCTTCTGTCGTGCATCCAGTAACGAATGCAATCAACATCGGAATAACCGCTACCTGCAGGTAGCGAATGGGATCTCCTCCCGAAATATCTGACAGAATTATGGCTACGCACTGCTGCTGGCTATCTTTTGGGTAAGCGCAGCCTGATTTTTTCTGCGCTTCAATTCCCCTGGCTGAACGGAGAAGGGAAACTGAAGCCGCTCAGGGAATCTTCCGTTCGCTCACGGATGAGGAGCCCTTTGCTCGACGCACGATACGTAGTCCCACCGCGTCCTGCTGTTCGACGTCGCTGTCCGTTGCCAGATGGATAGGGACGAACACGACCGCCCAGTAGAAGCCGAAAAGCCAGCGGCCGATGAGGCGGAAGAGGCCGGGGTGGCCGCTGTCGGAGATGCGGACCACCCGTAGGCCCGCCATCAGCTTTCCCAGGCTGGCTCGGGTCGCCAGCGTGAGCAGGACGTGGTTCACGAAGGAGAGGCCCAGGGCCGTGCCGAGCGCCGCACCCCACACCGTGGGGGACTGTGGCCGGAGTTCGACCACTCCGTCGACCACCTTCACGCCGGCCGCGGCTCCGGCGGCGAGGCCGCACAACAGGGCGGCGAGCGCGTCGATGGTCGCCGCGGTGATCCGGCGTGCCGGGGTGGGATCCGGGACGCGAGTGGGGGTGAGGATGCGTTGCTGGTTGGCCACGGCGCTAGCTCCCGGCTCCTGTTTTCTTCTTGTCCGCCTCTTCCTGCTCCACGCGCTTGAGTGCTTTGTCTATCGCGGCGCGTGCGTTGGCCACGGCGTCAGTGATCTGCTTCTTGTGGCCGGACCACTCGCCGCGGAAGCGTTCGCTCTTGGGGCCCGTCCAGGTGTCGGTGCCACAGAGGTGCTGGACGTTGTCGACGGAGCGCTCCAATTCGTCCGCGTACTTCTTGAGGAGACGTACGTCCTCTCGGCAGTCGCTCTCTCTGGACATGTTTCCTTCCTCAGGTGGAGACGGCCGGGGCGATCAGCTTGGTGATCATCCTGTGCAGTGATGTCTTGCCGACGGCACGCGCCTCGATGCCGGTCGGGGCGTTCGGCTTCTCGACGTACACCGTCCACAGGGCCTTGTCGGTGGCGTACGTCGTCAGTAGGGGGCCCGGGGCATCGGCGAGGAGCACCGTCTGGCCGACCACGAGTGCGTTGTTGATGGCCTCGCCGAGGGCGTGGCCGACGTTGTCCTCGCCGATCTGCTCGGGAGTGATCTGCTGGACGCGGCCGTCCTTGTCGGCTATCTCGAAGGGGTCGACGAAAAGCTGCACCATGTCCGCCGCGTCCTTGGCGGAACTGGCGAGGGTGAACATGTGCAGGCCGCCGCCCGTCACGCGCTCCACGAGGTAGAGGTCCTCGGCGTGTATGTAGACGAGCATGTGCGTGACGCCGCTCGACGTGTGCTGTTCGACAGCCAGTGCGCGGGCGGCAGTTCGTCGCAGAGTCAGGGCGAGGCTCACCTCGGGGGTGATGCGCATGTCGAGGTCCACCCCTGAAGGGACGGAACCGAGGTCCGTACCGTCGCCGGAGTCCGCGTCGCCGGACTCGGACCCGGAGTTCGCGAACGCCGCTCGCAGCACGGCGTCGAGTTCGTCGATGTTGGCGATCTCCACCGCCTCACGCGAGACGAGGGACCGTAGCGCTGTGGCATAGACCCATTCGCGCTCCTGGCCGGAGAGCTCACTGATCCGAGGAGTGGGAGCGACGCATTCGGTCAACGAGTCGGGATCGAGAATGGCGATCTCTTCGTCGGTGAGCCTCAGGAGGGGCTGGGTTCCTCCTTCGGAGAGCGCCTCGGCCAGGATTCCGCGGAACTCCTGGAGGTCCATGTCGGTTTCAGGGCTTTTCATGACTGTTAGTCCGATGCTCGCTTACCAGAAGCTGTATTTGCGGATGGCGTTGGGGACCAGGTTGGTTACGGCACTCTTGGCTCCGTCGACGATCTCGGCACCCTTGTCCTTGATGTCGTTGCCCCACTCCTTGGTGGCTTTCCAGGCCTCCTTGGCGCCGTCCTTGATGTCGTCCCCCCACTTGTCCCAGGCCCAACTGCCCAGGAAGTAGGCCCCGGCCACGCCAAGAGCGACCCAGCCTACGACGGGCACCGCGGCGGCCACGGCTGCGGACGCGCCAAGGGCTGTGGCCATGCCAGCGCCGCCCAGCACGGCCACGGCGCCCGCGGCCTGGACGCCTCCCATGCCCCGGTCCGCCCAGCCCTGGGCGCCTTCGTGAGTGGGGAGGAACATTTCCTTGACGCCGCTCACAATGGCCAGCGGAAGAAAGACACGCGTGGCGAGAAAGCCGGTGCCGGGCGCCTTGGAGAAGAGTTTCGTAGCGTAGGGGATCTTGAGGCGCATGGCGGTGTTCCGGACCGCCTGCTGCCACTTCCAGGGCTCCTTGTACCAGTTGCGGATCTTCTGGTCCTTGAGGAGCTCCTGCAGGAGTTCGCCACGCTTTGCGGCGGTGCGCGCAGCCGGTGAACCGAAGTACTTGTTGAGTTCCCATACGGCGCGTGCGCCTGCCACGTTCTGCCCCTGGGCCCACCTCTGGTAGAGGTGCATCGAGGCTTCGATGGCTGTGGGAATCTTGAGAATCTTGAAAGGCGTCTTGATGTCCTTGAGGGTGCCCTCTTTGAACTCCTTCCAGGTCTCCAGAGCGCCGGCGAGACCTGCGAAGGTGAGAACTGCCTCGGGGTCGTCCGCGGCCAGTCCCAGACGGCGACGGATGTCCTTGGCCTCGTCCTGCGCCCAGGACGCCTTCTTGGGGAAGTCGGAGACGCCTTCCGCCTTCGCGTCCCATTTTGCGAGGATGTTGCTGATCAAGCCGCCTTGGATGCTGAGTGTTCCGCCCAGTACGTCGACGGCGGCAGCCAGTTTCGGTGCCTGGACGTCGTTCATTCCCTTGAAGCCCACTGATTGATCCTTTTCTGCTCTGCTCTGCTCTGCTCTGCTCTGTTCTGGGGTGCGATGAGTTCCTGCCGAAGCTCAACCCGGTGACATGGGTCTTCAGAGCGGGAGGTGACCGGCTTCCGCTGCGTCGGCGCCGGACTTGTCGTTCGCGTCGCCGCGGGCCGTCAGCGGGACGGCCGCGGTCGCGGCGAGCGTGGCGGCGACGGGCAAGGAGTGGCGCTTCACTGTGAACCCCCGTGAGACAAAGATGCAGTCAAGAGCAATGACGGTATCCGTGGGGCGATCGGTTTCGCTACAGCGAAGTTCCTTGGGCGACTGGGTGGAACTGGATGAATCAGGGCAAGTGGTGAGTGCTTGCGGTCAGACCGTGTCTGGGGCCACAGGGGCGCGGTCCCTCGGCAGAGATGGCGGCTTTGCTGCCCGGGAAGACCGCGGCGCGAGATGTCGTGCCCGTCGCTGTACTCGCCCTTTCGCTGACCGCGTGCGGTCGACGTGGGTACCGAGGTCGTGGCTCAGGCTCTCGTGCAGGACAGCGCGGGTGCCACGGGGCTGATGCTCGCGGTAGGCCACGTGAAGACCACGCAACTGTCTGGACGTTCCCCGGAGAGGAGGCCCTCGACGCGGTCCGTCCTCAGCTCGGGAGCTTGGACGGGAGGTCGCATTTCGCGTCCTTGTGGGCCTGGCGGGCGAAGTCTGTTGCCAGGTCGATTAGGGTCTGGCGTGCTTCCTTGTCCGAGGCTTCTAGCGGCTTCAAGGAATGGGCCAACACGGTCAGGCTGTACGGCTCATTACTTGTCTTTTCACGGGCATAGCATGGAACATAGATGGCAGCAAGGTCCGCCGTTGATACGCCTTTGATGCCGGCGCCGAAGTTCTTTTCCTCGCCCTTGGCCTTAGATGGTATTTCGTGGGCTGCCCACCTTTGCCAGGAAGTTGTGGAGGCCGCACGGGCCTCAAGGTAGAGGAGCCTTTCATTGTTTTCGTCGCCCACTCCGCACTGGCTCTTGAAACCCCAATCCGGGTCAGGTCTCCATGTCTCGTCGAAGTCGTATTTTGAGGACTGGGGTAGCACGGAGTTGAAGATTTTGGCAGCCTCTTGCCGGTCAGGCATGTTGCGGCAGACCTCGTCGGACCGAATGGTCCCGCGTTCTTCGAAGGCCCCGAGGAGGTAGACAGTGAGCAGGCATGTGGCAACAATCGCGGCAACCACCCCATAGATATGGCTTTTCTGGATGCCTCTGCGGTTCATCGATTCCGTCCAGGTCCTGCAGCTAATCGCCGTTGTAATTAGTTGGTGGGCCGCTCGGCTTCGCTATTCTTAATCCAAGGAATTTGCGTCACTGAATCCTCTGAATGCTTCATCCCCGACTCTATTTTCGGCAGCCTCCTCGCCAGTGGCGGCCTTGGCGGACTCCTGGGTCGTCACGATGACTGAGTGCTGGATCTGGTCCGTGTGCTTTACGTTTTGGTAGACCTGTTTATTTTGCTGCTCCCCATCATCGTCGAAGCCGTTAAGGATACCGTTGAATACTTCTTCCGCAGTTGTCCCGGCCAGGCCGCCCGCGACGATGCCACCATGATCTGCACCATGCCCTTGAAGGCGGAATAGGGGCTGTTGTCCATGTTCATGGACAGGTGGTGGCGCCTCTTCAGCATGGGCAGTTCGTCCCGGGCCCAGCTCGCCACGTGCAGGATGTCCTGGAGTTCTTCGGCGCCCAGGCCGTAGTAGGCGAGTTCCGTTTTGTAGTAGGACGCTCGGTCCTGGAGTTTCTCCTGGTCCCGTTGTACGGAGTCGATCGTGGCCTTGAGTGCGTCCGGGTCAATGCCCGAGAAGGCACTAACGCCACTTGCGTTGTCATCCTTGTCCATGCCCACCGTCCCCGTTCGCAGCGCACCCGCTGCCGGCCTTCAGCCGCTTTCAGTACATCCGCCTGTTGCGGTTCATCGCACTGGCTTCCTCGGGCGTGACCTTCTCCGGCATACGGTCGATCTCACGCTGGATGTCCGTAAGTACCTTGTCGATACGGGCTCGTACGGTCTTGCGGTGGCCGATGACATCGCCGTGCCACTTGTCGGCGGTCTTGCCCACCCATGACTTCGTGGAGTCCCGGCCGCCCTTCCCGATGTCCCTCGCCCCCCTTTTCAGGGCGTCGACCAGGTCGGACCGTTCCTTCTCAAGCTCTCGCCTCAGCCTTTGCAGGCGTTCCCGTTCCGGGTTGTCCTGCTTCGGCTTGTCGTTGGCGGCTGCCATCTGCCTTCCCTGCCAGTCAGCGGTTGACCGACTGGATTTCTTCGACCGTGATGTTCTGGGTGGCCTCAATCGTGCCGTCGGGCATGCCGATCGCTCCCGCCTGGCCCGTGCCCGTCCAGCTGATCTCCCAGGTGAGGGCTGCCTTGAGGGGGACTGTTTCGCCGCCGGAGGAGCGGCGGTAGATGATGCCGCAGGGCGGTGTCTCCTTCGCCTTGCCCTTGGCGTAGGGCTCGCCGATCTTGCCGTCGACTATTGGGCATCCGCCGTCGGCGGGGATCGTCGTGGCGTCCGCCGTGCCCGGGCTCAGCGTCAGGGACTTCGGCTTGGCCGTCGTGGTCGCCTGAATGTTGAAGCCAGGGGCGTTGATCGCCGCTGTTGCCTGGACTTCGTCGAACACGGCTTGGTCGAGCCATGCCCATGTCGGCAGGTTCACTTTGGTGATGGCCTCGGGGGCGAGCGTCACCTTGGTGCCGGGCAGTTCCATGTGCTGGTAGGCGAGGGCCGAGAGCATCTCCGGAGTGATGGCTTCTTCGTGCTGGGGCGGCGGAGGCTCGCCGTTGTCGACCCAGAAGGGGAGGTCGGAGCAGGAGGTGCGCTTGAGGTAGTCCGGCTCGTTCGGGTTCTCGACGCCGGCCCAGAACATCCCCTCGCCGTCCTTGTCGACGTTGTAGTCCTTGTAGCCGGGGGTGTCGGTCCAGCCGTAGTCGTCCTCGTAGTGGCGCTCCACCTCACCGATGGCCGAGCCTGCGGAGCCGGTGATGTCGGGGTTGTTCTTCCACGAGTCGATGTTGCCGGACATCTTCTTCTTGAAATCTTTGGCGCCCATGTAGGGGGCGTACCAGCAGGGCGGAGGCGTCCAGTTGACATCGGCGGAGGCTACGTTTCCAGCGCCGCCGTTCTTGGTGACGGCTCCGGAGTACTGGACGCTGGCGGCGGCGTAGATGCCCTTACCGTCGCTTCCACCCTCCTGGTTCGTGTCGGCGTCTCCGCTATTAGTCGGCGTTTCCGTCGCACTGGCCGGTGTTCCGAGGATGAGTGTGCCGAAAGTCAGCGCCAGGGCAACTGTGGTGACGCTGAGGGGCGTACGCCGTGGTGCGTTCACTGGCACTTCGCCGCCTTCGTCTCGACGAACACCTTGGATGCCTGCCACAGCCCGCCACCCGTGGGGAACTTGACCATGATGATCTTGAAGTAGTCGAAGCCGTCGATGCTGGGCTCTGTCTTCAGGACCTTCCCGGTCTTGACCTCTTCGCTGTAGAACTTGTTCGAATCTACGCAGAACGCGACCTCCACCGAGTTGCCGTTTGTCGTGGACCGGGTGGTGGCCTGGTAGTGACGCCGGGTGCCGGTGGCCGTCCAGTCGCCGTCGACCCTTTTGTCGATCTGCGTCTTCGCGTAGGTCAGGCCCTCGCCGGTGGAGTACGTGGTGACGGCCGCGTCCTTCGTCGTGCGCTTGTCGATACCCCGATAGATCGCACGAACGTAGTTCGCGGCGTCATCCATCGCCGCCGCCTCGTTCTTCGCCTTCGGCTTGTCCCAGTCGAAGACCAGGTTCATGTCCTTCGGCAAGGACACGTCCACCCCGTCGGGCTTGTCCTCGGCCGCGCCCGCCGGTTCCGCCGATTTCGTCGGCTTCTTCGATCCCTGGTCGGCGCCCGCGATCTTGTCGTTGTCGCTGGACTTGTCGTCCCCGCCGCCGCCGCACGCCGTGAGCAGCAGGGCTGCGGTCGCGGCGAGCGCGGCAGCAACGGGCAAAGATCGGCGCTTCACAGTGAACCCCCGTGAGATTTAGATGTATTCGCGAGTCACGACGGTATCCGTGGGGTGAGCGCTTTCGCTACCGCGAACTCCCTTGTGCGGACGCTCGGACCTGGAGGAATCAGGGCAAGCCGATGGCGTAAGTGACCCGATCGTGTCTGAGTGCGCAACGGACCCGGGTGGGGCCCCGGGTATGCGTCGGGGCCCCGAGGCGGCTCAGTTCAGCCGGGCCGCGCCGCGCTCCGGTGTCCGGCAGCGTGGGCACCCGCACGGCGGATACGCCGACGTCTGCGGCAGTGGCGGCGGCAGCGGGCCCGCTCCTCCGCCGGTCCGGATCTCTACCCTGCTCCGTTCCCCGGTCACGGCGCCCCGCGCGTCGACCGTGTAGACCCGCAGGGTGAGGCGGCGGCTACGGCCGGGCGGTTCCGCCAGTTCCAGTACGTCCGTCACGGCCGGGTACTGGTCCGCGCACTCCGGGCACGCGTAGACGTTGAAGCCGGAGCCCGTCGCCGCGTGTACCTCGTGGACCAGTACCGGCTGGGCCGTCACCCGGTGGCAGCGGGCGCACATCCGCACCGCGGGGCGCGTCATCGGGCGGCCATCGGGACGCCGTGGATACGGTCCGGGCCGACGTCGATGCCCACCGTCGCGAGGTAGAGCGCGCGACGGCGTTCGCGTTGGCGGCGGTGGTCTGCTGTGCGGTTGCCTCGGATGGAGTTAAAGCGGGGTGGCGGGACCGGGACGAACCGGAGCGGCGGGAGGGCTCCCAGCCGGTGGCGGCCGGGTGGGCGCGGGGTGCACAGGTTCAGCACCTTGGCGAGGAGGCGGAGAGTAAGGTCCAGCACGTTGACGCTCCTAGTAAGCGTTGGCCATTGCCCCGGGACGGTTACCGCCGTCGCCGGGGTATTTCGTGCCGTGAGCCTACATTGCTGCGCATGTCAGTGCATAGCAGTCTGCAGCTTTATGCCCATCACTGCAGCTCAGTGCTGTTTTACGGTGGTAGGCATGGCAGGAGAACCAGACGATTCACCGATTGACCCCAACAAGATCGCGTACGTCTATATGCAGGTGGCGGACCACATCGCCGCCCAGATCGCGTCCGGCGAGCTGCAGCCGGGAGCACGGCTCGCCGGAGAGCGTGACCTAGGTACGGAGTACGGAGTCGCCTACCTGACCGCCCGCCGAGCGATCCGCGAACTCCGCGAACGCGGACTAGTGATCACCCTCCCCGCAAAGGGCACCTTCGTCGCGTACCCCGAGACGACAGGTGACGGTCAGGAGCCGTAGGACTTCGTGGGCGTTCGCGTCCACCGCACGTGGGCACAGAACAGGCATGCCATGCTGCCTCGCCGCCCCGCACGCCCTCCTCCGAGTCCTCCACTCCGCAGCACGTCGCGGTACGGCGCAGGCGCGCCATCCTCACGACCCGGCCCTCGGCCGCGCCCCCACCCCCGCCCCCGACGCCGTGTCCGCCGTCAATCTGGAGCTGGTGACCCTCACCGAGGACCGGGCCGTCATCACCTGGCACACCGGTGTGGAGGGCAGCGACGACGGCTTCGGGCGGATGCTCCCCGCGGTGACCGAGGGCGAGGTCGTCTACGGCACCCACCCCGCGCACCTGAACCGGACCGCCTCCGAGGGCTGCGACACCGCACACCACTACGTGGAGTTGACGGACCTCGAACCCGGCGAGACGTACTACTACCAGGCCCGTTCCCGCGGATCCGCGGCCACGCCCACACCGCTGCACCTGGTGAAGGGGAACGCCGTGGGGACCTCCCTCCACGGGTTCGGCGGCCACGGCGGTCCGTACTCCTTCACGACGCCGCAACCGCCGCCCGGCCGCCACCTGTTGTCGATCGCCCTCTGCAACGACCTCCACCTCGGCGAGACCACCGCCGGGCTGGTGACGGGCGTGCCGTTGATGCGCGGGATCTCGCAACGGCTCGGCCTCGGTCCGTACCCGGAGGTCATGGGCAGGGCGCTGGTGGAGGAGGCGCATCGGCGCGGGGCCCGTCATCTGCTGGCCGCGGGGGACATATCCGCGGGCGGGGCGCCGCGGGACCTGGCGGAGGCCCGACGGTTGCTGGACGGGTTCGGCACGCACGGGCAGGACTACTTCGTCGTCCGCGGGAACCACGACCGACGCGGGCACCCCGGCCCTCACGACCGACGCGGGCACCCCGGCCCTCACGACCGACGCGGGCACCCCGGCCCTCAGGGGCGGCGCGGGGACAACTTCCTGGATGCCTTCCCCGCCGGTGACGGGGCGGGCAACGGAGCCGCGTACTTCGCCCGCGACCTCGGCGGCCTGCGGATCGTCGGACTGGACACGTACGAGAAGAGAGGGAGGGGGGCCGGGTCGGGCGGGCTCTCCGACGAGCAACTCGCCTGGTTCCGGGCCGATGTGCGGGCGCACAGGGACCAGCCCACCCTGGTCTTCGGGCACCACCCGCTGACCGTACGCAACTCGCCGTTCCCCGTGACGAGCGGGCAGCGCCTCAACCGCCGCCAGGCCCGCGCGATCCTCGGCGCGTACGCCGCCGCCCCCGGCGTCTTCCTCCACCACGCGGGCCACACCCACCGCAACAAGCGGACGGTCCTGCCGCAGGCGCGGCACGTCACCTTGCAGGAGGTGGGCGCTGTGAAGGAGTACCCCGGCGGTTTCTGTCTGCTGCGGATCCACACCGGCGGCTACGCCCTCAACTACTACAAGACCAGCAGCGGCCCGGCGCGGGAGTGGAGCGAACGCAGCAGGCGCGTGGCGGCGGGCCTGTGGCCGCAGTACGCGCTCGGCCGCTCGGTCCGCGACCGCAACAGCGTCGTCGTACGCGATCTTTCAGGCATCACGCCGTCCGGGGAGGGGCTCCCTGCCGGGCACGGCCGGGGGAGCCGTCGCCGTTGATGCCGGCTTCACCTCTTCGGACGGTTCACCGGTAGCCGTTGCCTCCCCGTCACCGACAGCCCCCGTCCTCCACCCGTGGCCGAAGGCCACACCACCCACCCCACAAGCCTCCCGTGAGCGTGTCGTGCAGGCTTGATGGACGCAGCGTTACCGACATCCGGCGGGGCGGAAGCGGATGATTCGCTGTTGCACAGTGGGGACCCCGTCCGGAACTCCGTGCGCGGCCCCCTCTTCGGCAGGGAACCGAACGCCCCGCGTTGCGCGTGGATAACGTCGTGGTGTGTGGGGTTCGCGGTCGTGGTCGCGCCTTGAGGGGCTTATGTGCTGCTGATACGGTGCGGTGACTTGACACTCGTTCCGGCCATGGCTATTCGGCAGCTTTTCGACGGTTATCCGACCAGGTCGGGCGGTACGCCCGGTGAGGGCCCGGTGCCCGAAGTGCGTCAAGCGTGCCGAGCGTGCCAAGTGTGCCAAGTGTCCTGAATGACGAAAACCTTCTTGGGTGTACGGGGAGCGGTTGCGTGAAGATCCAGGAGCGTACGGGGGCGGGCAACAACCGTTCCTCCGCGCCGGTTCAGCCGACGATGGGGGAGCGCCTTCCCTCGCCGCCTCGCGAGCGCAAACCGGCACTGGCCGCGCTCGCGGTGCTGCTGATCCTCGTGGGTGCGCTCGGCGCGACCATGCTCGTACTGCGCGCCGGTGACCGTATCGAGGTCGTCAAGGTGACCGGCGACATCC
Source organism: Streptomyces sp. NPDC087844 (assembly GCF_044742785.1). NCBI lineage: Bacteria > Bacillati > Actinomycetota > Actinomycetes > Kitasatosporales > Streptomycetaceae > Streptomyces > Streptomyces sp. NPDC087844. The sequence goes on along the minus strand of NZ_JBIUVD010000007.1, from coordinate 254,669 downwards.
AGGCCGGTGAGTCCGTCGGCAACAAGGTGGAATCGGTGCTGGTGGCCGACGACGCCGGGGTCAACTACATCAAGTGGACCCAGCTGGGCACCCTCAAGAAGCTCAAGGCCAAGTCCACGATCTACGGGGGCACCCTCGTCATCGGCCAGATGTTCGGCACCGAGGCAAGCGTCCCGGCCGGCAAGGCCATCGTCGGCCTGTCCCTCAAGGAGGGGCAGTACCCGCAGGGCATCGCGCCGGGCGACCTCGTGGCCGCCTACCAGGTCGGCAACACCGGCTCCTCGAACTCGAACTCGAACTCCAACTCCAACTCCGACGCGGACTCGGACGACGCGACGGGCTCCGGTTCCACCGGCTCCGGTGACACCCCGATCGTCGACAACGCCCGCGTCACCAAGGTGCCGGACGGCAGCGACAGCACCATCAGCAGCACCAACCAGCGCGTCACCGTGACCGTCGACGAGAGCGATGCCGCCGCGCTGGCCCGCGCCGCCGCGGCGAACCAGGTCGCCCTCGTCAAGGTCCCCGGCAACTAGCGGCGGAGAGTCACACACACCATGGCCCTCATCGCCCTCGCCGCGGACAAAGGCTCCCCCGGCGTCACCACGACGGCCGTCGCCCTCGCGGCGGTCTGGCCGCGCCGCGTGCTGCTCGCCGAGACCGACCCGGCCGGCGGCGACCTCGTGTACCGCAGCGCCGCCGCGCACGGCGGACCGCTGAACCCCAACACCGGCATGCTGTCCATAGCCGCCACGGCCCGCCGCGGCCTCGTACCGGACCAGATCTGGGACCACGTACAGCCGTTGAGCGGTGGGCTCGACGTGCTCGTCGGGCTCGCGCACTCCGAGCAGGCTGCCGGGCTCGCCGGGCTGTGGCCCACCCTCGGCCGTGCCTTCGCGCAGCTCGCCGACTCCGAGCACGCGCCCGCCGACGTCATAGCGGACTGCGGACGGATCAGCGGGGAGTCCCCGGCCGTGGAGATGTTCTCGCAGGCCGCGCTCGTCCTGCTGGTGTCGCGCACCGAGCCGGAGGCCATCGCGCGGGTACGCGACCGGGCCGCCGCGCTCACCGCCAAGCTGCACGGCGGACCGCGCGGCGCGGCGGCGCTAGGCACACCCCTCATCGGCGTCGTGCTGATCACCGACCCGGGCGACTCCGCCAAGATCGTCCATCAGGTCGACGACATGCTGATGGCCGCGCGGACCGGCGCCCGCGTCGTCGGCACGATCGCCGAAGACCCCACCGGCGCCGACCAGTTGGCCGGCCGCAGGCGCGGACGGCTCGACAAGTCGCTGCTCATCCGCTCGGCGCGCAAGGTGACCTCGGACCTCTACCAGCAGTTCGGCGCGGCCTGGTCCGTACCGACGGCCGGCGGTCCGGCCGGTCCTGGTGGCCCGAGCGGTCGGCCGACCGCCGGAGCCGGCCGATGACCGTGGCCGGCACGCAGAGGGCGACGGGGGCGGGCCGATGACCGCTGTCGACCATCAGCTCGTCAAGCGGTTCCGGCAGGACGCCGGTGACCGTATCGCCGAGCAGCGCCGCCTCGACCAGGTCTCCGGCGTCACGCCGATGTCCAACGAGGACGAGCGGCAGTACGCCCGCGCGGTCATCGCCCAGATCCTGGAGGACTACGCCCGCACGGAGATCAACTCCGGGCGCACGCCCCTGGACGCCGAGACCGAGGAGCAGTACGCCGCCGCCGTGCACGCCGCGCTCTTCGGCGTCGGGCGCCTGCAGCCGCTGCTGGACAACCCCGAGGTCGAGAACATCGACATCAACGGGTACGACCAGGTCTTCGTCGGCTACGCGAACGGCGAGGAGGTCAGGGCCGATCCGGTCGCCGAGACCGACGAGGAGCTGATCGAGCTGATCCAGATCCTCGGCGCGTACTCGGGCCTGTCCTCCCGGCCCTTCGACTCCGCGAACCCGCAGCTCGACCTGCGGCTGCCGGACGGTTCGCGACTGTCCGCCGTCATGGACGTCACCCGCAGGCCCGCCCTGTCCATCCGTCGCGCACGCATGGGCAAGGTCTTCATGTCGGACCTCGTCGGCAACGGCACGCTCACCCCCGACGTCGGCCACTTCCTCGCCTGCGCGGTCCGGGCCCGCAAGAACATCATGATCGCGGGCGCCACCAACGCCGGTAAGACCACGCTCCTGCGCGCGCTCGCCAACGAGATCCCGCCGCAGGAACGCCTCATCACCGTCGAGCGCGCCCTGGAGCTGGGCCTCGACACCTTCGCCGACCTGCACCCGAACGTCGTGGCGTTCGAGGAGCGGCTGCCCAACTCCGAGGGCCAGGGCATGATCTCGATGGCCGAACTGGTCCGGCGGTCGCTGCGTATGAACCCCTCGCGCGTCATCGTCGGTGAGGTCCTCGGCGACGAGATCGTGACCATGCTGAACGCGATGTCGCAGGGCAACGACGGTTCGCTGTCCACGATCCACGCCAACAGCTCCCACGAGGTGTTCAACCGCATCTCCACCTACGCGCTCCAGGCCACCGAACGCCTGCCCATCGAGGCCAGCCAGATGCTCGTCGCGGGCGCGGTGAACTTCGTCGTCTTCGTCCAGCGGCGCAACAACTTCGAGTCGGGCGGCCGGCTTCAGCGCGTGGTCACCTCGATCCGCGAGGTCAACGGTGTCGACGGACGCGTCCTGTCCAGCGAGGTGTTCGCGGAGACACCGGACGGCCGGGTCCTGCCGCACGCGCCCCTGTCCTGCCTCGAAGACCTGATCCAGTACGGCTATCGCCTGCCCGGCGGGAACTGGGGGTGACTTGATCATGCATGCACCGACCATGACCATGACCATGACCATGGGCCGGCCGAGCATGACTCTGGCCGCTCTCGACTCGCTCGGCTCCATGGGCGGGCTGTTCTCCACGACGGTCCTGTACGCCCTCGCGTGCGGTGTCGCGGTGGGCGGCGGCCTCGCCCTGCTCACCGTCGCGGTCCGCGGCCTGCCCGCCAAGCCCGAGCACGAGAAGCAGAAGGCGAGCGAACGGGCCGGTGAGCTCGTACGGTTCGTCGGCCGGCGCGGTTCGATCGCCGCCATCGCCGGCATCGTCGTCCTGCTGCTCACCCGGTGGGCCGTCGCCGGTATCGCGACCGCCGTCCTCGTCTTCTTCTGGGACAAGCTCTTCGGCGGCGCCTCCGAGGAGAAGTCCGCCATGCGCCGCGTGGAGGCCCTCGCCTCCTGGACCGAGTCGCTGCGCGACACCATCGCGGGCGCGGTCGGCCTCGAACAGGCCATCCCCGCCTCCGCCCGCGCCTCGGCGCCGGTCCTGCGCCCGCACCTCGACGCCCTTGTGGACCGCCTGCGCTCCCGTACGCCGCTGCCCGAGGCCCTGCAGCAGCTCGCCGACGAGATCGACGACGCGTCCGCCGACATCATCGTGGCCGCGCTGATCCTCAACGCGCGCCTGCGCGGGCCGGGTCTGCGCCAGGTGCTGGGCGCGCTCGCCAAGTCGGCGCGCGAAGAGGTCGACATGCGCCAGCGCGTGATGGCCCAGCGTGCCTCGACCCGCCGCTCGGTGCAGATCGTCGTGGCCGTGTCGATCGCCTTCGTGCTCGGCCTGTCCATCTTCAACCGCGAGTTCGTCGAGCCGTACGGGACGGCCGTCGGCCAGCTCGTACTCGCGTGTGTCTGCGGTCTGTTCGCCCTCGGCTTCTGGTGGCTGCGCAAGCTGTCGACCATCGAGACGCCGGAGCGGTTCCTGGTGCGGGACGAGTCGGCGGTCCAGTTCGTCCGCCCCCGGACGCAGCCGGGATCGCAGACGCCGTCCCAGCAGCAGACGCCGGCCCATGCGCCGTCCCAGTCATCGTCCCCGCAGCAGTCGCTGCCGCTGTCGTCGCCGGAGGAGGGGGTACGCCGATGAACTCGACCCTGACCCTGCCCGTCCTGGTCGGTGCCGTCCTGGGCCTGGGCATCTACGTCCTGGTCCGTGCCCTGATGCCGGCCAAGCGCAGCGCGGTCGCCCAGGTCGCCCGCATCGACGCGATGAGGGCGCGGGGAGCGGCGTACGAGTCCGCGCACCGCACCTCCGACGCCGACGCCGGACGGCTCGGCAGCGTACGCGCCCGGGTCGGGCAGCGCGTCGCCCAGCTGTACATCCAGCAGGGCTGGGAACTGCGCTCGCTGCGGGCCGACCTTTCGGTGCTCGACCGGAGCTGGGAGAACTTCCTCGCGACAAAGGTGCTGCTCGGGGCCGCGGGACTGTTCTTCGGGCCGCTCATGTTCGCGGTGGTCTGGACGCTCGGCTTCAGCCGCAGCCCCGCCATCCCGGTCTGGCTCGCCCTGGTCTTCGCGCTCGTCTTCTTCTTCCTGCCGGACCTCGAAGTGCGGCGGGACGCGGCCGAGAAGCGGCGCGACCTGCGGCGCGTGATCGGCGCGTACCTCGACCTGGTGTCGATGAGCCTGGCGGGCGGCCGCGGTCTCCCCGAGGCACTGATGGCAGCCGCCGAGGTCTCCGACGGCTGGGCCACGCAGCGCATCCGCAACGCGCTCGCCGACGCCCGCATCACCGGCATCAGCCAGTGGCAGGCCCTCGGGACGCTGGGGGAGGAGATCGGGGTCGAGGAGCTGAAGGACCTGTCGGCCTCGCTGGCGCTCGTCGCGGACGACGGCGCGAAGGTGCGCGAGTCGCTCTCCTCGCGCGCCGAGACCATGCGGCACCGCGAACTCGCCGAGATCGAGGGCAGCGCGGGGGAGAAGTCGCAGTCGATGCTGGTGGCGCAGCTGCTGCTCTGCGCCGGCTTCCTGGTCTTCCTGATCTTCCCGGCGGCGATGCGCGTGTTCCAGGTCTGAGCCCGGCAACCACCCACTACTCCTGCACCGACCTGAACTGTCTTGAGAGGACAACTCACCATGAACGGACGGAACTACAGCACCGGGATCCCGGGGGTGGACTTCCTGATCACCTTCCTCCAGGGCCGGGTGCAGCGCGCCCGCTCCGGCGAACTCGACCGCGGTGCGTCCGCGGTGGAGTGGGTCATCATCTCGGCGGTCGTCGTGGCGATCGTCGGCGTGGTCGCCGCGATCATCAACGCCGCGCTCAGCGACGGTGCCAACAAGGTCGGCGACTGCATCAAGGGCGCGGACGCGGGCAGCACCTGCTGATCCAGCGACCGCGGATCCGCTGATCGGCGGCTTCCGCCGCCGACTTCTCTCTCGTACACGGGGTTATTGGTGAGCGCACGACGCCTGGTCCGCTGGGTACGCCGCCGGGTGGAGGCCGCCTCCGCCCGCGGTGACTCCGGCATGACCGCGATCGAGTTCGTGCTGCTCACGCCGGTCCTCTTCTTCATGATCTTCGCGACGGTGCAGTTCGCGCTGTACTTCTTCGCCGACCACGTGGCCCAGGCGGCGGCCCAGGCCGGTGCGCGCAAGGCCCGTGCCACGGCAGACGAGTCCCCGGGCGCGTGGCGCGGCGAGGCGCGGGACGTCGTGGACAGCTATATCGCGCAGCTGGGACCGCAGTTGGTGCTCGGTCCTGACGTGAACCTGCTCCAGCCGGACCCGAACACGGTCGGGGTGGAGATCACGGCGAAGGTGCCGTCGGTGTTCCCCGGGATGGATCTGACCGTGCACGCGCGGTCGGTGGGGCCGGTGGAGCGGTTCGTCGAGGATGACGGGAACTAGATGCGCCAGATGTGCCCCCTTGTGAAGCTTGTGAAGCTTGTGAGGCGACCGCTTTCGCGCGGCGTCGACCTCGGTGACCGGGGGCTGTCCACCGTGGAAGTGGTGATCCTCGCCCCGGTGATGATCCTCTTCATCCTGGTGCTGGTGGCCTTCGGGCAACTGGTCGACGGACGGGGAGCGCTCGACGGGGCCGCCCGGGACGCGGCCCGCTCGGGTTCGCTGCAGCGGGACGAGGGTTCCGCGATGGCGGAGGCGCAGAAGGCCGCCGACGCCGACCTGGCGGACGTCTGCTCGGGCCCGGTGTCGGTGAACAAGACCAGCGCCGGTTTCCAGGACGCCGACCTCTTCACCGTGGAGGTCAGCTGTCAGGTACGGGGCCTGGCGATGCTCGGCCTGGACGTACCGACCCGGCTGACGGCGTCGTTCACCTCGCCGCTGGATCCGTTCAAGAGGAAGGCGTGATGGGGCGTATGGCGCACCTCGTGCGAGCGTGGGTGGCTGCGCGCCGCGCGCGTCTCGACGACCGGGGCTCGGGCGCCGGCGCGGTAATCATCTTCGCGCTCGTGTTCCTGTCCCTGTCGGCCTTCGTCATCGACGGCGGCCTGTCCATCTCCAAGCGCGAACGGGCCGCCGACATCGCGGAACAGGCCGCCCGTTACGCGGCCCAGGACGTCGACCTCGACGCGCTGTACGAGAACGAGGGCGGCGGGGCGCCGATCCTCTTCGAGAACTGCGGCGCCCGCGTGAAGGCCTTCGCCCGGGAGATGGGCATGACGGGCGCCGACACAGCCGCGACGAACTGCGTCGCCGCCGACGCCGACCAGGTCGAGGTGGAGGTCCAGCTCACCTACTCGCCGGTCTTCACGGGCATGTTCTACGGCGGCGACGTGACGGTCCGGGGGCGGGCCGTGGCGGAGAACGAGGTGGGGTGAGCGGTCGGGGACGGCCTACTCGCCGCCCTTGTCGTCGGACTTCACGCCCTCGGAGACCTGCTTCGCCAGGTCGTCGTCCAGCTTCTTGAACTCACGGACGATCGCCTCGGACATCTGGGCCAGCGCGTCGAGCTGCTGGTTGATGTCCTCGCGGCCGTCCTCCCAGTTGGACTCGAAGTCCTCCAGCTTGTCGTAGACGCCGCCGTCGCCGATGTCGTCCCGGTAGGACTCGAAGAGCTTCTTGGTGTGGTTCATCCGCGTCTTGATGTCGCGCAGCCGGGTGCCGTAGTCCTCAAGATCACTCAACGGGAGCGCGAGGTCGGGTCTACCGCCCATGTCTGATCCCCCTGTGGTGTACGTGCCGTGCGCCGACTCCCGTTCATCATACGGAGGCGTGCGGACATCGCCCCGGCGTGACGTGACGAACAGGAGTCAGCGACGGCGGTACTTGGAATCAGCAGTTCAGGTAGCGAAGAGCGACGTAGACACCGGTCGCGCCACCCCACAGGTCGCCCCTGTAGTAGAGGTACCCGTCAGAGAACTCGTAGCCGAAGTCGCCGTCGTACACATTGAATCCCTGGCCCGTCTGGATGTACTGCACGAAGGTGCCATTCGCCCGGTACACCGGGACATTGCCGGTGTTGGCGAAGCAGGTGATCGGCCCGGAAGCGCTTATTTCCCCCGCGGTTGTCGCCGAGGATTGCGCCTGGGCGGGAACGGCGCCGAACAACGGAGCCAAAGCCGCGACGGTGAGGGCGAGCACGGCGAATTTACGACGAAGCATGTTGTCCTCCATAGGTTCTGCTGCGTTTCCCATTCGAAGCCAACCCGTGCGTGTGGTCCAGACCCTTGGCCATGACATATGCAGACGCATTGATGTCCTGACGGCATGACCGCAGTACAGGGGCAGTTGCGGTGCACCGGCTCGTACGGCAGGATCCGGGAGGGCGGTTGGCGGCGCAGCCTCGGGGGAGGGCTTGAGTGAGTGGTCGGGCGGACGGCGATCGGGAATTACGCTCCAACGTCTCCGGCAGTCGTACCGAACCGACTGTTCAGCAACTCCGGATCTTTCTGGCCCTCGCGGACGAGCTGCATTTCGGCAGGGCCGCGGCTCGCTTATTCATGACACAACCCGCACTGAGCCGTCAGATTCGGGTTCTTGAGCACTTCGTCGGCGCTCCTCTGGTGAAACGCACGACGCGCCGGGTCGAACTCACCGAGACCGGTTCCGCGTTGCTTCCGGCGGCCGAAGCCGTCGTCCGGGCGATGGAGCGGTTCGGCCTGGCGGTGGGACGGGAGATCCGGCAATTGTCCGGCCGTCTCGTCGTGGGCTCCATCGGTGCGGAAGCCTCGATGCCGCATGTGCGCGAGACCCTCGGTGAACTTCGGCTCCGGCATCCCCACCTCACGGTCGAGATCCGTAACCTGCACTTCGCCGATCAGGCGGAGGATCTGAGGAACGGCGTCGTGGACGTGGCGTTCCTGCGCCTCCCCGTTCCTGCCGGGATAGAGGTTCTGCGACTGGCCACCGAACCGCGTGTCGCGGTCCTGCCCAGTTGGCACGAGCTGGCCTCGCAGCCCCACGTGTCCCTCAGCGACCTGGCCGGCTACCCGGTCCTGCACCTGCCCGACGGAGCGCCCCGGCTCTGGCGGGACTACTGGTCCGTCGACCCCCGCCCGGACGGCAGCCCGGTGCTCTACGGCCCGGTGGTGTCCAACATGGAAGCCCTGCTCCATGCCGTGAGCAGCGGCGAAGGAATGTCTTTCCTGCCGAGAGCGGCTCAAGATCTCTTCGCCCGCCAGGGGATCAGCTTCCTCGACGTACCCGAGCTGGAACCGTCCACTTCCGTACTCGCGTGGGTGCCTTCCGCTGCGTCCAGACCGGCCGTCGCCGCGATCCGCGAGGTTGCCGGGCGCTCGGCGGTCGACTGACTGGATCTGCTGGACGTTCTACGAGAGCCGGGTGCAGGTGGCAGATGCCGATGAACCCCGAAGGGAAAGCCCGCCGGCCCTCCCCACCCTTCGACACCCTCAATAAGATCTAAGTAGGCTCAGCACACCCCCGCTCTCCCTGTCCCCCCACACGACATCAGGACACCCGCCATGGCGCGACGTACCACTTCCAACTCGTCGGGAAGCTCGCCGGGCTCGGCGGGTTCGCCGGGTCCGAGGAACCGGACGCCGCGGCCCCTGCCCCGGCGCCGCCGTTCGGTGGGGGACTTCGTCAAGGCGTTCCTCGCTCTCGTCGCCCTGCTGTTGCTGCTCATCGGTGTGCCCGGCGCGCTCGCCGTCCAGATCGGCTGGCCGCTGCCCTCCGGGGCGCCGAAAATGGAGTGGCTGCAGCAGGAGATCACCGTCGACACGTTCATCAACGTGCTGACCGTGGTCGTCTGGCTGGCCTGGGCCCAGTTCACCGCCTGTGTGCTCGTCGAGATGAAGGCCGCGCTGTCCGGTGTCGGACTGCCGAACCGCGTGCCCGGGGCCGGCCCGAGCCAGCTGCTCGCACGGCAGCTCGTCGCCGCGCTGCTGCTGGTCGGCGCCGCCGCGGCGAGCTTCACGCCCGGTCTGTCGCAGCTGGGCCAGCAGTTGGAGGGCAACCAGCGGCCCGCCGTCGCCGCGGCCGCGCAGCAGACCCCGGGCGGGCTGCTGGCACAGCAGCAGGCGCGGACCGCCGCGAGCGCCGCCGCACTGGCCGAGCAGGCCGCCGACGCCGCCGCGCACGCGGAGGGCGGGGGCGTCCACGCGTCCGAGGACGCCACGAAGTTCTACCGGATCCAGCCGCCCGAGGGCCGCCATCACGACTCCCTCTGGGAGGTCGCGGAGCGCCACCTCGGTGACGGGCGCCGGTACAAGGAGATCTACCAGCTCAACAAGGACCGCGCGCAGCCCGACGGTTCGAAGCTCTCCGAGGCAAGCCTCATCCGGCCCGGCTGGATCATGGAGATGCCGGGCGACGCCCGTGGCGGCGAACTGGTCGAGATGCCCGACGAGGCCCCGAAGGTCTCGCCGGACGTCCAGCGGCAGATCTCCGACTACGCCAGGACCGGCGGCGCGCAGGAGCAGGGTCGGCCCGGACAGCAGGGGGCAGGACAGCAGGGCGCCGGGTCCGGTGCGCGGGATCGCGACACCGCCCACATCAGTCTTCCCGAGCAGCGGCCCGGCTCAGGCCAGGGACAGCAGCAGGGGCAGCAGGGCGGGCAGGAGCATGCCGCTCCCGCCGCCGGTGAGGGCAGCGGGTTCGGGCTGCCGCAGGCCCTCCTCGGCGCGCCCCTCCTCGCCGCCGGTCTCCTCGGCGCACTCGGCCGGCGCCGCCGCCAGGCGCTGTGGCAGTCCGCGCTCGGTGCCGTCGGCGGGCGCCGCGGCATGGAGCCGCCGACGCCCACCGGCGCCGCGGCCGACGCGCAGGACGCGCTGCTGGTGGGGGCCGACCCTGAGGGCGTACGCCTGCTGGACCGGTCGTTGCGCGGGCTCGCCGCGTCGCTGGCGGGGGAGTCCCGTCCGCTGCCGACCGTGTACGCGGCCTGGATGGGCGGCAACGGCGATCTGCACCTCCAGCTCGCCCAGCCGGCCGGCCGCCCGCCCGCGCCGTGGCAGCTGGGGCAGGACCAGACGTTCTGGATGCTGGCCCGCGCCGACGCCGAGCGGTACGAGGACGTGGACACGGCGGCCCCGTACCCCGGGCTGGTCAGCCTCGGCACGATGGACGACTCGCGACTGCTGCTCAACCTGGAGTCGGTCCCCGGCATCGTCTCGCTGAGCGGCCGCGAGCAGGACCGGGCGGGCGTCTTCGCCTCCGTGGCCGCCGAGCTGGCCACCAACGGCTGGTCCGACCGCATGACCATCACCCTCGTCGGCTTCGGCGAGGACCTGACACCGCTCGCCCCCAACCGGCTCCGCCACCTCGACGACATCGAGGCCCTCGTGGAGACCATGCAGGCCGAGACGCGGCAGCGGCGCGGGGCGCTGGGTGCGGCCGGTCACGACTCGGTGCTCACCGGGCGTACGGGCCCGGCCCAGCACACCCGTTGGGCGCCGCACCTCGTACTGCTCGCCGCCGAACCGTCCGCCGAGGACGCCGTCAAGCTCGCCGAACTCGCCGCCGACGCCAGCCGGCTGGGCATCGGGTACCTCGTCGGCACCCAGTCGGGCGACCTGCCCGGCGCCGCCTGGGAGATGGAGATCACCAGCGAGGGCAAGCTCCTCGCACCGCTCCTCGGCCTCGAACTCGACGCGCAGCTCCTGCCGGTGTCCCAGCAGCGGGCCGTCGTCGAGCTGTTCACCGACGCCGACCCCGAACGCGACGACGACGGCCGCCCGGCCACCACCCCGCCGTTCCTCGTCGACATCAGCGAGCAGGGGCGTCCGGCGGTGTACGCGCGGCTCGTCGGCCCGTACGAGATCATCGGGCTCGACACCCCGGACGGTGAGCGCAGTCCGCTGCTCCACGAGGCGCTGGCGCTGATGCTTCTGCACCGCGAGGGCGTGCACCCGCGGGTGCTGTCCTCCGCGCTCTGGCCGCGCGGGGTCACCGACGACGTACGGGACGCGCTCGTCGAGCGGCTGCGCGCCTGGCTCGGCGCCGACCCGGACGGCACACCGCGGCTCGCCGCCGACGCGACCGGGCGGCTCAAGCTCGCCAAGTCCGTCGTGTCCGACCTGGACGTCCTGCGCTCGCTCTACCACGAGGCCACCCAGGGCCGGGGCGCCGGCAGCCGTGCGGTGCGCGGCCGTCTGCTGACCGACGCGCTGGTGCTGGTACGGGGTCCGCTGCTGGCCGAGCGGCCCGAGGGGCGGTACGGCTGGCTGACCCACGAGATCATCGACGCCCAACTGCCGCTGCTCGTCGCGGACATCGGCCTCGCCCTCTCCGCGTTCCACCTGGAGAAGGACCGGGCCGAGAAGGCGATCGAGGCGCTTGACGCGGCGCTGGGCTCCGCGCCCGCCGACGAGCGGCTGTGGCACGAACTGCTGCGGGCCACGCACGCGACCGGCGACAGCGACCGGCTGAAGCGGCTCGCGGCGGACCTCGTCGCACGCAGCGGCGCGCGCGGGCTGCCGCCGCGGACCGAGGCGCTCCTCGACGAGCTGCTGCCGACCTGGCGCGGCGGCGTCGCCGCCGCGGGATGAACGGCCTTGCGCCGATCGACCTGATGGTGATCGTCGGCGCCGTCCTGTGGGGCGGCGTCGCCGGTCTGTTCGTGCCCCGCCCCGCGTACCGCTTCTCCGTCGACCCCGACGAGCCGTGGGCGGACCGGTGTCCCGAGGGCCACCGGATCGGTGGCCCCCTCGGTGGCTCGCTCAGTGGCCCCGTCAGTGGCCCGCTCGGCGGCTGGATCGGCCCGGCCCGGTGCCGGGAGTGCGGGGGGCGCGCGTACGGGCCCGGCACCCTCCTCGTCGCCCTCGCCACCGCTCTCGTGTGCGGTGTCCTCGCCGCGGCCACCGGTACCCGGCCCGAGCTGGCCGTCTGGCTGCTGCTCGCGCCCCTCGGCGTACTCCTCGCCGTCGTGGACTTCCGCGTCCAGCGCCTGCCGGACGTACTGACGCTGTCCCTGGCGGGCGCCGCCCTGGTCCTGCTCGCGGGCGCCCGGGCCGCGCCCGAGCACGCGGGCGACTGGCCGACCGCGCTGTACGGCTCCCTGGCCCTCGGCGGCGGCTACTTCGTCCTCTTCCTCATCAGCCCGAACGGCATGGGCTTCGGCGACGTGAAACTCGCCCTCGGCCTCGGCGCCGTCCTCGGCTGGTACGGCTGGGGGACCGTGCTGCTCGGCACGTTCGCGGGGTTCCTGTTCGGCGGGCTGTACGGGACGGTGCTCGTCGTGGCCCGCAGGGCCGGGCGCAAGACGTCCATCCCCTTCGGCCCCTTCCTGATCGCGGGCGCCTTCACGGGCCTGCTCATCGGGGCGTACGCCGCCTGACGCGGGGGCCGTACCGGCTGTTGCGGGCGTACGCCGCCTGACGTCGGGTGATCACATCGGCTGGCGTACGCTGGCTGAGTCCGTCCACACCCCCATGAAAGGGACCGCTCCGGTGACCGAGAAGGCCGACCTTCAGTCCGTCCTCGACCGTGCCGCCGAGGGTGGGCGGATCACCCCGGAAGAGGCGCTCGACCTCTACCGCGACGCCCCGCTGCACGCACTCGGCTCCGCGGCCGACGCCGTACGCCGCCGCCGGTACGCCGGTACGGAGCACATCGCGACGTACATCATCGAGCGGAACATCAACTACACGAACGTCTGCGTCACGGCGTGCAAGTTCTGCGCGTTCTACGCCCCGCCGAAGGCCACCGACAAGGGCTGGACGCGCGACCTCGACGACATCCTGCGCCGCTGCGCGGAGACCGTCGAGCTGGGCGGCACGCAGATCATGTTCCAGGGCGGGCACCACCCGGACTTCGGCGTCGAGTACTACGAAAAGCACTTCTCCGCGATCAAGGCCGCGTATCCGCAGCTCGTCATCCACAGTCTGGGGGCGAGCGAGGTCGAGCACATGGCCCGTATCTCCAAGGTCTCCGCGAAGGAGGCGATCGAGCGCATTCACGCCGCCGGGCTCGACTCCTTCGCGGGCGCCGGCGCCGAGCTGCTGCCCGCGCGGCCCCGCAAGGCCATCGCCCCGCTGAAGGAGAGCGGCGAGCGCTGGCTGGAGATCATGGAGATCGCGCACAACCTGGGCGTGGAGTCCACGTCCACCATGCTCATGGGCACCGGCGAGACCAACGCCGAGCGCATCGAGCACCTGCGGATGATCCGTGACGTACAGGACCGGACGGGCGGCTTCCGGGCCTTCATCCCGTACACGTACCAGCCCGAGAACAACCACCTCAAGGGCCGTACGCAGGCCACGCTCTTCGAGTACCTGCGGCTGATCGCCGTCGCGCGGCTCTTCATGGACAACGTGGCCCACATCCAGGGCTCGTGGCTCACCACCGGCAAGGAGGTCGGCCAGCTGTCGCTGCACTACGGCGCGGACGACCTCGGTTCGATCATGCTGGAGGAGAACGTCGTCTCGTCGGCCGGTGCCAAGCACCGCTCCAACCGTATGGAGATCATCGACCTGATCCGCAAGGCGGGCCGCGTCCCGGCGCAGCGGGCCACGACGTACGAGCACCTCGTCGTCCACGACGACCCGGCGAACGACCCCGTCGACGACCGGGTCCAGTCGCACATCTCGTCGACCGCGATCGAGGGCGGGACCGCTCACCCCGAGCTGAAGCTGCTCGCCTCCAACTAGGCCCGGAGCGGAGGGGTTTGGGTCCGGTGGCGCTGACGATTCACGCGGCGGACGAGCTGCGGCACACCTGGGACGGCTTCGACCCGGTGGCGGGCGGGGCCGTCGCCGTGGAAGGCGACCGGGTCGCCGCGACGGGTTCCCTGGCGGAGCTCCAGGAACGCTTTCCGGGCGCCCGGGTCCGGCGGTGGCCCGGGACGCTCGGGCCCGCGCTGGTCCACGAGGGCCCGCTGCCGGACGCTCCGACGCCGCGTGAACGGGTGCACGGTGTGCTGCGGCGGGGGGCGGTGGCGGTGCTGGCGGAGTTCGTGTCCGCGGCTGGGGTGCGATCTGCCGCCGAGCGCAACGGGGTGGTGGTCCTGGACCGGGTCCGCCCCGTGGCGATCGTCGACGGGGGCCGGGCCGACCTCGCGGTGTTCGCCGAGGACGGTGCGTGTCTCGCGACGGTCTGCGGGGGGCGGTTGGTGCACCGGCGCCGGTAGCGCGGGTGGTGGCTCCGCCGGTTGTGCGTTGACGGGTGCGGCTCCGTTGTGGCTGGTCGCGCAGTTCCCCGCGCCCCTGGGGGGTGGGTGGTTGGGGTTGGTTCGTGGGTGCGGCTCGGTTGTGGCTGGTCGCGCAGTTCCTCGCGCCCCTGGGGGGTGGGTGGCGGCCCCACCCCCCAGGGGCGCGCGCTGTCGGTCGGCGTCGGTCGTTACTCCGTGCGCAGTGCCGTGGCCGTGCGGGTTCTGGCCGCCCAGCCCGCCGGGAGCATCGCGCCCAGCATGGCGATGGCGATGCCGGCCAGTCCCAGCAGAGTCAGCTGCCACGGCTCGTACACCTCAAGGATCGACGGCGGCAGGTTGGTGCCCGCCGCGTGTCCCATCACCGGCAGCACATAGCCGTGCAGCGCGTACCCGGCCGGGACGCCGATCAGGCCGCCGAGCACGCCGATCCCGGCCACCGAGGCGAGCACGAGGCTCACGGTCTGCCGCGGCGACATGCCGAGTGCCTTGCAGACGCCGATGTCATGGACGCGTTCCCGGGTGTCGAGGACCACGGAGTTGAGCACCCCGAGGCCCGCGACCGAGACCAGCATGAGAGTGAGCAGCACCGCCATCGAGTTCAGGATGAGGATCATGCTCTCCCCTTCGTCGGGGGCGTCGACCATGACATCGCCGCCCAGCGACCGCACCGCGGGGACCAGCTTCTGCGCGTACTCGGCGGGGGAGACGCCCGGCTTCACCTCGACGAGGAAGGTCTGGGACTCGGTCCCGGCGAAGGTGGCGAGGTCCATGACGACGTGCAGGCCGTCGTCCGAGGTGTCGAAGGCCTCGCCGACGATCGTCAGGGTCTTCGTCTGCTTCCCGTAGGTCACCTGGACCGTGTCACCGATCCCGGTGCCGGTGCGCTCCAGGAAGCCGGTGGGCACCACGGCCTCCCCGGGAGCCGCGAACCAGCGCCCGGAGATCATCTCGTAGCGGCCGGAACCCGTCTCGCCCTGGTAGAAGCCGGCCCGGACCGTGCCGGAGATGCCGGGCACGGTGACGTCGTCCTGCGTCAGGCCGTAGTACGAGGCGGTACCGGCCTGCGCCTCGATGGCGGCGCGCACCTCGGCCGGGTCGGCGTTCGGAGCCGGCGGGCTGCCGGGCGGGGGCCGGCCGCCCTCCGGTCTGCCGGCGATCACCGTGACGTCCGCCCGCTCCTCGGGGTCCGACGCGGCGCCGACCGCGTTGAGGGACGAGGTCAGCCCCAGCGCGAACGTCGCCGCGACCGTGCCGAAGGCCACCGCGAGGAGCAGCGCGAGCGTACGGACCGGGTGGGCGAAGGGACTCGCTAGGCCGTACGTCACCGCCCGCGGCAGCGGCAGCCGTCCCGCCGTCCGGTGCGCCCACTGGCCGCGCCCGGTGCGTGGCGCCCGGCCGACCGCGATGGCCTCGACGGCACGCAGCCGGCCGGCCCGAAGCGCGGGGACCAGCGCCGCGACGCCGACGATGAGCGTGGTGGCGGCCACCACCAGGACGTCCACCCACCAGGCCACGGAGAGCGAGGCGGTGCCGTACACCGACTCGGTGTCCGCCAGCAGCGGCATGGCCAGGAGGTTGCCCAGGACGACGCCCAGCGCGATGCCGGCGGCGGCCGGGATCAGCGCCTGGGCCACATAGGCCCGGACGACCTCGCGCGGGGTGAAGCCGATGGCCTTGAGAATGCCGATCCGGCGCAGACCGGTGCCCACCGAGCCGCTGATCACGCTGCCGACGATGATCACCGACATGACGATGCCCAGCACCCCGAAGGCGATCAGGAACGGGATGGTCGGTGCCGCGCCCTGGTCGGCGGTCCGCTTGGTGTCCAGCCAGGATTGGGTGCCCACCAGCGCCCCTGACGGTACGGCGGCGAGGAGCTGCTCGCGGCCGTCGGCGAGCTGCCCCTTCGTCCCCGCGGAGTCGAAGCGGTAGAGCATTTGGCTGGTCACCGGGCTCTCCTTCGAGCCCAGCGCGCCGACCTGGGCGGGGGTCGCCCAGGCGTCCGCGGTCCTACTGGCCGAGATGGCGAGGCCGACGACGGTCAGGCTCGGGCTGTTCGCGGCGTCCGAGGCCTTCAGGACCGTGCCGAGCCCGAACGCGGGTCCGGCGACGGACGCGGTGAGCACGATCTCGCCGGGTTTCTCGGCCCAGCGGCCGGACTTCAGATTCAGATCGTCCACCTTGCTCCGCGGACCGGTCCTTCCGACCAGCGTCAGCGGCGGCAGACGGCCGCCCCGGTCGTCCACCGGGCGGATCGTCGTGGTCGGGTACGGGCCCGCGCCCGCGCTCACCCCGGACAGCTGTCCGGTCTTCCTGAGCTGCGCCGCACTCACCTCGGCCGGGTCGAACTGCGCGGTGATGTGCGCCCCGCGCTGCTCGGCGAAGGCGTGGTCGAAGGGGGCGTTCGCGGCGACCATGAGCGACCCGGCGACCACCGCCGAGGCCACGGCCATCATCGTGGCGATGGCGATCACCGTGGTCTGCACCCGGCGTCGGCCCACCCCGGAGCGCACGACCCGGCCGAGAGCGCCGCTCATCGGACGGCCTGTGCGTGCGTGTCGAGCGCGAGGTGCCCGTCGACCAGATGGATGGTGCGGCCGGCGCAGGACTCCGCCAGTGCCAGGTCGTGCGTGACCAGCACGATGGTCTGCCCGCCGCGGTGCAGGTCCAGCAGCAGCTCCCGTACGTCCTGGCCCGACGCGGTGTCGAGCGCGCCGGTGGGCTCGTCGGCGAGCAGCAGCGCGGGCCGGTTGACCAGCGCCCTGGCCACCGCGACCCGCTGGCGCTCGCCCCCGGACAGCCGGCCCGGATAGGCGCGGGCATGCCTGGAGATGCCCAGCACCTCCATGAGCTCACCGGCGCGGGCCGCCGCCTTCTTCCTGCCCGTCCCGGTCAGCTGGGCGGGGAGCTGGATGTTGTCCGCGACGGTGAGGTCGTCGAGGAGGTTGAAGAACTGGAAGACCATGCCGATCTGTTCGCGGCGGAAGCGGGCCAGGGCGTGTTCGCTCAGCTGGTCGATCCGCCGCCCGGCCACGGTCACGGCGCCTTCGGTCGGCTTGTCCAGGCCGGCGACGAGGTTGAGCAGGGTGGACTTGCCGCTGCCGGAGGGGCCGGTCACGGCGAGGGCCTCGCCCTCGGCGACGCCGAGGTCGATCGGTCCGAGCGCGGGAGCGCCGGCGCTGTCGTAGCGCTTGGCCACGCCCTCCAGTTCGATCACGTGAGTCATGGGACTTGTCCGCCTTACGGTCGGGAGCGCGAGCTGGCTTTGGCCGGCTCAGCGAACGTAGGGGCGAGCGCGTTCGGGGCGCGTCGTCCGCGGCACCGACGTCAGGCCCTCCGTGCGGAGGATCCGCCGTGGCGTCATCCCTGCGAAGTACGCCCGGGGGACGGTGACTTGGTCACGAAGGCGGACGCGGATGAGGGCGGAAGGGCCGCACAATGTGCTGATGGAGACGGAAGGCCGGCGTCGGTGGGTCGGGCAGCTGCGCGACGCGCTGCGTCCGGAGCCCGGACCCGCACCGCTGTCACCCCGGGCGGTGCGCTTCGATGTGGTGCTGGCCGTCGTGCTGACCGTCGGCGCGCTGCTCTGGGCCGCGCGCTTTCCCGACGTCGGACAGCTCGTCCGGATCGACCAGGACGCTTTCCCGCCTCTGCCTCCGCCTCCGCGGCCCGAGCCCTCCGTCGTGGTGCGGGAGTCGACGCGTTCCCCGGCGGTCTGGCCCCTCGTCGTGCTCTCGACGCTGCCCCTGGCGGCCCGCCGCCGGTACCCGCTGGCGGCCTTCGTCGTCGTGCTGTGCGCGACCCTGGTCATGGTCGACGACGCTTCCTGGACGAACGTGGTGACCTGTGTCATCGGCGCGTACAGCGCCGTCGTCCACAGCCGCTACCGGGTGCGGGCGATGGCCGCGCTGGTCGTCGCCGCTGTGCTGGCCGGCCTCGCGTTCCGGGAGACGGAGCCCATCCTGCCGGGCTGGTCGAGCCCGGCGGTCGTGCTGCTGATCGCCGGGGCGGGGGCCGGCCTCGTCCGGTTCTGGCAGCGACAGCTGCGTGCGAGCCAGGACCGCTACTCGCGGCTGCAACAGGACCAGGAAGAGGCCATGCGCCGGGCCGTCGAGGAGGAACGGTCCCGGATCGCCGCCGAGTTGCACGATGTCGTGACCCACAATGTGAGCGTGATGGTCATTCAGGCGGGAGCGGCACGCAAGGTGATGGACGCGGCGCCCGAGCGCTCGAAGGCTGCGCTGCTCGCGGTCGAGGCCGGTGGCCGGGCCGCCATGTCCGAACTGCGCCACGTGATGGGCCTGCTCGCGGTGCCGGACAACGAGCGACTCGACGGCTTCGAGCCCCAGCCCGGACTGGCGCAGCTCGACACCCTGGTGGAGCGGGTACGCGCCGCCGGGACACCGGTGCGCATCGCGGTGACGCTGCCACCGGAACCGCTGCCGCCGGGGGTGGACCTCGCGGCGTACCGCGTCGTCCAGGAGGCGCTGACCAACACGATCAAGCACGCGCCCGGCGCCGAGGCGTCCGTCGTGATCGGCTACGCCGAGGACTGGCTGGAGATCGAGATCGCCGACACCGGCGGCGAGCGGGACGCCGTACCGACGGCGAAGGGCAACGCCGACGCCACCGTCAACAGCACCGGCACCGGCACCGGCACTCGCACCGGCACCGGTCTTATCGGACTGCGCGAGCGGCTGGCGGTCTACGGCGGCGAACTGACGACCGGGCCGACCCTGGCAGGCGGCTACCGCATCAGGGCCCGGGTCCCCTGGCGGACCGCATGAGCCGGCCGGGCCTGCGCGCCGTCGTCGCCGACGACCAGGCCCTGGTGCGGACGGGCTTCGGGATGATCCTGGCCGCGGACGGCATCGAGGTGACGGCCGAGGCGGCCGACGGGGCCGAGGCGGTCGCCGCGGTCCACCGCACGCGGCCCGATGTCGTCCTCATGGACATCCGGATGCCCCGGATGGACGGCATCGAAGCGACCAGGCGGATCCTCGCCGACGGCCAGGACAGCACCCGCGTCATCATCCTGACCACCTACGACCTCGACCACTACGTCTACGCCGCCCTCACCGCCGGCGCCAGCGGCTTCCTGCTCAAGGACGTCAGTCCCGAGCACCTGGTGGCCGCCGTACGACTGGTGCAGACCGGCGACGCCCTTCTCGCGCCCTCGATCACCCGCCGTCTGATCGAGCGCTTCGCCCGTCGCGAGGAGCCGGGGGCCGCCACCGCGCACCGCGAACTGTCGGGCCTGACCCCACGCGAACTGGAGGTGCTCCGCCTGCTCGCGACCGGTCTCAGCAACGCCGAACTCGCCGAGCGCCTCTTCCTCAGTCCGACCACGGTCAAGACGCACATCGGCCGCATCCTGTCGAAGCTGGACCTCCGGGACCGCGTACAGGCCGTGGTCCTCGCGTACGAGACAGGGCTGATCGCCCCGGAGGGCGGCGCCCGGCCGCCGGCGCCGTGGAGCGGGCCGTCCCGGTGACCGGCGACCCCGTGGTGGCCGGGCGGTTCGCGGGTGCCGGCCGGCCGGGAATCACCCCGTGAACGCCTTGGCGAACGCGCCCGCCTCCTGCTCGACCCCGCTGCAGTTCGTCGCCGCGTCGTCCGAGGACGCATCGTCGCCCTCACACTCCTGGTCCCGGAACGTGGACCACATCGACACCCACGCAACCCCCTTCTCCTCCGCGAACGACCGCACCTCCGCCGCGTCCGCCAGCGAGAACGTCTCGTTGTCCACGTCGTTGACACCCAGCATCGAGGTCAGAGCGAGCCCCTTCCACGCCCCCGCGTCCGACAACCCGAAGACCGTCTCCAACTGGTCGTGGGCCGCCTGCGCCGACGTTTTCGCGTAGTCGCCCATGTCCTCGTCGTACGAACTGCCGTAGTTCATGGTCATGATGTTGACCGTGGACACCACGACACCGTTGTCGTTGGCGGACTCCAGCAGCGCGACGCTGTCGTCGTCGAGACCGGACGGCATGACGGGCAGCGTGAAGGTGACCGCCAGATCCCCGCGCTCCTTCTGCAGCAGAGCGATCGCCTCGGAGCGCAGCGCGACCGAGTCGGAGTCGGTCAACTGCGTGCCCTCGACGTCGAAGTCGGCCTCCGTCGCCCCGGCGGCGTCGAGCGCCTTCCCATAGGCGGCGGCCAGCTCCGACGCGCTGTCACAGGTCGAGGCCAGCTCCTTCCCCGAGGCCCCACCGAAGGAGACCCGCACGGCCGAGCCCGACTCGGTCAGCGCCGAGATACGGGATTTCACCGCCGAGTCGCCGATCGCGGTCGTGCCGTTCCAGGAAGGCGTACAGGCGCTGCCGTCAGCGATGACGAAGGCCAGGTTGTACGTCGACGGAGAGCCGGCCGAGTCGTTGTCGGAGGCGGTGGTGGCACTGACGTACGGGGCGTAAGCGGTGCCCGACGAACTCTCGGAGGGTGACGCGCTGCTCTGCGGACGGCTCGTCGAGCCCGAGTCGGAGGAGTCGTCCGTCCCCGAGGAACACCCCGCGGTGGCCAGGGCGATCACACAGATGAGCCCCGCGGCCGGCTTCAGGAAAGTCCTCATCGCGCATGCTCCCACTTTCGTGATTCTCGTCTCAGGATGGAAACAAATCGCGTTTCCGAAGTGAAAATGTCTCACGGGCGGCCTTGCTGCACGAAGACAGCAGATTCAGGGAAGGTGCACAGAAACAGCCCGGCAAATGGGGTCAACCGGACATGAATATGTGGACATTGGGCATCTTCTCGGCGGTCCTCGCCCGGACCGGCGATCGAGGATTCTCTCAGGGAAAAGACAGACTCGGGCGTTTCTCATGGCCGTCTCACAACAGAATCAGAGTTTCGGACACATAAAGGCTCCCTAATGTCTGGGGAATGCATTCCGAGCCTGCCATCGAATCCCGCGCCGCAGTGCGCGGCCGCCGCCGCAAACGCGGCAACGGGCCTGAGGACGGTCCCGTGTTCGTTGACAACTCCGGTCGCAGGGCCAGGTTTCTGCGCCGGATCGGCATCCTCCTCGGCGTCGTCTGTATCGGGTACGCGGTCGTGCTCGGCATGGCGTTCATGGGGTGGGGCCCCTCGCTCACGCCGTCCTCGCTGCTGCCCTTCGGTACAGGCGGCCCGAACGGCGGTCAGAACTCCGGGCCGGGCGGCGGGCTCCAGCCGCAGGGCGGTTACGGCAGTCCGCCCGCGCGGCCCACCGGCGCCCCGCCCTCGGGTGCCGCGACCGGCGCCGCACCCACCGCCGCCCCGTCGGCGTCCGTCTCCGCCCCGTCCGCGTCCGCCTCCGCGGCCGCCAACTGACCGGAACGGACCCCCACTCATGGCTAGTACGACGCCCTCGCGCGGTCGCCGGCGGGCCCCCTCCCGGATGACACGGGCCGCGGGCAAGGCAGCGGCGCTGCAGAAACCGCGTGTCATCCTCGCCCTGCTGCTCCTTCTCGCGCTCACCAGCGTGATGCTGCTGGACGGCTATCTGCGCTCGGAGGTCGGCGGCGACGAGCGCGTACGCAGCGACGCCAGTTCCAGCAAGGTCCCGGAGTCCGTCATCGACGGCGGCCCGATCCTCTCCTTCAGGAACGGTGAGGCCCAGTCCCGGTCCGTCCCGGAGAAGACCATCGCGCTCACCTTCGACGACGGCCCCAACCCCACGTGGACGCCCCAGATCCTGAAGATCCTGCAGGAGAACGACGTCCCGGGTACGTTCTTCCTGGTCGGCTCGATGGTCTCGCGCTACCCGAGCATCGTGAACGACCTGGTCGACCAGGGCAACGAGGTCGGCATCCACACCTTCACGCACGTCGACCTCTCGTACCAGAGCGACTCGCGGATCCAGCGGGAGATGGACCAGACGCAGCTCGCCCTGGCGGGCGCGGCGGGCATCACGACGACGCTGTTCCGTGCCCCGTACTCCTCGGAGACGGACGCCATCGACAACTACAGCTGGCCCGTCTACAAGGAGCTCGGCGCCGAGGGCTACACCAGCGTCTTCGTCGACACCGACAGCGACGACTGGAAGCGGCCCGGCGTCTCGAAGATCATCAAGTGGGCCACGCCGTCGAAGAACAAGGGCGCCTCGGTGCTCTTCCACGACGCGGGCGGCGAGCGTTCGCAGACGGTCAAGGCGCTCGGCACGTACATCAAGAAGATGAAGGCGAAGGGCTACACCTTCACCACCATCAGCGGTGCCATCCAGCAGGCGGACGCCGCGGAGCAGCAGTCGGGCACGGACGACGACGCCTCCGACGACGCCGGCGCCGCGGCCGGCGCGAACCAGCAGGGGAACGGAGCGCAGCCCGGCAACGGCGAGGCACCCGGCGGTCAGCAGGGCCAGCAAGGCGAGGGGGCCCAGGGAGGCAACGGACTCCAGGCAGCGCACCGCACCGCCACCGGCACCACCCTCTACGAAGGCAGGGCGCTCGTCGCGGCGGTCGCCGTCGCCGAGTGGACCGTACCGGGGCTCGCGACCGGTCTTGCCGTCGTGGGCGTCGCCGTCATGGGCCGCTTCGGGATGATGCTGATCCTCGCCCGCAGGCACTACCGCAAGCGCAACAAACGCCGGTTCAGCTGGGGGGAGCCCGTCACCCGGCCGGTCAGTGTGATCGTGCCCGCGTACAACGAGAAGGAGTGCATCGCCAACACCCTGAAGTCGCTGGCGCAGAGCACCCACCCGATCGAGATCATCGTGGTGGACGACGGTTCCACGGACGGCACCAAGGAGATCGCCGAGGCGCTCGGGATGCCCAACGTGCGCGTCATCCGCCAGGAGAACGCGGGCAAACCCGCCGCCCTCAACAACGGGGTGCGGAACGCCAGTTACGACATCGTCGTGATGATGGACGGCGACACCGTCTTCGAGGCGGACACCGTACGACAGCTGGTCCAGCCCTTCGCCGACCCCGGCGTCGGCGCGGTCGCGGGCAACGCCAAGGTCGGCAACCGGAACACGATCATCGGTGCCTGGCAGCACATCGAGTACGTGATGGGCTTCAACCTCGACCGCCGCATGTACGACCTGCTGCGCTGCATGCCCACCATTCCGGGCGCGATCGGCGCGTTCCGCAGGGAGGCCGTGCTCGGCGTCGGCGGGATGAGCGAGGACACCCTCGCCGAGGACACCGACATCACCATCGCCATGCACCGGGCGGGCTGGCGGGTCGTCTACCAGGAGCACGCCAAGGCCTGGACCGAGGCGCCGGCCTCCCTCAAGCAGCTGTGGTCCCAGCGCTACCGCTGGTCGTACGGGACCATGCAGGCGCTGTGGAAGCACCGCAAGTCCCTGATCGACAAGGGCCCCTCGGGCCGCTTCGGCCGGGTCGGCATGCCCCTGGTGGTGATCTTCCAGATCGTCACGCCCGTCTTCGCCCCGCTGATCGACGTGTTCACCGTCTACTCGATGATCTTCATCGACTTCAAGGCGTCGCTGCTCGCCTGGCTGGCCGTGCTGTGCGTCCAGCTCGTCTGCGCGGCGTACGCGTTCCGGCTCGACCGGGAGAAGTACCGGTATCTGCTGATGATGCCGCTGCAGCAGCTCGCGTACCGGCAGATGATGTACCTCGTCCTGATCCACTCCTGCATCACGGCTCTCACAGGCGGCCGCCTGCGCTGGCAGAAGCTGAAGCGCACCGGAGAGGTCGGTACACCGGCGGGGGTGGGCTGATGGGCTCGCACCGCCGGGGCGGCCCCCCGGTCGCCGATTCCGGTGCCGTCGCCGAGTCCGGTGCGGTCCCGGACCCGGCCCGCCTGCCGCGGGTGGAGCCGGAGACCCTGCCGCAGTCCCCGCCGCAGTCCCCGCCGGACTCCCCGTTCGCAGGGCTTACCGGCAAGGGGCGTACCGCGAAGGGCCGCGACCGGTACTTCGACACCCTCCGGGCCGTCGCCCTCGTCCGCGTCGTCACCTACCACACCTTCGGCTGGGCCTGGGCGGGCATGGTCCTCCCCTCCATGGGGATCATGTTCGCGCTCGCCGGCACCCTGATGGCGAAGTCCCTGGAGCGGCCCGCCCTCAAGGTGATCAGGAGCCGGGTCCGCCGGCTCCTGCCGCCCTTCTGGTTCTGGGGTTTCTTCGTCGTGGTCGCGATGCTGATCCACGGCTGGATGCCCGGTTGGCAGATCGTCTACTGGATCGTGCCGCTCGGCGACCCGCCGGGCAACGCGTGGGGCGAGCAGGCCTGGGAGATCCTCTGGTACCTGCGGACGTACCTCTGGTTCGTCCTGCTGTCGCCCCTGCTGCTGAGGGTCTTCCGGCTGGCCCCGGTCGCGGTCCTGGTCCTCTCGCTGGCCCCGATCGTGGTCGTCCAGTTCTTCTGGACGCCGCCGGACAACCGCTTCGGCATCGGTCTCATCGACCTGGCCACGTACCTGTTCTGCTGGATCCTCGGCTTCGCGCACCGCGACGGTGTCCTCGATCGGCTGAAACCGTTCGCCGTCGTCGTCCTCTCGCTCGCCGCGATCGGGTACGGCGGCTGGTACGCCTTCACGCACCAGGCCGAGACGGGCTCGTACGACCTCGACGACATCCCGTACGCGCAGGCGTTCTGGTCGGCGGGGTTCGTGACCCTGCTGATGTACGCGAAGGCGCGCCTCGGGATCGACTTCGCGTGGCTGGTCCGTTTCAAGCGCCTCGACCGGATCGTGCGGATCTTCAACGCCCGCGCGGTGACGGTCTACCTCTGGCACGAGCTGGCGTTGATACTCGCCATCCCGCTGGTCGACCAGTTCTGGAACGTCCCGGCCTTCGAGGCGTATCTGCCGCTGGAGAGCCAGTGGTTCATGTTCGGCATCGGCTGGATCCTCATCGGCGTGTTCATCCTGCTGTGCGGGTGGGTGGAGGACGTGGCCGCGAAGACGAAGCCGAGACTGCTGCCCTGAGGGACCCCGCAGGTCCTGGTCCTCGGACGGGCCGGCGTACGGGCCGGCGTACGGGCCGGGCGCCGGAGAGTCGTCCGGCCCGTACTGCCACAATGGGACCGTGACCCGCGCATCCCTGAACAAGCAGCCGCACGAAGTCGCCTCGATGTTCGACGACGTCGCGGAACGCTACGACCTGACGAACGACGTGCTGTCGCTGGGCCAGGACCGGGTGTGGCGCAAGGAGGTCGCGAAGGCGGTCGACGCGCGGCCCGCGCAGAAGATCCTGGACCTCGCGGCGGGCACCGCCACCTCTTCCCTGCCCTTCGCCCGCACGGGTGCGTACGTCGTCCCCTGCGACTTCTCCCTCGGGATGCTCCGGGTCGGCAAGAAGAACCACCCCTGGCTGCCGCTGACGGCGGGCGACGCCACGAAGCTGCCGTTCAAGGACGACACCTTCGACGCGGTGACGATCTCCTTCGGCCTGCGCAACGTGCAGTCCACCGGCACGGACACCGCGCTGCGGGAGCTGTACCGGGTGACGAAGCCCGGCGGGCGGGTGGTGATCTGCGAGTTCTCGCACCCGACGTGGGCGCCGTTGCGCACGGTCTACACCGAGTACCTGATGCGCGCCCTGCCGCCGGTGGCCCGTGCGGTCTCCTCGAATCCGGAGGCGTACGTCTATCTCGCCGAGTCGATCCGCGAATGGCCCGACCAGCCCGCCCTCGCCGAGCGCCTGATCGAGGCCGGCTGGTCGAAGGTGGCCTGGCGGAACCTCTCGGGCGGGATCGTCGCGCTGCACCGCGGATTCAAGCCAAGCCAGGGCCAGGGCCAGAGCTAGATCTAGAGCTGGGGCGTCGGTGAACGGCTGCGTGGCGCTCGCTCATCTCAGGAGCGCGAAGGGATCGCGCGGAGAGTCGAGTTCGCGTTGCAGGCCGCCCGACGGCGGCTGGGGCAGTCGCGGTTCGCGCACCCCGGCGCCCCCGCCGCCCTCACCCTCGCCGAGGTCGAACCACACCGTCACGACCGCCCCGCGCGGCACCTCGGAACCGGGCCGCGGGTACTGGCGTACGACGTAGTCGACGACCGTCAGGTCGAAGTCGGGCCGGTCGGGCGCGGCGAGGAGCACTCCACGGGCCTCGGCCGTCTCGCGCGCGTCCACGGCCATCAGACCGACGAGCCGCGGTACGCGCACTTCGGGTGTCTTGCGTGGTATGCGCACAGACGTCACCCCCTGCGGTACCCGCAGGGTAAGCCCATGCCGGGCCCCGCCGGAAGGCGTCGGAGGGCGGGCCGCCGGTGGCCCGGCGCCGTCAGAGAGCCAGCCGGTAGCAGTGCCCGAACTGATCCGTCTTCGGTGAGGTGAACGTCTCCGCCAGCTCCATGCCCAGACGTCTGGTCACGGCGATCGAGCGTTCGTTGCGGGAGTTCACCATGGCCACCACGCGGGAGACGCCCGTGGCGCGCACCCGTTCCAGCGTGGACCGCGCCGCCGCCGTCACGTAGCCCTTGCCCCAGTAGTCCCGGCCGAGCCGCCAGCCGATCTCGATCTCGCCCTTCGGACCCCACTCGTACGGCCACGGCTGGGCGCCGGTGAAGCCGATGACCCGGTCCTCCTCGTCGAGCATGGTCCAGAAGCAGAAACCGTGCTCGGCGTCGTGCCGTCGCTGGCGGGCGGTCAACTCCTCGTAGACGGACAGTTCGGCGGATTTCCCGCCGTGGAACTCCATCACGTCCGGGTGGTCGAAGGCGCGGTGCCAGGCGAAGGCGTCCTCGTCGGTGGGGACGCGCAGGTGTACCACGGGGAGAGCTCGGTTCACGGGGCAGCCCTTCAGCCAGGTGATCAGTACCGCTGCATAGACTGCCCATGTCCCGTGCCCGTCAGCACGCGGATTTCGAGACTTCGCGCTACGAGATTTTCGAGCCTTCGAGACTTGGGGAGACCCCGCCGTGACCGAGTCCCAGTCCCAGCCCCTCTCCGAACACACCGCGCCCCTCTCCGAGCATTCCGCCGACGTGATCGTCGTCGGGGCGGGGCCGGCCGGTTCCACCACGGCGTACTACCTGGCCAAGGCCGGGCTTGATGTCCTGCTCCTGGAGAAGACCGCGTTCCCGCGGGAGAAGGTGTGCGGCGACGGACTGACGCCCCGGGCCACCAAACAGCTCGTCTCCATGGGGATCGACATCTCGGAGGAGGCGGGCTGGCTCCGGAACAAAGGGCTCCGCATCATCGGCGGAGGGGTCCGCCTCCAGCTGGACTGGCCGGAACTCGCCTCCTACCCCGACTACGGACTCGTCCGCAAGCGCGACGACTTCGACGAGCAGCTGGCCCGGCAGGCGCAGAAGGCGGGCGCGCGCCTGTACGAGCGCTGCAACGTCGGCGCCCCGATCGTCGACGACCGCACGGGCCACATCACGGGCGTCCACGCGAAGCTCGGTGACGCCGACTCCAAGGAGAAGCGCGAAGTCACCTTCCACGCGCCCCTGGTCGTCGCCGCCGACGGCAACTCGACCCGGCTGTCCCTGGCGATGGGCCTGCACCGCCGCGAGGACCGCCCGATGGGCGTCGCGGTGCGTACGTACTTCACGTCCCCGCGCCACGAGGACGACTACCTGGAGTCGTGGCTGGAGCTGTGGGACCGCCGCGGACCCGGCGAGGACCGTCTGCTGCCGGGCTACGGCTGGATCTTCGGCATGGGCGACGGCACGTCCAACGTCGGCCTGGGCGTCCTCAACACCTCGTCCTCGTTCAAGGAACTGGACTGGCGCGAGGTGCTCAAGGCGTGGTGCGCCTCGATGCCGGCGGACTGGGGCTACACCCCGGAGAACATGACGATCCCGATCCGCGGGGCCGCCCTGCCGATGGCCTTCAACCGCCAGCCCCACTACACGAAGGGCCTGCTGCTCGTCGGCGACGCGGGCGGCATGGTGAATCCCTTCAACGGCGAGGGCATCGCGTACGCCATGGAGTCCGGGCAGATCGCCGCGGACGTCATCGTCCAGGCGCAGGCCCGTGCGACCCCCGCCCAGCGTGAACTCGCCCTCCAGCGCTACCCGAAGGTCCTCAAGGACACCTACGGCGGCTACTACACGCTCGGCCGCGCCTTCGTGAAGCTCATCGGCAACCCGAAGGTCATGAAGATCGCCGCTCAGCGCGGCCTCACCCACCCCATGCTGATGAAGTTCACCCTGAAGATGCTCGCCAACCTGACGGACCCGACGGGCGGCGACGCGATGGACCGCATCATCAACGGCCTGACCAAGGTGGCCCCGAGGGCCTGACGGGACCGGGGGCCGGCCGTGCCCCGTGTCGGCACGCACGCATGCTTGTGGGCCGTTTCCCCCGCCGGGGAAACGGCCCACAAAAGCGTTCAAAAGGCGTGATCCAGGGGCGTGACCGGAGGTCAGAGCACCCGAACCGCACCGTCCGCCGGGTAGCCCGACAGGTCCTGGATGACGACGCCCTTCGAGGGGTTCGCCGCGTCCAGGTACTGGCCGCCGCCGATGTAGACACCCACGTGGTACGCCGAGCCCGCGCCACCCCAGTACAGGATGTCGCCGACCTGGATGTTGGACAGCGAGACCGGGGTGCCGGCCACGGACTGGTCCTGGGAGACGCGCGGCAGGTCGACACCGACCTGCTTGAACGCCGCCTGGACCAGGCTGGAGCAGTCCCACGCGTCGGGTCCGGAGGCACCCATGACGTAGGCGTCACCGACCTGCGCCCGCAGGAAGCTGATGACGGTCCCGACGCTGCCGCTGGCGGGAGCCACGACGTCGCTGCTTGCCGCCGTGGACGCCGTGGAGGCCGTCGTGAGGGTCTCCCGGCCCGCGGAGCGCGTGGCGCGCTCGGCGGCATCCTTACGGGCGGCCTCGGCCTTCTCCTTGGCCTCGGCCTTCTTCTTCGCGTCCGCGAGGTCCGACTTGGCCTGCTTCGCGGCCTTCGCGGCAGCCGCGTCGCGCTCGGCACGCAGCTGGTAGTCGGCCGCGGCCTGCTGGGTGACCTCCGCGGACTCGGCGACCTGGGCGGTCATGTCGGCCGTGAGGGTGGGCAGCTCGATGGTCTGCGTCACCGGCTCGGCCGCGTTGGCCGTTCCGGCGGCACCGGCCACTGCCAGGGTGCCGAGGACGCCACCGGCAACTCCGGCGCGCATCGCGAGCGCCGAACTGCTGCGAGGCCGGGGTTTCCGGTGGCTTCGTATGTGAGCGGTGTGGGACATAGGGACAACCGGTATCAGGGGCTCCTCCATACCTTCAAGAAACGTGTGGTGCGCCACAATTGTTCAATGGGCGCGCGAATCGGGGCCGTGACGCCCTTTATTGACGCCGTAACGGGCATAGCGGACAGCGCCCGACGCGCCTGTGATCACGGCCTTTTCGAGTTACGTCCGAATTGCCCGCGGCCTACCACTCGTTGGGGCGGTTGGCCAAGCCCGGTTGTTTCCAGCCTGTTACCGATGTGACGCACGTCACGGAACGGCGACCCCCGCGACCGCGTTGCGCGTGCGGATCGCGGGGAGACTCGGCGCCGACCCGGAGGGTGGCCCCGGGGTCGTCCCGGCGTCGTCCTCCGCTCGTGAACGGATGCACGCACCCCCGCCGTCCACAACGGACATCCCAACTCCCCCCGGCATGTGAACGACTTCCTCTATCAAGCGGCCCCGTCCAGCACCAATTTGCCTTGGATCCGCCTGGCTTGATAGTGCGCCAAGGCCCGGACCAGCGACGACGAGCGGAAATATCACCTCTGGTGATCACTCGGACGCTTCTCGTACGAAGATCGACACTCATCCGACTTCATGATCCTTCGCTGGGTGGTGGAGATCACAAAGGCGTTGTCGCACCCCGTGTCGCAGATCACAGACCGGCAGGCATAGGATGCGGGGCAGTTGGGCTTGTGACCTGCTTCACATGTGCGCGATCTTCGTGTGAGCCGCACGGAGCTCGCGCGCCTCATGAGGTCCATGGGGTTCGTGGAGCGGGGGCGACGCCTGATGCAACCGCCAGCAGTCAATGCCGACTGAGAGGAGCGAGGAGCGGTGAACGCGTATGCGCCCATCCTCGTACTGGGAGCCCTCGGGGCAGGCTTTGCGATCTTCTCCGTGGTCATGGCCACGCTTATCGGTCCAAAGCGATACAACCGGGCCAAGCTTGACGCCTACGAGTGCGGAATCGAGCCGACCCCCACGCCGGCGGGCGGTGGGCGGTTCCCCATCAAGTACTACCTGACGGCGATGCTCTTCATCATTTTCGATATCGAGATCGTCTTCCTCTATCCCTGGGCCGTCACCTTCGACGCGCTCGGGGTCTTCGGGCTCGTGGAGATGCTGCTCTTCGTGCTCACCGTCTTCGTCGCCTACGCGTATGTGTGGCGGCGCGGCGGCCTGGAATGGGACTGAACCCGTATGGGACCGAACCCCGTAAGGGCCCCGCATGGGACTGACCCCCGCAAGGGACTGAGCCCCGTATAGGGGACAGAGGAGCCATTGAGCATGGGACTCGAAGAAAAGCTGCCGAGCGGCTTCCTGCTGACCACCGTCGAGCAGGCCGCGGGGTGGGTGCGCAAGTCGTCCGTCTTTCCCGCCACCTTCGGCCTCGCCTGCTGCGCCATCGAGATGATGACGACAGGGGCGGGCCGCTACGACCTGGCGCGCTTCGGCATGGAGGTCTTCCGCGGCTCGCCGCGGCAGGCCGACCTGATGATCGTCGCCGGGCGTGTCAGCCAGAAGATGGCACCGGTTCTGAGGCAGGTCTACGACCAGATGCCGAACCCCAAGTGGGTGATCTCCATGGGGGTCTGCGCCTCTTCGGGCGGCATGTTCAACAACTACGCGATCGTGCAGGGCGTCGATCACATCGTCCCCGTCGACATCTACCTCCCGGGCTGTCCGCCGCGGCCCGAGATGCTGGTGGACGCGATCCTCAAGCTCCACCAGAAGATCCAGTCCTCGAAGCTCGGCGTGAACGCCGAGGAAGCGGCCCGTGAGGCGGAGGAAGCGGCGCTCAAGGCGCTCCCCACCATCGAGATGAAGGGGCTGCTGCGGTGAGCGACGCGAACGGCAACGGCAAGAACCCGACCGGAGACGGCAAGGGCGGGGGCCCGGCCGGCGACGGCACGAACGGCGCCAACCCCGAGAAGGACCTCGGCGCCTCCAACCTCCCGGGCCAGCGCGGCGACGGCGGCGAGGAGATCCGCGTCCAGCGCGGCATGTTCGGCGCCGACAACGGCGGGGACACCTCCGGATACGGCGGCCTGGTCCGCTCGATCCGCCTCCCCGGCCCGGCCGGCCGGCCGTACGGCGGCTGGTTCGACGAGGTCGCCGACGAACTCGAAGGCGCGCTTGAGGAACAGGGCCTTGTCCCGGAGAACGCGATCGAGAAGACGATCGTCGACCGCGACGAGCTCACCTTCCACGTCGAGCGCGAGCACCTGCTCCAGGTCGCCCGGACCCTGCGCGACGACCCGGCCCTGCGCTTCGAGCTCTGCACCGGCGTGAGCGGAGTGCACTACCCGGCCGACAAGGGCCGCGAGCTGCACGCCGTCTACCACCTGCGCTCGCTCACCCACAACCGGCTGATCCGCCTCGAAGTCAGTGCCCCCGACAGCGACCCGCGCATCCCGTCCCTGGTCACGGTCTATCCGACCAACGACTGGCACGAGCGCGAGACGTACGACTTCTTCGGCATCGTCTTCGAAGGTCACCCGGCGCTGACGCGGATCATGATGCCGGACGACTGGCAGGGCTTCCCGCAGCGCAAGGACTATCCCCTCGGCGGCATCGCCGTCGAGTACAAGGGCGCCCAGATCCCGGCTCCGGACCAGCGGAGGTCGTACTCATGAGCACGCAGTCAACGAGTGCACAGTCAGCGGGCGCGCAGTCGGCGAGCACGCAGTCGGCGTCGGCGCGGGAGACCACCGAGGGCACCGTCTACACGGTCACCGGTGGCGACTGGGACGAGGTCGTGCAGACCGCGGCCAGGGCCGACGACGAGCGCATCGTCGTCAACATGGGCCCCCAGCACCCGTCCACCCACGGCGTGCTCCGGCTCATCCTGGAGATCGAGGGCGAGACGGTCACCGAGGCCCGCTGCGGCATCGGCTACCTGCACACCGGCATCGAGAAGAACCTCGAATACCGGACGTGGACACAGGGCACCACCTTCGTGACGCGCATGGACTACCTGACGTCCTTCTTCAACGAGACCGCGTACTGTCTCGCCGTCGAGAAGCTCCTCGGCATCGAGGACCAGGTCCCGGACCGCGCGACGATCATCCGGGTGCTCCTGATGGAGCTGAACCGGCTCTCCTCGCACCTGGTGTGCATCGCCACCGGCGGTATGGAACTCGGCGCCACCACGATCATGATCTACGGCTTCCGTGATCGTGAACTCATTCTCGACATCTACGAACTCATCACCGGCCTGCGCATGAACCACGCGTTCATCCGGCCCGGCGGCCTCGCCCAGGACCTGCCCCCGGGCGCGGTGGACCACATCCGCGAGTTCGTGAAGAAGATGCGGAAGAACCTTCCCGAGTACGACAAGCTCGCCACCGGGAACCCCATCTTCAAGGCCCGTATGCAGGACGTCGGCCACCTGGACCTGACCGGCTGCATGGCCCTCGGTGCCACAGGGCCGATCCTGCGGTCCGCCGGCCTCCCGCACGACCTGCGCAAGGCCCAGCCGTACTGCGGCTACGAGACGTACGACTTCGACGTCCCGACCACGGACACCGCCGACGCGTACGGGCGCTTCCTCATCCGTCTTGAGGAGATGCGCCAGTCGCTCGCGATCGTCGAGCAGTGCCTGGACCGGCTGCAGCCCGGTCCGGTCATGGTCACCGACAAGAAGATCGCCTGGCCCGCCCAGCTCGCGCTCGGCCCCGACGGCCTCGGCAACTCGCTCGACCACATCAAGAAGATCATGGGCACCTCCATGGAGGCCCTGATCCACCACTTCAAGCTGGTGACCGAGGGCTTCCGCGTCCCGCCGGGACAGGCGTACGCGGCCGTCGAGTCACCCAAGGGGGAACTCGGGGTGCACGTCGTGTCCGACGGCGGCACCCGCCCCTACCGGGTCCACTACCGGGACCCGTCCTTCACCAACCTGCAGGCCATGGCGGCGATGTGCGAGGGCGGCCAGCTCGCCGACGTCATCGTGGCCGTCGCCTCCATCGACCCCGTGATGGGAGGCGTCGACCGGTGACCACCACTCCTTCCCAGCAGGGCGTACAGCCACAGGGCATCAGCTTGGGGATGCCCCAACTGCCTCCGCCGGACTACCCGGACGATGTCCGGGCCCGGCTCGAAGCGGACGCGCGCGACATCATCGCCCGCTACCCGGACTCCCGGTCCGCCCTCCTTCCGCTGCTGCACCTCGTGCAGTCGCAGGAGGGCCATGTCACGCGCACGGGGCAGCGGTTCTGCGCGGAGATCCTCGGCCTCACCACGGCCGAGGTCACCGCGGTCGCCACCTTCTACTCCATGTACCGCCGCAAGCCGAGCGGCGACTACCAGGTGGGCGTCTGCACCAACACGCTGTGCGCCGTCATGGGCGGCGACGCGATCTTCGAAGCCCTCCAGGAGCACCTGGGCGTCGGCAACGGCGAGACCACCGGCGACGGCAAGGTCACCCTGGAGCACATCGAGTGCAACGCGGCCTGCGACTTCGCGCCGGTCGTGATGGTCAACTGGGAGTTCTTCGACAACCAGACCGTGGCGAGCGCGAAGAGCCTCGTCGACGACCTGCGCGCGGGAACACAGGTCGAGCCGACCCGCGGCGCCCCCCTGTGCACGTTCAAGGACACCGCCCGCATCCTGGCGGGCTTCCCCGACGAGCGCCCCGGCGCGGTCGAGGCGAGCGGCGGCGCGGGCCCCGCCTCGCTGGTCGGCCTGCGGCTGGCCAAGGGGGAGACGGGCCCCGCGCGCGTGGTGCATCCGCGCGGGTCCGGCGCTCCCCAGGACAAGCCGCCGCACGACCCGTCTCCGGCCGAGCACCTCAGTTCGCACGACGCACCGCAGGACACGTCGGCCTCCGACCCGGCCAACCCGGCCGGGCCCGCCGCCGAGGAGGGGGAGTGATGACCTTGTCCACTCAGCACGGGAGCACCTCCCGGCCGGAGACCGGCGCTGACCCCGAGAAGGTGCTCGCACCGGTGCTGTCGGCATTCTGGGACGAGGACAAGTCCTGGACGATGGACACCTACCGGCGGCACGACGGGTACGAGGGCCTGCGCAAGGCGCTCGCCATGTCACCGGACGACCTCATCGCCTATGTGAAGGAATCCGGTCTGCGCGGCCGCGGCGGCGCGGGATTCCCCACCGGAATGAAGTGGCAGTTCATTCCCCAGGGTGACGGAAAGCCTCACTATCTAGTTGTCAACGCCGACGAATCGGAGCCGGGGACCTGTAAGGACATCCCGCTCCTCTTCGCGAACCCGCACAGCCTCATCGAGGGCATTGTCATCGCCTGTTACGCGATCCGGTCTTCGCATGCGTTCATCTATCTGCGCGGTGAAGTCGTCCCCGTGCTGCGGCGGTTGCACGAGGCCGTACGCGAGGCCCACGAGGCGGGCTACCTGGGAGAGAACATCCTGGGCAGCGGACTCGATCTCCAGCTCACCGTGCACGCGGGCGCGGGCGCGTACATCTGTGGTGAGGAGACCGCACTCCTCGACTCGCTCGAAGGCCGCCGTGGGCAGCCGCGACTTCGTCCCCCTTTCCCTGCGGTCGCGGGTCTTTACGCCTGTCCCACTGTGGTGAACAACGTCGAGTCGATCGCGTCGGTTCCCGCGATTCTCCACAAGGGCAAGGAATGGTTCCGCTCGATGGGGAGCGAGAAGTCCCCGGGCTTCACGCTCTACTCGCTCAGCGGGCATGTCACCAGCCCCGGCCAGTACGAGGCACCGCTCGGCATCACCCTGCGTCAGCTCCTCGACATGAGCGGCGGCATCCGGGCCGGACACCGCCTCAAGTTCTGGACGCCGGGCGGCTCCTCGACCCCGATGTTCACCGAAGAACACCTCGACGTCCCCCTCGACTACGAAGGAGTGGGCGCCGCGGGTTCCATGCTCGGCACGAAAGCACTCCAGTGCTTCGACGAGACGACCTGCGTCGTGCGGGCCGTCACGCGGTGGACCGAGTTCTACGCCCACGAGTCCTGCGGCAAGTGCACACCGTGCCGCGAAGGCACCTACTGGCTCGTGCAGTTGCTGCGCGACATCGAGGCCGGCAAGGGCGTCATGTCCGACCTCGACAAGCTGAACGACATCGCCGACAACATCAACGGCAAGTCCTTCTGCGCCCTCGGCGACGGCGCCGCCTCACCGATCTTCTCCTCCCTCAAGTACTTCCGCGCGGAGTACGAGGAGCACATCACGGGCCGCGGCTGCCCCTTCGACCCCGCCAGGTCGACGGTCTGGGCCGACAAGGACAAGCACACGGAGGTGAACGCATGACCGTGACCACAAGCGCTCCCTCCGGAGGCGGGGAGGCGGCGGTCCCGCCGGAGGATCTCGTCTCGCTGACCATCGACGGCGCCGAGATCAGCGTGCCCAAGGGCACCCTGGTCATCCGCGCCGCCGAACAGCTCGGCATCGAGATCCCCCGCTTCTGCGACCACCCCCTCCTCGACCCGGCCGGCGCCTGCCGCCAGTGCATCGTCGAGGTCGAGGGCCAGCGCAAGCCCATGGCGTCCTGCACGATCACCTGCACGGACGGGATGGTCGTCAAGACCCATCTCACCTCGCCCGTCGCCGAGAAGGCCCAGAAGGGTGTGATGGAGCTCCTGCTCATCAACCACCCGCTGGACTGCCCCGTCTGCGACAAGGGCGGCGAGTGCCCGCTGCAGAACCAGGCCATGTCGCACGGCCACTCCGAGTCCCGCTTCGAGGGAAAGAAGCGGACGTACGAGAAGCCCGTCCCGATCTCCACCCAGGTGCTGCTCGACCGCGAGCGGTGCGTGCTGTGCGCCCGCTGCACCCGGTTCTCCAACCAGGTCGCGGGCGACCCGATGATCGAACTGATCGAGCGGGGCGCCCTCCAGCAGGTCGGCACCGGTGAGGGCGACCCCTTCGAGTCGTACTTCTCCGGGAACACCATCCAGATCTGCCCGGTCGGAGCGCTCACCTCGGCGGCGTACCGATTCCGCTCGCGGCCCTTCGACCTCGTCTCCTCGCCCTCGGTGTGCGAGCACTGCTCAGGCGGCTGCGCGACCCGCACCGACCACCGGCGCGGCAAGGTCATGCGGCGCATCGCGGCCGACGACCCCGAGGTCAACGAGGAGTGGATGTGCGACAAGGGGCGGTTCGGCTTCCGGTACGCGCAGCAGCGGGACCGGCTGACGACGCCCCTGGTGCGCGGCGGGTCCGGTGAGCTGGAGCCCGCCTCGTGGCCCGAGGCACTTCAGGCGGCGGCCCAGGGACTGCTGGCGGCCCGCTCCCGGGCCGGTGTCCTCACCGGCGGCCGGCTGACCGTCGAGGACGCCTACGCGTACAGCAAGTTCGCGCGCGTGGCCCTCGACACGAACGACATCGACTTCCGCGCGCGCGTGCACAGCGCCGAGGAGGCCGAGTTCCTGGCCGCCCGCGTCGCCGGGCGTGGCCGCGACCTCGACGGTACGGGGGTCACGTACACCGCGCTGGAGAAGGCGCCCGCGGTCCTGCTCGCCGGATTCGAGTCCGAGGAGGAGGCGCCCGGCGTCTTCCTGCGGCTCCGCAAGGCCTGGCGCGGACACGGACAGCGGACCTTCTCGCTGGCCACGCACGCGACCCGCGGACTGGAGAAGGCGGGCGGCACGCTGCTGTCGGCCGCCCCCGGCACCGAGACCGCGTGGCTGGACGCGCTCGCCACCGGCACCGGCCTGGAGGACGACGGGGCGAAGGCCGCCGAGGCACTGCGCCTCGCGGGCGCCGTGATCGTCGTCGGTGAGCGGCTGGCCTCCGTGGCGGGCGGACTCACCGCCGCCGTACGGGCCGCCGCCGCCACCGGCGCCCAGCTGGTGTGGATCCCGCGCAGGGCCGGGGAACGCGGCGCGATCGAGGCGGGGGCGATGCCCTCGCTGCTGCCCGGCGGACGCCCGGCCACCGACCCGCGCGCGCGGGACGAGGTCACCCAGGCCTGGCGGATCGCCGCGCTTCCGCACCGGCACGGCCGCGACACCGGACAGATCGTGGAGGCCGCGGCCACCGGCGAACTCTCCGCGCTCGTCGTGGCGGGCGTCGAGGTCGCCGACCTCCCCGACCCCACGCGCGCGCGTGCCGCACTGTCCGAAGTGGGCTTCCTGGTCTCACTGGAACTGCGTCCCAGTGAGATCACCGAGCACGCGGACGTCGTGTTCCCGGTCGCCGCGGTCGCCGAGAAGGCGGGCACCTTCCTCAACTGGGAGGGCCGGGCACGCCTCTTCGAGGCCGCTCTCAAGCCCGACCAGATGACCCGCCGGGTGGCGCCCACCGACGCGCGCGTCCTGCAGATGCTGGCCGACGCCATGGACGTACACCTGGGACTGCCCGATCTGCGGACCGTGCGCGGAGAGCTGGACCGGCTCGGCGCCTGGGACGGGCCGCGGGCCACCGAGCCGCTGGAGAGCGCGGCGCAGTTGCCGCGGCCCGCCGCCGGGGAGGCCGTGCTCGCCGGGCACCGGCTGCTGCTCGACCAGGGGCGCCTCCAGGAGGGCGACGAGGCGCTCGCCGGGACCCGGCACGCCGCCCACGCGCGCGTGTCGCCCGCCACGGCCGCCGAGGCGGGTGTCAAGGACGGCGACACGCTGGCCGTGACCGGGCCCTTGGGAGCGGTCGAACTCCCGCTGCGGATCACGCAGATGCCCGACCGGGTGGTCTGGCTCCCGCTGAACTCCGCCGGGGGAGGCGTTGCCTCGGACACGGGCGCGGCTCCCGGCGCACTCGTCCGCATCGGACCGGCGACGCTCGCCGGCGAGGCCCCCAAGGAGGTGGAGGCATGACCCCGAACCTCACCGCGCCGGTGTATCTGGCCGCGGAGGACCTCACCATGTTCGGCCGGGACGTCTGGTGGCTGGTCGTCATCAAGGCGGTCTTCTGCTTCGCCTTCCTGATGATCACCGTGCTCTTCTCCATCGTGTGGGAGCGCAAGGTCGTCGCCTGGATGCAGCTGCGCATCGGCCCCAACCGGCACGGCCCCTGGGGCATGCTCCAGTCGCTCGCCGACGGCATCAAGCTGATGCTCAAGGAAGACCTGATCGTCAAGCGCGCGGACAAGGTCGTCTACGTCCTCGCGCCGATCATCGCGGCGATCCCGGCCTTCATGGCGATCGCCGTGATCCCCTTCGGGCCGGCCGGCAACGAGGTCTCGATCCTCGGCCAGCGCACCACGATGCAGCTCACCGACCTGCCGATCGCGATGCTCTACATCCTCGCGGTCGCCTCGGTGGGGATCTACGGCATCGTGCTCGCGGGCTGGTCCTCCGGGTCGACGTATCCGCTGCTCGGCGGCCTGCGCTCGTGCGCGCAGATGATCTCCTACGAGATCGCCATGGGCGCCGCGTTCGCGTCGGTGTTCCTGTACTCCGGCTCGATGTCGACCTCGGAGATCGTCGCCCAGCAGCAGGACCGCTGGTACATCCTCCTGCTGCCGGTGTCGTTCCTGATCTACATCGTGACGATGATCGGCGAGACCAACCGCGCCCCCTTCGACATGCCGGAGTCCGAGGGCGACCTGGTCGGCGGCTTCAACACCGAGTACTCGTCCATCAAGTTCGCGCTGTTCATGCTCGCCGAGTACGTGAACATGGTGACCGTCTCGGCGGTCTCCGTGACGCTCTTCCTGGGCGGCTGGCGGGCCCCCTGGCCGATCAGCACCTTCTGGGAGGGCGCCAACCACGGCTGGTGGCCGATGCTGTGGTTCGTCATCAAGGTGCAGCTGCTGCTGTTCTTCTTCATCTGGCTGCGCGGCACCCTGCCCCGCGTCCGCTACGACCAGCTGATGAAGCTCGGCTGGAAGGTCCTGATCCCGGTCTCCGTGGTCTGGCTGATGCTCGTCGCGACCGTACGGACCCTGCGCAACGAGAACTACGACTTCGCCGACATCGCCCTGTACGTGGGCGGCGGTGTCCTCGTCCTGCTGCTGCTCTCGTTCGTCGTCGACATGTTCCGCGAACGCAAGGACGCCGAGAGCGCCCGGGAGGCGCCGGACGAACCCGTCGCCTTCGACCCGATGGCGGGCGGATATCCCGTGCCGCCGCTGCCCGGACAGGAGTTGCCGCCGGTGCCCCGGCGCCGCCCGCGCCGGGAGCGGGAGCTGATTGTCAGTGGTGGCGTGAATACTGACAGTGACGGATCCGATGGACCTCGTGACGGAAAGGAGGCGTCCGATGGCTGATGAGCAGAAGGAGACCAAACCCGGTTTCCAGAATCCCGTCGCAGGCTTCGGCGTGACCTTCAAGGCCATGTTCAAGAAGCGGCTGACCGAGCAGTATCCGGAGCAGCAGAAGACCACCGCACCGCGCTTCCACGGCCGGCACCAGCTCAATCGCCATCCGGACGGCCTGGAGAAGTGCATCGGCTGCGAGCTGTGCGCCTGGGCGTGTCCCGCGGACGCCATCTATGTGGAGGGCGCGGAGAACACCGAGGAGGAGCGCTACTCCCCGGGCGAGCGGTACGGACGCGTCTACCAGATCAACTACGCGCGCTGCATCCTGTGCGGCCTGTGCATCGAGGCGTGCCCCACGCGCGCGCTGACGATGACCAACGAGTTCGAGCTGGCCGACAGCAGCCGCGCCAACCTCATCTACACCAAGGAGCAGCTGCTCGCCGGCCTGGAGGAGGGCATGGTCGAGTCGCCGCACTCGATCTTCCCGGGCACGGACGAGCAGGACTACTACCGGGGGCTGGTCACCGAGGCCGCGCCCGGTACGGAGACCCAGGTCGCCGTCTCCAAGGGCGAGGTGCCGCAGGAGGCCGCGTCGACCTTCGGCGAGGGCGAGCCGGCGTCGGAGCAGGTGATCGGCCGATGACCGCCCCACTCGCCGCCCACGCAGGCTCCCTTGCGGCCTACTCGACCTCCACAGGCGAGGCCTTCCAGTTCTGGATCCTCGGTACCGTCGCCGTGATCGGCGCCCTGTGCACCGTCTTCATGAAGAAGTCCGTGCACAGCGCGCTCTGCCTCGCCGGAACCATGATCATCCTGGCGGTGTTCTACCTCGCCAACGGCGCGTACTTCCTGGGCATCGTGCAGGTCGTCGTCTACACCGGCGCGATCATGATGCTGTTCCTCTTCGTGGTCATGCTCGTCGGTGTCACCGCGGCGGACTCGCTGAAGGAGACCATCAAGGGCCAGCGCTGGCTGGCCCTCCTGTGCGGCCTCGGCTTCGGCATCCTGCTGTGCGCGGGCATCGGCAACGCGTCGCTGACCGAGTTCGAGGGCCTGGCCCAGGCCAACGCCGGCGGCAATGTGGAAGGGCTGGCCGCCCTCATCTTCACGAAGTACGTCTTCGCCTTCGAGATCACCGGCGCACTGCTCATCACGGCCGCCGTCGGCGCCATGGTGCTCACCCACCGCGAGCGCACCGAGCGGGCCAAGACCCAGCGTGAGCTGGCCGAGGAACGCGTACGGGCGAACAAGCAGCTTCCGCCGCTGCCCGCACCCGGTGTGTACGCCCGGCACAACGCGGTGGACATCGCCGGTCTCCTCCCGGACGGCACCCCGTCCGAACTGACCGTCATCAGCACGCTGCGCGAGCGCGGCCAGATCCGCGATGTGTCGGACCAGGCCATCAAGGACCTGAAGGCGCTCGAACAGCGTTCCGGGGAGCGGCTCGGCCGTGAAGGCCGCGAAGAGGAGGCCGCGAAGTGAACCCCGTCAACTACCTGTACCTCGCCGCCCTGTTGTTCACAATCGGCGCCTCAGGTGTCCTGATCAGGCGGAACGCGATCGTGGTGTTCATGTGCATCGAGCTGATGCTCAACGCCTGCAACCTCGCGTTCGTCGCCTTCTCCCGTATGCACGGCAATCTCGACGGCCAGATCATCGCCTTCTTCACGATGGTCGTCGCCGCCGCGGAGGTCGTGGTCGGGCTCGCGATCATCGTGTCGCTGTTCCGTTCCCGCCACTCGGCCTCGGTCGACGACGCCAGCCTGATGAAGCTGTAAGGGGTCGCTGGAATCGTGGAGAATCTGATTGCGCTGCTGGTGGCAGCGCCTCTGCTCGGAGCGGTCGTACTGCTGTGCGGCGGCAGGCGGCTCGATGCCGTCGGCCACTGGATCGGCACGGCCCTCGCGTCCGCCTCCTTCGTGATCGGCGCGATCCTCTTCGCCGACATGCTGGGCAGGGACGAGGAGCACCGGGCCCTCGCGCAGCACCTGTTCAGCTGGATCCCCGTCGAGGGCTTCCAGGCGGACGTCGCCTTCCAGCTCGACCAG
Source organism: Streptomyces sp. NPDC087844 (assembly GCF_044742785.1). Lineage (NCBI taxonomy): Bacteria > Bacillati > Actinomycetota > Actinomycetes > Kitasatosporales > Streptomycetaceae > Streptomyces > Streptomyces sp. NPDC087844. Next base: position 213,123 of record NZ_JBIUVD010000007.1, on the reverse strand, counting down.
CTGTCGATGACGTTCGTGCTGCTGATCACCGGCGTCGGCTCGCTCATCCATGTGTACTCGATCGGGTACATGGAGCACGACGAGCGCCGCCGCCGCTTCTTCGGCTATCTGAACCTGTTCCTCGCGGCGATGCTGCTGCTCGTCCTCGCCGACAACTACCTGCTGCTGTACGTCGGCTGGGAGGGCGTGGGCCTCGCCTCGTACCTGCTCATCGGCTTCTGGCAGCACAAGCCCAGTGCCGCGACCGCCGCGAAGAAGGCCTTCCTGGTCAACCGCGTCGGCGACATGGGCCTCTCGATCGCCATCATGCTGATGTTCACCACCTTCGGGACCTTCGCCTTCGGGCCGGTCCTGGAGGCCACCAACGAGACGGGCGAGGGCAAGCTCACCGCCATCGGGCTCATGCTGCTGCTCGCCGCGTGCGGCAAGTCCGCCCAGGTGCCGCTGCAGTCCTGGCTCGGGGACGCGATGGAGGGCCCGACCCCGGTCTCGGCCCTCATCCACGCCGCGACCATGGTGACCGCGGGTGTGTACCTGATCGTCCGCTCCGGGGCGATCTTCAACGCCGCGCCGGACGCCCAGCTGGTCACCACCGTCGTCGGAGCGGTCACGCTTCTCTTCGGTGCGATCGTCGGTTGCGCCAAGGACGACATCAAGAAGGCGCTCGCCGGTTCGACCATGTCGCAGATCGGCTACATGATCCTCGCGGCGGGCCTCGGCCCGATCGGGTACGTCTTCGCGATCATGCACTTGGTGACGCACGGCTTCTTCAAGGCCGGGCTCTTCCTCGGCGCCGGTTCGGTCATGCACGGCATGAACGACGAGGTCGACATGCGGAAGTACGGCGGCCTGCGCAAGCACATGCCGGTCACCTTCGTGACCTTCGGCCTCGGCTACCTCGCCATCATCGGTTTCCCGGGCCTGTCCGGTTTCTTCTCCAAGGACAAGATCATCGAGGCCGCCTTCGCCAAGGGCGGCACCGAGGGCTGGATCCTCGGCGGCGTGGCCCTGCTGGGAGCGGCCCTCACCGCGTTCTACATGACGCGCGTGATGCTGATGACGTTCTTCGGAGAGGAGCGTTGGAGGAACCGACCCACCGCTTCCCCGGCCGAGTCGGACGTGGAACCGGCCGCCGAGCACCAGGGCGCACATGCGGAACCGCATCCGCACGAGTCGCCGAAGTCCATGACGATCCCCATGATCGTGCTGGCCTTCGGATCGGTCTTCGCGGGTGGCTTCTTCGGCATCGGCGACCGCTTCCTGCACTGGCTGGAGCCCGTCACCGAGCACGCGCACGGACACCCGCCGATCGGCGCGACCACCGTCACCCTCTCCACCATGGTCGTGCTCGTCATCGGCGTCGGCCTCGCCTACCTCCAGTACGGGCGCCGTCCCGTCCCAGTCGTCGCCCCGCGCGGCTCCCTGCTCACCAGGGCCGCCCGGCGCGACCTCCTCCAGGACGACTTCAACCACGTCGTCCTGGTGCGCGGCGGCGAGCACCTCACGCGCTCCCTGGTGTACGTCGACCACACCCTGGTCGACGGGGTCGTCAACGGCACGGCGGCCTCGATGGGCGGTCTGTCCGGACGGCTCCGCAAGCTGCAGAACGGCTACGCGCGCTCGTACGCCGTCTCGATGTTCGGCGGTGCGGCGATCCTCATCGCCGCGACCCTGCTGATGAGGGCGGTCTGATACCGATGTCCTTTCCTCTGCTGACAGCGACGGCGCTGCTCCCGGCGATCGGGGCGATCGCCACGGCCGCCGTGCCGGCCGCCCGCCGCACTGCGGCCAAATGGCTGGCGCTGCTCGTCTCGCTCGCCACCCTGGCCCTCGCCGTCGTCGTCCTGGTCCGCTTCGACCCCGACGGCGACCGCTACCAGCTCACCGAATCGCACTCCTGGATCAAGGACTTCGGGGTGCGTTACGAGCTGGGCGTGGACGGCATCGCGGTGGCGCTGATCGCGCTGACCGCCCTGCTGATCCCGTTCATCATCCTCGCGGGCTGGCACGACGCCGACCCGCTGGAGACCCACAGCAGCCGGTGGCGGCCGACCCAGGGCTTCTTCGCCCTGATCCTCGGCGTCGAGGCGATGGTGATCATCTCCTTCGAAGCCACCGACGTCTTCCTCTTCTACATCTTCTTCGAAGCCATGCTCATCCCGATGTACTTCCTCATCGGCGGCTTCGGGGACCGCGCCCACGCGGGCTCGGACGAACACGCGGCGGCACAGCGTTCGTACGCCGCCGTGAAGTTCCTCCTCTACAACCTGGCCGGCGGCCTGATCATGCTGGCCGCCGTGATCGGCCTCTACGTGGTGGCGGGGAACTTCTCGCTCCAGGAGATCGCCGAGGCCCGGGCCAACGGCTCGCTGGACATGGCGACCAACACCGAACGATGGCTGTTCCTGGGCTTCTTCCTCGCCTTCGCGGTGAAGGCGCCCCTGTGGCCGCTCCACACCTGGCTGCCCAACGCCATGGGGGAGTCCACCGCCCCGGTCGCCGTACTGATCACCGCGGTGGTCGACAAGGTCGGCACCTTCGCGATGCTCCGCTACTGCCTCCAGCTCTTCCCGGAGGCCTCGAAGTGGGCGACGCCCGCGATCCTCGTCCTCGCCCTGATCAGCATCATCTACGGGGCGCTGCTCGCGGTCGGCCAGCGGGACATCAAGCGTCTGGTGGCGTACGCGTCGATCTCCCACTTCGGGTTCATCATCATGGGCATCTTCGCGATGACCAGCCAGGGGCAGTCGGGCGCGACGCTCTACATGGTCAACCACGGGATCTCGACCGCCGCGCTGATGCTGGTGGCCGGGTTCCTGATCACACGGCGCGGCTCGCGTCTGATCGCCGACTACGGAGGGGTGCAGAAAGTCGCCCCGGTGCTCGCGGGCACCTTCCTGATCGGCAGCCTGGCGACGCTGTCGTTGCCGGGGCTCGCGCCGTTCGTGAGTGAGTTCCTGGTCCTGGTGGGCACCTTCGCGCGCTACCCGGTGATCGGGATCATCGCCACCTTCGGCATCGTCCTCGCCGCGCTCTACACGCTCGTCCTCTACCAGCGGACGATGACGGGCCCGGTGAAGCCCGAGGTCTCGGCCATGCCCGACCTCAGGGTGCGGGAGCTCGCGGTGGTCGCCCCGCTGATCGCCCTGTTGATCTTCCTCGGCGTCTACCCGAAGCCCCTCACCGACATCGTCAACCCGGCGGTCGAACAGACCATGTCCGACGTACACAAGAAGGACCCCAAGCCCGAGGTGGAGGCCGCCAAGTGAGCGCAACAGCCGTCCACAGCCTGTGGACAACGGCGGCCGATCCGATCCAGAGGATCGACGCGCCGAACATCGAGTACGGGCAGCTGTCGCCCACCCTGATCGTCATCGGAGCGGCGGTCATCGGCATCCTGGTCGAGGCCTTCGTGCCCCGCAGGTCCCGCTACTACGTGCAGATCTTCGTGTCCGTCGTCGCTCTCGCCGCCGCGTTCGCCGCGGTGGTCGCCCTCGCGGCGAGCGGATACGGCACCACGAAGGCCGGTATCGCCGCGATGGGCGCCGTCGCGGTCGACGGGCCCGCGCTCTTCCTTCAGGGCGTCATCCTGCTGGCCGGCGTACTGGGCGTGTTCACGTTCGCCGAACGGCGACTCGATCCCGTGGCACACGGCAACCGCGTCGACTCGTTCGCCGCACAGGCAGCCTCCGTGCCGGGCAGCGACAGCGAGAAGGCCGCGGTCAAGGCGGGATTCACCACCACGGAGGTGTTCCCGCTGCTGCTCTTCGCCATCGGCGGCATGCTCGTCTTCCCGGCGGCGAACGACCTGCTGACCCTCTTCATCGCGCTGGAGGTCTTCTCGCTGCCGCTCTACCTGCTGTGCGCCGTGGCCCGCCGCAAGCGGATCATGTCGCAGGAGGCCGCGGTCAAGTACTTCCTGCTCGGCGCGTTCGCCTCCGCGTTCACCCTCTTCGGCATCGCCCTGCTCTACGGCTACGCCGGCTCCGTGTCGTACGCGACGATCGCACAGGTCGTCGACGGCACGGTCGAGACGGTGAACCCGGCGCTCGCCGACACCATGGGCAATGACGCGCTGCTGCTCATCGGCGCCGCGATGGTCGTCATGGGCCTGCTGTTCAAGGTCGGCGCCGTGCCGTTCCACATGTGGACCCCGGACGTCTACCAGGGCGCGCCGACCCCGGTGACCGGCTTCATGGCCGCCGCCACCAAGGTGGCCGCCTTCGGCGCGCTGCTGCGACTGCTGTACGTCGTCCTGCCGGGCCTGCGCTGGGACTGGCGGCCGGTGATGATGGGCGTCGCGGTCGTCACCATGCTGGGCGGTGCGATCGTCGCGATCACCCAGACCGACATCAAACGGCTCCTCGCGTACTCGTCGATCGCGCACGCGGGATTCATCCTCGCGGGTGTCATCGCGATGACACCGGACGGTGTGTCGTCGGTGCTCTTCTATCTGGGCGCCTACTCGTTCGTGACGATCGGCGCGTTCGCGGTGGTCACCCTCGTCCGCGACGCGGGCGGTGAGGCCACGCACCTGTCCAAGTGGGCCGGCCTGGGACGCAGGTCACCACTGGTGGCGGCCGTGTTCGCCGTCTACCTGCTGGCTTTCGCGGGCATCCCGCTGACCTCCGGCTTCGCGGGCAAGTTCGCCGTGTTCAAGGCGGCGGCCGAGGGCGGCGCGGGCGCGCTGGTCGTGGTCGGTGTGATCTCGTCGGCCATCGCGGCGTTCTTCTACATCCGCGTGATCGTGCTGATGTTCTTCAGCGAGCCGCGTCCTGAGGGGCCCACGGTCGCCGTGCCGTCGCCCCTGACGATGACGGCCATCGCGGTGGGCGTGGCGGTCACGCTGGTACTCGGTGTGGCGCCACAGTACTTCCTCGACCTGGCGGGGCAGGCGGGCGTCTTCGTCCGCTGAGGGCCTGGTGAGTCGTGGGCCCCGGTTCCGTACGGAACCGGGGCCCACGCCGTTCGCCGGGACGGTTCGGCATGCGCGTTCCGCAGATACTCGGTCGCAGCCTGTGGATAACTCCGATGCTGTCGGTGCGGACCCCTATCGTGGACGCAGTGGTCGAGGTGCGACATACGGGGGACGGGACGATGGGCGGGACGGGTGTGATGACAGAGGTGGCGGAGAGCGAAGCGCTCGCAACGCTCCACAGGGTCTTCGGTTACGAGGCCTTCCGAGGTGAGCAGGAAGCCGTCATCGAGCATGTGGTGAGCGGCGGGGACGCGGTCGTCCTCATGCCCACGGGCGGCGGAAAGTCGCTCTGCTACCAGATTCCGGCCCTGGTCAGACCCGGCACGGGTGTGGTGGTCTCCCCGCTCATCGCGCTGATGCAGGACCAGGTGGACGCGCTGCGGGCGCTCGGCGTGCGCGCCGGGTTCATGAACTCCACGCAGAACTTCGACGAGCGGCGCACGGTCGAGGCCGAGTTCCTCGCGGGCGAGCTCGACCTGATCTACCTCGCGCCGGAGCGACTGCGCCTGGAGTCCACCCTCGACCTCCTCAAGCGCGGCAACATCTCCGTCTTCGCCATCGACGAGGCGCACTGCGTGTCCCAGTGGGGTCACGACTTCCGCCCCGACTACCTCTCGCTCTCCCTGCTGGGCGAGCGCTGGCCGGACGTACCGCGCATCGCGCTGACCGCGACGGCCACGCACGCGACGCACCGGGAGATCACCGAGCGGCTGGGCATGCCGGACGCCCGCCACTTCGAGGCCAGTTTCGACCGGCCCAACATCCAGTACCGGATCGTGCCGAAGGCCGACCCCAAGAAGCAGTTGCTGGCCTTCCTCCAGGAGGAGCACGCGGGCGACGCGGGCATCGTGTACTGCCTGTCGCGCAACTCGGTCGAGAAGACGGCCGAGTTCCTCGCCCGCAACGGCATCGCGGCGGTGCCCTACCACGCGGGCCTCGACTCGGGCATGCGCGCCGCCCACCAGTCGCGGTTCCTGCGCGAGGACGGTCTGGTGGTGTGCGCGACCATCGCCTTCGGCATGGGCATCGACAAGCCGGACGTCCGGTTCGTCGCTCACCTGGACCTGCCCAAGTCCGTTGAGGGCTACTACCAGGAGACGGGCCGCGCGGGCCGCGACGGAATGCCGTCCACGGCCTGGATGGCCTACGGCCTCAACGACGTCATACAGCAGCGCAAGATGATCCAGTCGAGCGAGGGCGACGAGGCGTTCCGCCGCCGGGCGGCCGCGCATCTCGAAGCGATGCTCGCGCTGTGCGAGACCGCCCAGTGCCGGCGCGGCCAGCTGCTCGCCTACTTCGGCCAGGACGACGTGGCGGAGGCGTGCGGGAACTGCGACACCTGCCTGGCCCCGCCCGAGACCTGGGACGGCACGGTCGCGGCCCAGAAGGTGCTGTCCACCGTGGTGCGGCTGCAGCGCGAGCGGGGGCAGAAGTTCGGGGCCATCCAGATCGTCGACATCCTGCTCGGGCGCAAGACGGCCAAGGTCATCCAGTTCGACCACGACCAGCTGTCCGTCTTCGGTATCGGCGAGGAGCTGGACGAGGGCGCGTGGCGCGGTGTCGTCCGGCAGATGCTGGCCCAGGGCCTCCTCGCGGTCGAGGGCGCGTACGGGACGCTGGTACTGACCGAGGCGAGCGAGACCGTGCTGCGGCGCGAGCGGGAGGTACCGCTGCGCAAGGAGCAGCCGAAGCCGGTGTCCTCGCGGGGCTCCGCCGCCTCGTCCGGTTCCGGCCGGGCCGAGCGCAAGGCCAAGGCGGCGGCCGCGGCGGCCGAGATGCCCTCCGAACTGCTCCCCGCCTTCGAGGCCCTGCGCACCTGGCGTGCCGGGCAGGCCAAGGAGCAGGGAGTCCCGGCGTACGTCATCTTCCACGACGCGACCCTGCGGGAGATCGCCACGCTGTGGCCCGCCTCCGTCCCGGAGCTGGGCGGCATCAGTGGCATCGGCGAGAAGAAACTCGCGACGTACGGAGAGGGCGTGGTCGGGGTCCTCGCCGCCCTGGAACGGCCCACCGTGGCACCGAAGGGTTCGGGGAGCGGCGACGGCCCGGCCCCTGAACCGAGGCCGCAACACCGAAGCACCGGCGACCCGGACCTGCACTGGCCGGAGATGGAACCGGAACCGGAACCGGAGGACTGGATGTAGGGGGCGCCCCCCAGGGGCGCGGGGAACTGCGCGCTCAGCCCTCACGGGCCCGCACCTGACACACGGCCGCAAGCCTCAAGCCCTCCCAGGGGCGCGGGGAACTGCGCGGCAAGCCCCCACCGGCCTGCGGCTCAGCACACCCCCGTGTCAGTGAACCCCGGTGCCGGCGCACCCCACCGGGGCGACCGCCCGCAGGCGACCGCCCGCAGGCGAACGGCTAGGCGCCCGGCGTGACGCGCCCGGTCACCTCACCGAGACCCACCCGCGTGCCGTGCGGCCCCGGCGCCCACGCGGTCAGCGTCACGACATCCCCGTCCTCCAGGAACGTCCGCTTGCCGAAGGGAAGTTCAAGAGCGTCCCGACCGTTCCAGGTCAGTTCCAGAAGCGAGCCAAGCTCCCTGCCGGAGGCCCCGCTCACGGTCCCCGACCCGTACAGATCGCCCGTACGCAGCGAGGCCCCGTTCACGGTCATGTGGGCCAACTGCTGGGCAGCCGTCCAGTACATCGTGGAGAACGGCGGCTCGGACACCACATGCCCGTTGACGGCGACGGAGATGCGCAGGTCGTAGCCGCCCGGGTCCTCCGAGGCGTCCCCGGATGTGTCGTCCAGGTAGGGGAGGAGAGGGTGCGTGCGCGCCGGAGGCGCGACCCGGGCGTCCTCCAGCGCGTCGAGCGGCGTGATCCAGGCCGACACCGACGTGGCGAAGGACTTGCCGAGGAAGGGTCCGAGAGGAACGTACTCCCAGGCCTGGAGGTCGCGCGCGGACCAGTCGTTGAGGAGGCAGAGCCCGAAGACGTGGTCGCGGAAGTCGCCCAGCGGCACCGGCGTGCCCATCGGGGAGGGCGTGCCGACGACGAAGCCGACCTCCGCCTCGATGTCCAGCCGGACGGACGGGCCGAAGACCGGCGCCGGGTCCGCCGGGGCCTTGCGCTGGCCCGCGGGGCGTACGACGTCGGTCCCGGAGACCACCACCGTGCCCGACCGGCCGTGGTAACCGATGGGCAGATGCTTCCAGTTCGGGGTGAGGGAGTCCTCGGCGTCGGGTCGGAAGATCTGGCCGACGTTACGGGCGTGGTTCTCGGAGGCGTAGAAGTCGACGTAGTCGGCGACCTCGAAGGGGAGATGGAGGGTCACCTCGGAGAGGGGGTGGATCAGGGGGGCGACGGTCTCGCGGTGGGCGGGCACCGTCACCCAGGCGGTCAGCGCCCGCCGGACGTCCGACCACGCCGTGCGCCCGGCCGCGAGCAGCGGGTTGAGCGTGGGACGGGCGAGCAGGGCGGCGTACGGGGAGCCCAGTTCCACCGCGGCGGCCCCCGCGTCCAGAACGTGGTCGCCCAGCCGGACGCCCACACTCCGGCGACCGGGGCCGCCCGAAGAGCTGTCCGAAGAGCCGTCCGGAGAGCCGTCCGGAGAGTTGTTCAGGGAGAAGACGCCGTACGGAAGATTGTGCGGGCCGAAGGGATCGCCCTCGGGGACATCGAAGGGGGGCATGGGGTGCTGCCTCGCTTTCCGTGTGGGTGGAGCACACGTTACGGGGAGGCGCCGCCCGTGGGGAGTGTCTCATTGCCTGATCGGCCAGCAGGGACTGCACGGGCTCCATGGAGCGTGGAGCGTGTAGCACGGAGTACCGAGACTGGAGGTGGCGCCTCCGGAGTCGTACCGGGAGTGGTTCCGGCAGCGGTTCGGGCAGGTGACTGATCGTGGTCGGCGTGGGCCGGCCCGCCCTGGAGGTGGCGGCGCTCGCCGCCGAGACGGGCGCACAGGTGCGCGTGGTGGCGCGCGGAAAGGGGTCTGTCGACTTCGGCGCGCCCCCGTGGCAGCAGCCATTGCTGCAGGCCGGGTCACCCTTCGGCCGGACCTGGTCGTTGTGGGCCCTCACCTACCACCCGCGCCCGTACCGTCATCTGCCCTCGGGAGGCGGCCACTCCCTCGCCCGCGCCACCAAGGAAGCGGCCGAGCGGCCGACCCGCACCGTCCGGACCCGCACCGTCCGGACCTTCGGTGGCCGCGTCGAGAACTGTGCGCGGACCGCATCGTCACCGCCACCGGCTACCGCGTCGACCCCGCCGCGACGGACTTACTCGGCCATGAGCTGCGGCACGGCCGGCTCGTACGGTCCGGTGATGCGGTTCGTGTGCGGGACGGCGTTCGCCCCGCCACGGCTGGTTCGGCATCCGGCGGCACGGCACCGCTGAACTCGGGGGCGCGAACGCACTCGGTGGGAGCGCGCGGGCGCACGCGGGCGGTCGGGAAGGGGGCGTGAATCGGGTCGGCGGAGTGGCCGATATGTCATGGGATCGGCCTGAACTCCAGGGGTCTGCAGGGGCCTGCGATGACGCGTGGGGTGGTCGAGGTGCCGGACGACGTCCGGTTCCCGTCGAGTCGCTGGGGGATTCGATCCGTATTCTCTGATCATGGCCCCACCGATTGCATATTCACTCATCGCCACTGACCTGGACGGGACGCTGCTGCGCGGCGACGACACCTTCTCGGACCGGTCGCGCGCGGCGCTGGCGATGGCGGTCGGGGCAGGCGCCCGACACCTCGTGGTGACGGGGCGCCCCGCCCCGCGCGTACGGCCGCTGCTGGACGAACTCGGCAGCCAGGGTCTCGCGGTGTGCGGACAGGGCGCGCAGTTGTACGACGCCGGCGCGGACCGCATGGTGTGGTCCGTCACGCTCGAACGAGAGCTGGCCGAGGTGGCTCTCGGCAAGATCGAGGCGGAGGTCGGCGAGGTGTACGCGGCCGTCGACCAGGACGGGGTCGACGGTCTCACGCTCATCGAGCCGGGTTACGAGATGCCCCACCCGACGCTTCCGGCGGTACGGGTGCTGCGGCGCGACGACCTCTGGAATCAGCCCATCAGCAAGGTGCTGCTGCGTCATCCCCTGCTCTCCGACGACGAGTTGGCGTCCGCCGCCCGTGGAGCGGTCGGTTCCCTCGCCACCGTGACGATGTCAGGGCCCGGCACCGTCGAACTCCAGCCATGCGGCATCACGAAGGCGACGGGCCTCGCGCTCGCCGCCGCCCGGCTGGGCCTCACGTCGGCGCAGACCATCGCCTTCGGAGACATGCCGAACGACATCCCCATGTTCGACTGGGCCGCGCGCGGGGTCGCGATGGCCAACGCGCATCCCGAACTCAAGTCCGTGGCCGACGAGATCACTCTCTCGAACGAGGACGACGGTATCGCGGTGGTCCTGGAGCGCATGTTCCCCACCGACCGGACCGACCGGACCGACCGGACCGACCGGACCGACCGGACCGACCGGACCGACCGGGGGACGGGCCCCCGGGTCGGCCGACGGGTCGGTCAGTAGGCGCCGAAGACGTTGTCGATCGAGCCGTAGCGCGCGGCGGCGTAGTTGCACGCCGCCGTGATGTTGGCGACCGGGTCGAACGGGTCCAGCGACGTACCGGTCACGTGGTACGCCGAGAAGGTCGGGTCGATGACCTGCAGAAGCCCCTTCGACGGCGTACCGGCGACCGCGTTGGAGTCCCAGTTGTTCATGGCCTGCGGATTGCCCGACGACTCGCGGATGATGTTGCGGTAGATGCCGTCGTAGGTGCCCGGTATGCCCTGCTGGGCCATGACGTCCAGGGACTGCTTGATCCAGCCGTCGAGGTCGTCCGTGTAGGTCGTCGCGGAGGCCGGGGTGACGGCGGAGGCCGTGGACGCCTTGGACGTCGTGGCTGCCTTGGCGGTCTTGGCGGTCTTGGCCGAGGTCTGGCCGTTCTTCGTGCCCACGGTGAGCTTGAGGCCCGGCCGGATGACCGCCGGGTCGTCGCCGATGACCGCGCGGTTGGCCTTGTAGAGCTTCTTCCAGTCGCCCGTGGTGTGCGACTTGGCGATCTTGGTCAGGGTGTCGCCCTCGACCACCTTGTAGGTGACCAGCGAGACCTGCGGGACCGCGTTCGGGGCGGCCTGGGCGCCGGTGGCCCCCACGAGGGGGAGCGCGAGTGCGGCTCCGCCCGTCCCGGCGGCGACGATGCCACGGGTGAGGGCGCTGTTTCTGGGGCGGCGGTGCTTGCCTCGTGCGGGCATGGCGAATTCCTCTCCGGCGCCTGCGAGGTGAGCTGTCGGGTTCGGGCGGGAGATGCCCGGCCGCGTGGTGGGCGCGACTTGACCCCTAGCCGTTCCGATATCCGGACCGGCGGCTTACCTGGGTCCCCCGCTCCTGCCGTACGCGAGTGAATGGGTGACTGGGATTTCCGGGCGGCGGCAGGATTAGGCGTTCCGTCCGGAGTGACGTGAACGTATGCGAGAGCACATGTTGTGAACAAGCCCCGAATTCGCACAGCGACGGCCATGAACTGCCTTGTCGGACGAATATCGCTTGATCAAAACGGAAGGCAAAGTTCAACTTGGCTTCTGTAAAGGGAAATCGACCGGCTCGACAAAACGATCACTTCGGGTGGGCGTGACCCAATTCACTGGCACCGGTGCCCGATGTCCATAAAAAAGGTGATACGCAGCGTTCTGCGAGTGCCGCCATGTCGGATGCCGGGTAGCCGGATACCGGATGCCGGGTACCGGTCGCCGTGGGTGGTTGCAGGAGTACGCGAACCCGTCCCGACTCATCCCGCCGTGCGCGGAATGCGTTTCTCCCAGGTGCGGTGGAACACCACTTCGTCGCCGTCCTTGCAGATCACTTCGTTCGCCGTGATGAAGTCCGTCTCGTCGCAACTGATTTCGGAGCGCGTCTCGACGCTCGCGTCCCACGGCATGTCCGGCCGGTGCAGCCGGACGGACCAGTCGGACCGCGTGCGTGCCGACAACGGGTCGGACTCATTGATCGTGTACGTCTCCAACGCGTCCTCGGTGAATTCGAGGCCGTCCGGATAGACGCGGGTGCCGCCGTACCGCGGATCGACTTCCAGGCGCCATTCACCCTTGGCCACATCGCGGACCACGAGGCGTTCTGGGCGCGGCTCGTCCAGTGTGGCGGGGAAGTTCACGCCCAGCGGAGCCGACTGTTCCGGTTCCTCGAACACGATGGAGGGGTCCGACTCCTGTGCGCGGAGCGGGAGTTCCAGCGCGCTCCCCGACGGAGTGAGGGTGAAGCCCGCCTCCGAGCCAGGCTGGGGCCAGATCCACGGCCAGTACGCGGAGGAGACCGCGAGCCGGATGCGATGGCCCGGAGGGAAGGCGTGGCCGATGCCGTTCAGCTCGAAAAGCACCTCCTCCGTAGAGCCCGGTTTCCAGAGAACCACCTGGTCACGACCGTGACGGGCTGTCAGGTTCAGGACGCCTCGGGTGACCAGGGTCGAGGAGCCGTCGGGGGCCACGTCGCACAGACGGGCCACTACTTGTCCACGCATCACCGGCGAGGTGAGCCTCAGGCGCACGCGCGGGCGGCCCAGTACCCAGGTCTCTTCCTGGACGTCGAACTCGAAGCACACCGACCGCGCGTCCTCCTCCCGCTGGTCCGGCGGCAGGTCCGCCTCGTTGCCGAAGGGGAAGAAGCGGCCGGCGTCCAGCCCGGTGTGCTGGGGGGAGCGCACCACCACAGGAGCACCCTGGAGCGCGTACGGGACGTGGGCGACCAGGGGAGAGGGCCAGGCGGGGTCACCGACCCAGCGGCCGGGCAGCACCGGGTACACCGTCGCGGGAGGGTGCGAGTCGCTGACGTACGAGCGCAGGAGCGGTTCGGACATCACCCCGGTGCCGGTGCCGGTGCCGGTGCCGGAGCCGGTGCCGACTCCGGTTTCGGTGTCCTTCAGCCAGTGGTCCCACCAGCGCAGCGTCTCCTGAAGGAAGCCGATCGCCGGTCCCGGCGGCAGTCCCCGGTCGGGGTACTGGTGCGACCAGGGCCCGATCAGGCCCCGTACGCGGTCCGGCGGGAGGTGTTCCACGAGCCGCAGCACGGTGTCCCGGTACGGGTCGTGCCAGCCGCCGACCGCGAGCACGGCCGCGCGGATCGCCGAGTAGTCCTCGCACACGCTGCCGTGGCGCCACTGCTCGTCCCTCGTCTGGTGGGCGAGCCAGGTGTGCAGGAACGGATCGACCGACTCCAGTCGTTCCACCCACAGGTCGCGCCAGGACTCGCCCACGTAGGCCGGATCCGGTGGGCGCGACACGAACGCGAGCATGGTCGCCGCCCACGCGTGCATGTCGACGGCGAGTACGGAACCACCCATGTAGTGCACGTCGTTGTCGTAGCGGTCGTCCGACGAGCAGACCGTGACGACCGCCTTGAGCGGCTCGGGCGCGAGAGCCGCGATCTGGAGGGAGTTGAAGCCGCCCCAGGAGATGCCGAACATGCCGACCCTGCCGGAGCACCAGGGCTGTGCGGCGAGCCAGTCGACGACCTCGACCCCGTCGGCCAGCTCCGTCGTCGCGTACTCGTCGCCCGGCAGGCCCTCGGAGTTGCCGTGTCCGCGCACGTCCACGCGCACGGAGGCGTAGCCGTGGCCCGCGTACCAGGGGTGGCGCTGCCAGTCGCGCGGGGCGGTCCAGTCGGTCAGCCGGTACGGGAGATATTCGAGCAGGGCCGGTACGGGTTCGTCGGTGAGCGGACGCCACACGCGCGCGTAGAGCTTGGTTCCGTCCGTGAGGGGAACGCGGATGTCCTCGTGAAACGTCTCGTAGGGGAAGGACGTACGGATGCGCATGGGTGTCACCTCAGTGGACGGGGTGCATCGTGCGGCGCAGCCAGGGCGCCGCGGCGATCACGAGCAGACCGGCGGCCACGGCGATCGAGCCGTTGACGCCGAAGTACGCGGGCTTGGAGACGTCGTCGTAGAGCTTCACGGTCTGGGCCTGGATGCCGTTGGCGAGGGCCAGGGAGAGGAACCAGAGGGACATCGTCTGGCTGGCGAAGGCCATCGGGGCGAGCTTCGTGGTGGCCGACATGCCGGAGGTCTCCAGGAGGATGTCGCCGAGCCCCAGCAGGAAGTACGAGGCGACGATCCACCAGACGGACATCAGGTAGTCGTCGCCGTCGTGGCCCGAGGTCGGCAGCACCATCAGCAGGAACGACAGCCCTCCGAGCACCACGCCGAACGCGATCTTGTTGGAGGCGTGCGGCTGGCGGTGCCCCATCCGCACCCACAGCGCGGCCACCACGGGGGCGAGCGCGACCTCGAAGGCGCCCAGGGCGGACGCGTACCAGCCGGCGGGGAAGTCGAAGCCGAGGATCGTCGTCTCGGCGTTCGAGGCGGCCAGCAGGATCATCGTCGAGTACGCCTGGAAGAGGATGAAGTTGAAGACCGTGGACGCCAGGAACAGGACGATGTACGGGCGCATCCGGCCCCGTTCCCCGGGCGTCACCCGCGGACTCCTGAACATCACCGCGAAGTACACCACCGGCGCGATCACCGAGATCAGCGTCAGCAGGTCCACGAAGCGGTCCATGGTCAGCACTCCGGAGAGGGCCGACAGGACCGCGAGAACCGCCGCCACCAGGAGCCCCAGGACGATCAGACGGACCGCGCGGCGCATCGCGCGGGGCGGCAGCGCGAACTCGGCCGCCCGTCCGCGCCCGGCCAGGTGACGGCGGCCCGCCACGTACTGGATCAGGCCGAGGGTCATTCCGACGGCCGCCGCGGAGAAGCCCCAGTGCCAGCCCCGGTGGTCGCCCAGCCAGCCGGTGATCAGCGGGCCCGCGAAGGCGCCCGTGTTGATGGCCATGTAGTAGAGCGCGAAACCGGCGTCACGGCGTTCGTCGTCGGTGCGGTAGAGCTTGCCGACCATGGTGGCGACGTTGGGCTTCAGCAGGCCCGTCCCGGCGCTGATCAGGCCGAGACCCGCCCAGGTCGCCGCCGCGGTGGGCACCGCCATCGCGTAGTGGCCACAGGCGATCAGGACGCCGCCCCACAGGACCGCCCGGTACGAGCCGAGGACCCGGTCGGCGAGCCAGCCGCCGGCCACCGAGACCAGATAGACCAGCGTTCCGTACGCGGCAGAGACGGAGGCGGCCGTTCCGGCGGACATGCCCATGCCTCCGTGGGCGACCGTGTCCGCGAAGTACAGGACGAGGATCGCCTGCATCCCCAAGAAGGAGAAGCGCTCCCAGACCTCCAGTCCGGAGAGGGTGAGCAGACCTCTGGGCTGGTCGAAGAAGGTGTGGTCGTCGGCGGGGTCCGGGGGTTCGCCCCCGGGCTCCGGATCGGGTGCGGAACCGGTCTCGATCGCACTGTGGGACAAGATCCACCATCTCCCGCACCACTTCCTGAAAAGCCATCCTCTTCCAGGAGGTATCAGTCAGTTGTCTGCCATACCGGCAGATCACGAACATACCTACCACGGTCCGATACCGCCCGGCCCGGCCGAAGGTGCAAAAGGGATCAGCCGGAATGTGTCCGGCGGGGTGGTGGCGGGTGACGGGCGGGCGCTCATCGTGATCGAAAGACGACCGGATACGCTGACTTGAGTGCCAGCAGCGACACATCGACAAACACCCACAGCACAGAGCACACCCAGAACATCCAGAGACCGCCGTTGAGAGCGTCAGCAGACAGGAGACCCTCGTGACCGTCGTCGGGCCGTTCGGGCTGAGCGTGCGGGACCAGGCTCTCGAAGCCGATGTCCAGGCCGGACTGGCGGCTGTCGAGGAGGGACTGCTCGAAGCGACCAAGAGCGAGGTCCCGTTCATCACGGAAGCCGCGCAGCACCTCGTGCGCGCGGGCGGCAAGCGGTTCCGCCCGCTGCTCGTGATGCTCGCCGCCCGGTTCGGTGATCCGTACGCGCCGGGGATCGTGCCCTCGGCGGTCGTCGTCGAGCTGACCCACCTCGCCACGCTTTACCACGACGACGTGATGGACGAGGCGGACGTGCGCCGCGGCGTGCCCAGCGCCAACAGCCGCTGGGACAACTCGGTCGCGGTCCTCACCGGCGACTTCCTCTTCGCGCGCGCCTCGCACATCTTGGCCGATCTGGGCCCCGAGGCCGTACGCGTCCAGGCGGAGGCGTTCGAACGGCTGGTCACCGGCCAGATCCTGGAGACGGCCGGACCGCGCGACGGACGCGACCCCGTCGACCACTACATGGACGTGCTCGGCGGCAAGACCGGCTCCCTGATCGCCGTGGCCGGCCGGTTCGGCGCGATGATGTCGGGCGCCGACGAGACGGTCGTCGATGTGCTGACGCAGTACGGAGAGCGGCTCGGCGTCGCCTTCCAGCTCGCCGACGACGTGCTGGACATCGCGAGCGACTCGCGCGAGTCCGGCAAGACGCCGGGCACCGATCTGCGTGAGGGCATTCCTACGATGCCCGTCCTGCGGCTGCGCGAGCGCGTCGAGCGACTGGGACTGGCCGAGGACATCGCCCTCTCCGAACTGCTCGCCTCCGACCTGACGGACGACGCACGGCACGCGGAGGCGCTGGCCAGGCTACGCGTCCACCCCGCGCTGGACCAGGCCCGCCGCGACACCGTGCGGTACGCGGAGGACGCCCGCGCCACGCTGGCGCCGCTCCCGGAGTGCGACGCGAAGGCGGCTCTGGTGGAGCTGTGCGACGCGGTGGTGCACCGCGCGGGCTGAGCTGCGGCTTCGTGCACCGGTGAACGAAGAGGCACTCGTGAACCGGTAGGCGTAGAGAACCGGTAGGCGAGGAGAACCGGTAGGCGAGGAGACAGGAAGGCGGCCGAGGGCAGGCGAAGGGTTTCGTCGCGCCTCGGCGAGTTACACGGACGGCGTCCCCGAGTACGACCCCTACGGGTCGGTGGAGGCGCCGTCCACCCATGTCATACCCCAGGTGTACACGGAGTTGGCTCCGAGGTCTGACGCTTTCGGCCGACCGATTTGGTCAGATGGGACACACCACTTCACAGCAGTTCGGGTGACAATGGCGGCCAGGGTGGACGAGTGCGTGGACGGTTAGCCGCCGCCGACAACGGAGGTAGGGCACACATGGCACCGTACGGATCCGACGACAGCACGACCGAGGACGAGGCGGACGACAGGCGCGGCGGCAGGCAGAAAGCCGCGCGATATGTCGTTCCCGTCGCGGTGGTGGGGGTGGCGGCGGCGACCATCGGGCTGGTCCCGGCGTTCGCGGGCTCCGGCGACCCCGACCTGCCGAAGGTCAGCGCCCAGCAGCTCATCGAGAAGATCGCCGCTTCGGACGTACAGCAGCTGTCCGGCACGGTGAAGATCAGCACGGACCTCGGCCTGCCGGACCTCGGCGGCCTGGAGAGCAGCCTCGGCGGTGTCGCGGGCGGCGGGCGCGACGACTCGGGCTCGTCCGCGGACCCGTCGTCCAAGCTGATGGAACTGGCGTCCGGTACGCACACACTGCGGGTCGCGTCCGACGGCGAGGACAAGCAGAAGCTGTCGCTCCTCGACAAGGCCGCCGAGTACAGCGTGATCCACAACGGCGACGAGGTATGGGCGTACGACAGCGCGTCGAACGAGGCGTACCACATGAAGGACGGCTCCGCCGGTTCCTCCGACTCCGCGGAGAAGGGGACGAAGGACAGGTCCGAGGACGTGCCGGCCACGCCCGGGGAGCTGGCCGAGGAGGCGCTGAAGGCGTCGGACGACACGACGTCCGTGACCGTCGACGGTACGGCGCGGATCGCCGGGCGGGACGCCTACAAGCTGCTGATCAAACCGAAGCAGTCCGGTTCGACGGTCGGCGCGATCTCCATCGCCGTGGACGCGAAGACCGGCCTGCCGCTGAAGTTCACGCTCACCCCGGCGAGCGGCGGCGCGGCCGTCATCGACGCGGGCTTCACCAAGGTCGACTTCTCCAGGCCGGCCGCTTCCACCTTCGACTTCAGCCCGCCGAAGGGCGCGAAGGTCACCGAGGGCGACGAGCTGAAGTCCGACGGCCCGGCGGGCAGGGGTGACGCGGGCAGGGGTGACGCGGGCAAGGGGGACAAGGCACGTCCCGGGAGCGGCAAGAGCGGCGAGGACCTCGGCAAGGAGTTCCAGGGCCTGAACGTCATAGGTGAGGGCTGGACCTCCATCGCCCGGTTCGACACCGGCGGCGAGGGCCTGCCGTCGGAGGGGTCCGGTGGCGGCGACGCGGGCCGCTTCCTGGACTCGCTGGGCGACCAGGTGAGCGGCAAGTTCGGCTCGGGCACGGTCTTCTCGACCCGCCTGGTCAACGCGCTGATCACGGAGGACGGCAAGGTCTACGCCGGCGCGGTCACCAAGGAGGCGCTGGTGAAGGCGGCCAACGCGGCGAAGTAGGTCCCGTACCGGGCGGCCCGCTGATGGCGGGGTTCCCCGAGGGCAAGGCGAAGTGAGGGAGTCGATGGCGGAACTGTCCACCGCGGACGGGGACACGACGGGTGACGGCGGCACGGTGGACCCACGTGACACGGGTGACACCGTGATCGCCACCCGCGCGCTGACCAAGCGCTACCGCGGTGGACAGCTCGCCGTCGACGGCCTCGACCTGGCCGTCCCGGCGGGCAGCGTCTTCGGCTTCCTCGGCCCGAACGGCTCCGGGAAGACGACCACCATCAGAATGCTGATGGGCCTGATCGAGCCGACCTCCGGCACGGCCCGCGTCCTGGGCCGGCCCATGCCGCGCGCCACGCGCACCGTGCTGCCGCACGTGGGTGCGCTCATCGAGGGCCCCGCCCTCTACGGCTTCCTCTCCGGCCGCGACAACCTCCTGCGGTACGACTCCGCAGACCCGGCCGCCGACCCGCGCACCCGGCGTACCCGCGTGGCCATGGCGCTCGACCGGGTCGGACTGACCGCGGCAGCGGGCAAGAAGGCGAAGGCCTACTCGCTGGGGATGAAGCAGCGGCTCGGGCTCGCGGCCGCGCTGCTGCAGCCCCGGAAGCTGCTCGTGCTGGACGAACCGACCAACGGACTCGACCCGCAGGGGATGCGTGAGATCCGCGCCCTGGTCCGTGAGCTCGCCTCGGACGGCACGACCGTGTTCCTCTCCTCGCATCTGCTCGACGAGATCGAGCAGGTCTGCACCCACGCCGCGGTGATGGCGCAGGGCAGACTGCTCATCCAGGGGCCGGTGGCAAAGCTCGCGGCGGGCGCGCGCAGCCGGCTCGTCGTGACCACACCCGATCCGGGCGACGCGGCCCGGGTGCTGAAGGAACAGGGCATGAGCGACGTCGTGGTCGCCGAGGACCGGGTGAGCGCCGATCCACCGGACCGCGACCTCGCCGAGGTGAACGCGGCACTGGTCACGGCGGGCGTCCGCGTCCGAGGCTTCGGGATCGAGCGGGCCTCGCTGGAGGACGCGTTCGTGGCGCTCACGGGGGAGGGTTTCGATGTCGCGGGCTGAGACCGCAGAGCCGTCGGCGACGGAGAAGAGCACCGATGGAGCCGCCCCGGGACGGACACCGAGCCCGCTGTGGACTCTCGGGCTGCTGGGCAACGAACTGAGCACCACGCTCCGCCGCTGGCGGACCATCGCACTGCTCGGGGTGCTCGCCGCGGTGCCGGTGCTGGTCGGCATCGCGATCAAGATCGAGACGAGCGACGGGTCGTCCGCCGGAGGCGGCGGGGGCGAGGGGCCCGCGTTCATCGCACAGATCACCAACAACGGACTGTTCCTGGTGTTCACCGCGCTGGCCGCCACGCTGCCGTTCTTCCTGCCGATGGCGGTCGGCGTCATCGCGGGTGACGCGATCGCGGGCGAGGCGAACGCGGGGACGCTGCGCTATCTGCTGGTCGCACCGGCGGGGCGTACGCGCCTGCTGATCACCAAGTACGCGACCGCGCTGGCCTTCTGTGTCATCGCCACCCTCGTCGTGGCGACCTCGGCGCTCGTCGTCGGCGCGCTCCTGTTCCCACTGGGCGAGCTGACGACGATCTCCGGCACGCGCATCAGTTTCGGCGAGGGGCTGGGCCGGGCCCTGCTGATCGCGCTGATCGTGGCCGCGTCACTGATCGGGATCGCGGCGCTGGGCCTGTTCGTCTCGACCCTCACGAACAGTGGGATCGCGGCGATGGCGACGACCGTCGGTCTGCTCATCACGGTGCAGATCCTCGACCAGATCCCCCAACTGCACGCGATACAGCCGTACATCTTCTCGCACTACTGGCTGTCCTTCGCCGACCTCATGCGCGACCCCGTCTACTGGGACGACCTGATACGGAACCTGGAACTGCAGGCGCTGTACGCGGCGGTGTTCGGCGCGGCGGCCTGGGCGCGGTTCACGGCGAAGGACATCACCGCGTAGCGAGCGGCGCGGACTCTCGAAGCCGGCTCAGTTCTCACAAGGAACCGCGTCCGGGACCTCGTCCGGGACCTCGTCCGGGACCGCGTCCGGGACCTCGTAGGGAAAGCGGGCCAGCGGGGGTTCCTGGGCGAAGAACGTCTTGGCGGCGGCCAGGGCGCCGGAGTCGTTCAGTACGTCCCCGGGCTTGCTGCCGTTGCCGAGGAGGACTCCGCCGAAGCGCATCCCCAGGTAGGCGGCCGAGTGGTTGAGGGTGCCGACGAGAGGATCGGCGACCTCTTCCTCCTCGTGCGCGAAAGCGGTGACACCCCACAGGGTGCGTCCGGCCATCGTCTTCTTGAAATCGACGCCGGGGGTGCGCAGCCAGCCCGACCAGTGGTCGAGGTAGCGCTTGGTGGACGCGGACACGGAGTACCAGTACAGCGGTGAGGCGATGACGAGGTCGGTCGCCGCGAGCGTCGCGTCGAGAAGCGCCGCCGTGTGGTCGCCGGACGGCCGGACGTGGTCGCTGTCGTGGCGGAGGTCCTCGAAGTCGGGGAGGGGGTGCTCGGCCAGATCGATCCAGCGCTGGGTGACACCGGCGGGCAGCTGTTCGGCGGCTCTGCGGGCCAGCAGCTCCGTATTGCCGTGGTCGCGGCTGCTGCCCAGAAGGAAGAGGAAGTGGCGGGTCATGAGGGCTCCGTCATGTAGGGCGTCCGATGACTACACGCGCATGCAATATATGCACACGCATGCAGACATCGGCTACCCCGTGAACGGGCCGGTCCGTCTCACGGGCCGGTCTGCCTCAGGAGCTGCGAACGGAGGCGGGCGGTTACTCCGACAGTTCCCACACCGCGTACGCGAGCGCGTCGCTGTTGCGGTTCAGGGCGGTGTCGTTGATGTTCGTCGTCGTGTCGCACGAGGAGTGGTAGCAGCGGTCGAACGCCACGCCCGCCGTGCCGCCCCACTTGGTCACCTGCGCCGCGGTCTTGCGGGTGCTGGCGCCGGTGAAGAGGCCGCCGACGGGGATGCCCGCGCTCTTGAAGTAGGCGTGGTCCGAGCGTCCGTCACCCTCGGTCTCGATCTCGGTCGCGACGCCGAGGCCGGTGAAGTAGTCCTTGAAGGTCTTCTCGATGGCCGGGTCGTCGTCGTAGACGAAGTAGCCGGGGTTCGGCGACCCGATCATGTCGAAGTTCAGATAGCCGCTGATCTTCGCGCGGTTGGCGGTGGTGAGGCTGTTGACGTAGTAGCGCGAACCGACCATGCCCAGCTCCTCGGCCCCCCACCAGGCGAACCGCAGATGCTTTGTGGGCTGGTACTGCGCCCGGGACACGGCGAGCGCGGCCTCCAGGACGGCTGCCGAACCGGTGCCGTTGTCGTTGATGCCGGGCCCCGAGGAGACGCTGTCGAGGTGGGAGCCCGACATGACGACCTGGTTGGCGTCGCCGCCGGGCCAGTCGGCGATCAGGTTGTAGCCGGTGCTGCCGGAGGAGGTGAACTGCTGGATGGCGGTGGTGAAACCGGCCGCGTCCAGCTTGGCCTTCACGTAGTCGAGGGAGGCCTTGTAGCCGGCGCGGCCGTGGGCGCGGTTGCCGCCGTTGGCGGTGGCGATGGACTGCAGTTGGGTGAGATGGGCCTTGACGTTGGCCACGGGTATGTCCGGTGCGGCGGCCACGCGCGCGGGCGCGGCGTCGGCTATCGCGCTCGTCGTGAGCAACGCGGCGATCGCCATGGCGGCGGCACCCGTGGCGCGTCCGGGAACGGAGAGCTTCATGTGGGGGGCTCCGAATTCCTTTGGATTCCTTGGATTCCTTGCGGAAATGGGTGCCTGATGGTGAAGCTGAGGCTGACGTTCCGTCAAGAGCGCAATCCGGTCAGCCACGTTCGCATAGCGGATACCTCCCGGATGCCCCTGGATACCTCCCGGGTGTGCCACCGATGTGCCACCGATGTGCCACCGATATGCCACCGGTGTGCCACCGGTATGTCACCGGAGCGTCAGTGCGTCAGAGCGTCAGTGCAGACAGAACTCGTTGCCCTCCGGGTCCGCCATCACCACCCACTCGCCCGAGGGTTCCTTCACCTCGTGGACGACTGTCGCCCCGAGCCCCGTCAGCCGTGCGACCTCCGCTTCCCGTTTCCCGCCCTCGGCGTGCAGGTCGATGTGCAGCCGGTTCTTCACGGTCTTCGGCTCCGGCACGCGCTGGAACAGCAGCCGCCGCCCGAGCCCCACCCCGCTCTCCTCCTCGTACGGGTCCTGCGGGTGCCGTACGCCGGTCGCGTCCCGCCAGGCATGGCGGCCGTGTGACTCGACGACCAGCTCGGGGGGCGCGGCGCCGACGCTCAGCAGGCGCTCGATCAGCGGACTGTGGTCCTCCACCAGGTAGTTGAGGGCGGCGCCCCAGAAGTCGGCCTGGGCGTGCGGGTCCGCGGTGTCGACGACGAGCTTCCAGTGCAGGGGCGCGGGCGCAGGGGCGGGCGCGGGCGCGGACTGAGGTGCGGAGGGCTGGGTCATGGTAACCAGTTATAGTGGTTACGTGAGCGGGCCTGCAATGACATCGCCGAGATCGCCTGGACTGACTCTCGTGTCGTACGGGGGGAAGCGGTACCGCTTCGATGCCGGGGCGCTGTGCACGGAGCTGCTGACCACGGGTGGGCCAGGGGAGTTCGCGCGCTACGAGTCGCTGCACGAGCCCGCGGACCTGCTGCGCTGGGTGGAGCGGAGCCGTCTGCCGGGCGGGCTCGAAATGCCGGTCACGGAAGGGGAGTTGGCGGAAACGCGAGTCCTGCGCGACGCATTGTTCCAGGTCGTCGCCGACCGCGCCCATGGCCTGCCACTGGGGGCCCGTGAACTCGACGCCGTCAACCTCGCCGCGGCCGGGGCGCCGCTCGCCGCGCGTGTCGAGGCAGACGGTTCACGCGGGTGGGCGCCGGGGGCAACGGTGACGCGGTTGCTGGCCACCGTGGCGCGTGAGGCGGTCGAGTTGCTCACCGGGCCGTACGCGGACCGCTTCCGGGAGTGCGGGTCGGACAACTGCGGTCTGCTGTTCGTCGACACGTCGCGGCCGGGGCGGCGGCGCTGGTGCGCGATGGAGCACTGCGGCAACTTGCACAAGGTGCGGGCGCATCGGGCTCGACGGGCTGAGGGGGACTGAGGGGGACTCAGGGAGGCTGAGGGGGACTGAGGGGGGACTGAGGGTTTCGTCCACGGTGCCGGCCCGGTGGGGGCGGGTCGCGCGGTTCCCCGCGCCCCTGAGAAGCGGGGCTGCGCCCCTGCCTTTCATCCACCTGCCGCGCCCGTGAACCCGCCCTCCCCACCTTTCAGCCCGTCCGGCGTGCTTTTCAGTCCGTCCAGCCTTTGAGGACCCGGGGTTCGGGGCCGATCTCGCCATACTGTTCGTATGACCGCAGCCGCCCCTGCCTCCCCCGTCTCCGTCTCCGTCTCCGTACAGCGCACCCGCGTCGTCGTCGTGGGCGCCGGTCCCGCCGGGCTCACGCTGGCCAACATCCTGCGGGCCGCCTCCGTGGACTGCGTGGTGCTGGAGAACGAGAGCAGGCAAGTCATCGAGCGGCGCCCGCGCGCGGGGTTCCTGGAGGAGTGGGCGGTCCGCGCGCTGGACGGGCGGGGTCTCGCGGACCGGCTGCTGCAGAACACGGTGGTGCACACCGAGTGCGAGTTCCGGTTCGCGGGGGAGAGCCACAGGTTCCCGTACACGGGTGTGTCGGGGCAGCGGCACTACGTCTATCCGCAGCCGCTCCTGGTGACCGACCTGGTGCGTGAGTACGCGGACGTCCGCGGCGGCGACATCCGGTTCGGCGTCCGTGACGTCGAGCCGGCCGGGACGGACACCGACCGGCCCTCGGTGGCGTACACGGATCCGGAGACGGGTGAACGTGTACGGCTCGACTGCGACTTCGTCGCGGGGTGCGACGGCGCGCGCGGTGTGACCCGCGCCCACATGCCGGCGGAGCACGTCACGGTCGCCCGGCACGACCTGGGCGTCGGCTGGCTGGCGCTCCTCGCCGAGGCGCCCCCGTCCTCCGACTGCGTGGTCTTCGGTATCCATCCGCGCGGGTTCGCCGGTCACATGGCGCGCAGTGCGCAGGTCACCCGTTACTACCTGGAATGCCCGCCGGGCGACGACCCGGAGAACTGGTCGCACGACCGCGTCTGGTCCGAGCTGCACGAACGGCTCGCGGCGGACGGGGCCCGGCCGCTCGTCGAGGGCGAGCTGATCGAGAAGCGGGTCCTGGCCATGCACAACTACGTGGTGGAGCCGATGGCGTACGGGCGGCTGTACCTGGTGGGGGACTCGGCCCACCTGCTCGCACCCATCGGCGCGAAGGGCATGAACCTCGCGATCCACGACTCCCTGCTGCTCGGCGACGCGCTCGTCGCCCACTACGGCAAGGGGGACGACAGCGGGCTGCGGGGCTACTCGCAGAGGTGTCTGCGGCGCGTGTGGCAGTACCAGGAGTTCTCCCAGTGGCTGTCCGAGGTGTACCACGGTGTCTCGTCCGGCGATCCGTTCCGTGCGGGGATCGCGCGGGCGAGGATGCGGCGGACTCTCGGCTCGCCGGCCGCCGCGGCCGGATTCGCCGAACTGTTCCTCGGCAAGGACACCGACTACTGACGCACCGATTACTGACGCATCGGCTACCGGCGTATCGGCTACCGACGCACCGGCTACTGACGCACCGGCTACCGACGTTGGCTCACCTGGTCTTGTCCGGCTGTTGCCCCGGTTGCCCCGGTTGCCTCGTTTGCTTCGGCCGTCTCGGTTGCCGTCTCGGTCGCCGCCTCCGCGGTTGCCGAGGCCGCCGCGATCGCCGCGTTCCGCAGGACCGTCCGCGACCGGTGGGCCGTGCGCAGCGCATCCCAGGTCAGCAGCGACAGCGCGGCCCACACCAGGGCGAACCCGGCCCACCGCTCGGGGGGCATCGCCTCGTGGAAGTACAGGATGCCGAGCAGGAACTGCAGCACGGGCGCCAGGTACTGCAGCAGGCCCAGTGTGGACAGCGGAACCCGGATCGCCGCCGCGCCGAAGCACACGAGCGGCAGGGCGGTCACCACACCGGTCGCGGCCAGCAGCGCCGCGTGCCCGGCGCCCTCACCGCCGAAGGTCGCGTCGCCCTGGGCCGACAGCCACACCAGATAGCCGAGCGCGGGCAGGAACTGGACGGCGGTCTCCGCGGCCAGCGACTCAAGGCCGCCGAGGTTGAGCTTCTTCTTCACCAGCCCGTACGTGGCGAAGGAGAAGGCGAGACAGAGGGAGATCCACGGCGGCTGGCCGTATCCGACGGTCAGGACGAGCACCGCGGCGAAACCGGTGCCGACCGCCGCCCACTGGGCGGGCCGCAGCCGCTCCTTGAGGAGCAGGACTCCGATCGCGATGGTGACGAGGGGGTTGATGAAGTAACCGAGTGACGCCTCCACCACGTGGCCGCTGTTCACGGCCCAGATGTAGACGCCCCAGTTGACGGTGATCACGGCTGCCGCGACGGTGATCAGGCCCAGCTTGCGCGGCTGGCGCAGCAGCGGGAGGGCCCAGGACCAGCGGCGCATCACCAGGAGGGCGATCAGTACGACACCGAGGGACCAGACCATGCGGTGGGCGAGGATCTCTCCGGCGCTCGCGGGTTCGAGGAACGGCCAGAAGAGGGGGACGAGCCCCCACATGCCGTAGGCCGCGAAACCGTTCAGCAGACCGATCCGCTGTTCGCCCTTGGGCTCAGGACCCGCGTCCGGACCTATGTGCTGTTCGCCCTTGGACTCCACCGGCACGGCCCCTCCTTCTCTCTCGCCTCAAGCGCAAGCTCAAGCCCGAAATCAAGCTCAAGCCCGAAATCAAGCTCAAGCGCACAAGCAAGCTCATGCGCACAAGCAAGCTCAAGCCCGAAGTCGCGCTCAAGCCAGAACCCCAAGAAGGTAGCGCCAAGAACCCCCGCGCGTCATGCCCGTATCGCCATACGGTCATGACAGGCGGGGGCGCACGTCCCAAGCGGGACGGGGTGCGGGACCGCGAGAGGGAGCGGGACCGGGACCGGGGCCTCAGCCCTTGAGTGCCGCCGCGACCGACTCCGCGATCGGCGTGGTCGGACGGCCGGTCAGCCGGGAGAGGTCGCCCGTGCTGACGATCAGCTCGCCCTTCTCGATGGACTCGTCCACGCCGGCCAGGATCTCGGCGAACGGCGCGGGCAGGCCGGCGCCGGTCAGGATGCCCTTGTACGTCTCGGCGGGCACGGCGTTGTACGCGATCTCCTTGCCGGACGCCTGCGACACCGCGGCGGCGTACTCGGCGAAGCTGAAGGTGGTGTCGCCGCCCAGTTCGTACGTCTGGTTCTCGTGGCCCTCACCGGTCAGCACGGCCACGGCGGCGGCCGCGTAGTCCGCCCGGGAGGCGGTGGAGATCCGGCCCTCGCCGGCTGCCTGGACGACGGCGCCGTGTTCGAGGACGGGGGCCAGGTTCTCGGTGTAGTTCTCGTTGTACCAGCCGTTGCGCAGCAGGGCGTACGTCACACCGGACTCCAGGATGGCCGCCTCGGTGCCCCGGTGGTCGTCGGCCAGCGCGGCGGTCAGGGTGCCGGGGGCGCTGGTGTACGCGAAGAGCGCGACTCCGGCGGCCTTGGCGGCGTCGAGCACGACCTTGTGCTGGGCGACGCGGCCCTTGCCGAACTCGTTGCCGGAGACGAGCAGCACCCGGTCGCCGGCGGAGAAGACGCTGTCGAACGTCTCGGGAGCGTTGTAGTCGGCGACCGCGATACGCACGCCGCGGGCGGCGAGGTCCGCAGCCTTCTCCTTGCTGCGGACGACGGCGACGACCTGGTCGGCCGGAACCTTCTCCAGCAGTCCCTCGATGACGTGCTTGCCGAGGTGTCCGGTGGCTCCGGTGACGACAATGCTCATGGTGGAAGCAACTCCTTGTGGGGTGGGTACGCACTCACCATAGGAGCTGCACTAACTCTGGGAAAGTACCCACTTTGAAGTAAGGTACCTCCATGACGGTAAGCGCATTGGCAGTGAACACTCCGGCAGTGAACACTCCGGCAGTGAACAGTCCGGCCGTGGACAGCCCGGCAGGAGACAGTCCGGCAGTGAGTCCGGTGGTGAGCAAGTACTTCACCGGCGAGGGGATGTGTCCGTACCGCCTCGTCCTGGAGCACCTCACCAGTCGCTGGGGCGTTCTCGTCCTGATCGAGCTCAGGGAGCGTCCGTACCGCTTCAGCGAGCTGCGCCGGGCGATCGGCAGGGTCAGCGAGAAGATGCTCACCCAGACCCTGCAGACCCTGGAACGCGACGGCCTCGTACACCGCGACGCCAAGCCGGTCATCCCTCCGCGCGTCGACTACTCCCTGACCGACCTGGGCCGGGAGGCCGCCGAACAGGTGCGGGCCCTGGCGCTGTGGACCGAGCAGCGGATGGACGCGGTGGAGAAGGCCAGGCAGGCGTACGACGAGGCCCGGTCGTAAGCACGACGACCGGGCCTCGCCCCGAAGTTGCGCGGGGCCGTGTCACTCCGCGGCTCCGCCGCGTGGGCGCGACCAGCCACGACGCACCCGCTGCACGGAGCAGACGAAACACCGCCTTCTCAGTGCGGCGGTCAGCCCACGACCGTCCAGGCATCCCCGCCGGTGAGCAGCGCGGACAGATCCCCTTTGCCGTTCTGCTCGATGGCGGAGTCGAGCTGATCGGCCATCTGCGTGTCATAGACCGCCCGGTCCACGGCCCGCAGCACACCGATCGGCGTGTGATGCAGCGTGTCCGGATCGGCGAGCCGGGACAGCGCGAACGCCGTCGTCGGCGAAGCGGAGTGCGCGTCGTGGACCAGGATCAGCGACTCGTTCTCCGGAGTGACGGTGACGACCCTCAGATCCCCGGTCACCGCGTCGCGCACGACGCCTTTCGCACCGAGACCGTCCTCCAGCGGAGCGCCGAAGCGGATCGGCCGCCCGTGCTCCAGGCGGATCACCGCCTCCTCGGCCTGCTGCCTGTCCTTGAGGACCTCGAAGGCGCCGTCGTTGAAGATGTTGCAGTTCTGGTAGATCTCGACGAGGGCCGTGCCCGGGTGGGCCGCCGCCTGCCGCAGGACCTCGGTGAGGTGCTTGCGGTCGGAGTCCACGGTCCGCGCCACGAACGACGCCTCCGCGCCGATCGCCAGCGACACCGGGTTGAAGGGCGCGTCGAGCGAGCCCATCGGCGTGGACTTCGTGATCTTCCCGACCTCGGAGGTCGGGGAGTACTGGCCCTTGGTGAGCCCGTAGATCCGGTTGTTGAACAGCAGGATCTTCAGGTTCACGTTCCGCCGCAGCGCGTGGATCAGGTGGTTGCCGCCGATGGACAGCGCGTCCCCGTCACCGGTGACGACCCACACCGACAGGTCCTGCCGTGACGAGGCGAGTCCGGTCGCGATGGCGGGCGCGCGGCCGTGGATGGAGTGCATCCCGTACGTGTTCATGTAGTACGGGAAGCGGGATGAGCACCCGATGCCCGAGACGAAGACGATGTTCTCCTTCGCCAGGCCGAGTTCGGGCATGAAGCCCTGTACGGCGGCGAGGATCGCGTAGTCGCCGCAGCCGGGGCACCAGCGCACTTCCTGATCGGACTTGAAGTCCTTCATGGACTGCTTGGCCTCGGCTTTGGGCACCAGAGTGAGCGCCTCGATCGTGCCCGAGCCTTCCGTGGTCGTCTCAGCCATCGATGGCCTCCTTGAGAGCCGTGGCGAGCTGCTCAGCCTTGAACGGCATGCCGTTCACCTGGTTGTACGAGTGGGCGTCCACCAGGTACTTCGCCCGGACGAGCGTGGCCAGCTGACCGAGGTTCATCTCGGGGATGACCACTTTGTCGTAACGCCTCAGCACGGCGCCGAGATTCCGCGGGAAGGGGTTGAGGTGACGCAGGTGGGCCTGCGCGATGTGCTCCCCGGCCGCGCGCAGTCGGCGTACCGCCGCGGTGATCGGTCCGTAGGTCGAACCCCAGCCGAGTACCAACGTGTCCGCGTCCCCGGTGAGGTCGTCGACCTCCACATCCGGTACGTCGATGCCGTCGATCTTCGCCTGCCGCGTACGGACCATGAAGTCGTGGTTGGCCGGGTCGTACGAGATGTTGCCCGTGCCGTCCTGCTTCTCGATGCCGCCGATGCGGTGTTCGAGGCCGGGCGTGCCAGGGATCGCCCATGGACGGGCCAGGGTCTTGGGGTCGCGCTTGTACGGCCAGAAGACCTCGGTGCCGTCGTCCAGCGTGTGGTTGGGTCCCTGCGCGAACTGCACCCGCAGATCGGGAAGTTCGTCGGTCTCCGGGATCCGCCACGGCTCCGAACCGTTGGCCAGGTAGCCGTCCGAGAGCAGCAGCACCGGCGTGCGGTACGAGAGTGCGATCCGGGCCGCCTCGACGGCCGCGTCGAAACAGTCGGCGGGCGTGCGGGGGGCCACGATCGGCACCGGGGCCTCGCCGTTGCGCCCGTACATCGCCTGGAGCAGGTCGGCCTGCTCGGTCTTGGTCGGCAGCCCGGTCGAAGGCCCGCCGCGCTGGATGTCGATCACCAGCAACGGCAGCTCCAACGACACCGCCAGCCCGATCGTCTCGCTCTTGAGCGCCACGCCGGGACCGGACGTCGTGGTCACCGCCAGCGAGCCGCCGAAGGCCGCGCCCAGCGCCGCCCCGATCCCGGCGATCTCGTCCTCGGCCTGGAAGGTCCGCACACCGAAGTTCTTGTGCTTGCTCAGCTCGTGCAGGATGTCGGAGGCGGGCGTGATCGGATACGAGCCCAGGTACAACGGCAGGTCGGCCTGCCGGGAGGCGGCGATCAACCCGTAGGACAGCGCCAGGTTCCCGGAGATATTGCGATAGGTGCCCGTCGGGAAGGCCGCGGTGGCGGGGGCGATCTCGTACGAGACGGCGAAGTCCTCGGTCGTCTCGCCGAAGTTCCACCCCGCCCGGAAGGCGGCGATGTTCGCCGCCGCGATGGCGGGCTTCTTGGCGAACTTGGTCCGCAAAAACTTCTCGGTGCCCTCGGTCGGCCGGTGGTACATCCACGACAGCAGGCCCAGCGCGAACATGTTCTTGCTGCGCTCGGCCTCCTTGCGGGACAGGTCGAACGACTTGAGCGCCTCGACGGTCAGCGTGGTGAGCGGCACGGGGTGGACGGAGAACCCGTCCAGCGAACCGTCCTCCAGCGGGTTGGCCGCGTACCCGACCTTCGACATCGCCCGTTTGGTGAACTCGTCCGTGTTGACGATGATCTCCGCGCCGCGCGGAACGTCGGCGATGTTCGCCTTCAGGGCGGCCGGGTTCATCGCCACCAGGACGTTGGGCGCGTCGCCCGGGGTGAGGATGTCGTGGTCGGCGAAATGCAGCTGGAAAGAAGAAACGCCCGGCAGTGTTCCTGCGGGCGCACGGATCTCGGCGGGGAAGTTCGGCAGTGTCGAAAGGTCGTTCCCGAACGATGCCGTCTCGGAGGTGAAGCGGTCTCCGGTGAGCTGCATACCGTCACCCGAGTCCCCCGCGAACCGGATGATCACCCGATCGAGCCGGCGTACGTCCTTGTCACCCGCCGGTTTGCGCTGTTCTCCTACGACGGCTCCGTCGGCCTGCTCAGCTGGACTGCTGACCTGACTGGTCACTGAAGTGAACCTCCTTCGAGGCGGCTGTCCGGGTGAGGCCCTCCCGCAGGCCTCCACTTCGGGCCCAACCCTACGTCGGGGAGGGGTGCCCGCCCCGGGAAGCTCTCATGACGGACGCCGTTTCGGGACTGTCGTACATCCTGTTTTGCCACAATTGATCCGCCCCCCGGAGTTAGCTGTGAAGACGCTCCGTACACATTCTCGGTTCTCACACTCGGACCGTGCTAAATCCCCGACACAGCCCCCTGGCACAGTGTCAGCTTTCAATGCATCAGGTGATCAGGTGATCAGGACTTCGGGTGGATCATGGCTTCAGGGCTTCAGGTGGATCGGGACTTCAGGGCTTCAGGTGGATCGGGACTTCGGGTAGGTCAGGACTTCTGGGTCAGGACTTCAGATAGGTGAGGACCGCTAGAACGCGCCGGTGGTCCCCGTCGCTCTGGGACAGGCCCAGTTTCATGAAGATGTTGCTCACGTGCTTCTCGACCGCGCCGTCGCTGACCACGAGCTGCCGGGCGACCGCGGAGTTCGTCCGCCCCTCGGCCATCAGTCCCAGGACCTCCCGCTCGCGCGGGGTGAGCCGCACGAGGACGTCCTGCTTCCGGCTGCGCCCGAGCAACTGCGCGACGACCTCGGGGTCGAGAGCGGTGCCGCCGCGGGCCACGCGGACGACCGCGTCCACGAATTCCCTCACTTCGGCTACCCGGTCCTTGAGGAGATAGCCGACGCCGGTGCTGGAACCGGCCAGCAGTTCGGTGGCGTACTGCTCCTCCACGTACTGCGACAGCACCAGGACGCCGAGCCCCGGGTGCTGCTTGCGCAACTGCACGGCCGCCTTCACACCTTCGTCGGTGTGGGTCGGCGGCATCCGGACGTCCGCGACCACGACGTCCGGCAGCGCGTCCTGCGCCGCGAACTCCGTGATCGTC
Source organism: Streptomyces sp. NPDC087844 (assembly GCF_044742785.1). Taxonomy (NCBI): domain Bacteria; kingdom Bacillati; phylum Actinomycetota; class Actinomycetes; order Kitasatosporales; family Streptomycetaceae; genus Streptomyces; species Streptomyces sp. NPDC087844. The sequence continues at coordinate 181,366 of NZ_JBIUVD010000007.1, read as the reverse complement.
TTGATCAGCGCCTCCCCGTCCCCGACGCCTGCGATCACCTCGTGCCCGCGGTCGGTCAGCAACCGGGTCAGGCCCTCCCGCAGCAGCACTGAATCCTCGGCGATGACCACGCGCACTCTGTCCTCCACGATTCTCGGCCCCCCAGCCCGTCCAGGACCGCGCACCGGGTCGATCCCCGCCCACGCCCCGCACATACGTCAGCCCCCAGCATCCCAGCATCGGGACCCGTGCGCGGCATGTTTCCAGGCGGCAGGGGGGTCGCGACCCGACTCCAGGAGAAGCCGGCCCGGGGCCGCTGTCGTCCGCGGGTGCGCCGTGGCTGGTCGCGCAGTTACCCGCGCCCTCTTCCAGGGGCGCGGGGAACTGCGCAATCCTTTCGCTTCAGGAGGCGGGGGCGGGGGCGGAGGCGGGGCGGGGGGCCGAGGGCGAAACCCCCGGTTCCGGGAAGGGGCGGGACCGGGGAAGAAGAACCCGCCGGCCCGCGGAGCGAAAACCTCAGGCCGCCCGCCAGGGCAACTCCGCGGTCACCCGAGTGGGCCCCGCCACAGGCGAATCGACCACGAGAATGCCGTCCACCGAGTCGAGCCGCCCGGCAAGCCCCGCGAGCCCGGACCCCGCCCCGGCATCGGCCCCCCCGACCCCGTTGTCGACGACCTGAAGCATCAGCCGGTTCTCGATCCGCCAGACATCGACCGTCGCCCGCGTGGCCCGCGAGTGCTTGCTGATGTTCTGCAGCAGTTCGGACACCGTGAAGTACGCGATCCCCTCGATGGCAGGCGCCGGCCGAGCCGGCAGATCGACCTCGACGTGCACGGGCACGGTGCACCGGGAGGCGACCGAGGACAGCGCCGCGTCCAGCCCGCGGTCGGTCAGCACGGCGGGATGAATCCCGCGGGCGAGATCCCGCAGTTCCTGAAGCGCCGTCTTCACCTCACCGTGCGCCTCGCCCACCATCCGCGCCGCCTCTTCCGGATCCTCCGTCAGCTTCTCCTTCGCGAGGCCCAGATCCATCGCCAGCGCCACCAGCCGGGCCTGCGCCCCGTCGTGCAGGTCGCGCTCGATACGCCGCAGGTCGGCCGCCGCCGTGTCGACCACGACACCCCGGTCCGACTCCAGCTCCACCACGCGGGTGGCCAGCGTCGAAGGGCCCAGCAGCCCGCCCACGAGAAGCCGGTCCACCAAGGTCAGCGCCCGTACGATCCACGGCGTCGCCAGCGTGAGCAGCAGCCCGACCAGCGCGGTGACGGTGATCTCGAAGGGGTTGTCCAGGTAGACCCGGTGCCCCTCGTCCCCGTACAGCTGCAGGCCGTCCTGGCCGCCGTGCATCGGGAAGACCCAGAACCACAGCGGGTACGTCAGCAGCGTCCAGCCGGTCGTCCAGAGGGTGATGGCGACGGAGAAGGCGAACACGGCCCACGGGAAGTGGATGACCGTGTAGACGAGGTGGCGCCAGGACGCGCCGCTCTTCAGCGTGGCCCCCATCCACCCCATCGGGCCCTGCTTGCGCATCCGCAGCGGCTCCGGCGCGGCGACATCGAGGCCCAGCAGGGCGCGGGCGCGCCCGCGTTCCAGCGCGCCGAGTCCGCGGCAGCCCGCGAGTCCCGCGGCGAGTACCGGGACGCCGAGGAAGGTGATCAGCAGGCCCGCGCCGAGCGACATCATCGTCACGGCGAAGGTGAACATGAAGATGCTGATCGGCAGGCTCAGCATCAGATAGGCGAACTCACGCAGGCTGCGGGGCTCGATCGGCGCCCGCAGCGCGGTGGGGAGCCGGTGCCACCGCTCCCCGGTGCCCTCTCCCCGGAATCCGGGGCCGTCGTCCCACCCGTATCCCTGTCCGTACTCCGTGGTCATGGCCGCCGTCCGTTCCTGTTCGTCAGCTGCTGTGGTTCGTCAGCTGCTTCGTCCGCTGGTGTAACTCCACTGTGCTGCGCGCGGCGCCCCCAGAACATGGAGCGCGTCGGCGTCTCGGCCCGGGGGTTTTCCCCACCCCGGCGAACGGCCGCCCCGCCACCCCGGCCGCCCCGGCCGCACACGCGCGTGCGCCCCCGAACGCGCCCTCATTCCGCGGCGGTCGGGGGCGTCGCCCTCCCGAGGCGAGTCCGGAGATCAGTGCTTTCCTCCGGCGCCCTCCGTCCGGTCCCGCCAAGGCAGCTCCGCCGTGATCGTCGTCGGCCCGCCGACCGGCGAGTCGATGATGAACAGACCGTCCACCGCGCCGAGCCGGTCCGCGAGCCCCGCCATCCCCGTACCACCGTCGAGGGAGGCGCCACCGCGGCCGTCGTCCCAGACCTGAATGAGCAGGCGGTTCTCCGAACGCCACACGTCGACCGAGGCGGACCGCGCACCGCTGTGCTTGCTGACGTTCTGCAGGAGCTCGGAGACGGTGAAGTACGCGATGCCCTCGATGGCCGCGGCCGGGCGGGCCGGCAGGTCGGCCGTCACCTTCACCGGCACCGTGCAGCGGGCGCCGACCGAGGACAGCGCGGCGTCCAGACCGCGGTCGGTGAGGACCGCGGGGTGGATACCGCGTGCCAGGTCCCGCAGTTCCTGCAACGCCAGTTTCACCTCGCCGTGCGCCTCGTCGACCATGGCGGCGACGGTCTCGTCGGCCTGTCCCTCCAGCAGCTTCTCCTTCGCCAGGCCGAGCCCCATCGCGAGGTTCACCAGCCGGGCCTGCGCCCCGTCGTGCAGGTCCCGCTCGATGCGCCGCAGGTCGGCCGCGGCCGTGTCGACGACCACACCCCGGTCCGACTCCAGTTCGGCGATCCGCTGTTCCAGTTCGTCGGAGGGCGACAGCAGGGCGCGCACCATGGCCCGGTCGGCGTTGGCGAGGCCGCGCGCGATGAACGGCAGCACCGGCCACAGCACGAACAACGACGTGAGGGTGAGGGTGAAGGTGGCGATGCTCCACGGCAGCCGCATGAACTCGTAGAGCACCGTCCGCCAGCCGACCGGATCCTTCAAGGCCATCCACAACCAGCCGAAGAACCCGCCCCGCCCGCGCAACGGCAGGGGGCTCGGCTCGTCGATCCGTACCCCGAGCAGGCCCCTGGCCCGCATCCGCTCGAACTTCCCGATCTGACGCGCGCCAAGGAGCCCCAACGCCAGTACCGGCAACCCGATCACCGTCACCGTCAGCCCGGCTCCCAGGAACAGCACGGTGACGACGTAGACGAACCCGAAGATGGACGACGGCAAGTTGGCCAGGAGATGCGAGATCTCCTTCCAGGTGTGCCGGTCGTAGGCGAAGCGCGGGGGTGGCGGCCTGTCGGTGCCGATGCCCAGGGTGTCGACGGCCACAATGCGTTCGGTCATAGGCGCCACCTTGTCGAACCGCGGCCCGCGGCGCCATGAGGTGGGCCGCCTCCGTCTCCGGGGGAAAACCCCACCATCGGCGGCTCCAGCCCTCCTGGACCGCCGCCCGGGAACACAACTGCACCATGCCTAACCGTGACGGGCTGCTTACGGTCTCTTTAGCAGGCCCTAGACTCCGGTGCGTACAGATCGTCGAACGCGGCGCATCGCACGGCGCACACGCAGGCGCACGCGTGGTCCTACGGGCCAGGCGCACGCGTGGTCCTACGGACTCGTACGTACTCGTACGGGCCCGCTGTACGTACTCGTACGGGCTTGTGGTGCGAGATCACACCAGGTCACACCAGGTCACACGAGGTCTTCCAGGCCAGGGAGCGAGGGGCGGACGTGCCGGAACCGACCATGGTCGCGGCGACCGGAACCACGGGAACCGGAGCCGGTACCGCGGCCACCGGTACCCCTCTCGCGGCGGACTACTTCCAGTCCTACTCGGTCGTCGGGCTGCTCGCCGTGGTCGGCGTGCTGTTCGTCGCCGTCGCCTTCGGAGCGGGCCGCCTGCTGCGGCCCGTCGTCCCGACCCCCGAGAAGCTCATGACGTACGAGTGCGGAGTCGACCCCGTCGGCGAGGGCTGGGCCCACACCCAGGTCCGCTACTACGTCTACGCCTTCCTCTACGTGATCTTCGCCGTCGACTCGATCTTCCTCTTCCCCTGGGCGACGGTCTTCGCCGCGCCGGGCTACGGCGCGGCGACGCTCGTGGAGATGTTCATCTTCCTGGGCTTCCTGGCCGTCGGTCTGCTGTACGCATACAAGAAGGGCGTCCTCACATGGACGTGACCCCCACGGCCGCCTCGACCCCGTCGACGTCCGCAACCTCGTCGACGTCCTCGGCCGCCTCGGCCGCCGAGCCGGTGCTGCTGCCGGAGCCAATGCGGCTGGGCGCGCTCGCCCGGCTGGCCCCCGAGCCGATGAAGGTGGTCCTGAACTGGGGCCGCCGCTACTCGCTCTGGGTCTTCAACTTCGGACTCGCCTGCTGCGCGATCGAGTTCATCGCGGCGTCGATGGCCCGTCACGACTTCATCCGCCTCGGTGTCATCCCGTTCGCCCCGGGCCCGCGCCAGGCCGACCTGATGGTGGTCTCCGGCACGGTCACGGACAAGATGGCCCCGGCCGTGAAGCGCCTGTACGAACAGATGCCCGAGCCGAAGTACGTCATCTCCTTCGGTGCCTGCTCGAACTGCGGCGGCCCGTACTGGGACTCGTACTCCGTGACGAAGGGCGTCGACCAGATCATCCCGGTCGACGTGTACGTACCGGGCTGCCCGCCCCGCCCGGAGGCGCTGCTCCAGGGCATCCTCAAGCTCCAGGAGAAGATCGCCCGGGAGTCGCTGGGGGAGCGGTACGGGTCCTCCGGCGCAGGCCGCCCCTCCGCGGCCGCGCTGCAGAGCGGCCTCGTCCAGCCGCCGACCCAGGGGGACGCCCGATGACCGGGACGACCGGATGGCTCCCCGCTCCCGTGGAGGAACTCTTCGGCCCCGACGCCACGGCCGAGGAGTCGTACGAGCTACTGACGGTCGACGTGCCCCCGCAGTCCTGGCTCGCCTCCCTGCAGAGTGCGCGGGACGCTCTGGGCTGCACCTACTTCGACTGGCTGAGCGCCGTAGACGAACCAGGCACTGCATCCGGCACCGCATCCGGCACCGCATCCGGCACTGCATCCGGCGCGGCTTCCGGCACGGAATCCGGTGCGGAACGGGATACGGAACCGGGTGCGGAACCCGGCACGAAACCGGGCCGAGGTTTCCGCGTCTCGGCCCATGTCGTGGCGCTGGCCCCGGTACGCCGTCTCCTCGTCCGCACGACGGTCCCGCACTCCGCACCCGTCCTTCCCTCCGCCGTCGAGGTCTACGCGGGCGCCGCCTGGCACGAACGCGAGACCCACGAGATGTTCGGCGTCACCTTCGAGGGCCACCCCGGCCTGGACCCGCTCCTCCTGCCCGAGGGCTTCGAGGGCCACCCCCTCCGCAAGGACTTCGTCCTGGCGGCCCGCGTGGCGAAGGCCTGGCCTGGCGCGAAGGAGCCGGGGGAGTCGGAGCACGGCGGCCCGAAACGCCGCCAGATGCTTCCGCCGGGTGTCCCCGACCCGAACGAGTGGGGCCCCCTCAAGGGCCAGCTCCCCCCGGCCCCCGCCCGCCCGGCCCGAGGCGCGGGCCGCGCGGCGGGTGCGAGGGGAGCGGCGGGCGCACCCGCCGCGACCGGTGACCGCCCGGCACGACGGACCCGCACGGCGGCCGGCGGCTCGGCGAGCCAGACGACGACGCCCACCTCGGCGGAGTCCGTGCCGGGGCCGGAGTCCGGGGCTGTCGGCACGGGAGCACGGCCCACCGTCCCCACGCCGGACGCGCCACCGCCACCAACGGTTTCGGCCACGACCACACCCACACCCACGGCGTCGGCCGAGCCGACCACTCCGACCGAGCCCAAGGCGCCCACCGAACGGAAGGCGCCCGCAGCGTCACGCGGTTCGGATGCCCCGTGGCACCAGGCCCGCCCGGCCTTCGACGAGCCCGTACCACCATCGAAGCCACAACCCGGCGAGCCACAGCCCGGCGAGCCGGATCCAAAGCCGGATCCAAAGCCGGATCCGAAGCCGGATCCGAAGCCGGATCCGAAGCCGCGGTCCGAGGCGACCCCGGAGTCCGGGGATGTCCCGGCGCCCAAGGAACCCGGGCAAGCTGCCCCTGCCCCTGCCCCTGCCCCTGACCCTGCCCCTGACCCTGACGATCGCGGCGGCTCCGGCGGCTCCGTCGGCTCCGGCAGCTCCGACGGCCCCGGCGATCCTGAGAGCCCCACAGGAGGCGCGCAGTGAACGACGCGCTCGACGTCGCCCTGCGACTCCTCGTCGTCTTCGTCGTGTTCCTGACGTTCCCCCTGCTCGTCGGTCAGGCCGAGCACAAGGTGATGGCCCATATGCAGGGCCGCCTCGGCCCCATGTACGCGGGCGGTTTCCACGGCTGGGCCCAGCTCGTCGCGGACGGCGTGAAGTTCGCCCAGAAGGAAGACGTGGTCCCGGCAGGCGCGGACCGCCGTATCTTCCAGCTCGCCCCCGCCGTGGCTCTCCTCCCGTACCTCATGGTCCTCCTCGTCATCCCGATCGGCCCGGGCGAGGGCGCGGTCGGCGAGACCGTCGACGCGGGCATCTTCTTCGTCCTCGCCGTGATGGGCGTCAGCGTCCTCGGCTCGCTCATGGCGGGCTGGGCCTCGGCCAACAAGTTCTCCCTTCTCGGCGGTCTGCGCACCGCCGCCCAGCTCCTCGCGTACGAACTCCCGATGCTGCTGACCGCCGCCTCGGTCGCCATGGCGGCAGGCACGGTCTCCCTCCCCGGCATCGTCGACGCCTTCGAGTGGTGGTGGCTGCCCTGGCAGATCGTCGGCGCGATCGTCTTCTTCGTGGCGGGCCTCGCCGAACTCCAGCGCCCGCCCTTCGACATGCCGGTCGCCGACTCGGAGATCATCTTCGGCGCCTACACGGAGTACACCGGCCTGCGCTTCGCCCTGTTCCTCCTCGCCGAGTACGCCGGAATCGTCGTTCTGTGCGGCCTGACCACCGTGCTCTTCCTGGGCGGCTGGCACGGCCCGTGGGGCGCCGACGGCCTCGGCTGGGTCTGGACCCTGCTGAAGGCTGCCGTCCTCGCCTTCATCGTCATCTGGCTGCGCGTCACCTACCCCCGCCTGCGCGAGGACCAGCTCCAGAAACTCGCCTGGACCCTCCTCGTCCCCCTCTCCCTCGCCCAGATCGCCCTCACCGGCATCGTCAAGGTGGTGATCGCGTAACCATGTCCCCCTTTCCCGGCTCAGGTCTGGCCAAGGGCCTGGCCGTCACCCTGCGCACGATGACGAAGAAGACCGTCACCGCGCAGTACCCCGACGCCCAGCCCGAACTCCCGCCCCGCTCCCGCGGCGTCATCGGGCTCTTCGAGGAGAACTGCACGGTCTGCATGCTGTGCGCCCGCGAGTGCCCGGACTGGTGCATCTACATCGACTCCCACAAGGAGACGGTCCCGGCCGCCGCTCCAGGTGGCCGCGAGCGCAGCCGCAACGTCCTCGACCGCTTCGCCATCGACTTCTCCCTCTGCATGTACTGCGGTATCTGCATCGAGGTCTGCCCGTTCGACGCCCTCTTCTGGTCCCCCGAGTTCGAGTACGCCGAGACCGACATCCACGAACTCACCCACGAACGCGACAAGCTCCGCGACTGGATGTGGACCGTCCCGGCCCCGCCGGCCCTCGACCCCGGCGCCGAGGAACCCAAGGAGATCGCCGCCGCCCGCAAGACCGCCGAGAAGCTCGCCACGGCCCAGACACAGGCGCAGGCCCAGACACAGGCGCAGGACCAGGCAGCAGCGGCGGCGCAGACGCAGGCCGCGCCCGACCGCACCGATCCGCCGCAGGGAGGCGCATCGTGACTCCCGCCGCGGCCACCGTCTCGGCGGCACAGGCCGCGGCCGCCGCTGCCGCCGAGGCCCACGGCTTCCTCTCCCCGACCGGCGTCGAGATCGCCTTCCTCCTCGTCGGCCTGGTCACCTTCGGCGCCGCCGTCGTCACGGTCACCACGAAGCAACTGGTGCACGCCGCCCTGTGGCTGGTCGTCGCCCTCGGCGGCCTCGCCGTCGAATACCTCCTCCTCACGGCCGAGTTCATCGCCTGGGTGCAGGTCCTCATCTACGTCGGTTCCGTCGTCGTCCTCCTCCTCTTCGGTCTGATGCTCACCAGGGCTCCCATCGGCCGCTCCCCGGACGCCGACTCCGGCAACCGCTGGGCCGCCCTCGCCGTCGCGGTCGCCGCGGCCGCCGCCCTCGTCTGGGTGGTCGTCGACGCCTTCCGGACTACCTGGATCGACCTGGACGGCGCCGCCGCCGGCTCCACCGCGGTCACCGGCGCGAGCCTCTTCCAGAGCTGGGTGCTCCCCTTCGAGGCCCTCTCGATTTTGCTGCTCGCCGCGCTGGTCGGTGCGATCGTCCTCTCCCGCAAGGCGGCGACGAAGGCGAAGTCGAAGGTCAAAGAAGCGTCCGGTGGAATGACCACCGGGCGCCCCCTGACCCCGCCGAGCCCGGGAACCGACGCCGCCCGAACCGACGCCGCCCGAAGCGCCGCCATCCGTAGCGACGAGGAAGGCGCCCGCTGATGCACCTCGCCTACCCGGCCGTACTCTCCGCCCTCCTCTTCTCCACCGGCCTCTACGGCGTCCTGGCCCGCCGCAACGCGATCCTGGTCCTGATGTCCGTCGAGCTGATGCTCAACGCCGTCAACCTCAACCTCGTCGCTTTCGACGTCTGGCTCAGCAAGACCGCCCAGGACGCCCTGCACTCCGGCCAGGCCCTGACCCTGTTCACCATCGCCATCGCCGCCGCCGAGATCGGCATCGGCCTGGCGATCGTCCTCGCCGTCCACCGCAACAGCGGCACCGCGGACATCGACAGGCTGCGCGACACCGCCGAGCCCGGCGATGACGACGACCCCGACGACGACCCCGACGACGACCTTGACGACGACTCCGACGGCGACTCCGAGACCGCCCGGAGCGAACCGGCCGAGAAGGCTGAGGCCACCGCGTGACCACGACCACCCTCGCCGTCCTCGTCCCCCTCCTCCCGTTCCTGGGCGCCGTGGCCGGCCTGCTCCTGGGACGCACCGCACCCGGCTTCGCTCGGCCCCTCGCCGTCCTGCCCTCCGTCGTAGCCCTCGCACTCGCCGCGGCCGTCGCCGTACGCCAGGGCGGCGGACAGGCCGTGGACGCGGCGACCGAGCTCACCCCCACCGGTTCGGTCCCCATCGAACTCGCCCTGTACATCGACGGCTTCGCCGCCCTCGTCGCCGTCCTCGTCGGCCTGGTCGCGACCTGTGTGCAGATCTACTCGACGGGCTACCTGCGCCACGACCCGCGCTACACCTCGTATGCCGCTCTCGTCTCCCTCTTCACCTCCGCCATGCTGCTCGTCGTCTACTCCGGCGACCTGATGGTGCTGCTGGTCGGCTGGGAGATCATGGGCATCTGCTCGTACTTCCTCGTGGGCCACTACTGGGAGACCCCGGAGGCACGCGCCGCCTCCATCAAGGCGTTCCTCGTCACCAAACTCGGCGACGTCCCCTTCCTGATCGGCCTGTTCGCGCTCGCCGCCGACACCGGTTCGTTCCGCATCACGAAGATCCTCGGCAACGTCGCGAGCGGCGGACTCGACCACCCGACCCTGATCGCCCTGCTGCTCCTCGCCGGTGTGGCGGGCAAGTCGGCGCAGTTCCCGCTCCACACCTGGCTCCCCGACGCGATGGCGGGCCCCACCCCCGTCTCCGCGCTGATCCACGCCGCGACGATGGTCGCCGCCGGTGTCTACTTCATCGCCCGGCTCCTCCCGGTCTTCGCCGCCTCCGCGGCCGCACTGGTCGTCCTCGCCGTCATGGCCGCCGTGACGATGGCGGGCTCGGCCCTCGCCGCGCTGGCCCAGGACGACATCAAGCGTGTCCTCGCGTACTCGACGATCGGCCAGCTCGGCTACATGACCGGCGCCCTCGCTGTCGGCGACCGCGGTGCCGCCGTCTTCCACCTCCTCGCACACGGCGCCTTCAAGGCGCTGCTGTTCCTCGCGGCCGGCGTGATCATCCACGCCGCCGGCACCAACTCGCTGGCCGCCATGTCCCGTACGAAGGACCTGCGTGCCCGCGTCCCCGACGCCTACTGGACGATGACCGTGGCGCTCCTCGCACTCGCCGCGATCCCGCCCTTCAGCGGCTTCTTCTCCAAGGAGTCCGTCCTCGGAGCCGCCGAGCACGCCGCCGTCGGCCACGCCGAGAGCGTCCCCGGAGCCGCGGGCTGGATCGTCCTCGTCTCCGGCCTGGTGACCGCCCTGCTCACCGCCGCCTACGCGATGCGCCTGTGGCTGCTCGCCTTCCACGGCCACGGCACCGAAGCCCCCGACCACGGCAAGCAGCCCGTCGCCATGAACTCCGTGCTGTGGCTGCTCGCCCTCCCGTCACTCGCCTTCGGACTCGCCACCGGCCTGCTGCCCGACTGGTTCGACGGCCGGGACCTGACCCCCACCCTCACCACCGCCGTCCTCGGTACGGGCGTCGCCCTGGTCGGCGGCATCGTCACGTACGGCGCTTGGCGGCACACCACCGCCATGGCCGGCCGCGTCCCACTGGGCGCGGTCGCGGCCCACCCGGACGCCGACGGTGGCCTGGTCGAGGCCGAGGCCATCGCCAGCCACGAACCCGCGTACGGCAACGTGGCCTCCGCGCCCGACCCGGCGGATCCGGGCCGCCTTCTGCTCGGCCCGCTGCACCGCCACGCGGCCGTCGGTTTCCACCTCGACGCGGTGTACGCGGTGCTCTTCGTCCGCCCGGTCCAGGCCGCGGCCACACTCGTCCGGTTCCTCGACCGGGAGGTCGTCGACACCTACGTGCGCGGAGCGGGCGCCCTGCCCCGCTGGCTCGGCGCCGCCGTCCGGCGAGCCCAGACCGGCAATCTGCAGACCTATGTGAGCGCGCTGCTCGCCGGCACCGTCGTCCTGGTGGTCGCCGCCCTCCTCGTCGCCACCGCGGGAGCGTGAGCAGGCGTGATCGATATCAACGAGTCCGTGATGCAATTTCTTCTGGCGTTCATCGTCGTCGCCCCGCTCATCGGGGCCGCCGCGGCTCTCCTGCCGGCCCCGCCCGGGCTGAAGGGGAAGTCGCCCGAGCAGGCCGTGCTGCGGCACGGCACGATCGTCACCGGCGCCGTACTCATCGCCGCGATCGTCCTCGCGCTCGGCTTCGACCACGACACTCCGGTCAAGGCACAGCGGATGCAGGCCACGACGGACATCAGCTGGATCCCCGCACTCGACGTGCGGATCCACCTCGGCATCGACGGCATCTCTCTCCCCCTCCTCGTGCTGACCGCGCTCCTGACCTTCCTGTGCGCGCTGTACTCCTACTTCAAAATGCCGTCGGGCCCGTCCCCGAAGGCATTCGTGGCGCTCGTCCTCGTCCTGGAGTCCGGCACCCTCGCGACCTTCGCCGTCCTCGACCTGCTGCTGTTCTTCCTCGCGTTCGAGATGGTGCTCATCCCGATGTACTTCCTCATCGCCCGCTGGGGCGGTGAGCAACGCACCCGGGCGGCCTGGAAGTTCATCCTCTACACACTGCTCGGCTCCGTCGTCATGCTGCTGGGCCTGCTCCTGATCGGAATCAAGGCGGGCACTTTCGACATGGTGGCACTCGCCACTGACAATCACCCTGAGCTGACCACATCGGTGCAGGTCATCGCTGTTCTGGCGATCGGGATCGGACTCGCGGTCAAGACGCCGATGTGGCCGCTCCACAGCTGGCTGCCGGACGCGCACACCGCCGCCCCGACCGTCGGCTCGGTCCTGCTGGCCGGAGTCATGCTGAAGATGGGCACGTACGGGTTCGTCCGGATCCTGCTGCCCGTCACGCCGGACGGCATGAGCACCTTCGCCCCGTATCTCGCGGCCTTCGCGGTCGTCGGGATCATCTACGGTTCGCTGGCCTGCCTGGCGCTCGCCAGACAGGGCGCGAAGGGCGACCTCAAACGCCTCATCGCGTACTCCTCGGTCGGCCACATGGGCTTCGTACTCCTCGGTATCGCGTCGATGACCCCGACCGGCGTGAACGGCGCGCTGTTCGCGAACATCGCGCACGGCCTCATCACCGGCCTCCTCTTCTTCCTTGTCGGCGCGCTCAAGGACCGCACGGGCACGACCGACCTCGACGCTCTCGCCCGGACTACCGGGGCCGCGCTCTACGGCAGGGCCCCGCGCCTGGGCGGCCTGCTCGCCTTCGCCGCCGTCGCCTCGCTCGGACTACCGGGCCTCGCCGGGTTCTGGGGCGAAATGCTCACGCTGTTCGGCGCGTTCGACCCGGCTGACGGGCTCAGCCGGCCCGCGTTCCTGACGTTCATGGCGATCGCCGCGTTCGGCACCCTGCTCACGGCCGCGTACATGCTCGTCGTGGTCCGCCGTGTCTGCATGGGCGCCGTGGATGCCGCCTCCCAGCAGGAACGCCCGAAGCTCGCCGACGTCCGGACGTACGAGTTCGCCGCCTGGACTCCGCTCGTCGTCCTCACCGTCGTCGCCGGGCTCTGGCCCAAGGCACTCCTCGGCCTGACCGACCCGGCCGTGCAGCAGCTCCTCTCAGGAGGCACCCGTTGAGCCCGCAGGCCCAGTCCCTGGTCCAGTCCGTCGACTGGCTCGCGATCGCGCCGCCCACCATCGCGGCCGTCGTCGGTCTCGTGGTGCTCGTCGCCGACCTCTTCGTGGGCGACAACAGGAAGACCCTGCTCGGCTGGGTTTCCGTCGCGGGGCTCGCCGTCGCCGGGCTCGCGCTGCTGCCCCTCCTGGACGGCGACCGCTCCACGTTCTGTCTGACGGGCGACGCGGACGTGTGCAGCTACACGGCGGACCGGTTCACGCTGGTCATCCAGTTCCTCGTCCTCGGCGGCGCGCTCCTTGCGGCACTGCTGTCGATGACCGCCCTGAAGGACGCGGGCAAGGAGGCGGGCAAGGACGCCGACAAGTCTCTCCCGGAGGGGGAGTTCTGGTTCCTGCTGCTCTCCTCGGCCGCCGGCGCCGCACTGCTGCCCGCCTCGCGCGATCTCGCCACGCTGATCGTCGCCCTGGAGGTCGCCTCCCTGCCCGCCTTCGCCCTCGTCGGCATCAAGCACGGTGACCGGAAGTCCTCCGAAGCGGCCCTGAAGTTCTTCCTCTCCTCGGTCACCGCGACCGCCGTGAGCCTCATGGGAGTCAGCTTCGTCTACGCGTCGACAGGCACCCTGTACCTCACGGAGATCGCCACCAGGATCGAGGACGTCGACGCCCAACTGCACACGCTCGCCCAGGCGGGCGTCGTTCTCACCCTCGTCGGCTTCGCCTTCAAGACGGCCGCCGTGCCCTTCCACTTCTGGGTACCCGACACCTACGTAGGAGCCCCTCTCCCGGTCGCCGCCTACCTGTCGGTCGTCGGCAAGGCGGTCGGCTTCTCCGGCCTGATCCTCGTCACCGTGATCGCCCTCCCGTCGTACGCGGACGTCTGGGGCCCGGCGCTCGCCGCCCTGGCCGCCCTAACGATGACGATCGGCAACGTCGGCGCCCTGCGGCAGCGCTCCACGCGCGCGTACAGCGCGGTACGGCTCCTCGCCTGGTCCTCCGTGGGACAGGCCGGCTACCTCCTGGTGCCGATCGCCGCCGCCGCGTACTCCAAGGACGCCGAGAAGGCCATCGGCTCCACCGTCGCGTACGCCCTCATGTACGCCGCCGTGAACCTCGGCGCCTTCGCGGTGGCCGCCCTGGTGGCCCGTACGAAGCCGCTGAACCGGATCAGCGACTACCGCGGCCTGTACGCCTCCCGCCCCCTCGCCGCGCTCGTCCTCGGCTTCTTCCTGCTCTGCCTGGCCGGCCTGCCGCCGGGCATCATCGGTCTCTTCGCGAAGGTCACCGTCTTCTCGGCGGCCGTCGAGGCGGGACTCGGCTGGCTCGCCGTGGTCATGGCCGTCAACGTCGTGATCGCGCTCTTCTACTACCTCCAGTGGACGACCCTGCTGTTCCGCGCCCCCGACGGCGAGCCCGAGTCGCACCGCGTCCCGGCCCCCCTGACCGTGGCGATCGCCCTGACCGCCGTCCTGGGCGTCGCGCTCTCCGGGGCGCCTCAGCTCATCCTGCGCTTCTCGGACACCGGTCTTTTCTGACGCCGTTCCCGCAGCTTTCACGCGCGTGTGTGGGTCAGCGGACCCGCACACGCGCGTGCGGGTCGTCGTCACATCACCCGGACAACATCACCCGGACAGCCGACGCGCGAGCCCGTGCGCACAAGGGAACTAGTGCTCCCCGCCTGGCGTTGACCAGTGAGGGAGGGTCCACTGGACCGTGGAGTCACGGAACCAGTGACGCAGAGATCGACAAGCAAGGGTTCCCCTGCCGCACGATTTGGAGGGCGTACCGTGCACCGCCGGCACAACGGGCTCAGGACCGCCGTTCTCCTCGGGGGACTGTCCGCACTCATCATCGTCATCGGCAGCTTCTTCGGGCGCATGGGCCTCGTCGTCGCACTGGTCATCGCGATCGGCACGAACGCGTACGCGTACTGGAACAGCGACAAACTGGCTCTACGCGCGATGCGCGCGCGCCCGGTGAGCGAATTCGAGGCCCCGGCGCTCTACAGAATGGTCCGCGAGCTCTCCACACAGGCCCGCCAGCCCATGCCCCGCCTGTACATCTCCCCGACGGAAGCACCGAACGCGTTCGCCACGGGCCGCAACCCCCGCAATGCCGCGGTGTGCTGCACCGAGGGCATCCTGCGCCTCCTGAACGAGCGGGAGCTGCGCGGTGTGATCGGCCACGAGCTGAGCCACGTCTACAACCGCGACATCCTCATCTCGTCCGTCGCCGGCGCCCTGGCCTCCGTCATCATGTTCCTGGTCAACTTCGCCTGGCTGATCCCGATCGGCCGCTCCAACGACGACGACGGCCCCGGCCTCCTCGGCATGCTGCTGATCATGATCCTCGGCCCGCTCGCCGCGTCCGTCATCCAGCTCGCCATCAGCCGCTCAAGGGAGTACGAGGCGGACGCGTCCGGCGCCCAGCTCACCGGCGACCCGCTGGCCCTCGCGAGCGCCCTACGCAAGCTGGAGGCGGGCACGAAGCAGCTGCCGCTGCCTCCGGAGCCGCGCATCGAGACCGCGAGCCACATGATGATCGCCAACCCCTTCCGTCCGGGCCAGGGACTCTCCAAGATGTTCTCAACGCACCCGCCCATGGCGGAGCGCATCGCCCGGCTCGAACAGATGGCAGGTCGCCACCAGTGAAGACAATCCTCAACATCATCTGGCTCGTCCTGAGCGGCTTCTGGCTGTTCCTCGGCTACCTGCTGGCGGGCGTGCTGCTGTGCATCACGATCATCGGAATCCCGTTCGGCGTCGCCGCGTTCCGTATCGGTACCTACGCGCTGTGGCCGTTCGGCCGGACGACGGTCGAGCGCCGTGACGCGGGGGCGCCGTCCTTCATCGTCAACGTCCTGTGGCTGATCCTCGCCGGCTGGTGGCTGGCCCTCGCGCACATCGTCACGGGCCTCATCCAGTGCGTCACGATCATCGGCATCCCCCTGGGCATCGCCAACTTCAAGCTCATCCCGGTCTCGCTGTTCCCCCTGGGGCGCGAGATCGTGCGTACGGACCAGCCGTTCACGTCGTCGGTCCGGTAGGGCGGCGCCGGGGGTGCGGCGGCCGAAGTACGCCCTGACTGCGTACGACGCCGAGGACGATGAGATCTGGGCGCTGTGCGCGGACGCCGAGAACCTCTTCGGCGATCCGCCGGCTCCCGCACGCGGCACGTACGAACTGATCGGCTGCGTCCCCGAGGGAAAGCTGGTCAAAGCCCTCCCACGCGCGCGTGCCGACGGTTCGGCGCCCCTCGGCACCCTCGTCCTGGAAATCCTCGACAAGGACGGCGAGCGGGTCGAAGCATGGTCCCTGGAGGACGTACGCGTCCTCGGTGACCGCCCGTGCGCGCGCGACCTGTCGCTGCGCGACATCACCGTCGAGGCGCGCGTGTCCCCGCACAACCCGTTCGACTATCCCCAGTGCCCGCCGCTCTCCCCGGGCTACCGGCTGCTCGGCGCGGCGGACGAACCCTGGGGTGGCTGCCGGGACCTGGCGCACGTTCCGGACAGGCAGCCGGACCTCCTCGAACCACCCGTGCGGCTGCTCGGCTGCTCCCCGCGCGGAGCCCTCCGCACGGCCCTGGACGCGGGCGAGGAGGATCTCGGGCACTCCAAGCTGGTACGTCTCGACACGGCGGGCCGACCCGTCCAGTCCGCCGTCGAGGGCGAACTCGTCGCGTGGATCCCCTCGGCGCGCGGCCCCGGCCTGGTGGACCTCACGCTGGAGCCCTGGTCGGACCGGCCGCCGACCGCGGCCGAGGAGGTCTGGGAGCTGTGGGGCGCCGGCCGGCCCACCGAGCCCGGCCGCTGGGCCCGGTGCGGTGCGGAGGGCCGCCGCCATTGGCTGACCACGGCACTGGACCGCCACGACGCAGACAGCCCCGACGCCGACGGACCCGACGCGGAGCAAGGCCGTACCTATCACCTCGACGGCCGCCACATCATCGACGAGCCGGGTTTCTTCTGCGCGCTCGGCGAGGCGGTCAACGGACCGGGAGGCTACTTCGGCTGGGGCCTCGACGCCCTCGACGACTGCCTCCGTGGCCGCTGGGGCACCCGACGGCCCTTCACCCTGATCTGGCACGACGCGCAGGTCGCCCGCACCTGCCTCGGTCTGGTCCCGCGCACCGACCACCGCCCGTTGACGTTCGAGGAACTCCTCGCCTTCCTCGTGGACGAGGGCATCGACGTCCGTCTCGCCTGAGAGCCGCTCGTCCGAGGGTTATCCACAGGCCGGCCCGATTGTCAGAGGCGCGCTGCATCATGAATGCATGACCGAGATCGAGCAGTTGCTGGTACGTGTCCTGGCTGAGGCACGCAACTCCCGGCCGTGGGGCTGGCCTTCGCTCCCCGAGCCCGTGGACGCCGCCACGCTCGTCCGCGCCGAGTCCGCCCTCGGCTTCTCCGTCCCGCCGCTGCTCGCCGCGCTCTATCTGAGGATAGGGGACGGAGGGTTCGGCCCGGAGTACGGTCTGCTTCCCCTGCTCGACAGCGCGCCCTCGGGAGAGCCGGCGGTCGTCGCGCAGTACATCGAGCACCGCGAGAGCGGCCGCAAGGATCCCGACTGGCCCTGGCCGGAAGGCATCCTGCCGATATCCCACTGGGGCTGCGGAATGTACGCATGTGTGGACAGTCGTACGCCGGACGCCACGGTGCTCCTGTTCGAGCCGAACGCCGACGACGCCGACCACGCCTGGTACGTGGACGCTCCCACCCTCACGGCCTGGCTCGACGGGTGGCTCCAAGGCACCGGCTGGTACAACGAACTGAACGACGACGCGGACCTGCAGCCCTGGGACGACTTCCGCATACGGACGGGAGCGGCACGAGCGTCGTAGCGAGCGGCTCCCATCCTCCGGCCCGCGGCCCGCGGCCCGCGGCGCTCGGCCCTCAAGGGCGCGGGGAACTGCGCGCTCAGCCCCACCTGCCCGCACTCACTCACCGACCCCCGGCACCCCCGCCCGTGAAGGCCAGCGCGAGCGTGAGCGATCAACGCGCACGAAACCGCCACCGCACCCCGTACGCGACCGCTCCGAGCCCCAGCACGCCGACCCCCACGGCCACGGACATCCACGGCAGGGCGAAAGCCAGTGTCAGGCACCCGGCCAGCCCCACCACGGGCAGGACCCGTGACACAGCCGCCGAACCCAGTGTCCACGCCGAAGCGTTGGCGATCGCGTAGTACACCAGCACCCCGAAGGAGGAGAAGCCGATCGCACCCCGTACATCCACTGTCGCGGCGAGCACCGCGACCACCGCTCCGACGGCGAGCTCCGCCCGATGGGGCACCCGGAAGCGCGGATGCACAACGGCCAGCCCACCCGGCAGATGCCGGTCGCGAGCCATGGCCAGCGTCGTCCGCGACACCCCCAGGATCAGCGCGAGAAGGGAGCCGAGCGCCGCCACCGCGGCACCCACCCGTACGACCGGAACGAGTCCCGGAGCCCCGGCGGCGCGCACCGCGTCGGCGAGCGGCGCTGTCGCCCGCCCGAGCCCCGTCGGCCCCAGCACGGAGACGACAGCCACCGCCACAGCCGCGTACACGAACAGTGCGATACCCAGGGCGAGCGGGATCGCGCGCGGAATGGTGCGCGCCGGATCTCGTACCTCCTCGCCGAGGGTCGCGATCCGCGCGTACCCGGCGAAGGCGAAGAACAGCAGTCCGGCCGCCTGAAGCACTCCTCCGGCGCCCCCGGAGAAGCCCACGCCGAGACGCCCGGCATCGGAGTCCCCGGAGTTCAGGCAGACGACCACGACGGAAGCGAGGACCGCGAGGACCACCGCGACTACCACCCGCGTCAGCCACGCGGATTTCTGCACACCGCCGTAGTTCACCGCGGTCAGGGCCACCACCGCGCCGACGGCCACCGCGTGCGCCTGCCCCGGCCACACGTACGTGCCCACGGTGAGCGCCATCGCCGCACACGAGGAGGTCTTGCCCACGACGAACGACCAGCCCGCCAGATACCCCCAGAACTCGCCGAGCCGCTCGCGGCCGTACACGTACGTTCCGCCCGACGCGGGGTATCGGGCGGCCAGGCGTGCCGAAGCGGTCGCGTTGCAGTAGGCAATGACGGCGGCGATCCCCAGAGCGAGGAGCAGTCCGGATCCCGCGGCCCGTGCCGCGGGCCCCAACGCGGCGAAGATTCCCGCACCGATCATCGAGCCGAGGCCGATGACCACGGCGTCCCCGACGCCGAGCGTTCGCCGAAGCTCCGCTTCGCTCTGTGCCATGAATCGCACCCTACTGATCACTGCAACCGGTCACCGTCGTGCGGACGTCCTTCTCAGCAACAAAGAGTGAACAGAAGAGCGACACACAGAGCGACACACAGAGCGACACACAGAGCGACAGGAAACAGCCGAGAGCGGTATGACCACAGCTTTGTGCGAGCAGGATCACAGCACGGGTACAGCACGAAGGGGCAGGTTCAAGGCATGGGCATCATCAGCTGGATCATTCTGGGGCTGCTGGCCGGAGCCATCGCCAAGTTCCTGCTGCCGGGACGCGATCCGGGTGGCTTCATCGGCACGACACTGATCGGCGTCGCGGGCGCGTTCATCGGCGGCTGGATATCCGCCCGTTGGCTGGACCACCCGATCGCCAAGGACTTCTATGACGGAGCCACCTGGGCCGCCGCGATCGGCGGCGCGCTGGTTCTGCTGATCGGCTACCGCGTCCTGTTCGGCAACTCGCGCGACTGAGCGCGCGCCCCCAGGACCGCAGCCGGCAGGCGAGAAGGGTGGGCACCCGAGGTGCCCACCCTTTCTCGTACACGCGGTCGGCGTCCGTGGAACGACCGGCACGTCACCGGTAGTTGACGTACCGCCCACTTGATCGCCTGACCTGCACGTGAACCCTTGAAGGGGGGTTGACGTGCGGAAACTACTGACAGTATTTGCCACTGTTGCGCAGCGTTATTCGTGGCCTTGTGCCCTCGCTGTGCCCTCGCTTGGCCGCGGTCCTCCGTGACTCCGCTCGTCTGCCCCGCGCAGACAGAGCGGCGCCGCCCGGTGATCTCACCCACCGAACGGCGCCTTGATCCGAACCCTTCCGATCAAGGAGTCCGAACCCATGCGGGACCCTATCCGCAGCATCACGCTGCCCACCATCGACGCGGGAGAGGTCACCCTCCCCGAACCCTCGTGGTGCGTCGGCCACGCCGACCACGACCCCGAGAGCCTGCGCGTCGACCTCATCCACTCGGGCCCCGTCGTCGACTGCGTCCACCTCGGCGTCACCCTGTTCGCCGCGGAAGTCGTGCAGTCGCCGTACGCCTCGCCCGGTCCGAGCCACCTCGGCGGACGGACCCCCGGCGTCTCCGTCCACCCGCTCGGCAAGACGCTCCCCCCGGCCGGCCTCTACAACCTCGCCGCCGCACTCGACACCTACGCCGAGCAGCTGCGCGACATGGCCGACCAGCTCGCCGCGATCCTCGGCGGTGGCCAGTGACCAGCCGCAACCGCGTCGGCCACATGCGCGGCGCACAGGGCCGCCGTAAGCGCTTGCGCATTGCCCAGAGGGACGGGGCCCGCTGCTTCTACTGCCGGACCCCGTTCACCGACCCCGCGACCGAAGCAACGTTCGACCACTACATGCCGTACGCGCTGTGGCCGACGAACCGGAACTTCAACCTCGTGCTGGCCTGCCCGCCCTGCAACCTCCGCAAGGGCGACGTCCTGCCGCTCGGCCTGCTGCTCACCCTGCGGCCGTGGCTCGTGCGCGAGCAGCTGGAGGTGGCGGCGTGAAGCGCGACCCTCTGCTGTGGGCCGCCCTCGCCGCGGTTCTCACCGTCCTCGCTTCCGCCGAGTACCAGCTGGCGGTCGCCTGCGGATTCGGGACGTACGTGGCCGCGGGAGTGCCGGCCGCGCTGGACGTGTACGCGCTGGCCGCGCTCCGGGCTCGCCGGGACGTCTTCACAGTCGTCTGCACCCTGATCGCGGTGAATGCCGCCTCCCACCTTGTGGAGGTCGGTCTGCTGCCCGTGTCGGTCGGTCTGGTGGTCGCAGTGTCGGCGGTCGCCCCGCTCGTTCTGTGGCGTGTCCACCGGCTCTCTGAGGGGCAGGCGGAACCGATCACGGCTCCGGCGGAACTCGTGCCGGAACCAGTTCCGGCACCGGCGGAACCGATCACAGTGGAGCGGGCCCCCGAGCCGGTCGACGTGGCCCCGGCCGCGCCCGTGCTCGGCCCCTTCACGCCCCTGGCGGAACTCGCGGGCGGAACCGGCGGAACTGAGGGCGGAACCAGCCCTGACGTGCTCGGTGTTCACTTCCGCGATGCCGCGAAGCTGGTCGGCGGAACTCCAGCGGAACCGGCACCGGAACCAGTTCCGGCCGTGGTTCCGCCCACCGGAACCGACAGCGGAACCGGCGCCGCCGACATCGTCTCCGAGGACACCAGCAACACCACCTTCGAGGCGCGCGTAGCCCTCGTCCGCACGTGGCTGGTCCTCGAACCGGAACTCACCGGAACCGAGATCGGAACCAGGCTCGGCAAGTCCGACGGGTACGGCCGGCGCCTGCTGCGGACCGCCCGGGACGACTCGTGATCCTCGCCGGGTTCTTCCCTGCCGCTGCTCTCCTCGCGCTGTTCGGCCTCTGCGCCGTCGCGCGCCACGACGTCCCGCGCATCGCGGGTTCCGTCGCCCTGATCATCACCATGGCCGCGCTCGGCGCAGCCATCCTCCGTTGAGGAAACAGTTGTGAACTATGTGACGTTCGGCGGCGTGACCGTCGGCCTGTGCATCCTCGGCTACCAGCTCATGATCTGGTGGCCCGGCCGCAAACAGCTCATGAAGGACCCCGTCAAGCACGCCTCCCGGCTGCTCCCGTTCCTCCTCTCGTGGGCGTACGGGTGCCTCACCACCCTCGGTGTCGCCGGGCTCATCGGGACCGCGTCCAGCGCCGTCCTGGGCCTGTCCAACTGGCTCGGCGACGTAGCCCTCGTCTGGGGAGTGGGCGAATCCGGCGGGCAGCTGGCCGGAGCGAAGACGTTCGTGCCCCTGTCCGGCCCCGGGGCGGCCCTGGTGCTCATCGCGACGTGCGTGTTCATCGCGGCCGTGAAGAAGGCCAGCGACGAGACCTCCAAGACGCTGAAGCTCGGCGCCTGGTGCGGCATCACCCTCGGCACCTCGGCGGGCGTCGCCGGGTTCGCCGCGGTGCCGCTCGCGCAGGCCACGAACTGGTGCGGCGACAACCTGTACGAGGCCGTCTGATGGGCGGGAAGAAGAAGCCGGCCATCGAGCCGGAGGAGCCGTCGAGGGCCGCGGGCGCGTGCGTCCTGGTCGTCCTCGCGGGGGTCGTGACTGCCGTGGTGTTCGCCGTGTCGACGGACGCCGGAGTGATCGCGCTGTGGGCCGTGGGGCTCTTCGCCCTATGGCGTGCCGCCCGCCGCATGTCCGATTCGTCCGCCACTCCCCCACCGAAGGAGTGGCGCCCCTCCTGCAAGAGGTGCACAGGTCAAGAGCTTCTGAGCGTGACCCCTTCTGAAACCCAGAAGGGGATGATGATCTACAGCTACGCCCTCACCAAACGGCCCGGCCACACCCACCTCCACATCGTGGAGGAGGTGAACGAGACGTGATCGCACGCCTGTTGGCCGTCCTCCGGATCGACCACCGCACCTACTACTGCGCGTCGTGCGGGGGCTGGTATCCCATCGATCACTTCTGCGACTGACCCGCGCGCAGCACACGCGAACGGCCCCCCGCTGTGGACTATCCGGGGGGCCGTCCTGTTGCCCGCGTGGCCCGCCGTCGGGACGGGAGCGACAGACCGCGCGATCGGTCGCCTCACGCGGGCAGTCGGGTGGGCGCGGAGACGCGTACGGCCCACCCACGGCCCCGACCGGGGCACTGTTCCCGGCCGGGGCCTGGTCCCGCTCATCCCCTACGGGGGACGGGGACGGGCGGGAGCTCTACTGGTCCAACGCCTTCCACTCCGCCCATATCTCCTGCGCCACCGAGCAGCGGAGGTTGCCGTAGTCGCAGTCCGCGCATTCCATGGAGTGGTCCATGTAGCTGCGGAACTTCTCCTGCTTCGGGCCGAGCTGGACGCTGCTCGCCGCGGGCCGCAGGTGCCCGAGCGCGCTCCCCGAATCCTGAGGCAAGCCGGGGCTGCTCATGACGTGCCGCCGTGCTTCGGATGGTTGCGGATCTCGACCTCGCAGGTCGTCGCAGCCCTCGTGTGCCCGCGCCCCTCATGGCCCGCCCGCTGCCTATCCAGGGCCGCACATACATCGCACCCCGGCACCGGCCGTGGCGGCCGAGACGGATCCATCAGCGTGACGGGCGGCTCGGATTTCGTCTGCTGTAGGGCGTTCACGTTGGGATTCCCTTCGTCGCTCCCTCTCACCACGAGGAAACTCCCGCACCGCCGCTGAGGGCGGACGTGCACGCGGACGTTCCGCCGGACCTTCCGACGGCAGACGGACTTTCCGTACGCGACACAGCCGCTACGGTCGGATCAGAGGCAACCCGGGGGTACGAAATGGACGAGCAGCAGACACCGTTCGTGCGCGAGTGCGCGACACGCGGATGGGACAGGTCTGCCGCGTTCCTCCGCGCGTTCGAGTCGACGGCCGGCCTGGTGGGCGAGGAAACGGCGGTCACCGACCGGCAGTTCCGGCGCTGGCGGCTCCCGGCACCTCCCCGTCCCCGGCCCCGAGCGTGGCGGGTGCTGCACGCGATGTTCGGCATGAGCCCGACGGACCTCGGATTCCCCGGGCCAGAACCTGATACGGCTGTGGAGGTGCCACCGAACTACGCGGCAGGGACGGGCGTAGATCGCCGTGTGTTCGTCGCCGACACGGTCGGTGCCGCCGCAGGCCTCGCCCTGGGGCCCGCCGATGCTGTCGGCACCGCGCACATCATGGAACTTCGCGAGGGCCTGCGCTCCCTCTACACCCTGGACGACGCGTACGGCGGCGGTGACGTCCGCTCCCTCGCCGTACGGCACCTCAGACGCGTCCGGCGGGTCATCAACACGGGCAGCTACCCGGACACCATCGGCCGTCAACTCCAGCTCCTCGCCGGGGAGACAGCCGAACACTGTGCGTGGCTGTACTACGACGCCGATGAGCAGGACACCGCCCGGCGCTACTGGGGCGAGGCGCTGACTACCGCGACCATGCTCCGGGATGAGGGGCTGGAAGTGCTCGTGCTCGCGGCCCTGAGCATGCAGGCCAGTTTCGAGGGGCGCCCGCGCGACGGGTACGACCTCGCTCGTGCGGCGCACCAGCGTGCCGTGAGTCTCGGCTCGCCCACGCTGCTGTCCCTGATCGCTTCCCGCGAAGCCCGCGCCTTGACCCTGATGAAAGACCAGGGAGGAGCCCGCAAGCGGCTCGCCGACTCCATGCGCATGGTGGAGCGCACCGACCGTGGACGGCCGGCCCCCGAGTGGGCTGCGTTTCACGGGCAGGCAGAACTGGACTACGCCCATGGCCTGCTCTACAGCGAGAGCGGGCACCCCAAGGCGGCCGTGCCGTTCTTGCGTGCCGCTCTTGGCCACCAGCACCGCACGTACGGCCGCAACCGGGCGCTGTACCGGCTCACCCTCGCCCGTGGCCTCGTGCAGGCCGGGGAAGTCGATGAGGGGGCCGCCGAGGCGGTTGGCAGCCTGGAGCACCTGGAGGAGGTGGAGTCGGGCCGAGTGATGCGGAAGCTGTCCGACGTGCATCGCCTCCTGGCCGCGGTGGACTCCACCACAGCCCGCGGGGCGGCCGAGGAACTGACCGAGTACACCCAGCAGAGAGGAAGCCACGGATGGCCGAGGTGACGTACGAGCGGTACGAGGGGGCGGATGCGGCGGGGCAGCTCGATGCCTTCCTCCCGGCGTACGAGGAGGTGTACGCCGATCCGCCGTACAGCGAGGGCCCGCGCGACGTCGCCGAGTTCATCGAGCGGTACCCCCAGCAGATCCGTACGCGACCGGGCTTCCGGCTCATCCTCGCTTGCGACGGCAGCGAGGTGGTGGGGTTCACGTACGGTTACCGGCTACCGGCGGACACCAGCTGGTGGGGCAACTTGCTGGAGCCAATGCCGGAGAAGTTCGCGCGAGAGACGGGTGAGCGGACGTTCGCAGTCGTCGAGATGGCCGTCCGGAAGCCGTGGCGACGTCAGGGGATCGCGGCTGGCATGCACGCGCAGCTCATCGAGCGCCTGGCGGTGGAGCGGGTGACGCTGACGGTGCGCCCGGAGCCTGAGGCGGCCCCTGCGCAGTCGGCATACGAGGCGTGGGGGTACCGGAAGGTGGGGCGGTCCCATCCGTGGGACGAGGGCCCGTTCTACGACGCCATGGTGTTGGACTTGCGCTGAGCAACGACAGCGCCCGGCCCCTCACGGTGAGGAAGCCGGGCGCCGGCACTACGGCTGTGTAGACAGCTCCTGCGCCTCGATCAGTCGCACCTCCGCGTACGCCGCGAGGAACATCTGGCCTGCAGGACCGAGCCCTTCGTGCCAGTCCCACGCCTCGGGCCCGCCCTGGACGACTGCGTAGCCGAGCATCGCCAGCGCGTCGTACCGCTCGCCGAGGCCCGGCGGCTCCGTGGCGCCAGGCCACGTCACCGCGAGGGGCGACAGCTCCAGCTCCGGGCGCACGATCTTCACGATCCAGCCTTCCTCGGCCGACCAGCCGAGCACGGCCCGCATCACCTGCTTCCCCTGCCGAACGATCCCAGCACGAGCTGGACGTCCCCGCCCATGTGTCCGATCTTGCTGCGCAGGATCCCGATGAGGGCGTCGCCCATCGGCCCGTCGAGCTCCACTCGGTGCGTCCTCGTGCTCGATTTGGCTTCCGCAACCGGAGTACCCGCGCCCGCGTAGGGCGTGATCGGCGCCGGAGTTGATACGAGGCTGTCCACCGACGCGCCTGCAATCGGCAGGCCACCGAAGCGGGACGCCGCCAGACCCTGCACGCTCGCGAGGGCCGACTGCACTCCCGGGGCGCCCGCTTCGATGCCCTTGCGCCAGTCGGTCATCATCGCGAGGCCCGAGTAGGTGGTGTAGCCGCGCCCGGAGAACGGGCCCTTCTTCGCGGGCGAGAACGGGAAGTAGTCCCGGGCCGCCGAGACGACGGACGAGGCAGCGTTCCGGACGCTCCCGAGCATGTTCTTGATGCCGTTGATGAACCCCTGGATCAGTGCCCGTCCGGCCCCGAGCAGGACGTTTCCGAGGTTGCCGAGCGCGGACTTGACCCTGCCGGGGATCCCCTTCACCCAGTTGATCAGCTCGGTTGCCTTGTTGATCGTGGCCGTCTTCATTGCCGACCAGTGCTTGATCAGCAGGCCGAGCGCGGTCCAGTTGAGGAACGCGTTGTAAATCCAACCTGGGATCTTGCGGATCCACGCCATGATCGCGTCCCACGCGGCGCTCGTCTTCGCCCTGATCGTCGCCCAATGCTTGATGATCAGGCCGATGAGGGTGAAGTTCATGAACGCGCTGATCATCATGTCCTTGGCCCACACGAGCTTCTGGACGATCCAGTCCCAGACGGCCAGCGTGGCCGCCTTGATCTGATCCCAATACAGAACGATCAGCGCGACCAGGGCGATCACCGCGAGGATGATCCAGCCGATCGGGCCCATCGCGATCAGCCACTGCGCCGCCATCGTGGCCGCCCACACCACCGCGCGCGCCGCCATCATCACGAACTGCGCGACCGTCACCGCGGCGACGCGGATCATCTGCACCAGCCACGTCGCCGCCATCCGCGCCGCGGACGCCGCCCACACTGCGGCCGTGCGTGCCGCGTTCGCCGTGGCGGACGCAGCGATCCGCAGCTGGGCCCCAACCGCCGTCGCCGCAGTAGTCACCCACGTGCGCGCCAGAGTGACGAGACGGGTCCCCATCAGCCTCGACGCAGCACCCGCAATCGCAACGCCCGCGCTGTACAGCTTGAGCGCGACGACCAGGCCGAGGATGCCGCCACCGATTCCGTGCAGCACGGACGGAGAGACCCCCTCCGTCATCTCCCGGAGCTTCTCCGCAGCCTGCGCCGCGAGAGCCACGAGCGGCTCCAGGGCGGCCACGAAGCCCGCAAGAATCGGACCGCCGAGTTCGGCCAAGGATCCGATCAGCGAGCCGACAACCGGCAGCAGGGAGCCGACCGCGTCCAGGAACGGGCCAAGCCCGGCAGCTGCACCTCCAGCGCCGCCGGAGATCCCTTCGAAGAACCCGCCGAGCCCGGCGCCGATGGAGCCGAGCCCGGAGGCCAGAGCCTCGATGACGGGCTGCGCCGACTCGATCGCGGCCACGAACCCGGGCATCAGTCCGGTGGCGAACTTCCCGATCCCGTCGACCAACGGGCCGATCATGGGGGCGACCGCGGCGAATGCGGCACCGATGTGCGGGGCGATCTCGTCGAAGATCTTCCGGAGCTGCGCCGCAGCCTGAACGAACGGCTTCACCAGAGGCTGCGCCAGCTTGGTCAGCTCACCCTTGACATGCTCGGCGAGCCCGGAGAACGCCCCCGCGACTTCCTTGTTCGAGGCGAGGATCGCGGCTCCGCCCGCGATGACTGCGAGGGGCAGAGCAGCGAGGGCGCCGGCCGCGCCGACAGCTGCAAGGGAAGAGACCGCAGCCATCACCATGGCGGCCTTGCCGACGCTGCGGAGCGCGGAGATCGCGCCGCGTGCGCCGTTGCCGATGCCGAAGGAGAGGCTGCGGCCCATGGCATCGCTGTCGCGGACAAACCGGCCGTGGAGGTCGCGCAGCTGGCCGTTGACGTCGCGGGTGAGGCCGCGCATCCGCAGCTCGGCGCGGTTCAGGGCGCGGGTGAACGGAGCATCGTCCGCCCGAAGTCCGGCGACCAGCTCACCGAGGTTGAGAGCCACGTTCCGGCTCCCTTCTGGTCGCCTGAGGCAACCTGTAAGGCTGAAGAAAGCCCGCCCCCGGACGGGGACGGGCGGCCGGTCAGCGGCGCGGGCGCTCGATGACTCCGGGGCGGACCATGCGGCCGTTGTCGCCCGGCTGCGCCCCGGGGTCGTCCGCGATCAGCGGCCAGTCGTAGGCCTCGGTCGGCTTCGGCAGCGGCGTGAAATCCTGCCTCTCGAAACCGCGGTACTCCCCGCCCCCGCCGAGCGTCGTACGCAGCTTGCGGACCTCCTCCAGGTAGCCCTTCTGGTCGAGGTGCAGCTGCGTCCAGTCCCGGAGGATCGTCTCGTCGGACACGTCGAGGGCGTAAGTGAGGACTGCGCGCCTCATCGGCCGGTTGTCGAAGCGCTCCGCCTCGGCGAGCAGCAGGTGACGGCCCGCCCGGCTGGCGTTCTGCACGCGCTCCCACGCGTCGACGAAGGCCTGCATCAGGACCGCGCGGTCGGCCTCGCTCGCGTCGGACGGGATACCGGGCCCCGCGGGCACGAGACCCTCCAGGTACTCCAGGCGCTCGCGGCGGCGGTCGCCGAGCCTGCTGTAAGCGTCGGTGGTCTCCGTGATGTGCGTGTCGTACAGGCCCGCGATCTGCTCTGCCTTCGAGCGCGCGGAGGCGTTGTGGTTGCTGCGGATCGCGCCGGCCTTCTCAACGAACGTCGTCTTCGAGGCGCGCGCGGCGAGGTGGTCAACGTCCTCGTTCGGGTGCGGCAGAGGTGCGGGAATGGCCATGATCAGGCGTCCTTCTGCATCAGGGCGGTGAGGTTGACCGCGCCGTTGGTGGTGACGAACTCGTCGGCAGGGCGCAGCTGGGTGCCACCCGCGAAGCGACGCGCGCTGTCGTCGTACGCCGCGAGGACGCGGTAGAGGGTGGCGCCGATGAACGCCCCGGCATTCAGCGGGTGGTACGCCTTCGGGTTGCCCGAGCCGTCGGGGAGGTACAGGCCATCGGTCAGGAGGCGGTAGGCGCGGGTGCCGTAGTTCGCGGTGTCCGCGGGGTTGTGCGGGCCCGCGGTGGCCATCTGCCGGCGCCAGTAGGCGACGCGGGTGTTGTGGGCGGCGGTGGCGTCCAGGAAGTTGCGGAGCGCAGTCTCCAGGGCGTCCCGCTTGGTGACGAGGTCTGTGGTGCGGGCGGTGCCCATGTCGGTGGGGAGGTTGTCGCGGATGTCGTTCGCCGCGGCGAGTTCCTGAGCGGTGGCCATGGTCAGGTGTCCTTTCTGGGGGTCTGTGCGTGGCGCTCGGCGTCGACAAGCTCGGCGCGGGTCTGCTCGGCGTCGGCTCGCAGGGCGACAATCTGCGCTGTGGGGAGGAACTCGGGGTCCTCGCGGAGGATGTCCTCGGCGGTACGCAGCCGTTGGCCGGCGGTGAACGCCTTGTCCCGTGCCGCGGCGAGGGGATCGGACGCGCCCGGGGTGGTCTGGTCGGTCATCGGCGGGTCCTCCGCAGGTTGGCGAGCCGGTCGGCGTCCTCCGGCGCCCAACGGCCGTGTGCCACGCGCGTGATGCCCGCGGCGGCGGCCAGGCGCCTCGCATGGAATCCCGTCACCCCGAGGCGTGCAGCGAGAGCCCCGGTGGTGACGAGGTCCGTACGGTCCGGATCGTCGCGCGATGTGCGTTTCACCTGCTCGGAATCGCACATGTGGCCGTACGCGGAGGACCGCAACGCGTCCATGGCGGCGGCGACTTCAGGCCGGACGTGGCCGCCGTCCGCGCGGTGGCGGGCCAAGAGCTTCCGCAGGGGCTCCCACAGGGCGTAGGCGACCGACGGGGGGAGGTAGACCCCGCCGTCGTCGAGAACGGCCGGAGGGGGCGCCTGCGGGGGTTCAGGCGATGCCGTCACCGTCGGGTCCGTCCTGTACGGCCTGACGGCTCGCCAGGGACACGACGACAGGCTTCGGATCGGTGAGGAGCACGCGCAGGATGAACGGCCAGTCGGCGGGCCAGAAGCTATGCGCTTCACGGCCGGCCTCCCGGTGGAGGTCCACCTGCGGGAGGGGCTTGCGGCGGCCCATACGCAGCCACAGGAAGATCACACGGGGCCCGCGCACGAGCATCAGTGACGGGTCGTGGCTCCGCTGATTCTCGCGCTGCGGGTAGAAGACCGTGTACTTGTGCTTCCGGGCTTCGTTGGCGACGCGCTCGTTCCACTCGGACTGTGCGGGCTGGAGTCTCATGGTGCCTCTGATCAGGGGTGATGGTGTTCCCACGCGCGCACGTGATGACGCGTAGGTGAGCGGAACCGGATGCTGGCGGCTCAGCGGCGGAAGGTGTCGGGGATGTGCTTGGCGGCGGCTCGTGCGGCGTCGGGGGCTGCGGAGAGGGTGCCGTTGAGGACGGGGCATCCGTCGTCGTGGTGGACGACGAGGTGCACGATGCCGAGGTCGTCGGTGCGGGTGCTGGTGTCGCTGTTGCAGTGGCCGCACTGGTAGGTGGTGGCGAGGGTGTGGGGGTCGATGTCGCCGATGAGGTAGTCGGTCCGGGTGGGTTCCATTGGGTCCTCCGGTTCTTTTACTTTTTTGACGGTGTTCCGGGGGTGGCAGGTGTGGCCACTGGCACCCCTGTCACCTACAGAGCGTGAGGAAAGTGGTTACCTTAAGTAATAAGTAGTTGAAAAATGGCCTTTATAGGGAGGGCGTGAATCAACGCCCGAAACTCGGGAGGCAGTGAAAAAAGCGAAAGAACTCATTGCGGCGGCTCCAGCACCTTTGGGTGGACCACGAACCGCGGTGCAGGCTTCCGCCCGGTCCGCCCCTGCCGCTCGGGCGCCGGGAGCCACCGGATCCAGCCGTGGCGCTCCAGCATGTCGAGAGCGTTCTGAACGTCGCCTGTCTCCTGGCACCAGCTCTGGCCGTGCACGCCGCTGTTGACGTCCGAGACCTTGAGCGGGCCCTCGGGATGCTTCTTGCGCAACCAGTCGAGTACGGCGCGGGCCGGTCCGAGTCTCGACTCCTTCTCGGCAGACATCAGGTCTACGACCAAGCGGGCGTGTGTGAGCAGGTACGGCACCAGGGCCACGGTGTTGGTCATGGTCTCGCCGGACACCGTCATGCAGTCCGGGGCATCGAAGAGGGTCATGATCGCGGCGAGACGCAGTAGTTGCCCCGGCAGCTTCTTCGACCAGCCCTCCACAGAGGTGAGGTCGCCCGGCACGAGGTGGCGGCGCTCCCAGTCCACCCAGAACGCTTTGAACACGGCCTGGGCGTCCTCGTCGAGGGTCATTTCCCGAACCTCGGAGTCGTCCCACACTGCCCGGATCATTCGGGCGAGGCCGTCGGCGTAACGGCGGCGCACGTCCCCCGGGATCGGCACGGTGTCGTAGGTGCGCTGGCCGACCATCGACAGCGGCACGGAGAAGATGAACCGGCCGGTGAACCCGCGGGACTCGAACACCTCGGCCATGTCCCCGAGGCCGGCCAGCATGCCGGGCTGCACCGCGAGCGCGAGCGTCAGGCTCGGCCGGGTCAGGAACAGCGGCGGGCCGTTCTTCCGGTTCACGGTGTGCGGCTCGTGGGACCAGGCCTTGAGGACGATCTCCAGGTTCGGTTGGTTCGAGTAGCGGCCGCCGATGTTGCCGAGGAACCCGCCCTCCGCGCTGATCACGGCGAGGCGTTCACCCTGCTCTCCCATCACTCCGGCGGCGGCCTCGGGGGTGGTGTCGTCCGCGAGCATCTGCGTGGGCACCTTCGGTTCCCCGAGGTCCTCCAGCTCGGAGCGCACGGCTGCGAGGTCCTCGCGGGCCTTCGTACGGGTGACGGCATTCGATGCCTTGACGACCTTCGCCTCGGCCGCGGTGAGGCAGGCCTCGGCGATCCGGCGGTCCTGCTGGTCGCGCGCGACCGCGAACCGGTCCTCGGCCATGCGCCGCTGCTCCTCCTCCGCGATCGGCGCGACCATGGCCGCGCGCGAGGGCGACTTCTTCTCGCCCGGCGCGGCGACCGTCATGCAGTACAAGGTGACCGGCTCCGACCAGTCGGGCTTGGGGCTCACGGTCCGCCGGCCGCCGATCGCTGCCGACGCGGCGGCCATGCCGAACCAGGCCGGGATGTCCACGGGCACCTGGAGGGAATCGGCGACGGCCTGCGCCATCTCTCCGATACCGCCGAGGAGCTTCACGTCCAGGGCCGGGGGTGGCGGCGGTGTGAGGCGTACGGGCTCGTCCCACTCGCTACTGTCCTGGCGATCGACGGCTTCGCGGATCGCCGCTCGCGCGGCCTCCGGGTCGTCGGCCAACTGGCTCAATCCGTGCCGGATCTCGGCTGCCGTCTGCTGCTGGGCTCTCAGTTCACGCAGTTTCTCGGCGTGCATGCTGGCGTCGTCGCCGACGGCAAACTCACCGATCTGGCTTAGCGCGACCGGTCCGCCGATGGAGTCCAGGACGGATTTCGGGAGGGCTGCTTGCAGCGTGCGGTAGTCAGTGGGCTCGCCCTTGGAGATTCGCTCGGCAAGGACGTCCCAGAGCACTTTCGTGCGCTTGTGCCGGATCATGTCCGGCTCGATCCTCGCGGCGAGTCCTTCGAAGCGTTCGCGGCTGAGCAACACAGTCCCGACCACAGCGAGTTCGTAGGCTTCGCTCTCGTCTTCTGGAGTGATCAACGGTGCTCGTCCTCCGGGGACTCGTCGCGGGCCGTGATCTCGGCTTCGGCCTGCGCGAGTGCGTGGTGCGTGATCCGGCGCGCGGCGGCGCGCACGGTGTTCGGGCTGGGCTGCTGCGCGAGGTGCGTACGGATGGCGGCGCGGAGCTGGTCCCAGGTGGTGCTGTCGTTCACGGGGGAGGGCCCCGCGCCGTGTGGCGCGGGGCTTCCCTCGGCGGTGCGGGTGTTCATCAGCTGCGGGCCTCGTCGATGGCGCGGGTCCGGCGGCGCTCGGCTTCCTGGTCGAGACGGGCGATCTCGGGGTCACCCTCGAAGTCGCCGGCCCCGGTCTCCTCGGCGAGCGCGATCACGGCTTCAAGCTGGGGGACGAAGCCCTTGATCGCGGCCAGCACCTCGCGGGCCTTGACCGGGGTCAGCTCGCCCATCGTCAGTCCGTACTGCAACCACACCTTCGTGGTGCGCCCGTAGGCCTGCGGCCGGTAGTCAGACATGACGACCTCGACGGCGAGGAACGGCTCGCTGGCGTCCTCGCCGTCGGCGTCGACGCCCCGCAGCTCGGTCTCAGCGGAGGTGGTCCTCCAGGCGCCGAGCCCGTAGTCGAGGGTGAACGTCGACTGCTCGGGGGTGAGGATCGGCTCGCGGTGCTCGCGGGCGGTGTCGGTGTCCGCGAGGAGTGCGGCGACCGCAGGGAACTGCGCGTCGACGGAGCGGCGGACCGCGGCCTTCTCGGCGGCCTCGGTGGTCATCTGCGCGGCCTCTGCGGCGAACGCGGCCCGCCCGGATCGCGCGGTGGCGCTCTGGGGGATGGTGGTCGTACGCTTCACGTGAAGCTCCTTTCGACGGCCGCGCATACGGGTTAGGGCCCGCGCGGCCGTCGCGCTGTTCAGGGATGGATGGTTGGTGCTTCCGGCCCCCGGATCACAGGCGTTGACGCGCCTGCTGGGGGCCGCTTTCATGCGGCGATCGTCTGGGCGTCGAGCCACTTCTCGACGTCGTCCCAGCGGGCACGAAGGTGCCGGCCGACCTTGATGAACTTCGGGCCGCTTCCGCGGGACGACCACTGGTAGACGGTGCCGATCGGAACGCCGCAGTACTCGGCGATCTCCGACGGCTTGGCCAGCGGGCGACGAGCCGCGGACGGCGGGGGCGCGGTGGCACGGGGCATTGACGCCCTCCATGTCCGTTCTGGAATGACTGACATTGCCCAGCATGACGCCCGGCTGGATGGCTGTCAACGCTTGCCTTGCATCGACGCCGTATGTCATTCTCAGCAATGACGAAAGGTGCTCGATGTGAGGCTGGAAGATGCCATCGGCTGGAACATCGCCAAGCTGCGTACACAGCAGGAGCTGTCACAGGCAGACCTAGGCGAGGCTCTTGGCGTGTATCTCGAAAAGCCCTGGAGTCGGCAGGCAGTGCACTCAGCAGAGAAGGGCAAGCGGGCATTTACTGCAGCTGAACTCGTTGCCTTTGCCCTGGTGCTTGAGTGCGACGTCCCGTTCCTTCTGGCGCCTCACGGGCCAGCCCGCGCAGGACGTATCGAACTACCCAACGCGTCAGTGGACGCCATGAGGCTCGCCGAGGTCGTCGCTCCGGAAGCTCCGGAGGATTGGCTCCGTCGCACCAACATCGACTCGCTACGGCAGTTGGTGCCGATGATGACTGGGAGCATCGACACGCTGAGGCTCCTGCAGGTCAGCCTCATGGAACTTCTCAACGATGCTGAGGAGCGCGAATCCCGTGACAACCCGGAAGCCGCTGACCCACTGGTGAAGGAAGAAATGGAGGCGCGCGCGCAGTTGTCCGCAGCTCTGGCGGACGCGCTCGCCCGCGGCACCATCGACAAGCGTCGGATGAAGGCGATCATCGGTTTCCGGGAGAAGACTGAGGAAGTCACACGCCAGGGGGAACCCGCAGATGAGTAGCGTCTACGACCGGTGGCACCTCTCCCGCCCGAAGAAGGGCGCCGAGCCCTGCGCTGAGCACTCCAGCAAGACCCGCACGCTCGTACCCAGCTCGGGCCACGGCAAGGGGAAGCGCTGGCAGGTCCGTTGGCGTGACGCAGCGGGCGAGCAGCAGAAGGAGAACTTCACCAAGCGCAGCCAGGCCGACACCCGTGCGGCCACCGTGCAGGCCGACTTGGACCGCGGTCTCTACGTCGACCCGGCCGCGGGCAAGGAGAGCTTCCGGGCGGTCGCCGAGCGGTGGCGCACCTCTGCCGTTCACCGTGACGGGACCGCGTCCCGCGTCGAACGAGCCCTGCGCCTGCACATTTACCCGACGTTCGGGGACCGGCCGATCGTTACGATCCGCCCCTCGGAGGTGCAGGCCTGGGTCAAGGACCGGTCACAGGTCCTCGCCCCGTCCACGCTCCGGATCACGTTCGCCTACATGGTCACCGTGATGCACACGGCCGTGCGGGACCGGACTATCGCGCTGAACCCGTGCGCCGGCATCAAGCTGCCGGAGGTGCGACGCGTCGAGATTCTGCCCCTGCACGCGGACGCCGTGCGCGCGCTGATCGAGGCGGCCCCGGCCCGGTACCGCGCGATGATCCTGCTCGCCGCGGCCTCCGGCCTCCGGCAGGGCGAGGTGTTCGGCTTGGAGGTCGACTGCATCGACTTCCTGCGCCGCGAAGTGGTGGTGCGGCAGCAGCTCATCACCCCGGACAAGGACACCGACGCCGACCAGGACGAGACTCCGGAGCCGTACCTCGGTGAGCCGAAGACGCACGAGAGCTACCGCACCGTGCCGCTGGCCACCTCGGCAGTCAACGCCCTCGCCGCGCACCTCCAGCAGCACCCAGCGGTCACGGTGGACATCGAGGACCGCACCGACCCGCGGAAGCCGAAGCAGCGCCAGGCGCAGATGCTGTTCACCAGCGACCGCAGCGAGGTGCTCCGGCGCGCGAACTGGTCGTACGTGTGGGGGCGCATGGAGGAGCGGGCGAACGAGGCCCTGGCCAAGGCCTACGCGGAGGCGTACGCGGCATGGGTCCAGCGGGGCCGGCCGGAAGGGCAGGAGCCTGCTCCCGTCCGCGTCCCGGACGGGGCGAGCATGCACGACCTGCGCCACTTCTACGCCTCGGCGCTGATCAAGAACCGCGAGAGCGTGAAGACGGTTCAGCGGCGGCTCGGTCACTCGAAGCCGTCGATCACGCTCGACATCTACACCCACCTCTGGCCGGATGACGAGGACACGACGCGGGCGGCCGTTGAGGCGGTCCTCGGTGATGTGCCCGCGTTGTGCCCTCCGGCCGCAGCTATTTCGGATTAGTGCAGCTCAGAGCGTTCGGTTAGCGGTAGTTGACGAACTGCAGCGCGAAGTCGAAGTCCTTGCCCTTGAGCAGGGCCTGCACGGCCTGCAGGTCGTCACGGCTCTTCGAGCTGACCCGCAGCTCGTCGCCCTGCACCTGCGCCTTCACGCCCTTCGGGCCCTCGTCGCGAATGATCTTCGCGACCTTCTTCGCGTTGTCCTGGGAGATGCCCTCCTCGATCGAAGAGAAGATCTTGTACTCCTTGCCGGAGAGCTGCGGCTCACCGGCGTCCAGCGCCTTCAGCGAGATACCGCGCTTGATCAGCTTGGTCTCGAACACGTCGAGGATGGCCTTGACCCGCTCCTCGGAGTTCGCCTCCATGAGGATCTTCTCGCCGGACCAGGAGATGGAGGCGCCCACGTTCTTGAAGTCGTAGCGCTGCGAGATCTCCTTGGCGGCCTGGTTGAGGGCGTTGTCGACCTCCTGCCGCTCGACCTTCGAGACGATGTCGAAACTGGAGTCGGCCATGTCCTGTGGCTCCTTGTATCGGGGTGCGTAGTGGCGGCCGCCGAACCCGCTCGGTCCCGGGCCGCATCCGCATAAGCCTAGCCACCCCCTCACCTCCGAGCACCGATCAATCGAGTGGCGAAGCACCCCCGAGCATCGGGTATCGTTTACGTCGTTGCCACGGAGCGCCGCCGAAAGACGGTTCGAACGGCAGCAAGCCCGGCGGTGTGCCCGAGCGGCCAAAGGGAGCAGACTGTAAATCTGCCGGCTTAGCCTTCCCAGGTTCGAATCCTGGCGCCGCCACGCTGAGAGAAGAAGCCCTCTCTGAAATGCGAGTACGCATTTTCAGAGAGGGCTTCTTCGTTTTCGGACAGTCCCGAGCCCGGTGGCCGGTGGCCCGTCTGTTCCAGGGCTCCGGACCACGGGAACGCGGAGCGCCCCGGCAGCGGCGCCCGGCGTTCACTTCGTACCCTGGACCCATGTCCTTACGTCGCCGCATCTGCCCCGAGTGCCGTCGCGAGATCGCTGTCGTCGCCGGGCGGTTCGCTCGGCACGACCCGGCGAGGGCCCGGGGAAGCGGGGAACTCGTGTCCTGCCCGGGGTCGCGCAGGCAGGCGCAGCTCGGGGCCTCTCAGCCGGCGCTGGACGGGTACGTCGTGGCGGACTTCCCCGGCCAGCTTCCGCTCTTCTGACCTTGCGATCTTCCCTGACCTTGCAGTCTTCCCTGATCCTGCGGTCTTCCCTGATCCTGCGGTCTTCCGGCTTCTGAGCGGTCGTGCCTGTCGGGCCCGCCCCTCACCGGCGCCCCTCACCGGCGCCGCGCCCCGGCCCGGTCCCGGCCCACCTGCCCGTCAGTTCCCCGCCACCGACTTGACCGCCACCGACACCGGTGTGGAACCGCTGATCAGTTCCAGGGTCAGGCCGGCCGTCGCCGGGGTGTCCACCAGTTCCGCGAGGACCGCGGCGACGTCGTCGCGCGGGACCGGTCCGCGGCCCGTGGCGGCCTCCAGGCGGACGAGGCCCGTGCCCGCGTCGGTCGTCAGCATTCCGGGGCGCAGGATCGTCCAGTCCAGGCCGCGGTGAGCGCGTACGTACGAGTCGGCCTCGCCCTTGGCGCGCAGATACGCGTCGAAGACCTCGTCCCCGGGGTGCTCCGGATCCGCGCCCATGGAGGAGACGACCACATGGCGTCGTACCCCCGCCCGGGCCGCCGCGTCCGCGAAGAGCACCGCGGCTCCCCGGTCCACGGTCTCCTTGCGGGCCGCCCCGCTGTCCGGGCCCGCGCCCGCAGCGAAGATCGCGGCGTCCGCGCCCCGCAGGTGTGCGGAGACCTCCTCCTCCGAAGCCGACTCCAGATCGCACAGCACCGGCTCGGCGCCGGCCGCCCGCAGATCGTCGCCCTGTTCGGCTCGGCGGATGATTCCCGCGACCTCGTCACCGCGCGCGGCGAGCAACCGCTCAAGCCGCAACGCGATCTGACCATGACCTCCAGCGATAACAATGCGCATGTTTCCGACCGTACGCCCGGACGGAGACACTCGCCGCACAACCCTGTGGATAACTCGTGAGTCTCTTGAGAGATCAGTTGTACGAGGGGGACGCCGTCAGGCGTCATAAGGAGACCGTCATCACCGCCACACGCATGAGCCCCGCCATCCGGAAGAGCCCCGTCATACGCAGGACTCTCACCGCGGTCGGCTGCACCACCGCCCTGCTCTCCGGAGTGGCCGCCTGCGGCACGGTGGAGAACCTCACCGCCGGTCAGAAGGTGGACCAGGCCGTCGGGGGGCTCGGCGAAAAGAAGTCACTCGCCTTCGAGTTGGGGCTCGACGCCAAGCCTTCGGCACTCGTGAAGCTGGCCGGAGAGGAGGAGCCCGGCGAGGAGATGCCGCCGGAGCTCGCGAAACTGTTCGCCGGAGTACGGGTCAAGGTGTCCGTCGAGTCGCGCAAGCCGCTCGCCGACTCGGGTGAGAAGGATCTCGTCGGCACGGGTGTGTCGGTCTCGGGGCCCGACGGTGTTCTCGCCGAGTACCGCCTCGTCGGCGACTACACGTACTACCGGGCCGACATGAAGGCGTTCGGCGAGGCGATGGGATTCCCCCTGCCGACCGCCGACGAGCTCCCCGAGAGCGAGAAGGAACTCAAGCCGGTACTTGAGGGCAAGTGGGTCAAGATCGACAACCGCGAACTCGACCGCGCCGCGAAGGACGCCACCGGCAAGGACGGCGGGGACGGCAAGGGCAAGGCCGATCCGGCCGACGAGATCGACAGCAGGACCCAGCAGAAGATCCTCAAGGCCGTGCGCTCGGTCGTCGCCCGCGAGGTCACCTTCAGCGACAAGGGCGGCAGCGACGGCGTCGAACGGGTGGTCGCCAAGGCCTCGTTCCGCGACCTGCTCACAGGCCTCATCGACAAACTGCGGCCGCTGGCCGGCGAACTCCCGGCGGGCGCCGAACTGCCCACCGACAAGGACTTGAAGGACGTTCCGGACAAGAAGGTCGCCGTCGACTTCTCCCTGAAGAACGGTGACCTGACCCGGGTCTCCGTCGACCTCGCCACCCTGGCGGACGACCCGAAGGGCGCCAAGGTCCCGCTGGTCGTCAAGTTCGGTGAAGCCGGCGACATCAGCGCCCCGTCCGGCGCCACGAAACTGCCCGCGGGAGAGTTCGGCGGTCCGGGCAACCCGTTCACCAGCGGTCTGCTGGGCGGCTTCTGACACTCTGTTCGCCCGGCCACCGCACGCGCCACAACAACACTCCGTTCGCCGGCCACCGCACGCGCCACAGCAACAGACGCACGCACGCGTGGAGGCCGACGACCTCCACGCGTGCGTGCCGCGCACCTGACCGCGACCCGCACCTCACCGCGACCCGCACCTCACGACTGACCCGTCCGCCCCTGGCGCGGCAGGTCCAGCGCCACGGCCGCCGCCGAGTTGCAGTACTCCCGCACCGCGCTCGTCCGCGCCACCACGCGCCCCCGGTGCACCACGATCCGGCTGTACGCCAGCGACAGCGCGCCGTCGAGCCGGTCCCCGCGCACCGCGAGCAGCTCCGCCGGGAAGCCGGCCTCCACGCGCACCTCGGGCAGTCCCAGTACCGCCCGCGCCGACGAACTCACCGCGTCGTACGCTTCGGCGGACCGCAGCCCGTACCGCGAGGCCAGCAGATACGCCGCCTCCAGCGGGTCCCCGCGTCCCACGGGATTCGACAGGTCCCGCAGAGCGCCGCTCCCGGCCGCGACCCGTACCCCGGCCGCCCGCAGCAGTCGTACCGGAGCCGTGCCGCGGCGGTCCACGCCCGAACAGCCGCCCTGGGGCAGGCAGACGACGGTCACCCCGGCCGCGGCGAGCTGGTCGGCCGATCGCGCGGCCACCTCGGGGGGCAGTCGGCTCAGCCCTCCGCAGGGGCCGAGCGTCACCCCGGGCCGCAACCCGCCCGCCATCGCCGCGAGGCGCCCGAGCCGGGCCGGATCGTCACCGTCCGTATGCAGATCGACCGGGCAGCCCTGCTCCGAGGCGACTTCCAGGACCGCCTCCACGTAGCCCGTCGGATCCGGGTCCAGATCTGGACAACCGCCCACTACGGAGGCGCCCATTTTCACCGCGTCCCGCAGCATCGCCAGCCCGTCGGCCCCGGCGAGTCCGGTGAGTACCCGCGGCATCGCCACGACCGTCAGCTCGACCAGCCCCCGCAGCGCGCGCCGCGCCTGAAGCGCCGCCGCCATCGAGCCCAGCCCCTGCACGTCGCCCACGCGCACGTGCGAGCGGACGGCGGTCGCCCCGTGCCCCAGCTGCAGCAGAGCGGCCTCGGTCGTACGGCGCTGGACCTCCTGGTCCTCGTACGAGACCGGGCCCTGGCCGTCGGCCGTCAGGGCCGTGTCGCCGTGGGCGTGGGGGTCGGCCGGGGCCGGCAGGAGCAGACAGCCGGAGAGGTCCACGCGCGCGGTGTGCGCGGTGAGGCTGCCTGCCGTGCCGACCGCCTCGATACGTCCGTCGGCCAGCCGTACGTCCACGAGCCGGCCGTCGGTGAGCCGCGCACCGCAGAGCAGCAGGTCGGACCCGTTGGTCCGGCCGGACGAGCCCGAGGGCCCGGAGGAGCCCGACGAGGACGAGGACGACGACGAGGAGTGGTGCGGCTGCGGCTGGCTCTCTGGCATCGCGCTCCTGTGGCTCGGCGGCTGCGCAGGAGGGGCACAAGATCACGCAGCGTGAGTCGAGCCTAGGGTGACGACCGGCGCGCATCGAGGAGGAGCGGAATAGTCGTACCGGTGTGGCCCGTCGTGCCGAAGAGGCGGGTGGAACAGCCGGTGAGGTCCCGGGAACGGGCCGGGGCCGGTGCCGCGAAACGGATTTGGGCGATCGGCTGCCCAGCGTGTAATGTCTTCATCGCTCGCCCCAATAGCTCAGTCGGTAGAGCGTCTCCATGGTAAGGAGAAGGTCTACGGTTCGATTCCGTATTGGGGCTCTGGTGTGAGAGGTTCCCGTCGAAGGGCGGGAACTGATCACATCAAAGCGGTGTAGCTCAGTCGGTAGAGCAAGCGGCTCATAATCGCTGTGTCACCGGTTCAAGTCCGGTCACCGCTACTGACGGTAGCCGATTGCGGGGTCGGTCCTTCGATCGGTTACTCTTCTATGCGTTAATCCATGTCCCATCCGTCCGGCAAGGAGCACTCACGTGGCTGCCACCGACGTCCGCCCGAAGATCACGCTGGCCTGCGTGGAGTGCAAGGAGCGGAACTACATCACCAAGAAGAACCGGCGTAACAACCCGGATCGCATGGAGATGAAGAAGCACTGCCCGCGTTGCAACTCGCACACTGCGCACCGCGAAACGCGATAAAAAAGGCTCGTTCACGAGGCCGTCCCCTGTAATCGGGGGGCGGCCTCGCGTCGTTGAACACCAGCTGCGAACCAGTGCGAACCAGGAGGTGCCGAGCCGATGGCGCTCGACCAGTCCTTCGTAGGGCGGTCCTACCCGCCCACCGACCCGTACGAGGTCGGCCGGGAGAAGATCCGTGAATTCGCGGAAGCGGTGGGAGATCCCAATCCCGCCTACACGGACCCGGACGTGGCCAAGGCTCTAGGCCACCCCGATGTGATCGCACCGCCGACGTTCGTGTTCGCGATCACTTTCAAGGCCGCGGGACAGGTCATACAGGACCCGCAACTGGGTCTCGACTACAGCCGGGTCGTGCACGGCGACCAGAAGTTCGTCCACCGGCGCCCGGTGCGCGCGGGGGACCGGCTCACGGTCACGTCCACCATCGAGGCGGTCAAGTCGATGGCGGGCAACGACATCCTGGACATTCGCGGCGAGGTTCGCGACGAGGCCGGCGAGCACGTGGTGACCGCCTGGACCAAGCTCGTGTCCCGTGCGGCCGAGGGGGCGTGAACTGATGACCGCGAAGATCGCGTACGACGACGTCGAGGTCGGCACCGAGCTGCCGGCCCAGACCTTCGGAGTGACCCGCGCCACGCTTGTGCGGTACGCGGGTGCCTCGGGGGACTTCAACCCGATCCACTGGAACGAGAAGTTCGCCAGGGAGGTCGGCCTCCCGGACGTCATCGCGCACGGCATGTTCACCATGGCCGAGGCGATCCGGGTCGTCACCGACTGGACCGGCGACCCGGGCGCGGTCGTCGAGTACGGCGTCCGCTTCACCAAACCCGTCGTCGTCCCGAACGACGACGAGGGCGCCACGATCGAGGTCAGCGGCAAGGTCGCCGTCAAGCTCGACGACAACACCGTCCGGGTCGACCTCGTCGCGATGAGCGCGGGCAAGAAGGTGCTGGGCATGTCCCGGGCCGTCGTACGACTGGCCTGACCGGACGCGGTCAACGACACCGCGAGTAAGGGGCGCCCGCCGTTGCGGGCGCCCCTTACTACGTCACTCCATGCTCACTTGGTACGTCCTCCTCCTCCTCCTTCTCTCTGTGGTCTCTCCGGGCCGCCCTCTTGACTTAGTTAGTGATTGAGTACTAACTTCGTCGCATGGTCAGGATGAGCGCAGAGGAAAGGCGTGAGAGCGTCATTCGTGCGGCGATGAGCGAGTTCGCCCGGGGCGGCTACTACGGCACGTCCACCGAGGCGATCGCCAAGCGTGTGGGGGTCTCGCAGCCGTACCTCTTCCGGCTCTTCCCCGGCAAGAAGGCGATCTTCCTCGCGGCGGCCGAGCGCTGCCTGGAGGAGACCAGGCGCACGTTCGAGGCGGCCTCCGAGGGGCTGGAGGGCGAGGAGGCCCTGCACTCCATGGCGGACGCGTACACGAGGGTGATCGCCGAGGAGCCGGAGCGGCTGCTCATGCAGATGCAGATGTATGTCGCGGTGGCGGCGGCCGAGCAGGCCGGTGATCACGAACTCGGCGAGGCGGTACGGGCCGGCTGGATGCGGCTGTGGGACACGGTGCATCTGCCGCTCGGCGCCGACATGGACGAGACCACGACCTTCCTGGCCTACGGCATGCTCATCAACTGCCTGGTGGCCATGGGGTTCCCGCCCCAGCATCGGGTGTGGGAAGGGCTCTACCCGTCGGCTCGGACCAAGGGCCGGCTCGAACACTGAAGCGGATCGCCGGAGTGCAACGCCGGAGCAGGAGGCGGCGGAGAGCGGCGCCCTTTCAGGATCTCGAAAGTTAGTCAGCAATAACTAACCAACAGCTAGCGATAACCCGCTGGGGGAGCGATGTCACAGCAGACCGAACGTCGCGGGGGAGCCGTCTGGGCCCT
This sequence comes from Streptomyces sp. NPDC087844, assembly GCF_044742785.1. Taxonomy (NCBI): domain Bacteria; kingdom Bacillati; phylum Actinomycetota; class Actinomycetes; order Kitasatosporales; family Streptomycetaceae; genus Streptomyces; species Streptomyces sp. NPDC087844. Next base: position 138,893 of record NZ_JBIUVD010000007.1, on the reverse strand, counting down.
CGTCATCACCAGCGTCGCCGGATTCATGGCGGCCCTCGACAACCTCGTCGTCACCACCGCTCTACCCTCGATCCGCAAGGACTTCGGGGGAGCGCTCGACGATCTGGAATGGACCGTGAGCGCGTACACGCTCACCTTCGCCGTACTGCTGATGTTCGGCGCGGCCCTGGGCGACCGGTTCGGCCGCCGCCGGCTCTTCCTCGTCGGCATCACCGTCTTCACCGGAGCGTCCGCCGCGGCGGCCATGGCCCCGGGCATCGACTCGCTGATCGCCGCCCGCGCGGTCCAGGGCGTCGGCGCGGCCATCATGATGCCGCTGACCCTGACCCTGCTGACGGCCGCCGTCCCGGCCGCCAAGCGCGGGATGGCGTACGGGATATGGGGTGCCGTCAACGGTCTCGCGGTCGCCTCGGGGCCGCTCATCGGAGGCAGCCTCACCGAACACCTGTCCTGGCAGTGGATCTTCTGGCTGAACGTTCCACTGGGTCTTGCCCTGCTGCCGCTCGCCCGGCTGCGCCTCTCCGAGTCCTTCGGCGCCGGTGCCCCGCTCGACATCCGCGGCACCCTGCTCGCCAGCGGCGGCCTCTTCGGGATCGTCTACGGGCTGGTCCGCGCGCCTGCCGTCGGCTGGAGCGACGGTGTGGTCCTGCTCGCTCTGTTCGGGGGTACGACTCTGCTCACCGGCTTCGTCTTCCACGGCATGCGGGCCAAGAACCCCATGCTGCCGATGCGGCTCTTCCGTAGCCGCGCCTTCGCCGGGATCAACGCGGCGAGCCTGCTGATGTTCCTCGGGATGTTCGGCTCGATCTTCCTGCTCAGCCAGTACATGCAGGGCGTGCTCGGCTACTCGCCCACCGAGGCGGGGCTGCGCATGCTGCCGTGGACCGGTATGCCGATGCTCGTCGCGCCGGTCGCCGGCTACCTGTCGGACCGTATCGGCGGACGTCCCGTCGTCGCGGCGGGCCTGTTCCTGCAGGCCGTCGGACTCGGGTGGTTCGCCGTCGTGGTCGAGGCCGACACCTCGTACGCCGCGCAGTTGCCTGCCCTGATCATCAGCGGAATCGGGATGTCCCTCTTCTTCGCCCCCGCATCCAGCCTGGTCATGTCCAGCGTCCGGGCGCAGGAGCAGGGGATCGCGTCCGGCGCCAACAACGCGCTGCGTGAGGTCGGCGGGGCGCTCGGTATCGCGGTGATGGCCTCGATCTTCTCCGCGCAGGGCGGCTACGAGAGCGCCCAGACCTTCGTGGACGGCATTCGGCCCGCTCTGTGGGTCGGCTCCGCGGCGGTCGCCCTGGCGGCCCTCGGGGCGCTGTACATCCCGAGCCGACGGCCCGAGGCCGGATCCGAGGAGGTCACGGAGGCGCCCGCACCCGTACTGGAGACGGCGTCGCGCTGAGTCTGCGGGCCGGTGGGGGCTTGTCGTGTGGTTCCCCGCACCCCTGAAGGGGCGGAAGCCGGGGCGCAACCCCACTTCCGAAGAGGCGAGGGGAACCGCGCGGCCCGCCCTCACAGGCCCGCACGGACACGCGACACCGGTGAACCGGAGGTGCCCGCACCCCCTGAGAACGGCCCCGCCCGACCTGGCGGGGCCGTTCTCGTACTCTGGGCGAGTGCAGGAACTCCACGACACCCCCCTCGCCCCGCTGACCACCTTCCGGCTCGGCGGTCCAGCCGCCCGGCTGATCACCGCGACCACCGACGACGAGGTCATCGCCGCCGTCCGCGAGGCCGACGACTCAGGTACGCCGCTGCTGCTGATCGGCGGCGGATCCAACCTCGTCATCGGTGACAAGGGCTTCCCGGGCACCGCCCTGCGCATCGCCACCCGCGGCTTCGAGCTGGACGGCACGCGGCTGGAACTGGCCGCAGGGGAGGTGTGGACCGACGCGGTCGCCCGTACCGTCGAGGCCCGCCTCGCGGGCATCGAGTGCCTCGCCGGAATCCCGGGCTCCGCCGGTGCGACACCGATCCAGAACGTGGGCGCGTACGGCCAGGAAGTGTCGTCGACGATCACCGAAGTGATCGCCTATGACCGTGAGAGCCGCGAGACGGTCACCATGTCGAACGCCGAGTGCGCCTTCTCGTACCGGCACAGTCGTTTCAAGAGCGATCCCGAGCGGTTCGTCGTGCTGCGTGTCCGTTTCGAGCTGGAGGACGCCGCCGGGCTGTCCGCGCCGTTGAGGTACGCCGAGACGGCCCGCATGCTCGGTGTCGGACCCGGCGACCGCGTGCCCGTGGACGCGGCCCGTGACACCGTCCTGAAGCTGCGTTCCGGGAAAGGCATGGTGCTCGACCCCGAGGACCACGACACCTGGTCGGCCGGCTCGTTCTTCACCAACCCGATCCTCACGCGCGAGGAGTTCGCCGCGTTCCACGCGCGCGTGGCGGAGCGCCTGGGCGAGGGCGTGGTCCCGCCCGCCTACCCCGCGGACGACGAGCACACCAAGACCTCCGCGGCCTGGCTGATCGACAAGTCGGGCTTCACGAAGGGGTACGGCACCGGTCCCGTCCGTATCTCCACCAAGCACACCCTGGCCCTCACCAACCGGGGCGGGGCCACCACGGAGGACCTCCTCACGCTCGCCCGCGAGGTCGTCGCCGGCGTCCACGGGGCCTTCGGGATCACGCTCGTCAACGAACCGGTGACGGTGGGCGTCAGCCTCTGAGACCGCCGCCCCACGCCCGCTTCAGGCGACCGGGGCGGTCAGCCAGTCGTCGATCCCGGACAGCAGCTTCTCCTTGATGTCGGACGGGGCCGCCGAACCGCGTACCGACTGCCGTGCCAGTTCGGCCAGCTCGGCGTCCGTGAAGCCGTGGTGGCGGCGCGCGATGTCGTACTGGGCCGCCAGCCGCGAGCCGAACAGCAGCGGGTCGTCCGCGCCGAGCGCCAGGGGCACCCCCGCCTCGAATAGTGTGCGCAAGGGGACGTCCTCCGGCTTCTCGTAGACCCCCAGGGCGACGTTCGAGGCCGGGCAGACCTCACAGGTGATGCCGCGGTCCGCGAGGCGCTTCAGCAGCCGCGGGTTCTCGGCGGCCCGTACCCCGTGCCCGATCCGCGAGGCGTGCAGGTCGTCCAGGCAGTCGCGTACGGACGCGGGGCCCGCCAGCTCACCGCCGTGCGGCACGGCCAGCAGCCCGCCCTCCCGGGCGATCGCGAAGGCCCGGTCGAAGTCCCGCGCCATGCCCCGCCGCTCGTCGTTGGAGAGCCCGAACCCGACGATGCCCCGGTCCGCGTACCGCACGGCCAGACGGGCCAGCGTGCGGGCGTCCAGGGGGTGCTTCATCCGGTTCGCGGCCACCAGGACCCGCATACCGAGCCCGGTCTCGCGCGAGGCCGTGTCCACCGCGTCCAGGATGACCTCCAGGGCGGGGATCAGACCGCCCAGGCGCGGCGCGTACGACGTGGGGTCGACCTGGATCTCCAGCCACCCCGAGCCGTCCTTGAGGTCCTCCTCGGCGGCCTCGCGCACGAGCCGCTGGATGTCCTCGGGATCTCTGAGGCACGACCGCGCCGCGTCGTACAGACGCTGGAAGCGGAACCAGCCGCGCTCGTCCGTCGCCCGCAGCTTGGGCGGCTCGCCGCTCGTCAGCGCGTCGGGCAGATGGATCCCGTGCTTGTCGGCCAGTTCCAGCAGGGTGGTGTGCCGCATCGAACCTGTGAAATGCAGGTGCAGATGAGCCTTGGGCAGCTCAGAGACCTTACGTACGTGCTCCATTCAAGGATCCTGCCGCACGCCGGCGCCAAATCGGTAGCGCTTTCCCTGAACGTGGTCTTGCTCGCACGAAGAAACGAAAGAAGTGAGGGACACGAAGAAACGAGCCGCCTCCCCGGAGGGAAGCGGCTCGCAGTACCTACTGTCATGCGCCGGGCTCAGGCCTTGGCCTCCGCCAGGAGCTTCTGGATCCGCGAGACACCCTCGACGAGGTCCTCGTCACCCAGCGCGTACGACAGCCGCAGATAGCCCGGCGTGCCGAAGGCCTCGCCCGGGACGACCGCGACCTCGGCCTCCTCCAGGATCAGCGCGGCCAGCTCGACGGAGTCCTGCGGGCGCCTGCCGCGGATCTCCTTGCCGAGCAGGGCCTTCACCGAGGGGTACGCGTAGAACGCGCCCTCGGGCTCCGGGCAGAGCACGCCGTCGATCTCGTTGAGCATGCGCACGATCGTCTTGCGGCGGCGGTCGAAGGCCTCGCGCATCTCGGCGACGGCCGTCAGGTCGCCCGAGACGGCGGCGATCGCCGCGGCCTGGGCCACGTTCGACACGTTCGACGTGGCGTGGGACTGCAGGTTGGTCGCGGCCTTCACCACGTCCTTGGGGCCGATGACCCACCCGACCCGCCAGCCGGTCATCGCGTACGTCTTCGCGACGCCGTTGACCACGATGCACTTGTCGCGCAGCTCAGGAAGTACTGCAGGCAGCGAGGTGAACTTCGCGTCCCCGTAGACCAGGTGCTCGTAGATCTCGTCCGTCATCACCCACAGGCCGTGCTCGACGGCCCAGCGGCCGATGGCCTCGGTGTCCTCGGCGCTGTAGACGGCGCCGGTCGGGTTGGAGGGCGACACGAAGAGGACGACCTTGGTCTTCTCCGTACGGGCCGCCTCCAGCTGCTCGACCGAGACGCGGTAGCCGGTCGTCTCGTCCGCGACGACATCCACCGGGACACCGCCGGCGAGACGGATCGACTCGGGGTACGTCGTCCAGTAGGGAGCCGGGACGATGACCTCGTCGCCCGGGTCGAGGATCGCGGCGAACGCCTCGTAGATGGCCTGCTTGCCGCCGTTGGTCACCAGGACCTGGGAGGCGTCCACCTCGTAGTGGGAGTCGCGCAGCGTCTTGGCGACGATCGCCGCCTTCAGCTCGGGAAGGCCGCCGGCCGGCGTGTAGCGGTGGTACTTCGGGTTCTTGCACGCCTCGATGGCGGCCTCGACGACGTAGTCCGGGGTCGGGAAGTCGGGCTCACCGGCGCCGAAGCCGATCACCGGACGTCCCGCGGCCTTGAGGGCCTTGGCCTTGGCGTCCACGGCGAGAGTGGCGGACTCGGAGATCGCGCCGACTCGGGCGGAGACCCGGCGCTCGGTGGGAGGGATTGCAGCGCTCATGGGCCCATCGTTTCAGACCGGAAACGTCCCCGGCACACTGGTTTCACGGACTGGGCAGCGCCGGACGGCCCGGGGCCGGGCACGCACAAAGTCCGTACGGACACTTTCTGTTCGACGCCCGGCCGCCGACCACGTACACTCTCACCTCGTTGGCCTTCACCGGCCGCGCTCTTCCGGTGCACTCCGAGCACCCGGGTGGATGCGGTACGTTGTGGGGGAAGCAAAGGGTCGTAGCTCAATTGGTAGAGCACTGGTCTCCAAAACCAGCGGTTGGGGGTTCAAGTCCCTCCGGCCCTGCTACACACTCCTTTCACCAGGATGTGTGCACATGTACGTACTGCATTGCACCGCCGTGCGGCTCACACCGGGCGCGGCACGGCCACGACCCGGAATCAGGTGAGGACGAGTGACGGACGCCGTGGGCTCCATCGACATGCCTGATGCCCAGGATGAGGCGCCGGAGTCCCAGAAGAAGGGCCGCAAGGGCGGTAAGCGCGCCAAGAAGGGCCCGCTGAAGCGCCTCGCCCTCTTCTACCGCCAGATCGTCGCGGAGCTCCGCAAGGTTGTCTGGCCGACCCGCAATCAGCTGACGACGTACACCACAGTGGTGATTGTGTTCGTTGTCATCATGATCGGTCTGGTGACTGTGATTGACTTCGGACTCGACAAGGCCGCCAAGTACGTCTTCGGCTAGGCCAAGCGCGAAGGGCGCCGTACCCGGCGCCCGCTTTCGCGTGTTCCACCCCCATGATCCAGGAAGAAGCAGCCACCGTGTCTGACCCGAACCTGAACGATGCCGTCGAGTCGGTCGAGTCCCGTGACGACGAACTCGACATCGTCGAGGGCGCGGACGTCGAGGACGAGGTCGAGGCTGCCGACGCCGCGGCGGGCGAGCCCGCCGAAGAGGCCGCGCTGCACGTCGAGGACGAGTCCGGCGGGGACGTCGAGGGCGACAGCGCCTCGGCCCTCGCTGCCGATGAGGACGAGGCCGAGGCCGCCGACGTCGCGACCGACGAGGACGAGAGCGCCGCGACCGACGAGGACGACAGCGCCGAGTCCGAGGAGGCGGAGGAGGCCGAGCCGGTCGACCCCGTCACCGCCCTTCGTGAGGAACTCCGCGCGCTGCCCGGCGAGTGGTACGTCATCCACACGTACGCCGGTTACGAGAACCGTGTGAAGACCAACCTCGAACAGCGTGCCGTCTCGCTGAACGTCGAGGACTTCATCTTCGCGGCCGAGGTGCCGCAAGAAGAGGTCGCGCAGATCAAGAACGGCGAGCGTAAGACCGTCAAGCAGAACAAGCTCCCCGGCTACGTGCTGGTGCGCATGGATCTGACGAACGAGTCCTGGGGTGTCGTTCGCAACACCCCCGGTGTCACCGGCTTCGTGGGCAACGCCTACGACCCCTACCCCCTGACGCTGGACGAGATCGTCAAGATGCTCGCCCCCGAGGCCGAGGAGAAGGCCGCCCGCGAGGCCGCCGAGGCCGAGGGCAAGCCGGCTCCGTCCCGCAAGCTTGAGGTCCAGGTGCTGGACTTCGAGGTGGGCGACTCGGTCACCGTCACCGACGGCCCGTTCGCGACGCTGCAGGCGACCATCAACGAGATCAACGCCGACTCGAAGAAGGTCAAGGGCCTCGTCGAGATCTTCGGCCGCGAGACTCCGGTGGAGCTCAGCTTCGACCAGATTCAGAAGAACTGACGTTCTTTCGGACCGTATGCCTCCGACCAGGTCAGACAGGCTCTCGCAGCCAGTCTGACCTGCTCGGTTTTTGGCCGCACACCGATACCCGTTATCGTGGTGCGGTATGCCTCCGTCCGGACTATCCGGAATGGATGGCTGGAAACTCTCACTAGGACCCGGAGAGAGCAATGCCTCCCAAGAAGAAGAAGAAGGTCACGGGGCTTATCAAGCTCCAGATCCAGGCCGGTGCGGCCAACCCGGCGCCGCCGGTCGGCCCCGCACTGGGCCAGCACGGCGTCAACATCATGGAGTTCTGCAAGGCCTACAACGCGGCGACCGAGTCGCAGCGCGGCTGGGTCATCCCGGTGGAGATCACGGTCTACGAAGACCGCTCCTTCACCTTCATCACCAAGACCCCGCCGGCCGCGAAGATGATCCTCAAGGCCGCTGGTGTCGAGAAGGGCTCCGGCGAGCCCCACAAGACCAAGGTCGCCAAGATCAGCCAGGCTCAGGTCCGCGAGATCGCCACCACCAAGATGGCCGACCTCAACGCCAACGACCTGGACGCCGCGTCGAAGATCATCGCCGGCACCGCCCGTTCCATGGGCATCACGGTCGAGGGCTGATCCCCACCTCCGCAGAACACCGTGGCAGGGCCTGCTCGGCCCCTACCACGACTCCTCAGAGCACACAGGAGCAGTAGTGAGCAAGCGCAGCAAGTCTCTCCGCGCTGCGGACGCCAAGATCGACCGGGAGAAGCAGTACGCCCCGCTCGAAGCCGTCCGTCTCGCCAAGGAGACCTCCACCTCCAAGTTCGACGGCACCGTCGAGGTCGCCTTCCGTCTGGGTGTCGACCCGCGCAAGGCCGACCAGATGGTCCGCGGCACCGTGAACCTCCCGCACGGCACCGGCAAGACCGCCCGGGTCCTGGTCTTCGCGACCGGTGACCGTGCCGAGGCCGCGACTGCCGCCGGCGCCGACATCGTCGGTTCCGACGAACTCATCGACGAGGTGGCGAAGGGGCGTCTGGACTTCGACGCCGTCGTCGCCACCCCGGACCTCATGGGCAAGGTCGGCCGCCTGGGCCGTGTCCTCGGCCCGCGTGGTCTGATGCCGAACCCGAAGACGGGCACCGTGACCCCGGACGTGGCCAAGGCCGTGACCGAGATCAAGGGCGGCAAGATCGAGTTCCGCGTCGACAAGCACTCGAACCTGCACTTCATCATCGGCAAGGCGTCGTTCGACGACACGCAGCTGGTGGAGAACTACGGCGCCGCGCTCGACGAGATCCTTCGTCTGAAGCCGTCGGCCGCCAAGGGTCGCTACATCAAGAAGGCCACGATCAGCACCACGATCGGCCCCGGCATCGCGATCGACTCGAACCGCACCCGCAACCTCCTCGTCGAGGAGGACCCGGCCGCCGTCTGAGCCTGACGCTCACCGGTAGCCGCGTCGCAGACGCGATTTCAGGACGGGCCCCGCAACCTTTCGAGGTGCGGGGCCCGTCTCTGTGTCCGGGGGCACGGGGCACGGGGCACGAAGCGCGAGGCTGGGTGACGGGGGTCCGGCGTCCGGCGTCCGGTGCCCGTTTCCGGGTCGGATGTCGGTGGCCTGCGCTAGCGTGCGGGGCACAGGAATCGCATAGGGGGACGAATGATGAGCTCGATCGTGCGCCGGGTGACCGTCTCGATAGCGGTGGCCGCCGCTCTGACCGGAGCCGCGGCCTGTAGCGGCCCGGACTCCGGCTCGGACTCCGGAGGGGACAGCAAGGCTTCGGCGGGGGACGGCAAGGGCACCGGCGAGGCCAGGACCCGGACGGACGCGATCGTGGCTCTTCGTTCCGTGGAGAAGAGCACCGACGGCGCGGACTCCGCCAAGGTCGAGTCCACCACGACCATGGGCACGATGATGTCGATGGAGGCGGATGGCGCCCTCGGCTGGGCCGACGGGCTCACCGGCAACCTGACGATCACATACACCGGCGGCACGATGGCCGACCAGATGCGCCAGCTGGGCACCACCTCCATGGAGGCCCGCTATCTGCCGGACGCCTACTACGCGAAGATGGGCGACAAGTTCGCCGAGCAGTCCGGCGGCAAGCACTGGATCAAGTACGACTACGACGACCTGGCGGAGCTCGCCGGCGGATCGGGCGCGTACATGAAGGACCAGATGCAGAACACCACGCCGAACCAGTCGGTGAAGCTGCTGCTGGCCTCCGGGGACGTCGAGAAGGTCGGCGAGGAGAAGGTGCGCGGCGAGGACACCACGCACTACTCGGGCACGGTCGACGTCGCGGATCTCGCGGGCCGGAACTCGTCCCTCTCCGCGAGTCAACTGGCCGATCTGAAGAGCCAGTTGGAGCAGGCGGGTGTGACCACCGAGACCATCGACATCTGGGTGGACGACAAGGACCTGCTGGTCAAGAAGGCCGAGAAGGGCGAGCTGGCCACCGGCTCGATGTCCTCGACGGCGTACTACAGCGACTACGGCGTCGAGGTCTTGGCCGAGGAGCCCGCGGCGGGCGACACCGCCGACTTCAAGGACCTCATGCGGAGCCGGCCGGCGGGCTGAGGCCGCGCGGCCAACCCCCCCCCGTTCGGCCTCCGTTCCGTCTCCGTTCCGGCAGTGCACGGGCGTCACAAGCGTCACAGGCGTCACACAGGTCACGTGACAACTCGCAGGACTGCCCGAACCCCGCTGGGATACGCTCGCGGCTTGTCTGTGAGTCGCTCATCTGTTCCTTGGGGGGAACCATGAAGCTTTCTGTGCGCACGCCTGTACGTCATAGGGCGACGGGCGCGGTCGTCGCCGCGCTCGTCCTCGGCGGGGGTGCCGTCGGCTGTTCCAAGGGGGGCGAGGAGTCCCCCGAGATGACGCCCGCCGCGGCTGTCGCCAAGGCGGCGAAGAAGACCGAGGACATCACCTCCCTCAGCTACCGCATGTCCGGCAGGACCCCGGAGGAGGGACGCATCAAGGCCGAGGCCCAGATGCGCATGAAGCCCGACGTGGCCATGAGCATGAAGATGACCGCCCTCGACCAGGGGAAGGACGGCAACGCCGAGATCCGCCTGGTCGACAAGGCGATGTACATCGGCGGGGGTGCCGCGGCGGCCAAGGAGATGGACGGCAAGAGCTGGATCAAGTTCGACATGTCCACACTGGGTGACGACGCGCTCGGCGGTGGCGGGGCCCCGGGCGCGGGAACGGCCGACAAGAACCCGGCCCAGGAGTCCACCTTCCTCACCGGCTCCAAGGACGTGAAGAAGGTCGGCACCGAGAAGGTCGAGGGCGTCGAGACCACCCACTACAAGGGCACGGTCACTCTCGACGAGTTCCGCAAGTCCCTCAAGACCGAGAGCAAGGCCACTCGTGAGCAGCGGGAGAAGAGCCTTGAGCAGTACGAGAAGCTGGGTCTGGACGCGCTCACGATGGACATGTGGGTCGACGGCAAGGACCACACCAAGCAGTTCCGTATGCAGGGCGACGCCGACAAGGGCAAGCTCGACATGACCATCACCTTCCTCAACTACAACAAGCCCGTGACCGTCGAGGCCCCGCCGGCCAAGGACGTCATGGACCTGGCCGAGATGATGGGTGACCTGGAGGGGTGACCCTCTGCGGACCGGTGCCGACCGGTGTGTGAGACCGGCCGGTGTGCGGCCCCGGTGCACGGATTTGCTTGACAGTGCCCCGTTCACGTAATCTTCCACAGAAGCCAAAGACCGCTGGTCGTTGCTGTGCTCTCGTCAGAGGACGCGGTGACCGAAGGATCCGCTGAATTGCGGACGACCCGCGTAGGTGACTGTGGATGAGCTCCCGGACAGTCCCGTACTTCGTACGGATTCCGTCAGGTAGAGCCACGCCCCGTGCTCCTGCGCCGGGGCGTTTCGTTTTCCCAGTCTCCTTCTGAGCGGTCCTCATCACCCGGAAGGAGGCCACGCTTATGGCAAGGCCCGACAAGGCTGCCGCGGTAGCCGAGCTCGCGGACCAGTTCCGTAGCTCGAACGCCGCTGTGCTGACCGAGTACCGGGGTCTCACCGTGGCGCAGCTCAAGACGCTGCGTCGTTCGCTCGGTGAAGACGCCCAGTACGCCGTGGTGAAGAACACGCTGACCAAGATCGCGGCCAACGAGGCCGGGATCTCCACGCTCGACGACCTGTTCAACGGTCCGACAGCGGTTGCCTTCATCACCGGTGACCCGGTGACGTCGGCGAAGGGTCTTCGTGACTTCGCCAAGGACAACCCCAACCTCGTCATCAAGGGCGGTGTCCTTGACGGCAAGGCGCTGTCCGCCGACGAGATCAAGAAGCTTGCGGACCTTGAGTCCCGCGAGGTTCTGCTCTCCAAGCTGGCGGGTGCCATGAAGGGCAAGCAGTCCCAGGCTGCCTCCCTCTTCCAGGCGCTCCCGTCGAAGTTCGTCCGCACCGCGGAGGCGCTTCGCGTCAAGCTCGAAGAGCAGGGCGGTGCCGAGTAACTCGGCTCGCGCACTGACCGCCGCCTGAGGCGACGGTCACAGCGGGCCGAACGTACGCCCGCCTCACCAGTACATCCCGGCACCTGCCGAATTAGTGGAAGGACGCCATCATGGCGAAGCTGTCCCAGGAAGAGCTGCTCGCGCAGTTCGAGAACCTCACCCTCATCGAGCTCTCCGAGTTCGTGAAGGCCTTCGAGGAGAAGTTCGACGTCACCGCCGCCGCCGCGGTCGCCGCCGGCCCCGCCGCCGCTGCCGCCCCGGTCGAGGCCGAGGCCGAGCAGGACGAGTTCGACGTCATCCTCACGGGTGCCGGCGAGAAGAAGATCCAGGTCATCAAGGTCGTGCGTGAGCTGACCTCGCTCGGTCTGAAGGAGGCCAAGGACCTCGTCGACGGCGCTCCGAAGCCCGTCCTGGAGAAGGTCGACAAGGCCGCCGCGGAGAAGGCTGCCGAGTCCCTCAAGACCGCCGGCGCCTCCGTCGAGGTCAAGTGACCCGACGAGTCCGCCAGGACTCCTGCGGGCCGCGTAGAGCCGCTTTCGTAGCGGTGTAACGCTGACGCACCGAAGAGCGATCACCCATCTGGGTGGTCGCTCTTCGGCGTTCGAGGGGGCCGTGCGGCGACTGCCTTGTGCTGTGGGTCGCGACGAGTATGGTGATCTTGGTTCGTGCCTCCAGCCGCCCGTGACGGGCTGCAAGACAGGTTGCAAGTGACGGTGGCAGCACCCGGTTCGGGCATGGGGGGCCTTGACGAACCGCACGCGGCGCGCAATTCTCAGGACGCGTCGTCACAACGATCCGGATCCGAGGCATGGATCGGCGGCGAAGAGGGCAGTATCGATGTGCATCGAGGGCGTGGCTTGCAGCAGGGGTTGAGAACAACGAGGGTCTTCAAAAACCCGCACTGGACATCAGTGGGCCTAGTGGCTACACTGACCCTTTGCGCTGCCTGTTAGCTGCCTCCTGCCCGTCACCAGGGGCATACCCTCGCTTGAGCACTGTGGATGGAACTGACTCTGACCTGGTCGTATTCGACCGGTTCGGGAGATGACCCTCCTGGTGCCCCGCTTGGGACCGGTACGCGCGTAGTGAGTCCGAGCCCTCGGAAGGACCCCCTCTTGGCCGCCTCGCGCACTGCCTCGACCGCGAATACGAACAACGGCGCCAGCACCGCACCGCTGCGCATCTCCTTTGCAAAGATCAAGGAGCCCCTTGAGGTTCCGAACCTTCTTGCGCTGCAGACCGAAAGTTTTGACTGGCTGCTCGGCAACGACGCGTGGAAGGCTCGTGTCGAGGCGGCTCTGGACAGTGGACAGGACGTCCCCAGGAAGTCCGGTCTGGAGGAGATCTTCGAGGAGATCTCCCCGATCGAGGACTTCTCAGGGTCGATGTCCCTGACGTTCCGCGACCACCGCTTCGAGCCTCCCAAGAACTCGATCGACGAGTGCAAGGAGCGCGACTTCACGTTCGCCGCACCGCTCTTCGTCACCGCCGAGTTCACCAACAACGAGACCGGCGAGATCAAGTCCCAGACCGTCTTCATGGGTGATTTCCCGCTCATGACGAACAAGGGCACCTTCGTCATCAACGGCACCGAGCGTGTCGTGGTGTCGCAGCTGGTCCGTTCGCCGGGTGTCTACTTCGACTCCTCCATCGACAAGACGTCCGACAAGGACATCTTCTCCTCCAAGGTCATCCCGTCCCGGGGTGCCTGGCTGGAGATGGAGATCGACAAGCGCGACATGGTCGGTGTCCGCATCGACCGCAAGCGCAAGCAGTCCGTCACCGTCCTGCTCAAGGCTCTCGGTTGGACGACCGAGCAGATCCTGGAGGAGTTCGGCGAGTACGAATCCATGCGCGCCACCCTGGAGAAGGACCACACCCAGGGCCAGGACGACGCACTGCTCGACATCTACCGCAAGCTGCGTCCGGGCGAGCCCCCGACCCGTGAGGCCGCGCAGACGCTGCTTGAGAACCTCTACTTCAACCCGAAGCGCTACGACCTCGCGAAGGTCGGCCGCTACAAGGTGAACAAGAAGCTGGGCAGCGAGGCCCCGCTCGACGCCGGGATCCTGACCGTCGAGGACATCATCTCGTCGATCAAGTACCTGGTGAAGCTGCACGCCGGTGAGACCGAGACCGTCGGCCCCAACGGCGCCTCGATCGTCGTCGAGACCGACGACATCGACCACTTCGGCAACCGCCGTCTGCGCAACGTGGGCGAGCTCATCCAGAACCAGGTCCGTACGGGTCTGGCGCGTATGGAGCGAGTCGTCCGCGAGCGCATGACGACCCAGGACGTCGAGGCGATCACGCCGCAGACCCTGATCAACATCCGGCCGGTCGTCGCCTCCATCAAGGAGTTCTTCGGCACCAGCCAGCTGTCGCAGTTCATGGACCAGAACAACCCGCTGTCGGGTCTCACCCACAAGCGCCGTCTGTCGGCTCTTGGCCCGGGTGGTCTCTCCCGTGAGCGGGCCGGCTTCGAGGTCCGTGACGTGCACCCCTCGCACTACGGCCGCATGTGTCCGATCGAGACCCCCGAAGGCCCGAACATCGGCCTGATCGGCTCGCTCGCCTCCTACGGCCGGGTCAACGCGTTCGGCTTCGTCGAGACGCCGTACCGACGGGTCACCTCCGGTGTCGTCACCGACGAGGTCGACTACCTGACCGCCGACGAGGAGGACCGCTTCGTCATCGCGCAGGCCAACGCCCTGCTCAACGACGATATGCGGTTCTCCGAGACCCGGGTCCTGGTCCGCCGTCGTGGCGGAGAGGTCGACTACGTCCCCGGTGACGACGTCGACTACATGGACGTCTCGCCGCGCCAGATGGTGTCGGTCGCGACCGCCATGATCCCGTTCCTGGAGCACGACGACGCCAACCGTGCCCTCATGGGCGCGAACATGATGCGCCAGGCCGTGCCGCTGATCACCGCCGAGGCTCCCCTCGTCGGTACGGGCATGGAGTATCGCTGCGCCGTCGACGCCGGTGACGTCATCAAGGCCGAGAAGACCGGTGTGGTCCAGGAGGTCTCCGCGGACTACGTCACGGTGGCCAACGACGACGGCACCTACAACACCTATCGGGTGGCCAAGTTCTCCCGCTCCAACCAGGGGACCTCGGTCAACCAGAAGGTCGTCGTGGACGAGGGCGACCGGGTCGTCGAGGACCAGGTCCTCGCCGACGGTCCGGCCACCCAGGAAGGCGAGATGGCGCTGGGCAAGAACCTGCTCGTCGCCTTCATGCCGTGGGAGGGTCACAACTACGAGGACGCGATCATCCTGTCGCAGCGCCTCGTGCAGGACGACGTCCTCTCCTCGATCCACATCGAGGAGCACGAGGTCGACGCCCGTGACACCAAGCTCGGCCCCGAGGAGATCACCCGGGACATCCCGAACGTCTCCGAGGAGGTCCTCGCCGACCTCGACGAGCGCGGCATCATCCGTATCGGTGCCGAGGTCGTCGCCGGTGACATCCTGGTCGGCAAGGTCACGCCCAAGGGTGAGACCGAGCTGACCCCGGAGGAGCGCCTGCTCCGCGCGATCTTCGGTGAGAAGGCGCGCGAGGTGCGCGACACCTCGCTGAAGGTGCCGCACGGCGAGATCGGCAAGGTCATCGGCGTCCGCGTCTTCGACCGTGAAGAGGGCGACGAGCTGCCGCCGGGCGTGAACCAGCTGGTTCGGGTCTACGTGGCGCAGAAGCGCAAGATCACGGACGGCGACAAGCTCGCCGGCCGGCACGGCAACAAGGGCGTCATCTCCAAGATCCTTCCGATCGAGGACATGCCGTTCCTGGAGGACGGCACGGCCGTCGACATCATCCTCAACCCGCTGGGTGTCCCGTCCCGAATGAACCCGGGACAGGTCCTGGAGATCCACCTCGGCTGGCTCGCCAGCCGCGGCTGGGACGTCTCCGGGATCGCCGAGGAGTGGGCGCAGCGACTGCAGAGCATCGGGGCCGACAAGGTCGACCCGGGTACGAACGTCGCCACCCCCGTCTTCGACGGTGCGCGTGAGGACGAGCTCGCGGGTCTGCTGCAGCACACCATCCCGAACCGCGACGGTGACCGCATGGTCCTCCCGACCGGCAAGGCGAGGATGTTCGACGGCCGCTCCGGCGAGCCGTTCCCGGAGCCGGTCTCGGTCGGCTACATGTACATCCTCAAGCTGCACCACCTGGTCGACGACAAGCTGCACGCCCGCTCGACCGGTCCGTACTCGATGATCACCCAGCAGCCGCTGGGTGGTAAGGCCCAGTTCGGTGGCCAGCGATTCGGTGAGATGGAGGTGTGGGCGCTGGAGGCTTATGGCGCCGCTTACGCCCTCCAGGAACTGCTGACCATCAAGTCCGACGACGTGACCGGCCGCGTGAAGGTCTACGAGGCCATCGTCAAGGGCGAGAACATTCCTGAGCCCGGCATTCCCGAGTCCTTCAAGGTGCTCATCAAGGAAATGCAGTCGCTCTGCCTCAACGTGGAGGTGCTGTCCTCGGACGGCATGTCCATCGAGATGCGCGACACGGACGAGGACGTCTTCCGCGCCGCGGAAGAGCTCGGTATCGACCTGTCCCGGCGTGAGCCGAGCAGCGTCGAAGAGGTCTGACGGGTCTGGCCGGGGCTCGCTGAACACGAGCCCCGGCTAACCAACCCCGGACCCCAGTCAGACCAGTGAAGAATCGACCCCCGAAAGAGGGATTGACGACAAGTGCTCGACGTCAACTTCTTCGACGAGCTGCGGATCGGCCTTGCTACCGCTGACGACATTCGTCAGTGGTCCCACGGTGAGGTCAAGAAGCCGGAGACCATCAACTACCGCACCCTCAAGCCCGAAAAGGACGGACTCTTCTGCGAGAAGATCTTCGGTCCGACCCGGGACTGGGAGTGCTACTGCGGTAAGTACAAGCGCGTCCGCTTCAAGGGCATCATCTGCGAGCGCTGCGGCGTCGAGGTCACTCGCGCCAAGGTGCGTCGTGAGCGGATGGGTCACATCGAGCTTGCCGCTCCCGTCACCCACATCTGGTACTTCAAGGGCGTTCCGTCGCGTCTTGGCTACCTGCTCGACCTCGCCCCGAAGGACCTCGAAAAGGTCATCTACTTCGCCGCGTACATGATCACGTACGTGGACGACGAGCGTCGTACGCGTGACCTGCCCTCGCTGGAGGCGCACGTCTCCGTCGAGCGTCAGCAGGTCGAGAACCGTCGCGACTCCGACCTTGAGGCCCGCGCCAAGAAGCTTGAGACCGACCTGGCCGAGCTTGAGGCCGAGGGTGCCAAGGCCGACGTGCGCCGCAAGGTGCGCGAAGGTGCCGAGCGCGAGATGAAGCAGCTGCGCGACCGTGCGCAGCGCGAGATCGACCGTCTCGACGAGGTGTGGACCCGCTTCAAGAACCTCAAGGTCCAGGACCTCGAAGGTGACGAGCTGCTCTACCGCGAGCTGCGGGACCGTTTCGGTACGTACTTCGACGGTTCGATGGGTGCCGCGGCGCTGCAGAAGCGCCTGGAGTCCTTCGACCTCAACGAGGAGGCCGAGCGCCTCCGCGAGATCATCCGTACCGGCAAGGGCCAGAAGAAGACCCGTGCGCTGAAGCGGCTGAAGGTCGTGTCTGCCTTCCTGCAGACCTCCAACAGCCCCAAGGGCATGGTTCTCGACTGCGTCCCGGTCATCCCGCCGGACCTTCGCCCGATGGTGCAGCTGGACGGTGGCCGCTTCGCGACCTCCGACCTGAACGACCTGTACCGCCGTGTGATCAACCGCAACAACCGTCTGAAGCGGCTTCTCGACCTCGGCGCGCCCGAGATCATCGTGAACAACGAGAAGCGCATGCTCCAGGAGGCCGTGGACGCCCTCTTCGACAACGGTCGTCGTGGTCGCCCGGTCACCGGTCCCGGCAACCGCCCGCTGAAGTCCCTGAGCGACATGCTCAAGGGCAAGCAGGGTCGTTTCCGTCAGAACCTGCTCGGCAAGCGCGTGGACTACTCCGCGCGTTCCGTGATCGTCGTCGGTCCGCAGCTCAAGCTGCACCAGTGCGGTCTGCCGAAGGCGATGGCGCTGGAGCTCTTCAAGCCGTTCGTGATGAAGCGCCTGGTGGACCTGAACCACGCGCAGAACATCAAGAGCGCCAAGCGCATGGTGGAGCGCGGCCGCACGGTCGTGTACGACGTCCTCGAAGAGGTCATCGCCGAGCACCCGGTTCTGCTGAACCGTGCTCCCACCCTGCACCGCCTCGGCATCCAGGCCTTCGAGCCCCAGCTGGTCGAGGGCAAGGCCATCCAGATCCACCCGCTCGTCTGCACCGCGTTCAACGCGGACTTCGACGGTGACCAGATGGCCGTGCACCTTCCGCTCTCCGCGGAGGCGCAGGCCGAGGCCCGCATCCTGATGCTGTCCTCGAACAACATCCTCAAGCCCGCCGACGGCCGTCCGGTGACGATGCCGACCCAGGACATGGTCCTCGGTCTGTTCTTCCTCACCACCGACGGCGAGCTGCGGGACGTCAAGGGCGAGGGCCGGTCCTTCGGCTCCACGGCCGAGGCGATCATGGCGTTCGACGCCGGCGAGCTCTCGCTGCAGTCGCGCGTGGACATCCGCTTCCCGGTGGGCACCATCCCGCCGCGCGGCTGGACCCCGCCGGCCCGCGAGGAGGGCGACCCGGAGTGGCAGCAGGGTGACACCTTCCGCCTGAACACCACCCTGGGCCGCGCGCTCTTCAACGAGCTGCTGCCCGAGGACTACCCGTTCGTCGACTACGAGGTCGGCAAGAAGCAGCTCTCCGAGATCGTCAACGACCTCGCCGAGCGGTACCCCAAGGTCATCGTGGCGGCGACGCTCGACAACCTGAAGGCCTCCGGCTTCTTCTGGGCGACCCGTTCCGGCGTCACCGTGGCCATCTCCGACATCGTCGTTCCCGACGCGAAGCGCGCGATCGTCAAGGGCTACGAGGACCAGGACGAGAAGGTCCAGAAGCAGTACGAGCGCGGTCTCATCACCAAGGACGAGCGCACGCAGGAGCTCATCGCGATCTGGACCAAGGCGACCAACGAGGTTGCCGAGGCGATGAACGCGAACTTCCCGAAGACCAACCCGGTCTCGATGATGGTGAACTCCGGTGCTCGCGGAAACATGATGCAGATGCGTCAGATCGCGGGTATGCGTGGTCTGGTGTCGAACGCCAAGAACGAGACGATCCCTCGTCCCATCAAGGCGTCCTTCCGTGAGGGCCTGTCCGTCCTGGAGTACTTCATCTCCACGCACGGTGCCCGTAAGGGTCTGGCGGACACCGCCCTGCGTACCGCCGACTCGGGTTACCTCACCCGTCGTCTGGTGGACGTCTCGCAGGACGTCATCATCCGCGAGGAGGACTGCGGCACCGACCGCGGTCTGCGTCTGGAGATCGCCGAGCTGGGCGCCGACGGCGTCCTGCGCAAGGCGGAGAACGTCGAGACCAGCGTGTACGCACGTGCGCTGGCCGAGGACATCACCGTCGACGGGCGGGTGCTGGCCCCGGCCAACACCGACCTCGGCGACGTCCTCATCGACGAGCTCGTCAAGCACGGCATCAAGGAGGTCAAGACCCGCTCGGTCCTGACCTGCGAGTCCGCCGTCGGTACCTGCGCCATGTGCTACGGCCGTTCGCTGGCCACCGGCAAGCTGGTCGACATCGGTGAGGCGGTCGGCATCATCGCCGCCCAGTCCATCGGTGAGCCCGGCACCCAGCTGACGATGCGTACCTTCCACACCGGTGGTGTGGCCGGTGACGACATCACCCAGGGTCTGCCCCGTGTCGTCGAGCTCTTCGAGGCTCGTACGCCGAAGGGTGTCGCCCCGATCTCCGAGGCCTCCGGCCGCGTGCGGATCGAGGAGACTGAGAAGACCAAGAAGCTGGTCGTCACTCCGGACGACGGCAGCGAAGAGACGGCGTTCCCGATCTCGAAGCGTGCCCGACTCCTGGTCAGCGAGGGCGAGCACGTCGAGGTGGGCCAGAAGCTCACCGTGGGTGCCACCAACCCGCACGACGTGCTGCGCATCCTGGGTCAGCGTGCCGTCCAGGTCCACCTGGTCGGAGAGGTCCAGCGGGTCTACAACTCGCAGGGCGTGTCGATCCACGACAAGCACATCGAGATCATCATCCGGCAGATGCTGCGCCGTGTGACGATCATCGAGTCGGGCGACGCGGAGCTGCTGCCCGGCGAGCTCGTCGAGCGGTCGAAGTTCGAGACCGAGAACCGTCGTGTGGTGCAGGAAGGCGGCCACCCGGCCTCCGGCCGTCCGCAGCTGATGGGTATCACCAAGGCCTCGCTCGCCACCGAGTCGTGGCTGTCGGCGGCGTCCTTCCAGGAGACGACCAGGGTTCTGACGGACGCGGCGATCAACGCCAAGTCCGACTCCCTGATCGGCCTCAAGGAGAACGTCATCATCGGTAAGCTCATCCCGGCCGGTACGGGTCTGTCCCGCTACCGCAACATCCGGGTCGAGCCGACCGAGGAGGCCAAGGCCGCGATGTACTCGGCCGTCGGCTACGACGACATCGACTACTCGCCGTTCGGCACGGGCTCCGGCCAGGCCGTTCCGCTGGAGGACTACGACTACGGTCCGTACAACCAGTAGGCGGGTCGCCTGAACAGGGCGCTTGAGTGCAGAGGGGCGGTCACCTTTCGGGGTGGCCGCCCTTCGGCGTTCCCGGCGGCGTTCCGGGGGCGGCCGGCCGGCCTTCGCCGCGTCGGGGATTTCCTGACATGAGTGCTGCGGGAACCTGTGCCCGTATTGCCGCGTTGAAGCATGATGGAGATCCGTGGAGACCCAGTCGTCGGGGGAGGTGCTCCCGTGTCGTATCCGTCGCCGTGGCAGCCGGGGCAGTCGGGGCAGGGATGGAATCAGCCGCGTGCCTGGCAGGAGCAGCAGGCCGCCGGGCACTCGATGCTCGCGTCCACCGCCGATCGGGAGCGGGCCGTGGACGTGCTCAGAGCCGGGTTCGGCGAGGGGCGGATGCAGCAGCCCGAGTTCGAGAAGCGGGTGGCGCGGGCCTACGCGGCCCGTACGGTGGGCGAGCTGGCCCTTCTGGTCTCCGACCTCCCGCAGGGGCCCGTACCGCTTCCGGCGGCCTCTGGGCCCGTGCCGCGGACGTTCCTGCCCGTCTCCGTGCCGCCCAAGACGAACGAGAAGGCCGTCGGGGCGGCGATCTGCGGGGTGCTCTGTCTGGTGACCGTCGGGCTCACCGGGATTCCCGCGGTGATCCTGGGCCACAGCGCCCGCTCCGAGATGCGGCGCACCGGGGAGGGTGGCGAAGGTCTCGCGCTCACGGGACTGGTCTTCGGCTGGCTGTCCACCGTGGGCTGGGCGCTGCTGGTGACCTTGCTGTTCGTCGCTGTGGTGACGGCCTGACGAAGATCGCGCAAGGGGCTGCGGCCTGGCATGGTCCGCTCAGGGATGCCGGTGCGGTCCATTTGTTTTGACCGCAGCTCATGAGGTAGGTACGCTCAGACCTTGTGCCTGGGGTGTGCCCTGGCTCCCGTGCGTGCCTTCAACCGCACTAGGGGAGTCAACACCGGCCACCGCAATCTGCGCCCCTCCCGCCTCGCGGCGGGAATCCGCAGTGTTCGACACACCCGACCGCGTGGGTCGGCGGTGTTCCAGGTTAGCTTCACCATTCGGCACACAGAAACCGGAGAAGTAGTGCCTACGATCCAGCAGCTGGTCCGGAATGGCCGGCAAGACAAGGTCAAGAAGAACATGACGCCCGCGCTTGAGGGTTCGCCCCAGCGTCGCGGTGTGTGCACGCGTGTGTTCACGACCACCCCGAAGAAGCCGAACTCGGCCCTGCGTAAGGTCGCGCGTGTGCGTCTGACCAGCGGGATCGAGGTCACCGCCTACATTCCGGGCGAGGGACACAACCTGCAGGAGCACTCGATCGTGCTCGTGCGCGGCGGCCGTGTGAAGGACCTGCCCGGTGTTCGCTACAAGATCATCCGGGGTTCGCTCGACACCCAGGGTGTCAAGAACCGCAAGCAGGCCCGCAGCCGCTACGGCGCCAAGAAGGAGAAGTAGAAATGCCTCGTAAGGGCCCCGCCCCGAAGCGCCCGGTCATCATCGACCCGGTCTATGGTTCTCCTCTTGTCACGTCGCTCATCAACAAGGTGCTGATGAACGGAAAGCGCTCCACCGCCGAGCGCATCGTTTACGGCGCCATGGAGGGCCTGCGCGAGAAGACCGGCAACGACCCGGTCATCACGCTCAAGCGCGCTCTGGAGAACATCAAGCCGACCCTTGAGGTCAAGTCCCGCCGAGTCGGCGGTGCGACGTACCAGGTCCCGATCGAGGTCAAGCCCGGTCGTGCCAGCACGCTCGCGCTGCGCTGGCTGGTCGGTTACTCCCGCGCCCGTCGCGAGAAGACCATGACCGAGCGTCTGCTCAACGAGCTTCTCGACGCGTCCAACGGCCTCGGTGCCGCTGTGAAGAAGCGCGAGGACACCCACAAGATGGCCGAGTCCAACAAGGCCTTCGCGCACTACCGCTGGTAGTCGTCACCCACATCGAGACCGAGAGAAGACCGAAGCCTTATGGCTACCACTTCACTTGACCTGGCCAGGGTCCGCAACATCGGGATCATGGCGCATATCGACGCGGGTAAGACGACCACCACCGAGCGGATCCTCTTCTACACCGGCGTCAGCTACAAGATCGGTGAAGTCCACGACGGCGCCGCGACCATGGACTGGATGGAGCAGGAGCAGGAGCGTGGCATCACGATCACCTCTGCTGCGACCACCTGTCACTGGCCGCTCGACGACAACGACTACACCATCAACATCATCGACACCCCGGGGCACGTGGACTTCACGGTCGAGGTGGAGCGTTCGCTCCGCGTCCTCGACGGTGCGGTCACGGTGTTCGACGGTGTCGCGGGTGTCGAGCCGCAGTCCGAGACGGTGTGGCGTCAGGCCGACCGTTACGGCGTGCCGCGCATCTGCTTCGTGAACAAGCTCGACCGGACCGGCGCGGAGTTCCACCGCTGCGTCGACATGATCTCGGACCGCCTTGGTGCGCTGCCGCTGGTCATGCAGCTTCCGATCGGTGCCGAGGCCGACTTCAAGGGCGTCGTCGACCTCGTCACCATGAAGGCGTTCGTGTGGCCCGTCGAGGCCGCCAAGGGCGAGATGTACGACGTCGTCGACATCCCGGCCACGCACGCCGAGGCTGCCGAGGAGTACCGCGGCAAGCTCGTCGAGGCCGTCGCGGAGAACGACGAAGAGATCATGGAGCTGTACCTGGAGGGCGAAGAGCCTTCCGAGGAGCAGCTGTACGCCGCGATCCGTCGCATCACCATCGCGTCCGGCAAGTCCAACGACGTCACGATCACCCCGGTGTTCTGTGGCACCGCGTTCAAGAACAAGGGCGTCCAGCCCCTGCTCGACGCGGTCGTGCGCTACCTGCCGACCCCGCTTGACGTCGAGGCCATCGAGGGCCACGACGTGAAGGACCCCGAGGTCGTCATCAAGCGCAAGCCGTCCGTGGACGAGCCGCTGTCCGCCCTCGCGTTCAAGATCATGAGCGACCCGCACCTGGGCAAGCTCACCTTCGTCCGGGTGTACTCGGGCCGCCTGGTGTCCGGCACTGCCGTGCTGAACTCCGTCAAGGGCAAGAAGGAGCGCATCGGCAAGATCTACCGCATGCACGCGAACAAGCGTGAGGAGATCGAGGCGGTGGGCGCCGGCGACATCGTCGCCGTGATGGGCCTGAAGCAGACCACCACCGGTGAGACGCTCTCCGACGACAAGAACCCGGTCATCCTGGAGTCCATGGACTTCCCGGCGCCGGTCATTCAGGTCGCCATCGAGCCCAAGTCCAAGGGTGACCAGGAGAAGCTGGGTGTAGCCATCCAGCGTCTCGCGGAGGAGGACCCCTCCTTCCAGGTTCACTCGGACGAGGAGACCGGCCAGACCATCATCGGTGGTATGGGCGAGCTGCACCTTGAGGTGCTGGTCGACCGTATGCGCCGTGAGTTCAAGGTCGAGGCCAACGTCGGTAAGCCGCAGGTCGCCTACCGTGAGACGATCCGCAAGGCCGTCGAGCGCGTGGACTACACCCACAAGAAGCAGACCGGTGGTACCGGTCAGTTCGCCAAGGTGCAGATCGCGATCGAGCCCATCACCGAGGCCGACGGCCCGGCGTACGAGTTCGTGAACAAGGTGACCGGTGGCCGTATCCCGCGGGAGTACATCCCGTCGGTGGACGCCGGTGCGCAGGAGGCCATGCAGTTCGGCATCCTCGCCGGGTACGAGATGACGGGTGTCCGCATCACGCTTCTCGACGGTGCCTACCACGAGGTCGACTCCTCCGAGCTCGCCTTCAAGATTGCCGGTTCGCAGGCATTCAAGGAAGGTGCGCGCAGGGCCAGCCCCGTGCTCCTTGAGCCGATGATGGCCGTCGAGGTCACCACGCCCGAGGACTACATGGGTGAGGTCATCGGCGACATCAACTCCCGCCGTGGCCAGATCCAGGCCATGGAGGAGCGTGCCGGTGCCCGCGTCGTGAAGGGCCTCGTGCCCCTCTCGGAGATGTTCGGCTACGTCGGCGACCTCCGCAGCAAGACCTCGGGTCGCGCAAGCTACTCGATGCAGTTCGACTCCTACGCCGAGGTTCCCCGGAACGTCGCCGAGGAGATCATCGCGAAGGCCAAGGGCGAGTAACACACAGCGTTTACACGCTTTAGGCTTGACACCGACCGGCGGGGATCCAAACCGGCAGGCGACGAGAGATCGTCCCGGCCCGGGACGGATCCCGGCGGACGGCATCCCAGCAAAGATCACCTGGCGCCGATGAGTAAGGCGTACCAGAACCACTCCGCAGGAGGATTCAGTGGCGAAGGCAAAGTTCGAGCGGACTAAGCCGCACGTCAACATCGGCACCATCGGTCACATCGACCACGGTAAGACGACCCTCACGGCCGCCATTACCAAGGTGCTGCACGACGCGTACCCGGACCTGAACGAGGCCTCGGCCTTCGACCAGATCGACAAGGCTCCCGAAGAGCGCCAGCGCGGTATCACGATCTCGATCGCGCACGTCGAGTACCAGACGGAGACGCGTCACTACGCGCACGTCGACTGCCCCGGTCACGCGGACTACATCAAGAACATGATCACGGGTGCGGCGCAGATGGACGGCGCCATCCTCGTCGTCGCCGCCACGGACGGCCCGATGCCGCAGACCAAGGAGCACGTGCTCCTGGCCCGCCAGGTCGGCGTTCCGTACATCGTCGTCGCGCTGAACAAGGCCGACATGGTGGACGACGAGGAGATCCTGGAGCTCGTCGAGCTTGAGGTCCGTGAGCTCCTCTCCGAGTACGAGTTCCCGGGCGACGACCTTCCGGTCGTCAAGGTCTCGGCGCTCAAGGCTCTTGAGGGCGACGCCGAGTGGGGCAAGTCCGTCCTCGACCTGATGAAGGCCGTCGACGAGTCCATCCCGCAGCCCGAGCGTGACGTCGAGAAGCCGTTCCTCATGCCCATCGAGGACGTCTTCACGATCACCGGTCGCGGTACGGTCGTCACCGGCCGTATCGAGCGTGGTGTCCTCAAGGTCAACGAGACCGTCGACATCGTCGGCATCAAGACCGAGAAGACCACCACCACGGTCACCGGCATCGAGATGTTCCGCAAGCTGCTCGACGAGGGCCAGGCCGGTGAGAACGTCGGTCTGCTCCTCCGTGGCATCAAGCGCGAGGACGTCGAGCGCGGCCAGGTCATCATCAAGCCGGGTTCGGTCACGCCGCACACCGAGTTCCAGGCCCAGTCGTACATCCTGTCCAAGGACGAGGGTGGCCGTCACACGCCGTTCTTCAACAACTACCGTCCTCAGTTCTACTTCCGTACGACTGACGTGACCGGTGTTGTGACCCTCCCCGAGGGCACGGAGATGGTCATGCCGGGCGACAACACTGAGATGACCGTCACGCTCATCCAGCCCGTCGCCATGGAGGAGGGCCTCAAGTTCGCCATCCGTGAGGGTGGCCGGACCGTGGGCGCCGGCCAGGTCACCAAGATCAACAAGTAGTCTCGGCTGCTTGCTGGGCTTGAACGCCTGGTAGCTCCACAGCGGTACTGCTCCGCGAAGAGCTCCTGAAGGGCCCGTACGACTTCGGTCGTACGGGCCCTTTGCTGTGCGGTCTCAGGGGTGTGTGGTTCCAGGGCTGTGTGGTCCCAGGTGTGGTCCCAGGCTGCCGTGCGTTCTGTCATGCGATGCGCGTCGAAATGATTCGTCACGAAAGTGTTCGGCGGTGACGACCCGTTCCCCTCAGGGGTCACTCCCGTCACCGTTTGTCATGTCGCCGAGCACATGCGGGATGACTGGACGACACGTTCGAGGGGTGTGGCATGTCCGGAGGAGTCAGCCGTAGAACCGTTCTGGGCGCGGGGGCCGCGCTGCCCGCGTTGTCCGGACTGTCCGGCATGTCGGGGGTCGCGTGGGCGCAGGGCGCGTCACGGACCTCGTCGGACCGGGACGCGTACATCTCCTTCTCGCCGGAGCCGGGGGCCTTTCGGCTCGTGGGTGCCCCGGTCGTGGTCAGCGCGGAGGATCACCCCGGAGTCGTACGGGTGGCCGGTGACCTGCGGGACGACATCGAGCGGGTCACGGGGGTGCGGCCGGGGGACTCGGTCGCGCGCGAGGTGGTCCTGGTGGGGACGATCGGGCGCAGCCCGCTGATCGACGGGCTCGTCGCGGCCGGGAAGCTCGACGTCGGCGGGATCCGGGGCAGGTGGGAGACCTCGCTGCAGACCGTGGTCGAACGGCCGATGCCCGGGGTGGAGCGGGCGTTCGTGATCGCCGGCAGCGACCAGCGCGGCACGATCTTCGGGGCGTACGACGTCTCGTACGGGATCGGGGTCTCGCCCTGGTACTGGTGGGGCGACGTGCGGCCGGTGCGGCGGAGCGAGGTGTATGTGCGGCGGGGGCGCTTCGGTCAGGGCACGCCGGCGGTGAAGTACCGGGGTG
Source organism: Streptomyces sp. NPDC087844 (assembly GCF_044742785.1). Classification (NCBI taxonomy): domain Bacteria; kingdom Bacillati; phylum Actinomycetota; class Actinomycetes; order Kitasatosporales; family Streptomycetaceae; genus Streptomyces; species Streptomyces sp. NPDC087844. The sequence goes on along the minus strand of NZ_JBIUVD010000007.1, from coordinate 112,651 downwards.
TCTTCATCAACGACGAGAATCCGGCGCTGGGGACCTGGGCGCCCGGGTACTTCGGGCCGGGGAAGGCTCCCGGTCACCCCGGCGGCTTCACCGCGGACTTCTACGCCAAGGTCTTCGAGGTGCTGCTGCGGCTGAGGGCGAACTGTCTGTGGCCGGCGGTGTGGGGGCGGGCGTTCGCGGAGGACGACCCGGAGAACCACGCGCGGGCGAAGGCGTACGGGATTGTCATGGGCACGTCTCATGAGGCGCCGATGATGCGGGGCATCGAGGAGTGGAACCGGCATGCCGTGCCGGCGGTGCGCGACAGCGCGGGGAACATCGTGACGCCGGGGCGGGACCCGTACGGCGGCACCGGCGAGTGGTCGTTCCGGCGGAACGCGGACGCGGTCAAGGCGTACTGGCGCGACGGCATCGAGCGGATGGTCGACCAGGACTTCGAGGGGGTCGTCACCCTCGGCATGCGGGGCAACGGGGACACCAGTCTGCCGGACGGCGACGGCATGGAGCTGATGCGGGAGATCATCGCGACGCAGCGGTCGATCATCGAGGACGTCACCGGCCGCTCTGCCGCCGAGACCCCGCAGGTCTGGACGCTCTACAAGGAGGTCCAGCGTTACTGGGACCGCGGGCTGCGGGCGCCGGACGACGTGACCGTCGTACTGACGGACGACAACTGGGGCAACATCCGCAAGCATCCGGATCCGGCGGAGGGGGTGCGGGACGGTGGGTACGGGCTCTACTACCACTTCGACTACGTGGGCGTCGGCCGCAACTACAAGTGGGTGGACACCGCTTCGCTGCCGAACCTGTGGGACCAGCTCCACCAGGCGATCGCGTACGGGAACCGGGAGCTGTGGGTCACGAACGCCGGTGACCTGAAGGGCAACGAGCTGCCGACGGAGTTCTTCCTCGACTACGCGTGGGACCCGGGGCGGTGGCCGCTGGAGAGGCTGGGGGAGTGGGAGCGGCGGTATGCGCGGCAGAACTTCGGTGGCGCGCGGTCGGGAGACACCGCGGAGGCGATCGCTGAGGTGCTGGCGGCGTACGGGCGCCTCCAGTCGCGGCGCAAGCCGGAGCTGCTGAACCGCAGGATCACGCTGGTGGACGGGCGGGTCGTGTACGACGACCAGCAGACGCCGTTCCACTTCGGCCACCGTGAACTGGAGCGGGTCACGGAGGAGTGGCGGCGGCTGGGCGAGGAGGCGGCGCGGATCGGGCGACGGCTGCCGGCCGCGGACCAGGACGCGTGGTTCGAGCTGGTCGGGTACGAGGTGGCGGCGACGGCCAACCTGTACGGGCTGCGGGCGGCGGAGTTCACGAACCTGCTGTACGCCGGGCAGGGGCGGGCCGCGACGAACGGCCTCGCGGCCGAGGCGGAGGCGGGTCTTGCCCGGGACCTCGCACTCGCCGAACGCTTCAACTCGCGGGTGGCGGGCGGCAAATGGCGCGGCTTCCAGACCCAGCCGCACATCGGGTACGGGGATGTGGAGCGCTACGGCCCGAACGCGCCCTGGCAGCAGCCCGAGCGGGACAACGTGGCGCTGCCGGACGAGATCTTCCCGGCGGTGCAGCGGATCGAGGTGCCGACGGGGGCGGAGTTGGGGGTGGCGGTGGACGGGGCGGAGGGGTGGTGGCCGGGTGCGGGGCCGGGGACGGGTGCGGGTTCGGGGGCGGCTTCGGCTGTGCTGCCGGTGTTCAGTCCGTACCAGACGCGGCCCGACCAGTACATCGAGGTGTTCAACCGGGGGCGTAAGGCCTTCGACTACCGGATCACGCCGTCCGTGCCGTGGCTCGTGGCCGACCGGCCGCGGGGGCGGGTCCGGGAGCAGGTACGGGTCGTGCTGACGGTGGACTGGGCGAAGGCTCCGCGGGGGCGGACGGAGGCGTCGGTGACCGTGGAGGGGGCGGGGGAGGTGGTGGAGGTCGGGGTGATCGCGGAGCACCCGTCGGTACGTGCGTCGCGCGGGCTGCGGGGATTCGTCGAGGCGGGCGGTTACGTCGCCGTCGACGCCGAGCACTTCGCGCGCTCGGTGGGGACGTGGCGGCGCATCGACGGGATCGGGCGTACGGGCGCGGGCGTGACGCCGTGGCCGGTGACGGCTCCCGGCTGGACCCCGGGGGGTTCGTCACCGCGGCTGGAGTACGAGGTGAGTCTGCTGTCGGGGTCGGGGTCGGGGTCCGCGTCCGCGGCTGTGGGGCCGGTCACGGTGTGGGCGTATCTGTCGCCGCGGAATCCGGCGCTGTCGACGGGCGCCGGGCTGCGGTACGGGGTCTCGTTCGACGATGACGCGCCGCAGATCGTCGACATCCACGCGGTGACCGGGGCCGATGACGGGCTGATGAACGTGGAGTGGGCCCGCAACACATCGGACAACGTCAACCGCACGTCCACGCGCCACACGATCGGGGCCGCGGGGGTGCACCGGCTGAAGTTCTGGGCGGTCGACCCGACGGTGGTGGTGCAGCGGCTGGTGATCGACACGGGTGGGTTGACGCCTACGTATCTGGGGCCGCGGGAGAGCCGGCGCGTGCTCTGAGCGCGCTCGCCTGAACTCGCCTTGTTCTGAGCCGGTCTGCCGGTCTGCCGACCTGCCGACCTGCCGACCAGCCGACCTGCCGACCAGCCGGCCTGCCCTGGGCCCGGAGCCTTCGGTCAGCCCTGGTGGCCGTGTTCCTTGATCGACTGCTCGATCGTGTAGGCGGACGCGGTGAACGCCTCGATCTGCTCCGCTGTCAGCTCTCGGACGGAGATCTCTTCCAGCGTCCGCCACACCTCGGTGATGGGGGCGCGCAGGGCGCGGCCGGCGTCGGTCAGCCGGACGACCAGGACGCGCCGGTCATGGGCGGACGGCTCCCGGATGAGGAGTCCGGCCTCCTGCATGCGGCGCAGCGACTTGGAGACGGTCGAGTGATCGAGGCCGACGCCCTCCAGAAGCTCGGACTGCGTCTGCTCGTCGCGGTCGAAGAGCTGCATCAGCAGCAGTTCCTGCCCGGGATGCAGGTTCAAGGCGCGGAGCATGGCGGCGGCGTGGCCGCGGTGGGTGCGGGCGAGCTGGAAGATGGCGTAGCTGAGGCGTGCGTCGCGCGCCGCGCTCGGGGGGGCGGGGGCGGGGTCGGTCATTGCTGCTCCTCGGGCGGCAGGGGGCGGCGGTCCGGAGCGTATCCGGTCGGGAGGGCTGGCGTTGGCTCGTAGGGTGCGGGTCCGCCGTGGCTCGGGTTGCGCAGTTCCCCGCGCCCCTAGGGGGGTGGGGGTTGGGGCCGGCTTGTGTGTAGCGGTGATGCACGCGTAAGCCTGCGGTGAGCTTGCGGGCTTGCGGGCTTGCGGGCTTGAAGGCAGGACGCGGCCGTGGGCAGGTGCGGCTTCTATGCCGTGCTGCGCAGCGCCAAGCCGTCCACGATGAGGGAAAGTCCAGCCTCGAACGCCGCTTCGGGATCAATTCTGGGCGTGTCGGCCGGTAGGTCCAGGCTGTGGCCGGGGCCGGGGCCCGCCTGTTCTTCCAGGACGCTGCCGACTGTGAAGCGGCTGGCGGCCAGCATCCCCATCTGTGCGTCCCGCTCGGGTACGCCGGAGGCGAGGAGGAAGTCCATCTTGCAGCGGATCCGGTCAAGGTCGCTGGTGGGAGTGGTGCCGGCGTGGAGACGTGCGCCATCGCGGCGCATCAGCAGGGTGCGCCTGAAGCCGCGGGTGTTCTCCATGAACCAGGCGCGCCAGTCGTCCGCAGGCATCGGAAGCGGTGCGGTCGCATGGGGCTCCATCGCCACCTGCGCCATGGCGGCGAGGAGGTCCTTCTTGGTCCGGAAATACCAGTACAGCGATGGCTGCTCGACGCCCAGCCGCTTGGCGAGCTGCCGCGTGCTGACGGCGTCCAGACCCACCTCGTCGAGCAGGTTGAGCGCCTCGGCCACCACGGTCTCAAGGTTCATCTTCGTCACGTTGACAATCTATCGCTGATAGATGACTCTGGAAAGGAATCATTCACCGATAGATTTTGGATGGTGGGCATGACGCAGGGTTCGGGAACGCGCCCCTTGCGGGTCCTCATCGCCGGCGGCGGAGTCGCCGGGCAGGCGCTGGCCTTCTGGCTGACGCGGGGTGGCCACCGCGTGACCGTCGTCGAGCGCTTCCCCGCGCTGCGGGCCACCGGCGCCCAGGTCGATCTCCGAGGCCAGGGCATCGAAGCCGTCCGGCGCATGGGACTCCTCGAAATCGTCCGGGACAAGCTCGTGGACGAGGAGGGCGTGGCCTTCGTCAACGGCCGCGGCAAGGTAAGAGCGACGATCATGGCCAACACCTCCGGGCAGGGCCGTCAGACGCTGACGTCCGAGTACGAGATCATGCGCGGAGACCTGGTGCGCATCCTCAACGATGCGACCAAGCACGACACCAGCTATGTCTTCGGCAAGAGCGTCGACAGCTTCGAGCAGGACGACCACAACGTTGTCGCGCGCTTCTCCGATGGGACGTCCGGAGAGTTCGACCTCCTGGTCGGCGCGGATGGGCAGGGCTCACGCATCCGTCGGGCGATTCTCCCGGAGGGCTTCGACCCGTACTGGCGGGTCGGCATCCACATGGCGTACTGGTTCGTCCCGCGCATCGGGTCCGACAGCAATATCCGCGACACCTACATGGTTCCGGGAGGCCGTCAGATCATGCGCCGCAGCCACAGTCCGGCCGAGACCCAGGTCTACTTCGTGATACGAGAGGAATCCGAGGAAGCCTCGGCGGTCCACGGGGAACCCGTCGAGCGTCAGCAGGAGTTCTGGGCGAGTCGGTTCCGCGGTGCCGGATGGCAGACCGAGCGCTTCATCGAGGGCATGAGGACCAGTCCCTTCTTCTACTCCCAGGAGATCGCCCAGGTCCGCACCGACACCTGGTCCAAGGGCCGCGTCGTCCTGGCCGGGGACGCCGCGCACTGCGCCTCCCCTTACAGCGGCATGGGAATCTCCGGCGGCCTGGTCGGCGCCTACGTTCTGGCCAACGAGATCAACCAGCGCCCGGACAATCTGCCGACCGCACTGGCGAACTACGACACCGTGCTGCGGCCCTTCGTCAACGAGATCCAGGCCGAGGTGAATCCGCGTCTCCTGCGCCTGGGCATGCCAATCACCCAACGCGCTATCGACGCCTTCCAGACGGCCACCGCACTGGCCTGCTTCCTGCACATCCCCGACCTCGTCGCGCGCTGTTCGAAGGAGGACCGCGGCGGCGACTGGCAGCTCCCCCAGAGCCCGTGACGGCTGAGTGCTGCGTACAGCTCGTGCGCGGGTCGTCCTCGCGGCTGCCCTGACGGGGGTGGGTTGCCGGTCAGGACCCCGGGCGTGGAGCAGGTCCCGCGTGAGAGGCGGTCGCCCGGGAGGCGTAGTCGCCCGGGAGGGGCAGTGGACCGGGAGGGGGAGTGGACCGGAAAGGTCAGTGGACCGGGAAGGTCGGTCGATGGGAGGGGTCAGTCGAGGGGAAGGTCAGTCGACGGTGAGGACGAGCTTTCCGCGGCCGTGACCGCCGTCGCTGACCTGCTGCGCCGTGGCCGCGTCGGCGAGCGGGTAGGTAGCGCCGACCGTGATCACCAGCTTGCCGTCGGCGGCCTGGCGGGCGATTTCGGACAGCCGGGTGGCCGAGCGGCGCTGCGGGCCCTCGGCGAAGACGATGCCGAGTTCGCGGGCCCGGAAGTCGGCGGTGGTGACGATCCGGTCGGTGCCGCCGCGCAGGGTGATGGAGTCCTCCAGCGCACCCTTGCCCGCGGCGTCGAGGACAGCGTCCACGCCGTGCGGGGCGAGCGCGAAGACCCGCTCGATCAGGCCGTCCCCGTAGACCAGCGCGGTGGCGCCGAGTGAGGTGACGTACTCCTGGTTGGCCGGGCCCGCGGTGCCGGTGACGTGGGCGCCGCGGGCGACGGCGAGCTGGACGGCGACGGTGCCGAGGGCGCCGGAGGCACCATGGATCAGCAGCGTTTCGCCGGCCTTGACGTCGAGCAGGTCCAGGACCCGGTCGGCGGCGTCGCTCGCCACGGGCAGCGCCGCCGCGTGTGTCCAGTCCAGGCCGGCCGGCTTGAGGGCGAGGACGGCCGCGTCGGCCAGCGCGTACTGGGCGTAGGCGCCGGTGTCGGACCAGCCCAGCACCTCGTCGCCCACCCCGAACCGGTCGACGCCTTCGCCGAGGGCGTCGACGGTCCCGGCGATCTCACCACCGGGGACGGCGGGCAGGGTGGTGGGGAAGATGGCCTCCATGATCCCGGAGCGGATCTTTCCGTCCACCGGATTGACGCCCACGGCACGGACCCGTACGCGGATCTGGCCGGGCCCGGGCCGGGGCACCTCGATCTCGGCCTCGTGCAGGACCTCGGTGCCGCCGAACGCGTCGAAAACGATGGCCTTCATGACTGCTGTCTCCCTAGGTGAGCCGATGTGATGATCGCTGACCGAGTTTACGTGGCCAGCCACATAAAAAGTAGCACTGATTATGTGGCTAGCCAAGTAGTTGGCGGTGGAGCTCTCTGCGGAGCCGGGGGGATTCGGTGTCGCCGTCAGTCCTTGGCGGGGTAGCGCGGCAGGTCGGCGGTGGAGATGGTCCACTCGGCGATGGTGACGTCCTCCCCGTAGAGGAAGTCCTTGCGGGTCGCGTAGCGGGGGCCGTGGGGGGTGGGGTGGATGTCGGAGAGGACGGCGCCTGTGCCCGTACGGGGGTCGAAGATCGCGTAGATGGGGATGCCGAGTAGTGGGTAATCACGCGCCTTGCCGGCCCAGTCGTTCTCGGGATTGGAACGGGAGACCACTTCGATGGCGGCGATGAGCGTTCGGGAGTCGATGGAGCCCTCGATGTTGAGGTCGTCCCACGCGATCAGCATCACATCCGGGTGGCGCATGATGCCCTCCGGCTCGTCCTCCACATCTGGCGTGCCGGTGTGAGCCAGTAGCTCGTCCGGCATGACCTTCTCCAGGCGGCGGCTGACGAGCGCTGCCGTCACCTCGTGGGGCCCTCCCGGCGACATCATGTCGTGAACGATCCCTTCCTTGGTGATTTCGAATTTCCCGGGGAGCGTGTCGTCCATCGACTCAAGGAAATCGCGCATTGCCTGGTAGCGGTGGTGAGCGCCGGGCCGTGTGTCGTCTGAGGCGATGGTCATGGCGCTCGCTCCTCGTGTGGTGTGCCCGGGGGTAGGGATCGTCCCCTTCATGCTAGGCGGCCTCCTGAGGATTGGATCGGCAGTCACGGCAGCGGTGTCCTGGTTCGGGGGAGCGGAAGGCGCGGTCGCAGCCGTCGCAGTTCCGCAGGGGGGAGGGATGTTCGGGTGGTGTGGTCCTGGCTGTCGCGAGGGTGGGGAGCGGCGGTGGGAGCAGTTCCGCGAGGCGGTGGGCCAGCAGGCCGGCCGGGTGGAGGAGGGGCCCCTCGGGGAGGCCGGCCGTCAGGCTCCGGCGTACGGCTTCGGCGGCGGCGCCGCGATCCAGCCAGGCGGTGACCGCGGGGGCGAGGTGGTGGACGACTCGCTCGGGGAGGAGCAGGCGGGGGTCGTCGCGGTGCAGGCTCGCGAGGAGGGTGGTGGCTGTGTGGTGGGCGGCTGTGGCTCTGGCTCTGGCTGTGGCCGGGGCCGGGGCCGGGGGAGTGGCGGGCGGTGTGGCCGGGGCCGGGGGAGTTTCGACGGTCGGGTGTACGGGGGCCGGGGCCACGGCAGGAGTAGGCGCGGGCGCAGGCCTCGGCGGCGGGGTGGGGCGGGGCTTCTGGACCGTGACCGCGGTGGCTCCCGGCTGGTTGTACGACACCGTTCGTGTGACGAGGTGCCCGCTCGGCAGGCGGTGGCGGGTGCGGGCCAGATATCCGTGGGTCTCCAGCTCCCGCAGGGCCGACGCGATTCTCGTCTCGCCCTCGGGGAAGCGGTCCGCGAGCGTCCTGATGTCCACGCGGGCACCCGTGGGCAGCGACTGGATGTGGACGCCGAGCCCGATCGCGAGCCCCGACAACTGCGGGTGCTGGGCGAGGTGGTTGCCGATCACCGTGAAGCGGGCGGTGTGGCGGACTGTGACGTGTGTGATGCCTCGCGAATGCGGCTGCGCAAGCTGATGCGGAATCCGGGGTTGGGCGCACGGGGGCGCGCTAGGGTGCTGCGTATCCATCGGGAAGGTTCTTTCTTCCTTGGTGGTCAGGCCCTCGATCGGGAGGTCAGTCCCGGCCGGGGGCCGTCGCATGTTCTGGAGTGTTGCGTTCGGGGTTGTTCGGGTTGTCGCGGGGCGAGCATATGCCCGGCAACTGGGCCTAAATGAAGATGATTTATGCTTTGTCACCCTTACGGGCGACGTGGGCTCGCGGCGCTGACGCGAGGCTGCGGGAGGGCTGGGTGGGGTTGGGTTTGGTGGGTTCTCTCCCGGGGTTCTTAAAAAGCATTTGATGCCGTGCGGTACCGGTCGGCCGTTTACCGGGACGGCAGAACCCGGGGGCCGGTGGGGGCGGGTTGCGGTACGAGGTTGATCTCGGCCCAGACCGTCTTGCGTGGGGGTCTGCCGGGCGTGACGCCCCAGCGGTCGGAGAGGGCCTCGACGATGACGAGGCCGCGTCCGGACTCGGCGTCGTCGCCGCGCTGTTCCGGGGGTGAGACCGGCCGGTCGCCGCGTGCGTCGGTCACCTCGATACGGAGGGTGCCGCCGACGACGTACAGCATGAGCTGGAAGTCGCGGCCCGGTACGCGGCCGTGCGTGATGGCGTTGGCCGCCAGCTCCGCCACGATGTGCTCCGCGCGGTCGGGGTCCAACGGGAGTCCCCAGATACGTACTTGCTCTGTCGTGAACCGCCGGGCCAGGCGGGCGCCTCGCGGTGTGGCGGACAGGAGCAGGCTGAAGTTGCGGACGGTTTCTTGATTCACGTCACTCAGCGTGGTCGACCGTGCGTATTCTGCGAGGGGATTGCGACTGTGCGTATCGGGACTGTCGCGCTGTTGTCCCGTTCTGTCTTGGCTGTCTTGGGTGCCGTGCGGGTACGGGTCGGCGTTGGAGGTGGGTGGGCATGAGTGGTGAGGGTGTGGACGAGGCGGGCTGGGACCTCGAACCGGGGGACGAGAGCGCGCCGTTGGTCGAGGCCGTGGGGCGGCTGGTCAGGATCTGCCGGGAGGCGGCCGGGATGCGGGTCGCCGACCTCGCTGCGGCCCTCGGGTACGGCGAGGACATGATCCGCAAGATCGAGCGCGGGGCTCGGATTCCCCGGCCGGAGTTCCTGGACCGGGCGGACGAGGTCCTGAAAGGGAGGGGGCACCTCAAGGCGTTCAGGGAGGATGTGGAGAGGGCCCGGTATCCGAAGAAGGTGCGGGAGCTGAAGAAGCTGGAGGATCGGTCGGTTGAGGTGCTGTTGTACAGCAACCACAACATCCATGGCCTGTTGCAGACACCGGAGTACGCGCGGGTGCTGTTCGAGATGACGCAGCCCGCTCTCACTCCGGAGGTGGTGGAGAGAGAAACCGTCGCGCGCATGGCTCGGAAGGCCATTTTTGAGCGGGAGCCTGCCCCGACGCTCAGTTTCGTCCAGGAGCAGGTGACGCTTGAACGCCCACTGGGTGGGGAAATGGTGCTGCGCCGACAGCTCGAACACCTGGTCTGCATCGGGCAGTTGCGGAACGTTACGCTTCAGGTCATGCCAACTCGGCGGGAGGAGCACGCTGGGACGCAGGGCCTGATCGAGGTGCTGAAGTTCGCCGACGGCACCGCGGTAGGACGTTCGGACGGAGCCTTCAACGGCCGCCCGGTCTCCAATCTCAGGGAGCTTCGTATCCTTGAACTGCGGTACGGAATGATCCGGGCTCAGGCTCTCCCGCCGAGGGAGTCTCTGGCCTTCATCGAGAGAGCGCTGGGAGAACTATGAGTGCCAAAGAACTCCGCTGGTTCAGGAGCAGCTACAGCAGTAGCGGCGAGCCTGGCGACTGCGTCGAGGTTGCGTCGGAGTGGTTCAAGAGCAGCTACAGCGACAGCAGTGACATCAACGACTGCGTCGAAATAGCCAAAGCCCCCGCCGCCATCCACGTCCGTGATTCCAAGAACGCCGCCGGCCCTCGGCTCACACTCAGCCCCGCCGCCTGGGCGTCCTTCGTGGCGCCCCTGTCGTCGGCCCGGTAGGCGGGGTCACCCCGAAGCCAGTTGCTCCGCTATCTCCGCGATCCAGCCGGAGGTCTTCGCCGGGTCGTTGAGGGTGTCGGCCCACGCGTCCGGCTCCAGCTTGTGCTTGGCGGGGCCGGATTTGAGGGCGATGAGCAGGGACCTCGCGGACTCCCGCATCTCCTCCGTCGTGTGTCCTGAGATGTCGGGGCCCGCCGCCAGGGCGTAGATCTCGCGCGCCATGGCTGCGCGTTCGCCCTTCGACACCTTCTTCCAGAACTTCAGCGCGTGCTTCAGCGACTCCTTGCGGGACGCGGCCTCCGCCGGGGTCTCGCCCTGCGGCGCCCAGCGCTCGGGGTGGTGGACCTCTTCGTAGCGCTTCGTGGCGGCGCGTAGCGCCTTGTACAGGGTGACGCTGAGGACGAGGCCGGCCCCGGCCCCGGCGAGACCCCATCCGACCGGATTGGACGCCAGCCCGGCCGTTCCCGCCGCGACCGCCGTCACGATGCCGGCCGCGGCCTTGGTGGACTCGCCCACCGCGCCGCCGACCGTCTCTTTGCCGATCTTGGTGAGCTGCTTCTTCTTCGCGTACCCCTGCACCGTGCTCAGCTTTTCCACGTCGCTTTCGGCTCGCTGGAGGCTTTCGGCGGCGTCGCGGGCTTCGCCCATCGAGTCCCAGGCGGCGTCGATGGCCTCGGAGATGAGGTCCAGCCGTCCCTGGCCCCCGTCTTCATGGGCCCAGTAGGCGTCCAGCGAGACGTAGGCCTCCGCTGCGGCCCAGTCGGCGTGCTCCCGCGACTCGGTCAGCCGGGCCAGTGACGCCGCGTGGACGAGGCGGGGATCTCCGAGCCTCTTGACCTCGTTGTACTTGCGGGCCGTCTTGCCGACGCGGAAGGCGGCCCGAGCGCCCTTGATCAGGCCGATGGAGGCGCTGGCGGCACCGCTCACCTCGGACGCCACCGCGGCGTCCGCCGCCTTCTGGACCTTGGTCGCTTCCTTGGCGATGGCGGCGCTGTAGCTTCCCGAGCTGGTGGCGCCGACCACCGCGTCGGTCCCCTTGGTCTTGGCCTTCTTCTTCGCCGTGTGGTGTTTGGCCCCGGTCTCGTGCTGCTTGGCGTCCCTCATGTTCTTGTACGCGTCCATGCCACTGACCACGGTGCCGGCGGCCTCCGTGAGGAGGTTCCCCGACGCGGCGGAGGTCCCCGAGGCGGCGGCGGAGTGCTTGACGCCCTCGTTGGCCGTGACGGCGGCCTGCTGGGTGAAGGCCGCGTTGGTGGGGGTCTGGAAGCCCTTGATGAAGGTGTCGATGGGTTCGAGGTTCTTCTTGAACCTGTCGAGGAGCGCGGCGATCCGGTCGCGGTAGTTCTTCTTCTTCGCTCCGGCGGACGCGCCGACGTTCTCCGCCGCACTGCCGCCCGCGTTGCCTCCCGCGGTGTCCCGGGCGCGCTGCACCGTCGCGGTCGTGGCCCGGTTGCCGGCGCGGGACTGCAGTTCTAAAAGGGCGCGCTCCGGCGAGCGTGCGGACGTGTTCCCGGTCCGGCTCCCTTGGCCACGCTGCTGTGCCGACGTCAGGACAGCCGCGGACTGCCGTGTCGAGGTGCGGTGGATCGGGGTGCTCATGGATGTACCTCTCCTGATACCGGCCCGGGCGGGGCGAAGGTAGCCAGACCGGGCTAACAGGAGGAGTGCGGCGGGGAAATTCCGCACGGATATTGTGCGGCGGGTGTGGTGGTGGCCCAGGCGTCGACCGAGCCGGTTCGGCGCCGTTCCTCAGCGGAGTGCGGCTCCGGGACGACGAGACCTCGTAGCCGTGCGCCGGAGCCTGCGGGCTGCGCCGCGTCACCTGGGCCGGGGCCTGCTCCAGGACCATCGGTCAGCTCACCGGGCCGGTCAGGACGGGGTTGCACCGACTGCGTCCGGGCGAGCCAGTGTTTGACCTGCGTCACCCTCGGGGTATTCTCTCCGGCTCGATTCGCCAGCTCCGCACCCCGTGTGGCAGACTGTCGGGGTTGCTCGGTTGAGTGCCGATGCTGCGCGCCTCCCGCCGGGAGGACCGGAAGCGAGTCCCACAGTACTCGTCGCCCAAACTGCCGTAAGGCAGCGCTGGGGCGGACGTACGGGAATCTTCCGGGAAGTGTCAGCGGGGTGCAGACCAGGCGCCCGGTGGGTGTTCGGCCCCCGGTCCTGCGGTCGTCTTTGGGATGGGCCGTGTCCCTGGTAGGGAAATCCGATGGTGGATATCTCTGCGGTGAGGATGCGACACACCCGACCGCGTGGGTCGGAGAGCGGGACGCGAACCCCCGGGTCGCAGAGCGGTTTTTACGAGACAAAGGACTACTGAGTAGCCATGGCGGGACAGAAGATCCGCATCCGGCTCAAGGCCTACGACCACGAGGTCATCGATTCCTCGGCGAAGAAGATCGTCGAGACGGTGACGCGCACTGGTGCGTCGGTCGCGGGCCCGGTGCCGCTGCCCACTGAGAAGAACGTGTACTGCGTCATCAAGTCGCCGCACAAGTACAAGGACTCGCGCGAGCACTTCGAGATGCGCACGCACAAGCGCCTGATCGACATTCTCGACCCGACTCCCAAGACCGTTGACTCTTTGATGCGACTCGACCTCCCGGCCGGTGTCGACATCGAGATCAAGCTCTAGGGGATGTGGTCTGAGAATGGCTAAGCAGATCAAGGGCATCCTGGGCGAGAAGCTCGGCATGACGCAGGTGTGGGACGAGAACAACCGTGTTGTTCCGGTCACCGTCGTCAAGGCCAGCCCCAATGTCGTGACCCAGGTCCGTACGAACGCTGTCGACGGCTACGAGTCGGTCCAGATCGCCTTCGGCGAGATCGACCCGCGCAAGGTGAACAAGCCCCTCAAGGGCCACTTCGCCAAGGCCGACGTCACCCCCCGTCGTCACCTCGTCGAGATCCGTACCGCTGACGCCAGCGAGTACGTCCTCGGCCAGGAGATCACCGCTGAGACCTTCGAGTCCGGCGTCAAGGTGGATGTGACCGGCACGAGCAAGGGCAAGGGCTTCGCCGGTGTCATGAAGCGTCACAACTTCCATGGCCTCGGCGCCGGACACGGCGTCCAGCGCAAGCACCGCTCTCCCGGTTCCATCGGTGGCTGTGCCACCCCCGGCCGTGTCTTCAAGGGCATGCGCATGGCGGGTCGCATGGGTCATGAGCGGGTCACCACCCAGAACCTGACCGTCCACGCCGTTGACGCGGAGAAGGGACTGCTCCTCATCAAGGGAGCCATCCCCGGTCCGAACGGCGGCCTCGTCCTGGTCCGCACCGCGGCCAAGGGGGCCTGAGGTAACGATGAGCACTGTTGACATCATTTCGCCGGCAGGCGACAAGACCGGGACGGTCGAGCTCCCCGCGGAGATCTTCGACGTCGAGAAGATCAGCATCCCGCTGCTTCACCAGGTCGTAGTCGCCCAGCTGGCCGCTGCCCGCCAGGGCACGCACAAGACCAAGACGCGCGCCGAGGTTCGTGGTGGCGGTAGGAAGCCCTACCGTCAGAAGGGCACCGGCCGTGCGCGCCAGGGCTCGACCCGCGCCCCGCAGTTCGTCGGCGGTGGCGTCGTCCACGGCCCGCAGCCGCGTGACTACTCACAGCGGACCCCGAAGAAGATGAAGGCCGCGGCCCTGCGCCACGCCCTCACCGACCGGGCCCGCAACGCTCGTATCCACGTCGTCTCCGGCGTGATCGAGGGCGACACCCCGAACACCAAGGCCGCGAAGGTCCTGATCGCCAAGATCTCGGAGCGCAAGAACGTGCTCCTGGTCATCGATCGTGCCGACGAGGCCGCGCTGCTCTCCGCGCGCAACCTGCCCCAGGTCCACATCCTGGAGCCGGGCCAGCTGAACACGTACGACGTTCTCGTCTCGGACGACGTGGTCTTCACCCAGGCCGCTTTCGAGTCCTTCGTGTCTGGCCCCCAGGCCGCTGACACCGAAGGGAGCGAAGCCTGATGGCTACGCGTCACCCGAGCATTGCCCCCAAGGCGGCCAAGGTCGCCAAGGCCGCGCGCGTCGCCAAGGCGAAGCGCCACGAGGCCGAGGGCAAGAACACCGTTGAGACGCCGATCAGCAAGAGCTTCACGGACCCCCGTGACGTCCTCATCAAGCCGGTCGTCTCCGAGAAGAGCTACGCGCTGCTCGACGAGGGCAAGTACACCTTCGTCGTAGCGCCGGGCGCCAACAAGACCCAGATCAAGCAGGCCGTTCAGGCGGTCTTCTCGGTCAAGGTCACCGGGGTCAACACGATCAACCGCCAGGGAAAGCGCAAGCGGACCAAGAGCGGCTTCGGCAAGCGTGCTGACACCAAGCGCGCCATCGTGACCCTCGCTGAGGGCGACCGTATCGACATCTTCGGCCAGGCCTCCTAACGGAGCGCCCTGGTCCGAATATCGGACGAGGACTGAGAAATGGGAATCCGCAAGTACAAGCCGACTACGCCGGGCCGCCGTGGCTCCAGCGTCGCCGACTTCGTCGAGGTCACGCGGTCCACGCCGGAGAAGTCGCTGGTTCGCCCGCTGCACAGCAAGGGCGGCCGTAACAATTCCGGTCGTGTGACCGTTCGCCACCAGGGTGGTGGACACAAGCGCGCCTACCGTGTCATCGACTTCCGTCGCCATGACAAGGACGGCGTGCCGGCGAAGGTCGCGCACATCGAGTACGACCCCAACCGCACCGCGCGCATCGCGCTGCTTCACTACGCGGACGGCGAGAAGCGCTACATCCTCGCCCCCCGCAACCTGTCGCAGGGCGACCGCGTCGAGAACGGTCCCGGGGCCGACATCAAGCCGGGCAACAACCTGGCGCTCCGCAACATCCCGGTCGGTACCACGATCCACGCGATCGAGCTCCGTCCCGGTGGCGGTGCCAAGTTCGCCCGCTCCGCCGGTGCCTCCGTGCAGCTGCTCGCGAAGGAGGGCCAGATGGCCCACCTGCGCATGCCGTCCGGAGAGATCCGCCTGGTCGACGTGCGCTGCCGCGCCACCGTCGGCGAGGTCGGCAACGCCGAGCAGTCGAACATCAACTGGGGCAAGGCCGGCCGCAAGCGCTGGCTGGGCGTCCGCCCGACCGTTCGCGGTGTGGCGATGAACCCGGTTGACCACCCGCACGGTGGTGGTGAAGGCAAGACCTCCGGTGGACGTCACCCGGTCTCGCCGTGGGGTCAGAAGGAGGGTCGTACTCGTTCGCCGAAGAAGGCATCGAACAAGTACATCGTCCGCCGCCGCAAGACGAACAAGAAGCGCTAGGAGCGGGTTTAGATGCCGCGCAGTCTCAAGAAGGGGCCCTTCGTCGACGACCACCTCATCAAGAAGGTGGACGTACAGAACGAAGCCGGTTCCAAGAACGTCATCAAGACCTGGTCCCGTCGCTCGATGATCATCCCGGCCATGCTCGGCCACACGATCGCGGTGCACAACGGCAAGACCCACATTCCGGTGTTTGTCACCGAGTCGATGGTCGGCCACAAGCTCGGCGAGTTCTCGCCGACGCGCACCTTCCGGGGTCACGTCAAGGACGACCGGAAGTCGAAGCGCCGCTAACGCGGGGTGGAATGACCATGACAGACACTGGAAGGACAACCATGGAAGCCAGGGCCCAGGCGCGGTACATCCGCGTCACGCCCATGAAGGCCCGCCGTGTGGTGGACCTTATCCGTGGCATGGATGCCACGGAGGCTCAGGCGGTCCTGCGTTTCGCCCCGCAGGCCGCGAGCGTGCCCGTCGGCAAGGTGCTTGACAGCGCCATTGCCAACGCCGCACACAACTACGACCACCCCGACGCCGACAGCCTCGTCATCTCCGAGGCGTATGTCGACGAGGGTCCGACCCTGAAGCGGTTCCGTCCGCGCGCCCAGGGCCGCGCCTACCGGATCCGTAAGCGGACCAGCCACATCACCGTGGTCGTCAGCAGCAAGGAAGGAACCCGGTAATGGGCCAGAAGGTTAACCCGCATGGGTTCCGGCTCGGCATCACCACGGACTTCAAGTCCCGTTGGTACGCCGACAAGCTGTACAAGGACTACGTCAAGGAAGACGTCGCCATCCGTCGGATGATGACGTCCGGCATGGAGCGCGCCGGCATCTCGAAGGTGGAGATCGAGCGCACCCGTGACCGCGTCCGTGTGGACATCCACACCGCGCGCCCGGGCATCGTCATCGGCCGCCGTGGCGCCGAGGCCGACCGCATCCGCGGTGACCTGGAGAAGCTGACCGGCAAGCAGGTCCAGCTGAACATCCTTGAGGTCAAGAGCCCGGAGACGGACGCTCAGCTGGTGGCCCAGGCCGTCGCCGAGCAGCTGTCCTCCCGCGTCTCCTTCCGTCGCGCCATGCGTAAGAGCATGCAGGGCACGATGAAGGCCGGCGCCAAGGGCATCAAGATCCAGTGTGGTGGCCGTCTCGGCGGCGCCGAGATGTCCCGCTCGGAGTTCTACCGCGAGGGCCGTGTGCCCCTGCACACGCTCCGCGCGAACGTCGACTACGGCTTCTTCGAGGCCAAGACGACCTTCGGCCGTATCGGTGTGAAGGTCTGGATCTACAAGGGCGATGTCAAGAACATCGCCGAGGTCCGCGCCGAGAACGCCGCGGCCCGTGCGGGTAACCGCCCGGCCCGTGGTGGAGCCGGTGGCGGCGCCGACCGCCCGGCACGTGGCGGTCGTGGTGGCGAGCGTGGCGGCCGTGGCCGCAAGCCGCAGCAGCAGTCCGCGCCGGCAGCCGAGGCCCCCAAGGCCGACGCTCCCGCCGCCGCTGCCGCTCCGGCCGAGAGCACCGGAACGGAGGCCTGACCGAAATGCTGATCCCTCGTAGGGTCAAGCACCGCAAGCAGCACCACCCGAAGCGCCGCGGTCAGGCCAAGGGCGGTACGCAGGTTTCGTTCGGCGAGTACGGCATTCAGGCCCTCACGCCGGCGTACGTCACGAACCGCCAGATCGAGGCGGCTCGTATCGCGATGACCCGCCACATCAAGCGTGGCGGCAAGGTCTGGATCAACATCTACCCGGACCGCCCGCTGACCAAGAAGCCCGCCGAGACCCGCATGGGTTCCGGTAAGGGATCCCCCGAGTGGTGGATCGCGAACGTGCACCCGGGTCGGGTCATGTTCGAGCTGTCCTATCCCAACGAGAAGATCGCCCGTGAGGCCCTCACTCGCGCAGCGCACAAGCTGCCGATGAAGTGCCGGATCGTCAAGCGCGAGGCAGGTGAAGCGTGATGTCGGCCGGTACCAAGGCGTCCGAGCTGCGCGAACTGGGTGACGAGGAGCTTCTCGCGAAGCTTCGCGAAGCCAAGGAAGAGCTGTTCAACCTCCGCTTCCAGGCGGCGACCGGTCAGCTCGAAAACCACGGGCGGCTCAAGGCCGTCCGTAAGGACATCGCGCGGATCTACACCCTGATGCGTGAGCGCGAGCTGGGCATCGAGACGGTGGAGAGCGCCTGATGAGCGAGAACAACGTGACCGAAGAGACCAAGACGAGCCGCGGCTTCCGCAAGACCCGTGAGGGTCTGGTCGTCAGCGACAAGATGGACAAGACCGTCGTCGTCGCTGTCGAGGACCGCGTGAAGCACGCGCTGTACGGCAAGGTCATCCGCCGTACGAACAAGCTCAAGGCTCATGACGAGCAGAACGCCGCCGGCGTCGGCGACCGGGTTGTCATCATGGAGACCCGTCCGCTGTCTGCGACGAAGCGCTGGCGCATCGTCGAGATCCTCGAAAAGGCCAAGTAGTAAGTACCTGAGGGGTTTCCCGCAGGTTGGTTCCGCCAGGCTCGGCAGGGGTTTCCGTGAAGGAGCCCCTGCCGGGAACCGGCAGACAATCAGGAGATAGACGTGATCCAGCAGGAGTCGCGACTGCGTGTCGCCGACAACACTGGTGCGAAGGAAATCCTTTGCATCCGTGTGCTCGGTGGCTCCGGTCGCCGCTACGCGGGCATCGGCGACGTCATCGTCGCCACCGTCAAGGACGCGATCCCCGGCGGCAATGTGAAGAAGGGTGACGTCATCAAGGCGGTCATCGTTCGCACCGTCAAGGAGCGTCGTCGTCCCGACGGCTCGTACATCCGCTTCGACGAGAACGCCGCCGTCATTCTGAAGAACGACGGCGACCCTCGTGGCACCCGTATCTTCGGCCCTGTCGGCCGTGAGCTGCGCGAGAAGAAGTTCATGAAGATCATCTCGCTCGCGCCGGAGGTGCTGTAAGCATGAAGATCAAGAAGGGCGACCTGGTTCAGGTCATCACCGGTAAGGACAAGGGCAAGCAGGGCAAGGTCATTGCCGCTTACCCGCGCGACGAGCGCGTCCTGGTCGAGGGTGTCAACCGGGTCAAGAAGCACACGAAGGCCGGTCCTACCGCTAGCGGTTCGCAGGCCGGTGGCATTGTCACGACCGAGGCGCCCGTCCACGTCTCCAACGTCCAGCTGGTCGTTGAGAAGGACGGCAACAAGGTCGTCACGCGCGTCGGTTTCCGCTTCGACGACGAGGGCAACAAGATCCGCGTTGCCAAGCGGACGGGTGAGGACATCTGATGGCTACCACCACCATTCCGCGTCTCAAGACGAAGTACCGCGAGGAGATCGCGGGCAAGCTGCAGGAAGAGTTCTCCTACGAGAACGTCATGCAGACCCCGGGTCTCGTCAAGATCGTGGTCAACATGGGTGTGGGCGACGCCGCCCGCGACTCCAAGCTGATCGAGGGCGCCATCCGCGACCTCACCACGATCACCGGTCAGAAGCCGGCCGTCACCAAGGCCCGCAAGTCCATCGCGCAGTTCAAGCTGCGTGAGGGACAGCCGATCGGTTGCCACGTCACACTTCGTGGCGACCGCATGTGGGAGTTCCTGGACCGCACCCTGTCGCTGGCGCTTCCGCGCATCCGCGACTTCCGCGGTCTGTCTCCCAAGCAGTTCGACGGTCGTGGCAACTACACCTTCGGTCTCACCGAGCAGGTCATGTTCCACGAGATCGACCAGGACAAGATCGACCGCGTCCGGGGTATGGACATCACCGTGGTCACCACGGCGACCAACGACGCCGAAGGCCGTGCCCTTCTCCGTCACCTCGGCTTCCCCTTCAAGGAGGCGTAAGCGAGATGGCGAAGAAGGCTCTGATTGCCAAGGCTGCTCGTAAGCCCAAGTTCGGTGTGCGTGGCTACACCCGTTGCCAGCGCTGCGGCCGCCCGCACTCCGTGTACCGCAAGTTCGGTCTCTGCCGCGTGTGCCTTCGTGAGATGGCTCACCGTGGAGAGCTCCCGGGCGTGACCAAGAGCTCCTGGTAGTCCCTCAGTTGGGACGACCCGGACGCTCTCGGTAAGCAGTGGGTTGGCAGAGGCCCTCTCCTCCATGGCTTAGGCTAGGAGGGTTGGGCGTCTGCCGCCCGAACGCAGGTGGGTACAGCCCACTAGTTAACGCTTACTACGCCGTAGGTCCCCGCACCGCACCCGTCCCGCCACTGAGTGGGGAGAGGGATGGCGCATACAGGAAACCCCGGCGAGAGAGGCCGAAGGCCAATTCATGACCATGACTGATCCCATCGCAGACATGCTTACTCGTCTGCGTAACGCGAACTCGGCGTACCACGACGATGTCGCGATGCCCCACAGCAAGATCAAGTCGCACATCGCGGAGATCCTCCAGCAGGAGGGCTTCATCACCGGCTGGAAGGTCGAGGACGCCGAAGTCGGCAAGAAGCTCGTCCTTGAGCTGAAGTTCGGTCCGAACCGCGAGCGCTCCATTGCGGGCATCAAGCGGATCTCGAAGCCGGGTCTGCGTGTGTACGCGAAGTCCACCTCCCTGCCCAAGGTGCTGGGTGGCCTCGGCGTGGCGATCATCTCCACGTCGCACGGTCTCCTCACCGGACAGCAGGCCGGCAAGAAGGGCGTAGGCGGAGAAGTTCTCGCCTACGTCTGGTAGCGGAAGGGAACGGAGGAAACAGCTATGTCGCGTATTGGCAAGCTCCCCATCACGGTTCCCGCCGGCGTGGACGTCACCATCGATGGCCGTACGGTTCAGGTGAAGGGCCCCAAGGGCGCCCTCTCCCACACCGTCGCGGCGCCGATCGAGGTCGCTAAGGGCGAGGACGGCATTCTCAATGTCACCCGCCCGAACGACGAGCGTCAGAACAAGGCCCTCCATGGCCTGTCCCGCACGCTGGTGGCGAACATGATCACCGGCGTGACCACGGGTTACGTGAAGAAGCTCGAAATCAGCGGTGTCGGTTACCGCGTCCTGGCGAAGGGTTCCAACCTGGAATTCTCGCTCGGCTACAGCCACTCGATCACGGTCGAGGCGCCCGAGGGCATCTCGTTCAAGGTCGAGAACCCGACACACTTCTCGGTCGAGGGAATCGACAAGCAGAAGGTCGGCGAGGTTGCGGCCAACATTCGCAAGCTGCGGAAGCCCGACCCGTACAAGGCCAAGGGCGTCAAGTACGAGGGCGAAGTCGTCCGGCGCAAGGTCGGAAAGGCGGGTAAGTAAGCCATGGCATACGGTGTCAAGATTGCTAAGGGCGACGCTTACAAGCGTGCTGCCATCAAGCGACGTCACATCCGCATCCGGAAGCACATCTCCGGTACGGCTGAGCGGCCTCGCCTGGTCGTGACGCGCTCGAACCGCCACATCGTGGCCCAGGTGATCGACGACGTCAAGGGTCACACCCTGGCGTCGGCGTCCACCCTGGACACGTCCATCCGCGGCGGCGAGAACGACAAGTCCGAGCAGGCCAAGTCGGTCGGCGCCCTGGTCGCCGAGCGTGCCAAGGCCGCCGGTGTCGAGGCTGTCGTATTCGACCGTGGTGGAAACCAGTACGCCGGGCGCATTGCCGCTCTGGCGGACGCCGCCCGCGAAGCCGGACTCAAGTTCTGAGTCCTGGTTCCGTAGCTAGCGGAAACAGAGAGAGGTAATTCCAATGGCTGGACCCCAGCGCCGCGGAAGCGGTGCCGGTGGCGGCGAGCGGCGGGACCGGAAGGGCCGTGACGGCGGCGCAGCTGCCGAGAAGACCGCGTACGTCGAGCGTGTCGTCGCGATCAACCGCGTTGCCAAGGTCGTGAAGGGTGGTCGTCGCTTCAGCTTCACTGCGCTCGTCGTAGTGGGCGATGGTGACGGCACCGTCGGTGTCGGTTACGGCAAGGCCAAGGAGGTGCCGGCCGCGATCGCCAAGGGTGTTGAAGAGGCCAAGAAGCACTTCTTCAAGGTCCCCCGTATCCAGGGCACCATCCCGCACCCGATCACGGGCGAGAAGGCCGCGGGCGTCGTCCTGCTCAAGCCTGCTTCCCCCGGTACCGGCGTTATCGCCGGTGGCCCGGTGCGTGCTGTCCTGGAGTGCGCCGGCGTTCACGACATCCTGTCGAAGTCGCTCGGCTCTTCCAACGCGATCAACATCGTGCACGCGACCGTGGCGGCCCTCAAGGGCCTGCAGCGTCCCGAGGAGATCGCGGCCCGCCGCGGTCTGCCCCTTGAGGACGTCGCCCCCGCGGCTCTCCTGCGTGCACGTGCGGGAGCGGGTGCGTAATCATGGCTCAGCTCAAGATCACGCAGAAGAAGTCGTTCATCGGCAGCAAGCAGAACCACCGTGACACCCTTCGTTCGCTTGGTCTCAAGCGGATCAACGATGTGGTCGTCAAGGAGGACCGCCCCGAGTTCCGCGGAATGGTTCACACCGTCCGCCACCTCGTGACGGTTGAGGAGGTCGACTGATCATGGCGGAGAACAACCCGCTCAAGATCCACAACCTCCGTCCCGCCCCGGGCGCCAAGACCGCGAAGACGCGAGTCGGTCGTGGTGAAGCGTCCAAGGGTAAGACGGCCGGTCGTGGTACCAAGGGCACGAAGGCCCGTTACCAGGTTCCGGCGCGTTTCGAGGGTGGCCAGATGCCCCTCCACATGCGCCTTCCGAAGCTCAAGGGCTTCCGGAACCCGTTCAAGACCGAGTACCAGGTCGTGAACCTCGACAAGCTGGCGTCGCTGTACCCGGAGGGTGGCGAGGTCACCGTCGAGGGGCTCGTCGCCAACGGTGCGGTTCGCAAGAACAGCCTCGTCAAGGTCCTCGGCCAGGGCGAGATCTCCGTGGCACTGCAGGTGACGGTCGACGCCGTCTCCGGCTCCGCCAAGGAGAAGATCACCGCCGCCGGCGGTACCGTCACCGAGCTGATCTGATCACTTCAGGCGACTCGATGACTTGAGCGATCCCGACCGGGGGTGCCCCACAAAAGGGGCATCCCCGGTTGGTCGTTCCTAGGGGAGCGGTGTCGCCGGTAAGGTGGCCTGCGCTGCTAATTTTCGCCCGGTGTGCCGTCAGGGAACTCCAGGTGGCTTCTGACTGTTAGTTAGCTGTCCGTTACTTATTCGTCGAACCTCAAGACCGTCACCTCTGGCGCACTTGCGCGGGGGTCGCAGGAGGCACCGTGCTCACCGCGTTCGCCCGGGCGTTCAAGACGCCCGACCTGCGCAAGAAGCTGCTCTTCACGCTCGGCATCATCGTGGTTTATCGGGTGGGTACGCACGTCCCGATCCCCGGTGTCGACTACAAGAATGTCCAGACCTGTATCGACAACGCGAGCCAGAACCAGGGCCTGTTCGGTCTGGTCAACATGTTCAGCGGTGGCGCTCTGCTGCAGATCACGATTTTCGCCCTGGGCATCATGCCGTACATCACGGCGAGCATCATTCTGCAGCTGCTGACCGTGGTGATCCCGCGCCTGGAAGCCCTCAAGAAGGAGGGCCAGGCAGGTACGGCGAAGATCACGCAGTACACGCGTTATCTGACGGTCGCGCTGGCCATCCTGCAGGGCACCGGCCTGGTGGCCACCGCCCGCAGCGGCGCGCTCTTCACCAGCTGCCCGGTCGCCAACCAGATCGTGCCGGACCAGTCGATCTTCGTCACCATCACGATGGTCATCACCATGACCGCCGGTACGGCCGTCGTCATGTGGCTCGGTGAGCTCATCACCGACCGCGGCATCGGCAACGGCATGTCGATCCTCATGTTCATCTCGATCGCCGCCACGTTCCCGTCGGCGCTGTGGGCCATCAAGCAGCAGGGCAACCTGGCGGACGGCTGGATCGAGTTCGGCACGGTCATCGCGGTCGGCCTCGTCATGGTCGGCCTGGTGGTCTTCGTCGAGCAGGCCCAGCGCCGTATCCCGGTCCAGTACGCGAAACGGATGATCGGCCGGAGGTCCTACGGCGGCACGTCCACGTACATTCCGCTGAAGGTCAACCAGGCCGGCATCATCCCTGTGATCTTTGCCTCGTCGCTGCTCTACATTCCGGCGCTGGTGGCTCAGTTCGCAGGTGGGACCTCGGGGTGGAAGACCTGGATCGAACAGAACCTCACCAAGGGCG
Source organism: Streptomyces sp. NPDC087844 (assembly GCF_044742785.1). Taxonomy (NCBI): domain Bacteria; kingdom Bacillati; phylum Actinomycetota; class Actinomycetes; order Kitasatosporales; family Streptomycetaceae; genus Streptomyces; species Streptomyces sp. NPDC087844. Next base: position 89,233 of record NZ_JBIUVD010000007.1, on the reverse strand, counting down.
ACCACCCGATTTACATCGCCACCTACTTCCTGCTGATCGTGTTCTTCGCCTTCTTCTACGTGGCCATCTCCTTCAACCCCGAAGAAGTCGCGGACAACATGAAGAAGTATGGTGGCTTCATCCCGGGCATCCGGGCCGGCCGGCCGACCGCTGAGTACCTGGGATACGTACTCAACCGGATCACGTGGCCGGGTTCGCTGTATCTGGGCCTGATCGCTCTCGTGCCGACGATGGCGTTGGTTGGTTTCGGGGCAAACCAGAACTTCCCGTTCGGTGGCACCAGCATCCTGATCATCGTGGGTGTCGGTCTGGAGACGGTGAAGCAGATCGAGAGCCAGCTCCAGCAGCGCAATTACGAAGGGTTCCTCCGCTGATGCGAATCGTCCTCGTCGGGCCGCCCGGGGCGGGCAAGGGAACGCAGGCCGCGTTCCTCGCCAAGAACCTGCTGATCCCGCACATCTCCACGGGCGACCTCTTCCGTGCGAACATCAGCCAGCAGACCGAACTGGGCAAACTGGCGAAGTCGTACATGGACGAGGGCAACCTCGTGCCGGACGAGGTCACCATCGCGATGGCCAAGGACCGCATGGAGCAGCCGGACGCCGCGAACGGCTTCCTGCTCGACGGCTTCCCGCGGAACGTCTCGCAGGCCGAGGCGCTGGACCAGGCGCTGAAGGCCGACGGTGTGGAGCTGGACGGGGTCCTCGACCTGGAGGTCCCCGAGGACGAGGTCGTCAAGCGCATCGCCGGCCGCCGCGTCTGCCGCAACGAGTCGAGTCACGTCTTCCACGTGACGTACAGCCCGCCGAAGAAGGAAGGCGTCTGTGACGTCTGCGGCGGCGAGCTGTACCAGCGTGACGACGACACCGAGGAGACCGTCCGCAAGCGCCTGGACGTCTACCACACCCAGACCGAGCCGATCATCGACTACTACGGGGCCCAGGGCCTCGTGGTGACGATCTCGGCGCTCGGCAAGGTGGACGAGGTCACCAAGCGCGCGATGGACGCCCTCAAGGGGCAGGCCGAGGGCAAGGACCAGCGCGACGAGGACAAGAACGACAGCCGGGGCGACGGCGACAAGTAGTCGTCCCGACCGGTTCGGCCGCGGTGCCCTCCATGGGTGCCGCGGCCGTACTGTTGTGTACGTAAACCAGTAGGCAGAGAAGACGGAGAGCGCGGGCCCCCATGGTGCAGATCAAGACCCCCGAGCAGATCGCCAAGATGCGTGAGGCGGGCCTGGTCGTCGCCGCCGTCCACCGCGCGACGCGGGAAGCCGCGGTACCAGGTGCCACGACCCGGGATCTCGACCAGGTCGCCCGCAAGGTGCTCGACGAGCACGGCGCGAAGTCGAACTTCCTGGGCTACGGAGGCTTCCCCGCCACGATCTGCACCTCGGTGAACGAGGTCGTCGTCCATGGCATCCCGACCGACGACGTCGTCCTTAAGGACGGCGACATCATCTCGATCGACGCCGGCGCGATCATCGACGGCTGGCACGGGGACGCGGCGTTCACGGCCTTCGTGGGATCCGGTCATGCTCCCGAGCTCCTTGAGCTGTCCCGGGTGACCGAGGAGTCGATGTGGGCCGGGATCGCGGCGATGAAGCTGGGGAACCGGCTCGTCGACGTCTCCCGGGCCATCGAGACGTACATCCGGCGTCAGCCGAAGCCCGGTGGCGGCAAGTACGGGATCGTCGAGGACTACGGCGGCCATGGCATCGGTACCGAGATGCACATGGATCCGCATCTGCTGAACTACGTCGAGCGGCGGCGGGGCAAGGGGCCGAAGCTGGTGGCCGGGTTCTGCCTCGCCATCGAGCCGATGGTTTCGCTGGGGACGCCTCGGACGGAGGTGCTGTCCGACGACTGGACCGTCATCACGACGGACGGGACGTGGTCCTCGCACTGGGAGCACTCTGTCGCTCTGACGGAGGAGGGGCCGCTCGTGCTCACGTCTCCCGACGGGGGTGCGGCGAAGTTGGCCGAGTACGGGATCACCGCGGCGCCTGATCCTTTGGCGTAGGGCGCCCTCCGGGGTGGGGTCGCCCTCCGGGCAGGGGTCGCCCTCCGAGGAGGGTGTTCGCGTGTGGGTGCGGGTGCGGGTGCGGATGCGGGTCGGTGGGGGCTTGTCGCGCTGTTCCCCGCGCCCCAAGGCGAAAGATTGCGCCGTTCCGCGCGCCCCTGAAGGCAAAGGTTTGCGCCGTTCCCCGCGTCCCTAAAGGCGCATGACTGCGCCGTTCCCCGCGCCCCTTGAGGGGCGGTCTCTGCTTAGGGATCTTGAACGTGGGGCAGACTTTCTCGATTCGTCTTTCCGGGGGCCCTGACGTAGACTGACTCGTCGGCTCTCGTGCATCCGCATGTCTGCATGTGGTAAGCACGGAGTCGATCAAGGTAGTCGATTCGAAGGGCGAAGCGTGGCCAAGAAGCAAGGTGCCATCGAGATCGAGGGCACTGTCGTCGAGTCTCTTCCGAACGCCATGTTCAAGGTTGAGCTCCAGAACGGCCACCAGGTTCTGGCACACATCAGCGGCAAGATGCGTATGCACTACATCCGCATCCTCCCTGACGACAGGGTCGTGGTGGAGTTGTCTCCGTACGACCTGACGCGTGGCCGGATCGTCTACCGGTACAAGTAGATCTTGCCTGTGCCCCGCTTCCGCGGGGTGGTGGCACTGACCCGGAGAACCTCACCAATGAAGGTCAAGCCGAGCGTCAAGAAGATCTGCGACAAGTGCAGGGTGATCCGCCGTCACGGCCGGGTCATGGTCATCTGCGAAAACCCGCGCCACAAGCAGCGCCAGGGCTGACGCACGACCGCACCTTCTGCACCCGCAGAACTTCGCGCGACGCAGGAACATGTTCATACGCAGAGCCCGGATCGACTGTTCGCAGTGATCCGACACCCCCGGTCGGAGGCCGGGGACCCGATCCGTACCGAATCTTCGAGGTATGCACCGAAGAAGAGGACGGCGGGCGGGAGGCGGCCCTGTGGAAGACCTCCGAACGACAACTGGAGCCATTGAATGGCACGCGTTTCCGGTGTTGACATCCCGCGCGAAAAGCGCGTGGAGGTTGCCCTCACCTACGTGTTCGGCATCGGCCGGACCCTCTCGCAGAAGACGCTGGCTGACACCGGCGTCAACCCCGACACCCGCGTCCGTGACCTCTCCGAGGAGGAGCTGGTCCGGATCCGCGAGTACGTGGACGGCCACTTCAAGACCGAGGGTGACCTCCGCCGTGAGGTTCAGGCCGACATCCGCCGCAAGGTGGAGATCGGCTGCTACCAGGGCCTGCGCCACCGTCGTGGCCTGCCTGTCCATGGTCAGCGCACCAGCACGAACGCTCGTACCCGCAAGGGCCCGCGTCGCGCCATCGCCGGCAAGAAGAAGCCGGGCAAGAAGTAGTCCTCAGCGGACAACGCTTCATCAGCGGTCTTCGCTATAGGACCGACCACCTCCCCGTAGGAGTTATAGATGCCCCCCAAGGGTCGTCAGGGCGCTGCCAAGAAGGTGCGCCGCAAGGAAAAGAAGAACGTCGCTCATGGGCACGCCCACATCAAGAGCACGTTCAACAACACCATCGTCTCGATCACGGACCCCTCGGGCAACGTGATCTCCTGGGCCTCCGCCGGCCACGTCGGCTTCAAGGGCTCGCGCAAGTCCACCCCCTTCGCCGCGCAGATGGCCGCTGAGTCGGCCGCCCGTCGCGCGCAGGAGCACGGCATGCGCAAGGTCGATGTCTTCGTGAAGGGTCCGGGTTCCGGTCGCGAGACCGCCATCCGTTCGCTGCAGGCGACCGGCCTTGAGGTCGGCTCGATCCAGGACGTGACGCCCACGCCGCACAACGGCTGCCGTCCGCCCAAGCGCCGTCGCGTCTGACGCACGGTTGTCTTAGTTTTTCCTGGGTTCGGGCGGTACGGCTCTTCGGGGGCGTGCCGCCCGTACCCTTGCAGTACCAGTGGGGCATCAAATAGTGGGTGCCCATGACTGAAGGATCGCAACATGCTTATTGCTCAGCGCCCGTCGCTGACCGAAGAGGTCGTCGACGAATTCCGCTCCCGGTTCGTGATCGAGCCGCTGGAGCCGGGCTTCGGCTACACCCTCGGCAACTCCCTCCGTCGTACGCTCCTCTCCTCGATCCCCGGAGCCGCTGTCACCAGCATCCGGATCGACGGCGTCCTGCACGAGTTCACCACCGTGCCGGGTGTCAAGGAGGACGTCACCGACCTGATCCTCAACATCAAGCAGCTGGTCGTCTCCAGTGAGCACGACGAGCCCGTCGTGATGTACCTGCGCAAGCAGGGCCCGGGTCTGGTCACCGCCGCCGACATCGCGCCCCCGGCCGGTGTCGAGGTGCACAACCCCGACCTCGTCCTCGCCACGCTCAACGGCAAGGGCAAGCTGGAGATGGAGCTGACCGTCGAGCGCGGTCGCGGTTACGTCTCCGCCGTGCAGAACAAGCAGGTCGGTCAGGAGATCGGGCGCATCCCGGTCGACTCGATCTACTCGCCGGTTCTCAAGGTCACGTACAAGGTCGAGGCGACTCGTGTCGAGCAGCGCACCGACTTCGACAAGCTGATCGTCGACGTCGAGACCAAGCAGGCCATGCGTCCCCGTGACGCCATGGCGTCGGCCGGTAAGACCCTGGTCGAGCTGTTCGGTCTGGCGCGCGAGCTCAACATCGACGCCGAGGGCATCGACATGGGCCCGTCCCCGACGGACGCCGCCCTCGCCGCTGATCTCGCCCTGCCGATCGAGGAGCTTGAGCTCACCGTTCGGTCGTACAACTGCCTCAAGCGTGAGGGCATCCACTCCGTGGGTGAGCTCGTGGCTCGGTCCGAGGCCGACCTGCTGGACATCCGCAACTTCGGTGCGAAGTCCATTGACGAGGTCAAGGCGAAGCTGGCCGGCATGGGTCTCGCGCTCAAGGACTCGCCTCCCGGGTTCGACCCCACCGCCGCCGCGGACGCGTTCGGCGCGGACGACGACGTGGATGCGGGCTTCGTCGAGACCGAGCAGTACTAGGAACTCGGGCCTGACGGTCCGTTTTCGGTGCGGGTCCGCTGTGGCTGGTCGCGCCCACGCGACGGAGTCGCATATCGACAACGCCCCGCACCCCTTCCGGGAGGGCCTCTTAGAGGCCTCCCGGATCTTCGACAGGCGATCGCCTGCTCGAACACTGACCTCGGTACCTGATACGGCCGGGGCAGACACCTAGGAGAAACACCATGCCGAAGCCTGCCAAGGGTGCCCGTCTGGGCGGCAGTGCCGCGCACGAGAAGCTGCTCCTCGCGAACCTCGCGAAGTCGCTCTTCGAGCACGGCAAGATCACGACCACCGAGGCGAAGGCCCGCCGTCTGCGGCCGTACGCCGAGCGTCTGGTCACCAAGGCGAAGAAGGGCGACCTTCACAACCGCCGTCAGGTGCTGTCGGTCATCACGGACAAGAGCATCGTGCACACGCTCTTCACCGAGATCGGCCCGCGCTACGAGAACCGCCCGGGTGGCTACACCCGTATCACCAAGATCGGTAACCGTCGTGGCGACAACGCGCCCATGGCTGTCATCGAGCTGGTGGAGGCCCTGACCGTGGCCCAGCAGGCCACCGGTGAGGCCGAGGCGGCGACGAAGCGCTCCGCGAAGGACGCCGAGGTCGAGACCAAGACCGAGGACACCAAGACTGAGGACGCCAAGACCGAGGAGACTCAGGTCGAGGACGCCAAGGTCGACGTGACCAAGGGTGACGAGGCTGCCGAGGAGCCCAAGGACGCGTAAGCGTCTGCGGGGACTGTTCGTTGGCGGGTGCGGCGTCGTCGTGGCGGTCGCGCCCACGCGGCGGAGTCGCATGTCGATACAGCCCCGCGCCCCTTCGGGGGCTTGCTTGAGTGGGTCCGTTCCTTTCAGGAGCGGGCCCGCTTTCGTGTTCCTGAGAGGATCTCTAGGTGAGTGACGAAGTAGCGCCCGGCCATGTCCGTATCCGGATGGATGTCTCGTACGACGGCAGCGAGTTCTCCGGGTGGGCCAAGCAGGCCGGCGGACGCAGGACCGTGCAGGGGGAGATCGAGGACGCGCTGCGGACCGTCACGCGGTCGGGCGGGACGAACTACGAGCTGACCGTGGCCGGGCGGACCGATGCCGGCGTGCATGCCCGGGGGCAGGTGACGCATGTCGATCTGCCCGAGGAGCTGTGGGCCGAGCACGAGGAGAAGCTGCTCAAGCGCATGGCCGGGCGGCTGCCGAAGGACGTGCGGGTGTGGGCCGTTGCCGAGGCGCCGAGCGGATTCAACGCCCGGTTCTCGGCGATGTGGCGGCGGTACGCGTATCGCGTCACCGACAACCCGGGCGGGGTCGACCCCCTGCTGCGCAGCCATGTGCTGTGGCACGACTGGCCGCTCGACGTCGATGCCATGAACGAGGCCGCCCAAGGGCTCCTCGGCGAGTACGACTTCGCCGCCTACTGCAAGAAGCGGGAGGGTGCGACGACCATCCGTACCCTCCAGGAGCTGCGGCTGGAGCGGGGGAGCGACGGGGTGATCACCGCCACCGTGCGGGCCGACGCCTTCTGCCACAACATGGTGCGGTCGCTGATCGGGGCGCTGCTGTTCGTGGGGGACGGGCACCGGGGGGCCGACTGGCCGGCGAAGGTGCTGGCCGCGGGGGTGCGGGACTCCGCCGTGCATGTGGTGCGACCGCACGGGCTGACCCTGGAGGAGGTCGGCTACCCGGCGGACGAGTTGCTCGCCGCGCGGAACAAGGAGGCGCGGAACCGGCGGGTGCTGCCGGGCGGCCCGGGAGGGTGTTGCTGAGCGGGTGCGCGGGCGTGTCGCGGCCGTGCCCGTCAGTCGGCGGCCCAGGCGGTGACGAGTCCCGACAGGGCTTTCGTGGCGGTGCGGGCGTCACGGCCGTCGCCCCGGGCGTCGGGAGCGAGCTCCACGTGCACGAACGTCGTGTGTCGCTGCTGCGCGGAGCGGCCCTGGACGTTCGTGGTGCCTTCCAGCGGGCACCGGGCCGACCAGCCCCGGCAGACCCGCAGGCCGTCGGCCTCCATACGGTCGGCCAGGGCGGTGGTCTCGCCGAGCGCGTTCTGCGCGACCCCGGTGGAGAGCACCGCGTCGTAGGGACGGTCCGACGACTCGGCGAAGCCGTGCAGTTGTACGCCGGGCACGCTGCGCTTCTGGAGTTCCACGACGATGGTGTGGAAGGCGCTGTCCTCGCGGTGGGCGACGTCCGCGGCCCCCTTGGCGCCTGCGCGGCGGTGGGCGCCCGCCAGAACCAGTGATCCGCCGGGGGTGCCTTCCAGCAGGTGTACGCCGAGCAGTTCGGTGTCCCGGTCGGAGACGGGGTGCGGTACCTGGGCGTTCCAGCGGAGCTCGGAGTCCGCGTTCAGATAGAGGCGGCCCCAGCCTTGTGCGGGGCCGGACAGGGGCGCGGCGATCTCGTCGTAGCGACGGCCGGACGCGGTGTCGGTGAGGCGGGTGAGAGTGAACCCGGCCCGGTCCAGCAGCCGTTCGGCCTCCCGCTCGTCGCCGTCCAGGAGCCGCCCGACGCCCTCGGCCAGCCGGGCGCGCGTGGTGCCGTCCGGCGGGGTGTAGTCGTCGTCAGGTCCCAGCCCGTCGGTGTACGCGAGGATCCGGCTGCGCAGGTCGACCAACTCCCTAGGAAGCGGAGGGGAGTTGTCCGCTGTGCCGTCCGCCTCCGCGTCGCAGCCGGCCAAGGTCGCCGCCAGAACCAGGGACGCGCATATCCGTATGAAACGTGACTGTCTCGTAATGGTGATTCCTGTGTTTGTTGTGGTTCACATGTGAATATAGCGATGTGACGCCCCGTAAACCTTTCCGGGTAGCCCGTGTGGCCGCTCTCACCGTGGCCATGGCCCTGACCGCCGCGTGCGGCTCCGAACCCGCGACGCCGGCTGCCAAGCCGGGAGGGCGCTCGTTCACCGTCGCCGCGGCGGGTGACGTGCTTGTCCACCCCGAACTGGTCGAGCAGGCCGCGAAGGACGCCGAGGCGACCGGGAAGGGTGAGGCCGGGCTGGACTTCGGGCCGTTGCTCGCCGGGGTGAAACCAGTCATCAGCAAGGCCGACCTTGCGATCTGTCATATGGAGACCCCGGTCGGGAAGCTGAAGGGCCCCTTCGAGGGATACCCCGAATTCCTCGTTCCACCGCAGATCCTGACGTCGCTCAAGGATGTCGGCTACGACACCTGCTCGACCGCTTCCAACCACACCTACGACCACGGGCTGAGTGGCGTACGACGCACGTTGGACGTCATGGACGAGGTCGGTCTCGGGCACACCGGGTCGGCCCGCTCGCGCGAGGAGGCGGCGAAGACCGTGATCCGCGAGGTCAACGGTGTCAAGGTGGCCCATCTCGCCTTCTCGTGGGAGTCGTTCCTCAACCCGACGCCCGACAAGCAGGGTTGGGCGTTCAACCAGCTCGACACCGACGAGATCAAGAAGGCCGAGGCCCGTGCGCGCAAGCAGGGCGCCGAGGTGGTGATCCTCTCGGTGCACTGGGGACTGGAGCACTACAACGAGCCGAGTGTTCCGCAGCTGCGGCTGGCGGAGCGGCTCACCGAGGAGACGGGCATCGATCTGGTGATCGGGCATCACGCGCACGTGGTGCAGCCGATCCAGAAGGTGAACGGCACCTGGGTCGCGTACGGCCTGGGCAACCAGGTCGCCCGGCACTCCTCGCCCACGGGGCTGACGGAGGAAGGAGTGATCGGGTGGTTCGAGTTCCGCGAGGGCGCCGACGGCTGGGACGTCTCGGCCCGCTATGTCCCGACCTTGGTGGATGTTCCGCCGGAGGTCGAGCCCGGTGAGAAGCTCCCCGCCGACGTGGTCACCGACCACCGGCTGGTGGACGTGCGGCGCGTGGTCGAGGCCCCCGGCGACCTCTCCGAGGAGCGACTCGCCCGCTATCGGCTGGCGGAGGACCGTATCCGCGGGTTCCTCTTCAACCGAGGTGCGCCCGGCGGTGACGGGCTCAAGGAGCTCCCACTGAAGGAGTGATCGGCATCACGCCGCATTTGGGGTTTACGTCTACAACCTAGGCGGCCCTTAGAAGTCTTTTATATGACTGCCCACTGTCGCCCTCGCTTCTGTGCGAGGGCGACATTCATGTGGGCCGTGGGCCTGTCGAGGCCGAAGGGGGAAGGCCACCGGTGACACTTAGTGCCGTGCGTCCCGGTAGAGGGCGCCGACGCATTCGCAGACGGGCGGACATGCCGCTGCTGGGCGGAATCCGTCCGCCGATCGCGCTGCTCTGCCTGCTCGTGCTCGCCCTGGCCGGTCTCACCGCCAAGGTGCTCGGCCCGGCGGGCGACCAGGCGGTACCGGAGGCGGTGCTCTCCTCGCAGCAGCACTACGCGGAGGACGGCGCCATCGCCCTGCGTGCCTCGGTCGACGAGCGGGTCACCGACCTCAACCGCACCGCCAGCGCGTTGAACGCGGGCGAGCCGGTCAAGCCGGAACGGGTCCTGTCCGACCTCGGCCGGACGTACCAGAAGTGGACCGGCACCACCGTGCTGGACCTGGAGAGCGGTGACGTGCTGGCCGCCCGCGGCCAGCCGATCCCGCTTGCCTGGCTGGACAAGGACGTCCTCACCGGGGACCGCGCCCTGACCCCGCGCATGGTGCGGCTGGAGACCGGCGACGTACGCCTGATGACCATGGCGGTCCTCGACTGGAAGGACCAGCCGCAGCAACTGCTGATCGCGTCCAACAGTCTGTCCGTACCGGCCGTCACGCTGGGGCAGTTCCGTTCCATGGCGGTGGTGGCCACCGGCGGGGAGGTCCTCGCCACCGCCGGTTTCGAGCAGTCGGAAGCGCTCAACTCCGACCAGGAACGCAAGGAACTCACCTACCTGCAGAAGCAGATGAGCGCGTTGTCAGCCGAAGCGGCCGACCGCACCGAGGAGAACCCCGTCACCGCCAGGGAACCCGGCTCCCACGGCTACCCGGGAGTCAGCGGAAGCCTGACGGGCGAGAGCTACAACGGCCGGATCGCCACGGCCGGTTATGCCTCGCTGGCCGCCTCGGACCCGGAGGAGAAGCAGAGCGTCGGCGCGGGCCTCGGCCTCACGGTGGTCGCCATGCTGCCCGTGGTCCAGCAGCAGGCCGCCGGAGCGGGCCGGGAGCTGTACGGGCTGATGGCCGCCGGCGCCCTGGTGGTGCTCGGTCTCTTCGCCGCGGCCGTGCTCTGGAGGACCGTGCAACGGCCGCTGCTGGCACTTTTCCTGGAGTCCCGCAGGCTCGCCCGCGGGGATCTGACGAGGCCGGTCGTGGTGCCCCGCTGGGGTGAGACGGCACACCTCGGGTCCGCGTTGGAGCGGCTGCGCGTCCAGCTGGGAGGCGGCGGAGGAGACGAGTCCGCGCCCGGCGGCGGCCGGCGCCGTTTCGGCCTGCGGGTACCGCTCGCGCTGACGGCCGTCCTGCTGCTGCTCTGGTCCGTACCGGTCGGCTGGCTGCTCAACCGCACCGACGACTCCGTCAGCATCCCGGCCTCCATGGTCAACGACCAGCGGGACCGGACCGACCTGGTGGCCGACCGCGTACGCAGGGCGCTCAACGAGGCGCAGGCCGACATGGTCTCCGTCTCCGGCCTGATCGAGACCGGCGCAGACTCCGCCGACGCCACCCGCGAGCTGCTGAAGCAGACCCTGCGCGAGCACACCCGCTACGGCGCGCTGTACCTCGTCGGCAAGGACGGCGACATCATCTCCAGGGTGGGCGACGAACCGAACGCCGACTGGAGCCGTGACAAGGACCTGCCACTGGTCCGGGTGTCCGGAAAGGGCGGCAAGAAGCCCGTCATCCAGACCGGGGCGCCCGTGTCGGGAGAGCAGGGCACGACCCTGGTCGGTGAGGTGCGGGTGGAGTTCCTCAACTCGCTGCTCGCCCGGCCGGGCCTGGGCGAGGTACGGGTCGTCGACAGCAAGGCGGAGACCCTCGCGGGCAGTGACGGCTTCCTGGCCTTCGAGGACCTCCCTGACGACTCACTCACGGACCTGGTCCGGGCCACCGGCGTGCGGGTCGGGGCGGGGCCCGTGGAGAACGGCCTGCTGATCCGCAAGGGGAACGGGGTCACCGTCGCGGCGGCGGCCCCCTTCTCCGGCGGCGGCGTGGCGGCCGATGTCGGCTGGACCGTGGTCAGCTGGCAGAACGCCAAGGGTTTCCAGATCGCGCCCTACCAGCTGGAGGATCGCAGCGTGCTCGCCGGGATGCTCGGGCTGGCGGCGATCGTCATCTGCCTGGGTTGGGTGCACCTCGTCGTGGCCCGCCCGCTGCGCGCCCTCGCGGCCGCCGCCGAGAAGCTGGCGGACGGCGACCTCAAGACCGTGCACTACCCCCGCTACCAGGACGAGGTGGGAGCGGTCGTGCGCAGTCTCGAACTGGTCCGGCAGCAGCTCCAGGCCCGCAAGCAGATCCAGGCACGCCGGCCCGCGGAGTCCGGCCCGACCGTCGGAGGAAGGTGACCCGCTGTGCTCTATCTGTACTTCGTCCTGCTGGTCGGTGCCGTGCTGCTGCTGGTGGCGGGCATCGTCGAACAGCGACGGCACTACGCCGCGCTGCACAGCATCCCCTCGCGGGTGCTCGTCAACGGTATTCGTGGCAAGTCCTCCATCACCCGGTTGTGCGCCGGGGCGCTGCGCGGCGGTGACCTGGTCACGGTGGCGAAGACGACGGGGACGGCCGCCCGCTTCATCCACCCCGACGCCACCGAGGAGCCGGTCTACCGGAAGTTCGGGATCGCCAACGTGGTGGAGCAGATCGGCATCGTCCGCCGGGCCGCCACCTATCGGCCCGACGCGCTCGTCATCGAGTGCATGGCCGTCATGCCGGCGCTCCAGGAGGTCAACCAGAGCAAGCTGATCCGGTCCACGATCGGCGTGCTGTGCAACGTCCGCGAGGACCACCTCGCGGAGATGGGACCGACCCTGGACGACGTGGCGCGCTCGCTGTGCCGCTCGATGCCGGAGGGCGGTATCTGCGTCACCGCGGAGCAGGATCGTTTCCACATCCTTCAGGAGGAGGCGGACGCCCGCGACTGCGAACTGGTCTACGCGGACCCCGCGATGGTCTCCGACGACGAGCTGCGCGGCTTCAGCTGGTTCACCTTCAAGGAGAACGTGGCGATCGCCCTGGTCGTCGCCGACCTCCTCGGCGTGGACCGCGAGATCGCTCTCCAGGGCATGTACGACGCCCCGCCGGACCCCGGCGTCCTTTCCGTGGAGCGCTACCAGGCTCCCGGCGACAAGCGGCTCGCCTTCGCCAACGTCTTCGCGGCGAACGACCCCGAATCGACGCTGATGAACATCAACCAGCTGCTCGATCTCGGCGCGATCCACCGCCCGCTGAACGTCGTGATCAACTGCCGCCCCGACCGGGTGGAGCGCAACGGCCAGATGGGCGAGATCATCCCCGACCTCCAGCCGGACAACGTCTTCGTCATCGGCCACCCGGCCAAGAGCGCCATCGACGCGATCCCCGCCGAGTGGCGCGACCGGGCCGTCGACCTGGGCGGTGAGCGGCGCTCGGCCGAGGAGTTCATGCCCACCCTGCTCGGCCGGCTGGCCGCCGACTCCTCCCTCGTCGCCATCGGGAACATTCACGGCCAGGGTGAGGAACTCCTGGAGTACCTCGCCGAACTCCCGACGGACGAGACGGCCGCCGAGAACCCCGCAGGAAACTCCGCCGACCTGGCCGAGGCCCAGGCCGTCCCGGCCGCACAGCTCGCCCAACCCACCCGGCTTGACCCGTACGCCTCGTACCCCGTGGCGTACGAGGAGCGCTACCAGGCCGAGCAGACGCAGGGCTTCCCGGCGGTACGGCTCCCGGAGGGCGGCCGGGGACACCGGGCCGTGCCCGCCCAGCGGACACACGGCATGCCCGCGTACGGCACGCCCGCGCACCGTACCGGGGCGTACGGCGATCCCGCCGCCGAGCAGTACCCGGGATACGACACGCAGGCCGGCCAGGACGGGTACGACGTGCCGGTCGAGGACGACTGGCCGTATCACATCACGGGTTACGGGCCGGGCGGTGGCGAGAGCCACGACGGAACCGCGTATCCGGCGGCCGACGGTGGTGGACAGCCTCCGCACTCCTGACCGTCACCGCCCACCGGGCGCCGCGCCTCCAGCCGCGGCCCACCCGTCCGATCTCCTGCCTTACGTATCCGTATCCGTATCCGCCCCCGTGTCCGGAGAATCCGTTGACCACCGCCGCCCTGACACCCGAGATGGCCGCCCTGGGCATCGCCATCGGACTGTTCTTCTCGCTGCTGTGCTACCTCACCACCAATCTGTCCCCCGGCGGGATGATCACGCCCGGGTGGCTCGCCCTGACGCTGATCGAGGACGTCCAGCGAGCCGCCATGGTGGTCGGCGTCACCGCGCTGACCTACGCGGGCACCAAGGTCATGCAGCGGCTGGTGATCCTCTACGGCAAGCGGCTGTTCGCCTCGGTGGTCCTGCTCGGCGTACTGCTCCAGTCCACGCTGATGATCGTGCTGTCGCTGGAGTTCCCGCTGATGTACGGGAACCAGACGCTGGGCTTCATCGTGCCCGGCCTGATCGCCTACCAGCTGGTGCGCCAGCCCAAGGGAGCCACTCTGCTGGCGACCGGCACGGTCTCACTGCTGGCGTACATCGTCGTGGCCGCCGGTCTACTGCTCGGCATCATGCCCACCGTCTGAGTGCGCACGTCACACCGTCACACCATCCCGAAAAACCTGGGGGAGAAACATGGCAGGGAAGAAGAAGTCACGGCCGGTCCTCTCCGGCGTGGTGGTGCTGGCGCTCGTCGGGGCGTCCGGCTACCTCACCGTGGAACTACGCCAAAAGGACAAGGAGGGGGTCTCGGAGATCACGAGCGTGGGCGTGCTCGACGGCGCCGGCCGCTCCGCCTCCGACGGCAAGAGCAGCGACAAGAGCAAGGCGAGCTGGTCCCGGCTGGAGAACCCCGCCCGCTCCGTGCTGCGCGGGGACGACGGCCAGGTCAAGGGTGTGTTCACCGACGGAGCACTCACCGCGACGCTGACCGGGCCGGGCCGCACCTTCGCCGAGCCGTCCTCGACCGGCTCGAAGGTCTCCACCACCGACTGGGTACGGCTGATGCCCGAGGCGTGGGAGAAGGGCGCGGAGAAGGAGAAGTGGTTCACGCAGTGGTACGACGAGTACGAGGGCAGCAAGAAGGACGACATCTTCGCCTTCTCCTCCCAGTACGTGGCCGGTGCCCCGGTCAAGAAGGACAAGGAGGGGACCGCCTTCGCCGGTGACGCGAACTTCGGTCCACTGAACACGGCCGGTTCCGAGGGCGGCGACCTGCGCCTCGAACAGTCCGACTTCTACGACTACCTCGGCGTCCCGTACTCGTTCAGGGACGGGGCGACCGGGACACCGGAGGGCGGGCGCGCGCGGTCGGTGGACTGCTCGGGATACATGCGTATGGTGTTCGGCTACCGGGCGCGCTACCCGCTGATGTCGTCGGACCAGTCGGGCGATGGTCTGCCGCGGACCGCCAACGGTATGGCCCGCTCCAAGGAGGGGGCCGACGTGCTGCCGCTGACCGGCATCTCGGCCGACGACCGGCCGGCCAACATCGACCAGCTGCAACCCGGTGACCTGGTCTTCTTCAAGCTGGACACCCGTACCGGCGACCGGCTGGACCACGTGGGCATGGTGCTCGGCTATGACACCGAGGGCCACCTGGTCTTCATCTCCAGCCGCGAGGAGGTCAACGGCCCGACCATCGGTGACATCGGTGGCGCCTCCCGGCTGGACGGCAACGGCTACTACGCGAAGACGCTGCGCAGCGCCAAGCGGCTGTGACCACGCCGGGTGGCCGTGCCGCTCGGCCGCCTACTGGTTGGCGGTCGCCGACGCCTGGGCCTCGCCTCTGCGGCGGATCTGGCGGAACGTGAATTCGGCCAGGTCGTCGCCCGTGGTGAAGACCTTGGCGTCCTTCTGGGTCACGTCCTTGCCGTTGGTGAAGCCGGCGACCGTGAAATAGGCGTAGCGGCCGTACGAGTTCGTTGTCGAGCGGCAGATCGCCGAGCGGCAGAAGACGGGGACGCCCTCACCGGAGAGGGACTGGACGACGCTCTGCTTGTCGGCGTCGGTCTTCGCCCTGAGCGCCTTGGCCTCGTTGTCGAAGACGGCCACACCGACGGTGACGGCCACCCCGTCCTTCGTGTACGTGACGCGCATGAGGCGGGTGCAGTCGTTCTTGGTGAGGACCGAGCCGAGCGTGCCCTGGGCGGCCGACGCGCAGTTCTTCGTGGACGCCAGCGCGCCCTTCTTGTAGACGGTCTCGCCCATCGTCAGCTGGGTGCCCGGGAAGAGGATGTCCGGCGCGAGCGTCGCGGTGTCCTTCTTCACATCGGATATGAAGTCCTTCGGGTCCAGCGGCGGCGGCGCGGAGGTCGCCTCGAAGGACGGGCCGGTCCCGGCGGTGTCCGACGGGATGTCCGCGGAGGCGGGCAGCTCGGAGGCGGGCTTGTTCGAGGACTGCTCCTTGCCGTCCGCCGAGACCATGGCCACCGCGACGGCCGCGCCCACGGCGATGGTGGCCAGGGCGCCGCCGCCGACCAGCATCCACCTGCGACGCCGGTTGCGCGTTTCGGACGCCTCGGCCAGCGCCGCCCAGTCGGGAGACCGACTGCTCCACTGCGGCGGCTGAGAACCCGATCCCCCGGAACCCCACTGGGGTCCCCCCTGCCCAAAGCTCATGGGCCGCATCTTAGACGGGACAAGGGGACGAGGGATCCGCTGGTCCTCTCACCCAGCACTCGAAGCGCTGATGTGTCAAGCCCGAATGAGAGCAAAGGGGGCATCTCAGAGGACTCGGGTACTCTCGGAACCCGGCGAGCGCCTGCCTTCCGGCACGCGTTTTGACCCGTACGGGCCACCGAAGGTATTCTTGCGGTTCGTTATGTGTATTGGCTTGCTCATTCTCACGTGAGGGGCCCTTACACCGGTCCACCGGGCCGATGACCAGCGGCAGGACTCGGTTGCGTCCCGAGGTCCGCCAGGGCTGTCGTACATCGTCCGTGGTGGGCCATTGTCAGGACCCACTCACTGAAGAAGCGAAGGCATGACCGTGCGTACGTTCAGCCCCAAGCCCGGCGACATCACTCGCCAGTGGTACGTCATCGACGCCCAGGATGTCGTCCTGGGTCGTCTGGCGACCACTGCCGCGAACATTCTGCGGGGCAAGCACAAGCCGATTTACGCCCCCCACGTCGACGCTGGTGACTTCGTCATCATCGTCAACGCCGACAAGGTGCACCTCTCGGGCAACAAGCGGACCCAGAAGATGGCGTACCGCCACTCCGGTTACCCGGGTGGTCTGCGCTCCGTCCGTTACGACGAGCTGCTGTCGAAGAACCCCGAGAAGGCCGTCGAGAAGGCCATCCGGGGCATGATCCCCAAGAACACCCTGGGCCGTCAGGTGCTCTCGAAGCTGAAGATCTACTCGGGCGACCAGCACCCGCACGCTGCCCAGCAGCCGGTGCCGTTCGAGATCACCCAGGTCGCGCAGTAGTTCCGGCCACCACCCCCCTAAGACTGAACAGAATCTGAGGAGAATCGTGGCCGAGACCACCGTTGAGCAGCCGGTCGAAGAGACCGAGGCTGTCGACATCGAGAGCTACACCACCGAGTCCGAGGCCCCCGTCGTCGAGGGCGAGTACACCTCGGAGTCGCTCGCGGACCGCTTCGGCGACCCGCAGCCGGCCGCCGGCCTGGGCCGTCGCAAGGAAGCCATCGCCCGCGTCCGGATCGTTCCGGGCACCGGCAAGTGGAAGATCAACGGTCGCACCCTTGAGGAGTACTTCCCCAACAAGGTGCACCAGCAGGAAGTCAACGAGCCCTTCAAGGTGCTTGAGCTCGACGACCGCTACGACGTCGTCGCCCGCATCACGGGTGGCGGAGTCTCCGGTCAGGCCGGAGCCCTGCGCCTCGGCGTGGCCCGCGCTCTGAACGAGGCGGACCTGGACAACAACCGCGCCGCCCTGAAGAAGGCCGGCTTCCTCAAGCGCGACGACCGTGCGGTCGAGCGCAAGAAGGCCGGTCTCAAGAAGGCCCGTAAGGCCCCGCAGTACAGCAAGCGCTAAATCCCGCTCGCTGTTTGCACGAATCGCCCCGGCGGCACGTTCTGTGCCGCCGGGGCGTTCGTTTATCACGATCTGTGGCACAACCTGTGTCACCGCTCGTTGGTCAGAAGCTGTGGGGCACCCGGTAGGGCACGTGTCGCGCGCCGCGGTCGGGTGTCGCAGCCGCGTGCCGCGGCCTTTCGGCCACAGCCTTGGAACAGGCGTGGGAGATATACAGGCCCGGGGGATATACCTGACGTGTGCCGGGCGGCCGGGGCGGGACCTTCGGCCGAGCCGCACATCGTGGCGCGCGTTGTGTCGCACATCATGGCGCGCGTTGTGGCGCGCGCTGTGTCGCGCGTTGTGGCGCACGTGTATTGCACGTGTGTCGCACATTCTGATCAAGACTGATCGAGCCTGAGCAAGTTCGGAGGACACCAGTGGGACGACTCTTCGGGACGGACGGCGTACGTGGTGTCGCCAACGCGGATCTGACGGCAGAGCTCACGCTCGGCCTCTCCGTGGCGGCGGCGCACGTACTGGCCGAAGCGGGAACCTTCGAAGGCCACCGGCCGACGGCGGTGGTCGGACGGGACCCGCGTGCGTCCGGGGAGTTCCTGGAGGCCGCCGTTATCGCGGGCCTCGCCAGCGCCGGTGTGGACGTGCTGCTCGTCGGCGTCCTGCCGACCCCCGCGGTGGCGTATCTCACGGGCGCCCTCGGCGCCGACCTCGGTGTGATGCTCTCCGCGAGTCACAACGCCATGCCGGACAACGGCGTCAAGTTCTTCGCCCGCGGCGGGCACAAGCTCGCCGACGAGCTGGAGGACCGGATCGAGTCCGTCTACGAGGACCACCGCACCGGCGCTCCCTGGGACCGGCCGACCGGCTCCGGCGTCGGACGCGTCCGCTCGTACGAGGAGGGCTTCGAGAAGTACGTGGCCCATCTCCTCGCCGCCGTTCCGAACCGGCTGGACGGTCTGAAGGTCGTCCTCGACGAGGCGCACGGCGCTGCCGCACGGGTCTCGCCCGAGGTCTTCACGCGCGCGGGCGCCGAGATCGTCACGATCGGCGCCGAGCCCGACGGGCTGAACATCAACGACGGCTGCGGCTCCACCCACCTCGGTCTGCTGAAGGCCGCCGTCATCGAGCACGGCGCCGATCTCGGCATCGCGCACGACGGTGACGCGGACCGGTGCCTCGCCGTGGACCACACCGGTGCGGAGGTCGACGGGGACCAGATCCTGGCCGTGCTCGCGCTCGCCATGCGGGAGCGGTCCGAGCTGCGGTCCGACACCGTCGTCGCCACGGTCATGTCGAACCTCGGGTTCAAGCTGGCCATGGAGCGTGAAGGGGTGTCCCTCGTGCAGACCGGGGTCGGTGACCGGTATGTGCTGGAGGAGATGAAGAGCCACGACTACGCGCTCGGCGGTGAGCAGTCGGGGCACGTGATCATCCTGGATCACGCGACCACGGGTGACGGGACGTTGACCGGGCTGCTGCTCGCGGCTCGGGTCGCGCAGACGGGGCGTACGCTGCGGGACCTCGCGTCCGTGATGGAGCGGTTGCCGCAGGTGCTGATCAATGTGCCTGATGTCGATCGGTCGCGGGTGTCCACGTCCGCGGAGCTTGCTTCCGCCGTGGCCGAGGCCGAGCGGGAGCTTGGCGCCACTGGGCGGGTGCTTCTGCGGCCGTCCGGTACTGAGCCGCTGGTGCGGGTCATGGTTGAGGCGGCTGATATTGATCAGGCTCGGGCTGTTGCGGGGCGGCTTGCTGATGCGGTGAAGTCCGCGTTGGGGTGAACCAGGGGGGTTTGTTCCGGCTCCGGTTTCGGTTTCGGCCCCGGGTACGGTTTCGGTCCTGGGTATGGAGTGGGGCGGGGGGTCGTTGCGGGGTGCGGGTGCGTTGAGGCTGGTCGCGCCGTTCCCCGCGCCCCTGAAGGGCGCAAAGATTGCGCCGTTCCCCGCGCCCCTGAAAAAACAAGGACTGCGCCGTTCCCCGCGCCCCTAAGGGGTGCGGGGCTTCTTTTTTGACCAGAGGTGTCTTTGGGTCAGGAGGGTGAGGGTGCCTGCCAGGATGATGCCTGCCAGGTTCAGGAGGAGTTGGTTCGTGGAGCCGGCGGTCTGGGACATGTCTCCGTAGCTGAGGGCGACTGCCGCGTTGGCGGCGGCCGGGACCGTGGTGACGGAGATGGCCACGCCCACCAGGAGGCCCGACTTGGCCGAGGTCAGGGAGAGTGTGCCGGCGATGCCCGCGAGGACCGCCACGACGAACGAGAACGCGTCGGGGGCGTAGACGAAGGCCGTGTTGGGCCGGTCGCCCTCCAGCATGCCCTCGGTGAACAGGCCCAGGCCGTCCATCAGCAGACTGAAGAGCACGGTGACGGCCATCGCCACGGCGAAGCCCACCAGCAGAGCGATGAGTGAGCGCAGGGCCAGGCGCGGCCGGCGTCGGACCACGGCCGTGCTGAAACCCGCCAGCGGGCCGAACTCCGGGCCCACCGCCATCGCGCCCACGATCAGGATCGCGTTGTCGAGGACGACACCGCAGGCCGCGATCATCGTGGCGAGCGTGATGAAGGCCAGGTAGGTGACCGAGAGCGTCGACTCCTCGTGTGTGGCCTCTGCCAGGTGCTCCCACAGGACCGCGTCGGCGCCCTCGCCGGGGGCGTCGTCCTCCGCCTTGTCGGCGCGCCGCGACAGCGACAGGTCGATGTCCTCGACGGCGATCGAACCGTCCGTGTCGATCTTCAGCTCGCACAGTCCGCCGATCAGTTCGTCGCCCGCCTCGCGTGCCACGTCGACCATCACGAGGTCGCCGACGGGGTTGCGGGCGGCGCCCGGCACGACCGCCAGATGGGTCGTGCCGACGGTCCTCTCGATCAGGCGGATCACCGCCTCGGTCCGGTCGGACGGGGTGATCAGGCGCAGGTGCAGCATGGGGGCAGGGTAGCCGCAGCGGATGGCGGGCCTGGCGGCGGTCAGAGCTTGCGCAGGCTGAGCTTCTGAACCTTGTGGTCCGGGCCCTTGCGGACCACCAGGGTGGCTCGGCCCCGGGTGGGGGCCACGTTCTCCAGGAGGTTGACCTTGTTGACGGTCTGCCAGGTCGTACGGGCGTAGTCGAGGGCCTCCTCCTCGGAGACCTGGGTGTACTTGCGGAAGTACGAGGACGGGTTCTGGAACGCCGTCTCGCGCAGCCGGCGGAAGCGGTTCAGGTACCAGCGCTCGACGTCCTCGGCCCGCGCGTCCACGTACACGCTGAAGTCGAAGTAGTCGGCGAGGCCGACGCGGGTGCGGCCGTCCTTGCCGGGCAGGGCGGGCTGCAGGACGTTCAGGCCCTCGACGATCAGGATGTCCGGGCGGCGGACGGTGAGCCGCTCGTCCGGGACGATGTCGTAGATGAGGTGGGAGTAGACCGGGGCCGTCACCTCGTCCTTGCCCGCCTTGATGTCGGCGACGAACCGGGTCAGCGCCCGGCGGTCGTACGACTCCGGGAACCCCTTGCGGGACATCAGACCGCGGGCCCGCAGTTCCTTCGTGGGCAGCAGGAAACCGTCGGTGGTGACCCGCTCGACGCGCGGGTGCTCCGGCCAGCGGGACAGCAGCGCCTGGAGGAGGCGGGCGACGGTGGACTTGCCGACGGCGACCGAGCCCGCCACGCCTATCACGAACGGCGTACCTGACTGCGACCCTTTCTCCCCCAGGAAGGTGTTCAGGGCGCCGCGCAGGCCGTCGGTCGCGCCCACGTAGAGGTTGAGGAGCCGGGACAGCGGCAGATAGATGTCCCGTACCTCGTCGAGGTCGATGACATCGCCGAGACCGCGCAGTCTCTCCACCTCCTCGGCGGTCAGCGGAAGAGGCGTCTTCTCACGCAGCGCGCTCCACTGTGCGCGGGTGAGGTCGACGTAGGGAGTCGCCTCCGGCCTGGGCCGGTGGGCGCTCCGCGGCAGCGAGGAGACCGATGAGATCACAGTCCATTGTTACGGGAGTTTGAACGAAGCGTCGGGTGGAGTCCGTCACGCCGGGCCTGTGTTCGGGCGCGTCCGACCCCTGGACCGTCGGGGCGTACGGGCATAGCGTGCCGCCCACCCGGGAGCGAGCCGCCTTCCGGGACGCCGGTGGTGGGGATGGTCGTCATGACCGTACGTTTCCGAGTGCGTGGTCTGGTGGGTGCGAGAGCCGGGCGCCGAGGCCGACCCGGGCCGGCCGACGTGGCGGGCCAGGTGTGCAGTGAACTGGCGCTCGATCTGCCGGACGAGGACCTGGGGGAGTACCTCTACGACTGCATCGACCTCTACCGGATGGGCAGCAAGCCGCGCTGCGAGGAGGTCGAGTACCTGGGGATGGTGCAGGACGCGATCGACCGTATCGAGCGCGGGGAGTACGGGGAGTAGTAGCCGGCTCACGGCTCGGGAATTTTCCGCTATCGGGCACGCGGTGCCCCGGTGGGGCGCCAGTCGGCCCCTAGGCTGCCGTCATGTGCGGAATCGTGGGATACGTGGGGTCGCAGTCGGCGCTCGATGTGGTGGTCGCCGGACTGAAGCGGCTGGAGTACCGGGGGTACGACTCGGCGGGCATCGCGGTGCTCGCGGACGGCGGGATGGCCGCGGCGAAGAAGGCCGGCAAGCTCGCCAACCTGGAGAAGGAGCTGGTAGAGCGGCCGTTGCCGGCGGGTTCGACGGGGATCGGGCACACGCGCTGGGCCACGCACGGCGGACCGACGGACGCGAACGCGCATCCGCATCTCGACAACGCGGGGCGGGTCGCGGTCGTCCACAACGGCATCATCGAGAACTTCGCCGCCCTGCGGGACGAACTCGCCGAGCGCGGCCACCTCCTCACCTCCGAGACGGACACCGAGGTCGTCGCTCATCTGCTCGCCGAGGAGTTCTCCGCGTGCGCCGATCTCGCCGAGTCCATGCGGTTGGTGTGCCGGCGGCTCGAAGGGGCCTTCACGCTGGTGGCCGCGCACGCCGACGAGCCGGACGTGGTGGTCGGCGCCCGGCGCAACTCGCCCCTCGTCGTGGGCGTCGGGGAGGGCGAGGCCTTCCTCGCCTCGGACGTCGCCGCGTTCATCGCGCACACGCGGTCCGCGATCGAGTTGGGGCAGGACCAGGTGGTCGAGTTGCGGCGCGACGGGGTGCACGTCACCGGGTTCGACGGGTCACCGGCCGAGACCCGTTCGTACCACGTCGACTGGGACGTGTCCGCCGCCGAGAAGGGCGGCTACGACTACTTCATGCTCAAGGAGATCGCCGAGCAGCCGAAGGCCGTCGCCGACACGCTGCTGGGCCGGATCGACGCGAGCGGTTCGCTGACGCTCGACGAGGTGCGGATCGCGCCCGGGGCGCTGCGGGAGGTCGACAAGGTCGTGGTGGTGGCCTGCGGGACCGCCTTCCACGCCGGGCTCATCGCCAAGTACGCCATCGAGCACTGGACCAGGATCCCGTGCGAGGTGGAGCTGGCGAGCGAGTTCCGTTACCGGGACCCGATCCTGGACCAGCAGACGCTGGTGATCGCCATCTCGCAGTCCGGGGAGACCATGGACACGCTGATGGCGCTGCGGCACGCGCGGGAGCAGGGGGCGAAGGTGCTGGCCGTCTGCAACACGAACGGCTCGACGATCCCGCGCGAGTCGGACGCCGTCCTCTATACGCACGCGGGGCCGGAGGTGGCGGTCGCCTCGACGAAGGCGTTCCTGACGCAGCTCGTGGCCTGTTACCTGGTCGCCCTGTACCTGGGGCAGGTGCGCGGCACGAAGTGGGGCGACGAGATCCGGGCGGTCGTACGCGACCTGTCCCGGATCTCGGAGGACGTCGAACGAGTCCTGGAGACGATGGAGCCGGTACGGGAACTCGCGCGGTCGTTGGCCGACAAGAACACCGTGCTGTTCCTGGGCCGGCACGTGGGTTATCCGGTCGCCCTGGAGGGCGCGCTGAAGCTCAAAGAGCTCGCGTACATGCATGCCGAGGGCTTCGCGGCGGGTGAGCTGAAGCACGGGCCGATCGCCCTGATCGAGGACGACCTGCCGGTGGTCGTGGTGGTGCCGTCGCCACGGGGGCGTTCGGTGCTGCACGACAAGATCGTCTCCAACATCCAGGAGATCCGGGCGCGGGGGGCGCGGACGATCGTGATCGCGGAGGAGGGGGACGAGACGGTGGTTCCGTACGCGGACCACCTGATCCGGATCCCGGTCACGCCTGTGCTGCTGCAGCCGCTGGTGGCCACCGTCCCGCTGCAGGTGTTCGCCTGTGAACTGGCCACCGCTCGCGGCAACGAGGTGGATCAGCCGCGCAACTTGGCGAAGTCCGTGACGGTGGAGTAGGGCGCCTTTTTGAGGGCGCCGAGGAAGGTGGTGAAGCCTTCGGCGGTGAAGGCGAGGGTGCCTTGGGTGGGGGTCTTCGAGTCGCGTACGGAGACCTGGGAGCGCGAGTTCGCGATCTCTACGCAGTCGTTCCCGTCGTCGCCGTCGGAGTAGGACGACTTGCGCCAGTTGCCGGGGGTGGTCATGTGTCCTTCAGGGCGTTGACGAAAGCGGTGAAGGTCTCGGCTGGGAAAGTGAGGGTGCCGTCGGCCGGGACCTTTGAGTCGCGTACGGAGACGTGGGTGCGGGAGTTTGCTATCTCTACGCATTCGTTGCCGTCGTCGGGGCCTGAGTAAGACGACTTCCGCCAGTTGTCCATGGGGTACCTCACAGCTCTTTCGTCAGCCGATTGATGAGATCACGCGACCGTTCGGGGTTGAGCGACGCAGTTTCCACTTTATGGAAACGAGCTCGAAAGGCGCTGAGCTGTGCTTCGGAGTCGATGAAGGCCGAGCCCTGAGGTACGTCACGCACTACTGTGTCCAGTTTGGGTACGGGGCCGCCCACGTACGTCATCGTGCTGGCGGCTCTGGCGAAGCCGTCCAGATCGAAGGGGACGACGCGCACGGTGATGTTGTCCGCCTCGGATAGCTCCAGCAGCTTGGCGAGTTGAGCCCGGGAGGTGGTGCGGTCGCTGACCCTGATGCGTAGGGCCGACTCGTGAATCACCAACTCGTACGGGGCGGTGATCTCGTGTCCTGCCATTCGGTGGTGGACGCGCAACTCAAGCTCGTCTGAGGTGAGTTCGGGAACCCTTCCGGAGAAGACGGCGCGTGCGTAGTCCTCGGTCTGCAGCAGACCAGGAACGTACAGGATCGCCACATCGCGCCGGAACGAAGCGTGGTGGTTCAGCTCGGACAGGTCCAGGAACGACGTGGGTAGCACGCCCCTGTACTCCTCCCACCAGCCGCGTGTCCGGTCCGTGGCCATCGCGACCAGGGCGTCGATGAACTCCGTGTCCGTGCAGGCGTAGTGGGACGCGAGGCGGCGGAGGCGTTTCTCACTCACGCCTGAAGTGCCAAGTTCGATCTGGCTGATCTGGACGGAGTTAACGCCGAGCAGTGCTCCCGCTTCGCGGGCGCTGAGCCCTGCCGCCTCGCGGAGCCTGCGCAGCTCGACCGCCAAGCGCATCTGTCGTGCTGTTGGTTCGCGCCTTGCGCTCATCGGCTGCTCCCTGACTCAACGCGCCTGCCGTTGTGACCCGTTCGGGGTCAGATTACTCGATCCAGTTGCTAAAGCTTAAATCTAAGGTCTACGTTCGGTGATGCGACGCACACTCTGTGACATTCCGGGGCTCCGGAAGCGCACCACTCCGTCCTGCCGGGACGGCTGAGGCATGCCCACCGCCCGCGATCAACCGCAGACCTCCGAAACCCCACCACCGAACCGGAGCTGACGCATGCCTGAAATCGAGACCGACGCGCCCTGTGAGTACTCCCTCCACATTCCCAACGACCCCCGGGCCGTCACGGTCACCCGCCGTACCCTCCGCTTGATCCTCACCATGCACGGCCTGATCCGTCACGTCGACGTCGCCGAACTCCTCGCCACGGAGCTGATCACCAACGCCGTACGCCACACCAAAGGGCCCGCCGCCCTCCGCGTGCGCTGGTCGGCCGGTGTGCTGCGCATCGGCGTCTGGGACGCGGACCCCAACCCGCCGGAATCGCCGGGCCTGCTGGGCGACGAGCTGGACCTGTCGGAGGAGGGCCGCGGGCTGGCCCTGGTCAAGTCCTGCGCCGACGCGTGGGGCTGGTATTCGCTGACCAGCAACGGCAACGGCGGCAAGTGCGTGTGGTGCGAGCTGACTTCGGCGGCGTGAACGTTCGGCGCCGCTCGTCAACCTGGGGAAGACCCCAGCCGGAGATCAATGGAGGAAAGACATGACGTTCGTCAGCTACTTCCCTGGCCGGGGGACGGTCCGTGAGACGGCTTACCTGGAAGGCAAGCTCGAAGGGCAGGTCGACGACCGTGCCTCGATGGTCCTTCGCGTCCTGGAGAAGCGCGGCATCCCCGTCCCCGAGGTAACAAGGGAGCGCATCACCTCGTGCACCGACCTCGACATCCTCTCCTTGTGGTTCGACCGTTCCCTGACAGCTACAGCGGCCGAGGACCTGTTCGCCGAGGACCCGGACGAGGTCCGGGGGCCTGTCCTGAACAGGCCCGAGCATTGACGGACCTGCAAGACAATCGGCAGAGCCTGAGCCCGGAGCTGCAAGAGGAGATCTCAGGCATTTCCATGTCACTCGTGGCGGGCATGGCCTTTGGGCTCCAGCCCGAAAAAGGCATGGCCGAACTCCACAGAAGGTTCAAGGAGATCCTCAAGCGAAAGGGGCTGTCTCCCTGGGAGATCGCCTATCTGCGGGGAAAGATCGAGAAGTGGCCGCCGGGTTACGCCGAGTCGTGGGCCTCCGGGTATGCCGCGGGCCTCTCGCCTCCGCGACTGGCTCGACCGGGCCGGAACGGTCGAGCGTGTGGAAACCCTGTTCGGGGCGGGCGCGGAGCTTCGCCAGGAATAGGGTGCCCGGATGAGCATCATCGGCGTCGGGATCGACGTGGCGGAGATCGACCGGTTCGCGGCTTCGGTGGAGCGGACGCCCGGGATGGCCGAACGGCTGTTTCTGGAGAGTGAGTTGCTGCTTCCCAGCGGGGAGCGGCGGGGGGTTGCCTCTCTTGCCGCTCGCTTCGCGGCGAAGGAGGCGCTTGCCAAGGCGTTGGGGGCGCCGGGGGGTCTGCGGTGGACCGATGCTGAGGTCTTTGTCGAGGAGAGTGGGCAGCCTCGGCTTCGGGTGACGGGGACGGTTGCCGCGCGGGCGGCGGAGTTGGGGGTGCGGTCATGGCATGTTTCGTTGAGCCATGACGCGGGGGTGGCGTCGGCTGTGGTGATCGCTGAGGGGTGATGCCTCGCGGGGTGGTGTTCGGAGTCTGCGGGTGCGTTGTGGCTGGTCGCGCAGTTCCCCGCGCCCCTGAAAGCGAAAAGATCGCGCCGTTCCCCGCGCCCCTGAAGGGCGAAAGGCAAAAGACTGCGCCGTTCCCCGCGCCCCTAAAAGCGTCCCCGCGCCCCTGAAGGGCCTCGCTCCCCGACGTGCGCGGGGAACTGCGCGACCAGCCACGTGCGACCCGCAGCCGACGGGCGCGACCTGGGGGAGACTCGGAGTATGCGTACTGCGTACAGCGTGGAGACGGTCAGGGTCGCCGAGCGGGAGCTGATGGCGCGGCTTCCCGACGGGGTGTTGATGCAGCGGGCCGTGGCCGGGCTCACCGCCGCGTGTGCCGAGTTGCTGGGGCGGGTCTACGGCCGGCGTGTTGTGCTGCTGGTCGGCAGTGGGGACAACGGGGGCGATGCCCTCTACGCCGGTGCCCGGCTGGCGAAGCGGGGCGCCGGTGTCGTAGCCGTCCTGCTCGCCCCCGACCGCACCCACCCCGGCGGCCTCGCCGCCCTGCGCAGCGTCGGCGGGAGGGTGGTCAGGGGGGCGGAGGCGGCCGAGGGACCCCTCCGCCGTGCCGATCTCGTCGTGGACGGCATCGTCGGGATCGGAGGGAAGGGCGGGCTGCGCCCCGACGCCGCCAGGCTCCTCGACGTGCTGGGCGAGATCCGCGCCGCCGTCGTCGCCGTCGACCTGCCCAGCGGTGTCGAGGCCGACACCGGCGAGGTCCGCGGAGCAGCCGTACGCGCCGATCTGACCGTCACCTTCGGGACGCACAAGCCGGGGCTGCTCGTCGATCCGGCGCGCGAGTACGCCGGGTCCGTACGGCTGGTGGATATCGGGCTCGCGCTGCCCGGCGACCCCGAACTGGAAGCGCTCCAGCACGCCGATGTGGCCGCGCTGCTGCCCGTACCCGGAGCCGAGAGCGACAAGTACCGGCGAGGGGTCGTGGGGATCGCCGCCGGGTCCTCCCGTTATCCGGGCGCGGCCGTGCTCGCCGTCTCCGGTGCCCTGCGGGGTGGCGCCGGCGCCGTACGGTACGTCGGACCCGCGGGGGACGCGGTCATCGCACGCTTCCCCGAGACGCTCGTGTCCACCGGGTCGCCGGAGCAGGCCGGGCGCGTGCAGGCGTGGGTCGTCGGCCCCGGCGCAGGGGACGACGGCGATGTCGTGGCGGCCGTGCTCAAGGCGGACGTACCCGTGCTCATCGACGCCGACGGGCTGCGGCTCGCCGACCGCGACGCCGTACGGGCCCGGCGGGCGCCCACTCTGCTCACCCCGCACGCCGGAGAGGCCGCCGCGCTGCTCGGTGTCCCGCGTGAGGAGGTCGAGGGCGCGCGGCTGGCATCCGTGAGGGAGCTCGCCGAGCAGTACGGAGCCACCGTGCTGCTGAAGGGGTCCACGACGCTCATCGCCTCCCCGGGGGGCGGACCCGTGCGGGTGAACTCCACCGGGACCGGCTGGCTCGCCACCGCCGGCAGCGGCGACGTGCTGTCCGGGCTGACCGGGTCGCTGCTCGCCGCCGGACTCGACGCGCTGGACGCCGGCAGCGTGGGCGCGTACCTCCACGGGCTGGCCGGGCGGCTCGCCGCGGACGGCGCGCCCGTGGGGGCGCACGATGTGGCCGAGGCGGTGCGCGAGGCCTGGCGGGATGTCATGGACTGAGCCTCTGAGACACTGGTCGGCGATGACTGAGACAGCACCCGCGCGTGCCCGCGCCGAGATCGATCTGGCCGCCCTGCGGGCCAACGTGCGGACCCTGCGCGCCCAGGCGCCGGCCGCCGCCCTCATGGCGGTGGTCAAGTCCGACGCGTACGGGCACGGGGCCGTGCCGTGTGCCCGCGCGGCCCTGGACGCGGGGGCGACCTGGCTGGGCACGGCCACTCCCGAGGAGGCACTGGCGCTGCGCGCGGCCGGGCTGCCGGGGCGGATCATGTGCTGGCTGTGGACGCCGGGCGGGCCGTGGCGGGAGGCCGTCGAGGCCGACCTGGATCTGGGGATCAGCGGACTGTGGGCTCTTCGCGAGGTCGCGGAGGCCGCGCGCGCGGCCGGCCGCACCGCCCGCGTCCAGCTCAAGGCCGACACCGGTCTCGGGCGCAACGGCTGCCAGCCCGCCGACTGGGCCGAACTGGTCGCCGAGGCGCGGCGGGCCGAGAGCGAGGGCCTGGTCGCCGTCACCGGCCTGTGGTCGCACTTCGCCTGCGCCGACGAGCCGGGGCACCCCTCCATCGCGGCCCAGCTCACCCTCTTCCGCGAAATGCTGGCCCACGCGGAGGGAGCGGGGCTGCGCCCGGAGGTGCGGCACATCGCCAACTCGCCCGCCACGCTCACCCTGACCGAGTCGCACTTCGACCTCGTACGGACCGGGATCGCCACGTACGGCATCTCGCCCAGCCCCCAGCTGGGCACCTCCGCCGACCTCGGGCTGCGCCCCGTGATGACGCTCTGGGCGTCGCTCGCGCTGGTGAAGCACGTGCCGGCGGGCCACGGCGTCAGCTACGGACACCACTACGTCACCGCCGGCGACACGACCCTCGGCCTCGTGCCCGTCGGGTACGCGGACGGCATCCCGCGCCACGCCTCCGGCACCGGACCCGTCCTGGTGGGCGGCAAGTGGCGGACGGTCGCGGGGCGGGTCGCGATGGACCAGTTCGCGGTCGACCTCGGCGGGGACGAACCGCCGGCCGGAGATCGGGCGGTCCTCTTCGGGCCAGGCGACCACGGCGAGCCGACCGCCGAGGACTGGGCCCGGGCCGCGGGCACGATCGCGTACGAAATCGTCACCCGCATCGGAACCCGCGTACCGCGCGTCTACGTGAATGACTACGTGAACGAGTAACAAGCGGGGTATTCGCATGAGTGCGGATACACGGCGGATACACGGCGGGGCACGGCGGGGCACGGCAACCTGAGCGGATGAAGAGGAGCGGTTCGTGAGCGAGAGCAGCGCGGAGGCAGCGGTGGAAGCGGCCACGGCCGCGGCCTCGGCGGTCTCCGCGGCCGGGGCCGCGAACTGGCGCAGGACCACCGGTGTCGCCGGTGCCGCGATAGGAGTGATCGCCGCGGGCGCCGCCGCCGGAGTCGCCATAGAGCGGCTCACGGTCGGCCGAGGCATGCGCAGGAAGGCGCGGCTCGCCCTCGACTCGGCCGGTCCGTACGGGGCGCTGCGCGGTATGCCGGGCAAGGCCGCCGCGGACGACGGCACCGAGCTGTACTACGAGGTCGACGAGGTGGAGACCGACACCGCACTGGCCCCGCGCCGCCGCAGGCTCTTCGGCCGCAAGGCGCCCGTCCCGGTCACCGTCGTCTTCAGCCACGGCTACTGCCTCAGCCAGGACTCCTGGCACTTCCAGCGCGCCGCGCTGCGCGGAGTCGTACGGACCGTCCACTGGGACCAGCGCAGCCACGGCCGTTCCGGGCGGGGCGTGGCCCAGGTCAGGGACGACGAGCCGGTCACCATCGACCAGCTGGGCCGGGACCTGAAGGCCGTCATCGACGCGGCGGCGCCCGAGGGCCCGCTCGTGCTCGTCGGCCACTCGATGGGCGGCATGACGATGATGGCCCTGGCCGACCAGTACCCCGGCCTGATCCGCGACCGCGTCGTCGGCGTGGCGCTCGTCGGTACGTCGTCCGGGCGGCTCGGCGAGGTCAACTTCGGGCTGCCGGTCGCGGGTGTCAACGCGGTGCGGCGGATACTGCCCGGTGTGCTGA
This sequence comes from Streptomyces sp. NPDC087844, assembly GCF_044742785.1. NCBI lineage: Bacteria > Bacillati > Actinomycetota > Actinomycetes > Kitasatosporales > Streptomycetaceae > Streptomyces > Streptomyces sp. NPDC087844. The sequence continues at coordinate 59,137 of NZ_JBIUVD010000007.1, read as the reverse complement.
AGGCGCTCGGGCAGCGGGCCGAGCTGGTGGAGCGCGGGCGCAGGGCCACCGCCGACCTGTTCGCCGGGATCATCAAGCGGTACTCGTTCGCGTCCAGGGACATCGACCCGGCGGTCGCGCGGTTCGCGGAACGGCTGATCGAGGCCACGCCGATCGACGTGGTCGCCGAGTTCTACCCGGCCTTCACCGACCACGACAAGACCGAGGCGCTCGCGTACTTCGCCGATCTGCCCGTGCTCGTACTGGCCGGGGTCAAGGACCTCGTGACGCCGAGCGAGCACAGCGAGTCCATCGCCGATCTGCTGCCGGACGCCGAACTGGTGCTCGTACCGGACGCCGGGCACCTCGTGATGATGGAGCATCCGGAGGTCGTCATAGACCGGCTCGCGGACCTGCTCACCCGCGTCGGCGCCGTGCCCGCAGGGGCTACCGTTGGTGGCTATGGAAGCACCAGCAGCACCGCGCAACCCGGCTGAACCCGGTGTCGTGACCGCCGTGCCCGCCGTGACCGCCGAGGTCGTCGTCCACTCGCCCGAGCAGATGAAGGAGTTGGGCCGCAGGCTCGCGGGGCTCCTGCGGGCCGGCGATCTCGTGATGCTCACCGGCGAACTGGGCGCGGGCAAGACCACGATGACCCGCGGGCTCGGGGAAGGGCTCGGGGTCAGGGGCGCGGTCACCTCGCCGACGTTCGTGATCGCCCGCGTGCACCCCTCGCTCGGGGACGGGCCGCCGCTCGTTCACGTGGACGCGTACCGCCTGGGTGGCGGGCTCGACGAGATGGAGGACCTCGATCTCGACGTGTCGCTGTCCGACTCCGTGATCGTCGTGGAGTGGGGCGAGGGGAAGGTCGAGGAGCTGACGGACGACCGGCTGCACCTGCTGATCCACCGGGCCGTCGGGGACACGACGGACGAGGTGCGGCATGTCGCCCTGACCGGGGTGGGGGAGCGGTGGGCTTCGGTGGATCTGGGCGCGCTCTCCGCCTGAGCGCGGGGCTGGGGTTCGTACGTTCGCCCCAGGTTCCGACATGATGTCGGGAAGATGTTGCGTCCCGGGGCTTCGGCGTGTTCACATGGGCGGAGGAGTTGGTTAGGTCTACCTAAGTCTACCTGGCATGTCTGCTCCCGGAGCCCTTCAGGAGGCCGCGATGCCTACGTCGGAACGTGTTCCTTCTAGGACCGGTGGGGTCTCGGTGGGGGAGTTGCTTGCCGTGGGGGCGCTTGTTCGGGCGGTGTCTGTGCCTCCGCCTCCCCCTCCGCCGGCGTCTGTGCCTGTGTCTGTGCCTGTGCCTGTGCCTGCGGCGCCTGTGCGGGGTGAGCGGCGGGCGGCGTAGGTGTGCGGGTGCGTCGTTGTTGGTCGCGCCGTTCCCCGCGCCCCTAAAGGCGAAAAGCATAAAGACTGCGCCGTTCCCCGCGCCCCTTGAGGGCGAAAAGCGCAAAGATTGCGCCGTTCCCCGCGCCCCTTGAGGGCGGAAGGCAATAGATTGCGCCGTTCCCCGCGCCCCTGAGGGGGTGTCCCTGGGGTCGCGTTGTTCCTGTGGGTGGGTGGGTGGGTGGGTGTGCGGGTGGGGGATGGGTTACCTGATTACGGTGATCCTTGTGCCGATGGTGGCGAAGTCCCACATGGCCGCCCCGGCGTCGCGGGACTCGCGGATGCCGCCCAGCCTCCTGCTGGAGTCGGGTGGCGTCACCGACCCGTCCACCGCCGCGCTGAAGCCGATCGCGATGCCGTCCACGCCGGCGAAGCGGACGACGTGTTCGACGGCCACACCGTCGGAGCCGACGATCGTCCCGGAGCGTGACGTGACGACGTACCGGGCGGGCAGCGGATCGACCGTACCGGGGGCGACCCGGAACGTGCGCCTGACCCGGTCGCCCTCGTCGACCAGCCACACCCGGTCGTCGTCCAGCGAGTACACGACCCGCCGACCGGTGCCCGAGTCGCCGGGCAGGGCCGTGGGGTGGTTCTTGTCCCGGGGAGCCTTCGACGCCGTGGCCGGCAAGGGCTCGGCGGCCCGCGGGGAGGACAGGTCGTCCGGTGCGTACGCCGACGCCTGGTAGGTGAGGAAGCCGATCACCGCGAGCGCCGTCGCGGTGAGCCCGGCCACGATTCCCGAGCTGCTCCGAGCCACCTGGGTGCCCACCTCTCGCACGATCTTGTACGGTATTTGTCCGTGTTGTGACGATGTGACGTTAGCAGCAGGTTCCCTCCGGATTGAGGCGGCCGTGCGCCGGGTCCGGGCGCCGTAGGCTGTTCGCGTGCTCTTGCTCGCTCTGGATACCGCCACCCCCGCCGTCACCGCCGCGCTGCACGACGGCACGTCCGTCGTCGCCGCCCACAGCAAGGTGGACGCGCGCCGGCACGGGGAACTGCTCCTGCCGGCCGTCGACCGGGTACTCACCGAAGCCGGGCTGCGGCTCGACGCCGTCACCGGCATCGTCGTCGGCGTGGGCCCCGGCCCGTACACCGGGCTCAGAGTCGGTCTGATGACCGCCGACACGTTCGGGCTCGCGCTCGGCGTCCCGGTGTACGGCCTGTGCACCCTCGACGGCCTCGCGTACGCCGCCGGGGGTGAGGCGGGGATCGAGGGGCCCTTCGTCGTCGCCACCGACGCCCGGCGCAAAGAGGTCTACTGGGCGCGGTACGCCGACTCCCGTACGCGGCTCACCGAACCCGCCGTGGACCGGCCGGGGGAACTGGACATCGGCGCGCTGCCCGCCGTGGGCGCGGGCGCGCTGCTGTACCCCGACACCTTCCCGGACGCCCGCGAGCCCGAGCACGTGTCGGCGGCCTCGCTCGCGTCCCTGGCGGCGGAGCGGCTGGCGGCCGGCGAGGAACTGGAAGCGCCCCGGCCCCTCTATCTGCGCCGGCCCGACGCCCAAGTGCCCAAGAACTACAAGGTGGTCACCCCCAAGTGACGACCGCGGTGCTGCGCGAGATGCGCTGGTGGGACATCGAGCCCGTACTGGAACTGGAGAAGGACCTCTTCCCCGAGGACGCCTGGTCGCGGGGCATGTTCTGGGCCGACCTGGCCCACGCGCGAGGACCCGAGGCGACCCGGCGGTACGTGGTGGCGGAGGACGGCGGGGTGATCGTCGGGTACGGGGGCCTGGCCGCCGCCGGTGACACCGGTGACGTACAGACCATCGCCGTCGCCCGGGGGCACTGGGGCACCGGGCTCGGCGCGCTGATCCTGACCGAACTGCTGCGGGCCGCGACCGCCTTCGAGTGCGCCGAGGTGCTGCTCGAATGCCGGGTCGACAACATCCGCGCCCAGAAGCTCTACGAGCGCTTCGGCTTCGAGCCGATCGGCTTCCGGCGCGGCTACTACCAGCCGGGGAACGTGGACGCCCTCGTGATGCGCCTCAACGACCCGTCAACTTCCGTACAAGGAACCGAGGGAACCGAGATCAATGGCTGACGAACCTCTCGTCCTCGGCATCGAGACCTCCTGCGACGAGACCGGCGTCGGCATCGTCCGCGGTACGACCCTCCTCGCGGACGCGATCGCCTCCAGCGTCGACGAGCACGCGCGCTTCGGCGGGGTCGTACCCGAAGTCGCCTCCCGCGCACACCTGGAGGCGATGGTGCCGACCATCGAGCGGGCACTGAAGGAGGCCGGGGTCAGCGCGCGTGACCTCGACGGCATCTCCGTCACCGCCGGACCCGGGCTCGCGGGCGCGCTGCTCGTGGGGGTCTCGGCGGCGAAGGCGTACGCGTACGCGCTGGGGAAGCCGTTGTACGGGGTGAACCATCTGGCGTCCCACATCTGTGTGGACCAGCTTGAGCACGGCCCGCTGCCCGAGCCGACGATGGCCCTGCTCGTCTCCGGCGGCCACTCCTCGCTGCTGCTGTCCTCGGACATCACCAGTGACGTACGGCCGATGGGCGCGACCATCGACGACGCGGCGGGTGAGGCCTTCGACAAGATCGCCCGTGTTCTCGACCTCGGCTTCCCCGGTGGGCCCGTCATCGACCGGTACGCGAAGGAGGGGGACCCGCGTGCCATCGCCTTCCCGCGTGGGCTCACCGGGCCGCGTGACGCCGCGTACGACTTCTCCTTCTCCGGGCTGAAGACCGCCGTGGCCCGGTGGATCGAGGCGAAGCGGGCGGCCGGCGAGGACGTGCCGGTGCGGGATGTGGCCGCGTCCTTCCAGGAGGCGGTGGTGGACGTGCTGACCCGTAAGGCCGTACGGGCCTGTCGTGACGAAGGCGTCGACCATCTGATGATCGGTGGCGGGGTCGCCGCGAACTCGCGGTTGCGGGTGCTGGCTCAGGAGCGGTGCGAGGCGGCGGGGATCACGTTGCGGGTGCCGCGGCCGAAGTTGTGTACGGACAACGGGGCGATGGTCGCCGCGCTGGGTGCGGAGATGGTGGCTCGGGGGCGGGCCGCGTCCGACTGGGATCTGTCGGCGGACTCGTCCCTGCCCGTGACCGACCCGCATGTGCCGGGGCGCTCCCACTCCCACTCCCACGATCATGTGCATGAGGTCAGTAAGGGAAATCTGTACTCATGAGTGTCGCGTTGATGTGGGAGGCGCGGGCTGTTGCCGGGCGGGGGGAGGAGCTGCTCGCGTGGGTGCGGGAGCAGGACCTCTCGCCGCGGCCCCTGCGGCGGGAGGTCCTGCGGGCTCCGGGGGAGCGGGTGCTTGTCATCACGTGGTGGGATGCCGCGTATGACGACGCGCTTCCTGAGTTTCCGGAGCCGGCTGCGGGGTTGGTTGCTCGGGCCGTTCATCGGTGGCGGTTCGAGTCTGTCGACAGCGACAGCTGAAGGATTGCGCCGTTCCCCGCGCCCCTGAAGGGCAAGGGCAAAGGCTGAAGGACTGCGCCGTTCCCCGCGCCCCTGAAGGCGAAAAGCAAAAAGATTGCGCCGTTCCCCGCGCCCCTGAGAGCGCGCCCCTGACAGCGCGCCCCTGAAAGTGCGCCCCTAGCGGGTCGTTGTTCTGCATGTCAGTTGGCGGGTTGTGGGTATGGGGCGTTCTGGGCCTGTCAGGGTCAGGTGCGTTGTGTGGTGGGGTGTTGTGCTGGAAGTGGATACCCGCAGTTCCAGGGCGCCCGGTTCCACCACGCGTCGGCCCTTGCGGTTCGTGAAGGCCGACAGGTCCGGGTGGAAGTGGAAAGTGACCCGGCGGGCCTCCCCGGGGGCCAGGGTCAGGCGGTGGTAGCCGATCAGGCGTACGTCGGGGCGGGTCACGGACGCCACCGGGTCGTGCAGGTACAGCTGGACGATCTCCGTGCCTTCCCGCGGGCCCGTGTTGCGGACGGTGACCGAGACGTCGTGCCCCTCGTCCGTGGTGATCTCCGCGTGCCGGTCCTCCGTGTTCTCCCACGTGAAGTCCGTGTAGCCCAGGCCGTGGCCGAAGGGGTGGAGCGGGGTCGGGTCCAGGTTGCTGACCTCGCCCGCCAGGCCCAGCGGGGGCTGGAGGTAGGTCCACGGCTGGCCGCCGGGGGTCTGGGGGATGCTCACGGGCAGCCGGCCCGAGGGGTTCACACGGCCCGACAGGACGCCCGCCACCGCCGGGCCGCCCTCCTCGCCGGGGAAGAACGCCTGGACCGTGGCGGCCAGCCGGTCGTGCCAGCGGCCCAGCGCGTACGGCCGGCCGGTGAGCAGCATCAGGACGACGGGGGTGTCGGCGGCGGTGAGAGCGTCGAGCAACTGGGCCTGCACGCCTGGTAGTTGCAGGTCCGCCACGTCGCAGCCCTCGCCCGAGGTGCCCCGGCCGAAGAGGCCCGCCCGGTCGCCGAGCACGGCCACGCAGACGTCCGCCTCGGTGGAGCGCGCGACGGCCTCCTCGAAACCGGAGGTGTCCGGGTCGGTGGTGTCGCAGCCCTCGGTGAACGTGATCTTCGCGTCGGGCAGTTCCGTGCGCAGGGACTCCAGCAGCGTGGGGATCTCGATGCCCATCGGCAGGGCCGGGTGGCTGATGCCCACGTGGGACGGGAACGAGTAGCAGCCCAGCATCGCCAGCGCGTCGGCCGCCCTCGGGCCCACCACGGCGATGCGGGTGTCGGGGGCGAGCGGGAGCAGGCCCTCCGGGTTGGAGAGCAGGACCACGGATTCCTCGGCCAGGCGGCGGGCCAGGACGCGGTTCGCCGTCGAGTCGAGGTCGATGGGGCCGGTCGGCTCCGGGGACCAGGTCTCGTCCAGCAGGCCCAGCTCGCACTTCTGGCGCAGGACCCTGCCCGCCGCCCGGTCCACCAGGGACTCGGGGATGTCACCGGCCCGTACCGCCTCGACCAGCGGGTCGCCGTTGCAGTGGACCGTCGGCAGTTCGACGTCCACGCCCGCGGCCAGGGCCGCGTGGGCGGCCTGGGCCTCGGTGCCCGCCACCCGGTGCAGGGTCTTCAGGAAGCCGACGCCGAAGTAGTCGCTGACGACCGTGCCGGTGAAGTCCCACTGTTCGCGCAGGAGTTCAGTCAGCAGGTACGGGTCCGCGGAGGCGGGCACGCCGTCCGTCTCCGTGTACGCGGCCATCACCGAACGAGCCCCGCCCTCGCGCAGCGCGAACTCGAACGGCGGCAGCGTGATGTCGGCGAACTCGCGCACCCCCGCCCGTACGGGAGCGAGGTTGCGGGCGCCCGCCGATGACGCGTACCCCGCGAAGTGCTTGAGCGTGGCGACGATTCCCGCGGACTCAAGCCCGCGGACGTACGCCGCGCCGATCGTCCCGACGAGGTACGGGTCCTCGCCGATGGTCTCCTCGACCCTGCCCCACCGCGGGTCCCGTACGACGTCCAGGACCGGGGCGAGGCCCTGGTGGACGCCGACGGACGCGAGGTCCCGGCCGATCCGGTGGGCCATCTCCTCGACCAGCGCCGCGTCGAACGAGGCGCCCCAGGCGAGGGGCACCGGATACGCGGTGGCGCCCCAGGCCGTGAAGCCCGCTAGGCACTCCTCGTGGGCGACCGCCGGGATGCCGAAGCGGCCCGCCTCGCTGATCCGGCGCTGGGCGCGGGCCAGGGCCTGCGCGCCCAGCGCGGGGTCCACGGGGGCCGTACCGAACGAGCGGGTGAGCTGGCCCAGACCGTGGGTGATCAGCTCGTCCCAGTCGAAGTCCGAGGTCATCTCGTCCTGGTGCGGGGCGACTCCGTCGCCGTCCGTGGCGGCTCCCACCCACACGCCGTACAGCTGGGCGGCCTTCTCCTCCAGGGTCATCCGGGCGAGCAGGTCGTCGACTCGGGCCTCGGCGGGCAGGGCGGGATCACGCCAGGGAGCGGTGGTCATGAAACTCCTGTCAGAGTCAGGGTCAGGGTCAGGGTCAGGGCCAGGGCCAGGGTCAGGGTCGAGCGGGTTCACTTTCCGCCCACGCCCATCAGGCCGCCGACCAGCGCGCGGCGGGCCACCAGGTAGACGGCGAAGATCGGGACGCCGGAGAGGACGACCGAGGCCAGCAGGGCGGGGATGTTGACGCCGAACTGGCTGACGTAGTTGAAGAGCCCGAGGGTCAGGACGCGCGGTTCGTCGGACTGGGTGAAGATCAGCGGGAAGAGGAAGCCGTTCCAGGCCTGCAGCGCCGCGTAGATGACGACCGTGCTGATACCGCCCCTGGCCATCGGGATCGCCAGCTGGAACAGCATCCGCTGCGGTGAGGCGCCGTCCAGGGCCATCGCCTCGTACAGCTCCTCGGAGACGTCCCGCAAAGTGCCCACCAGGACCAGCACCGAGACCGGCATCGCGAAGGCCGCCGTCGGCAGGATGACCGCCAGGAGGCTGTCGTACAGGTCGAGTTTCGCGATCAGGAGGTAGAGGGGGACCACGACCGCCTGGGCCGGGATCGCGACGCCGAGCAGGAAGAGCCGGAAGGCCAGGCCCGACCAGCGGTTGCGGGTGCGGACGGCGACGTACGCGAGGGGGACGCAGAGGACGAGGACTGTGCCCACGACCGCGGTGGCCACGATCGCCGTGTTGGCGAGCAGGTGGCCGAACCCGCTGTTCAGCACGGTGTTGTAGTTGTCGAGCGTGGGGCTTGTCGGCGGGCTCAGCGGGTTGCCGGTGAGCGCCTTGTCCTGACTGGTGAGGGAGGCCGAGAGCATCGCGTAGATCGGGATGATCACGACCACGAGCCAGACGACCGAGCCGAGCCCGGCGACGGGGTTGGCTCGCTTCGTCCAGTGCCGGCGGCGGCGGGGCCGGGGCGGTCGCGTGTCGCGGTCACCGGTCCGCACGGGACGCGGACGCGGCAAGGTGTCGTGTGACACTCCGTCACATCCCTTCGCGGGTACTGCGCATGCCGCCGAAGCCGGTCAGCCGCACGAGGATCAGGGACAGGCCGGTGGCGATCAGCACCAGGAAGGACGCGATGGCGCTCGCGTAACCGAAGTCGTAGCTCTTGAAGCCCGCCTCGTACATCAGGTACGGCAGGATCGCGGTGTCGGTGCCGGGGCCGCCCTTGGTCAGGATCAGCACGGTCTCGAAGTACGTGAGCGAGCCGACGACCATCAGGACCGTGGACGTCGTGACGGTGTGGCGCAGCTGCGGGAGCGTGATCGAGAAGAACTGGCGGTAGCGGCCCGCCCCGTCGATCGCCGCGGCCTGGTAGAGGACCTCGGGTATCTGACGGGCGCCGCCCTGGTAGAGCAGCGTGTGGAAGGGGATGAACTGCCAGCCGCCGACGAAGACGATCGCGAGGAACGCGCCGCTGGAGGAGCCGAGGATGTTCTCCCGGACGACGCCGAAGTTCGGGTCGAGCAGGGCGTAGAAGAGCAGCGCGATCGCCGTCGAGGACAGCAGGAACGGGACGAAGAAGATCGCGGACAGCACCGCCCGGTTGCGCTGGCGGCCCGCCGCCCAGACGCCGAGCAGCAGCGCGATCACCGTCTGGAAGGCCCAGCTCACCGCCGTCAGCAGGACCGTGAGCCACAGGGACTGCACCATCCGGTCGTCGTCGATCAGCTTCCGCCAGTTGTCCAGGCCCACGGGCCGCGGGTCGCCGAGGCCGTCCCAGCTGGTGAAGGAGAGGTAGAGGGCCAGGCCCATCGGGACCACGGCGAAGAAGCCGAAGAACAGGACGCCGGGCAGTGCCCAGGCGGCGTGCGGGCGGCCGGCCGTGGCGGCCCCGGACCGCTTGCGCGGACTCCGGGACACCTCGGGCCCGCCGCGCTCCGCGACCGGGCTTCCCACCGGGGCCCTGGTGGGGGTGGGTGCGCTCACTTCAGCTCCTTGAGCGCCGACACGAACTCGCTCGGCGAGGACTTCCCCACGAACAGCTTGTTGATCTCGGTGAGCATCGGGGTCGCGGTCTTCGAGCCGACCGCCTGGTCCCAGGAGAGCGTGAAGGCGGGCGCCTTCTCGACCATCTCGTACTGGAACTTCGCGAACTCCGGATTGGGCGAGGCGTCCAGGAACCTGGCCGCGTTCGACGTCGTCGGGATGTCGCCGTTGGCGATCAGCGCCTTGGCGTACGTCTCGGAGGCGCAGTCCTTGAGGAACGCGATCGCCGCGTCCTTGTTCCCCGCCCGGGTGTTGACCGACCAGTAGTTGGTGGGGTTGCCGACGACGTTGCGGATGTCGCCGGTGCCTCCCTCGACCGTGGGGAACGCGCACCAGCCGAGGTTGTTCCTCGCGAAGGAGGGGAACTTGCCGAGCTGCGTCGAGTACTCCCACGAACCCATCAGGTGCATCGCCGCCTTGCCCTTGGCGAAGACCGCGGGGGCACCGCCGTTGGTGTACGCGACCGAGCTGAACTTCGAGCCGAAGGCGCCGTCGTCGATGAGTTCCTTGACCGTCTCGGCGGCCTTCAGGACCGCCGGGTCGCCCCAGCCGGACGCGTCGCCCTCCTGGATCTTCGAGAAGACCTCCGGGCCGCCGATGCGGTCGACGAGGTACTCCAGCCACATCAGCTCGGTCCAGGTGTCGGCGCCGCCGAGCGCGAACGGGGTGATCCCCGCCTTCTTCAGCTTGGCGTTGATGTCCTGCAACTGGGCCCAGGTGGTGGGCGGCTGGAGCTTGTGCTCGGCGAAGAGGGCCTTGTTGTAGAAGAGGATGACCGGCTGCATGCCGCGCATCGGTATCCCGTAGTTGCGGCCGCCGAGCGCGCCGGCCGCCAGCACCGCGGGCAGGAAGCCCGACTTCAGGGCCGGGTCGTTCTCGATGGTGTCGGTCAGGTCGACGACCTGCTTCGCCTCCTGGTAGTCCTTGATGGACCCGCCGCCCCAGTTGAAGAAGATGTCGGGGGCGCTCGGGGAGCCCATCGCGGTGCGCAGCTTGGCCGGGTACTCCGCGCCCGGAATCCTCTCCAGCTTCACCTTGCCCTTGGCCGTCCTGGCCGCGGTGGACTTGTTGAAGCGCTCGACGGCCGTCTGCTGGACCTTCACCGCGTCGTCCCCGTACACGAAGGCGGTGAGGGTGCCGCCGCCCCCGCCGGAGTCGCTGTCGGAGCCGCAGGCGGTGAGGCCGGTGGTGAGCAGGGTGGTGGCACCGGCGCCCAGGACCCAGCGCCTGCTGAACGCGCGGCTGCTCAGGCTGGTGCCCGTGCTTCTGCTCGGGCCTTCGCCCGTGGGCTGCCCGCTGTTGGACCGCCCGTTGATCGACTCCATGACAGCACCTCTTCTTGTCCGGCCTGTTCGCTCACCAGCGTGCTAGCGGCACGAATATGCATCGAACATGCACGAATGTTTCGGGTGGTACTTCGAATGTTCCGGGAACGTATGGCGGTCGAGGGGCTTCGTCAAGAGGTTGCGCAGGGATACGATCCGGTTCATGACTCGCCCGAATCCCGCCGTAGCCCAGTCAGCGACACTCGCCGAGATCGCCCGCGAGGCGGGAGTCTCGGCCCCGACTGTTTCGAAGGTGCTCAACGGCCGCGCCGATGTGGCCCCCTCGACCCGCACCCGGGTCGAGGAACTGCTGCGCAACCACGGCTATCGGCGCCGCCGGGCCGAGGCGTCCCGGTCGCCGCTCATCGACCTCGTCTTCCACGAACTGGAGAGCGCGTGGGCGATGGAGGTCATCCGGGGCGTGGAGAACGTGGCGCGGGACGAGGGGCTGAGCGTCGTCCTCTCCGAGAGCGCGGGGCGGCTCACCCCCGGGCGCACCTGGGCCGACCAGGTCGCCGCCCGCCGCCCGCACGGTGTCGTGCTCGTCCTCAACGGGCTCGACGAGTCCCAGCGGGCGCTGCTGGCCAGCCGTTCCATCCCGTTCGTGGTGGTCGACCCGGCCGGCGACCCCGGGGACGACGTGCCGTCCGTCGGCGCCACCAACTGGCAGGGCGGGCTCGCGGCGACCCGGCATCTGGCGGACCTCGGCCACCGGCGCATCGGCGTGATCAGCGGGCCCTCGCGGATGATGTGCAGCAGGGCCCGGCTCGACGGGTACCGGGCGGCGCTGGACACGGCCGGGCTGCCGGTCGACCCGGCACTCGTGCGCACCGGCGACTTCCACCACGACAGCGGCTACCGCGCCGGGCTCGAACTGCTGAAGCTGCCGGACCGCCCGACGGCCGTCTTCGCGGGCAACGACCTCCAGGCCCTCGGCCTGTACGAGGCCGCCCGCGAGCTGGGCCTTCGCGTACCGGAGGACCTCAGCATCGTCGGCTTCGACGACCTGCCGGTGGCCCGCTGGGTCGGCCCGCCGCTCACCACCGTGCGCCAGCCGCTCACGGAGATGGCCGAGGCGGCGGCCCGGCTCGTACTGGACCTCGGCCGCTCGGAACGGCCCTCGACCGCCACGAGGGTGGAACTGGCGACGAGTCTCGTGGTCAGGAGCAGCACGGCGCCGCCGTCGGCGACGTGAGCTGTATCGGCCCGCCGAAAGTTTCGAAGACGGATCGAAGACGGATCGAAGACGGATCGAAGACGGATCTGAGAAAACTGAACGAAACCTGAGAGTTTCCGAAGTAAAGCCGGGAAGTGGTTCCATGTTGAAATAATTCGGACTTATGTTCTTCCTGTGAGCGGGAGTGTGGGCGTGAGCGGAGAAGACGGGTCCGGGGGCGAGGACGCCGCGATACCCGGCGAAGCCGGTGACGGTGACGGTGACGTCGGTGATGGTGGCGTCGGGGGACGTTCGTGGTGGTCGGGCCGGTCGCGGCTGTTCAAGGTGGCGGGCATCGCCCTCGGCTGCGCGCTCGTCGCCTCGATGGCCGGAGCCGCGTGGGTGTACTGGCACCTGAACCACAACATCAGAAGCGTCGACATCGACAGCGCGCTCGGCGACAACCGGCCGGCCAGGGCCGTGACGACCCCGACGGGGCCCGAGTCCGCCACCCCGCTGCCCAGCGGCGCGCTCAACATCCTGGTCCTCGGCTCGGATTCGCGCAGCGGCAAGCGCAACAAGGCGCTCGGCGGCGGCAGCAGCGAGGGCGCCCGCTCCGACACGGCGATGATCATCCATGTCGATGAGGGCCGCTCGGAGGCGACCGTCGTGAGCATCCCGCGCGACACCCTCGTCACGCGCCCCTCCTGCCCGCTGTCCTCGGGCGGTTCGACGGCGGAGGCGTACGGCGTGATGTTCAACAGCGCGTACTCGGTCGGCGGGCCCGTCTGTGCCGTCAAGACGGTGGAGACCATGACGAACGTCCGCATGGACCACTACATCGAGATCGACTTCGCCGGCTTCGCCGATCTGGTGGACGCGCTGGGCGGGGTCACGGTGACGACGGACGACGACATCTCCGACGAGGACAGCCACCTCGAACTGGAGGCGGGCACCTATCACCTCGACGGCGCGGACGCGCTGGCCCTGGCGCGCACCCGGCACGGCATAGGCGACGGCAGCGACCTCGGTCGGATAGGCCTCCAGCAGAAACTGGTGAAGGGGCTTCTCGACCAGGTCTCCTCCAGCAACCTCCTCACCAGCCCCACCCGCCTGTACAGCGTCGCCGACGCCCTCACCGGCAGCCTCACCACGGACACGGGCCTGAACTCCCTGAGCGAACTCATGAGCCTCGGCCAGAGCCTGAAGTCCCTTTCCTCCACCTACACCGAGACCGTGACGATGCCGGTGGTCCCCGCGCCGTCCAACCCCAACCGGGTGGTGGCTCAGGAGCCGGAGGCGGGGAAGCTGTGGGAGTCACTGAAGTGACCTTCTCGAAGAAACTCCGATGAGAATCCGGCGGGCGTGTCGATTCCGTCGTCGGTCGTTCGACGCATGGGTGAGAGGCGATGTGAGGCGGGGATCAGCCCCGGCTCAGCGCCGAGGATTCAGGGAGTCACCATGCCCCGTTACCTGTCGATGATCCGTATCGACGAGCAGAACGCCCCCGCCGAGGGTCCGAGCGACGCGCTCATGGAGCGGATGGGTGAGCTGATCGAGGAGATGACGAAGGCCGGCGTGCTGCTGGACACCTCGGGGCTGACGCCTACCGCGCAGGGCACGCGGGTGCGCTGGGAGGGCGGCGAACTGTCCGTCACCGACGGGCCGTTCACCGAGGCCAAGGAGGTCGTCGGCGGCTACGCGATGCTCCAGGCCAAGGACAGGGCCGAGGCGGTCGAGTGGACCAAGCGGTTCCTGCAGATCCACGAGGCCCACTGGACGGTGACCTGCGAGGTGCGGGAGATCGTCGAAGGCTGAGCCCGGCGTTCGGCCTCGGCTCTGGGCTTGGCCTCGGCTTCGGCTCTGGGCTTGGCCGTACGGGTCCGGGGGTGTCTGATGGTGGAGCGTGACGCCAGATACCCCCGCCCAGGATCCCGACCACACCATCGAAACCGTCTTCAGAATGGAGTCGCCCCGCATCATCGCCGGGGTCGCGCGCATCGTGCGGGACGTCGGGATCGCGGAGGAGCTGGCACAGGACGCGCTGGTCGCGGCGTTGGAGCAGTGGCCCGGGGACGGGGTGCCGGGCAATCCCGGGGCCTGGCTCATGGCCACCGCCAAGCACCGGGCGATCGACCTCGTACGGCGGCGCGAGCGGTATGCGCGCAAGCTGGCGGAGATGGGGCGCGACCTGGAGACGTCCGGGCCGCAGGGGCACGGGTACGGGCACGGGCAGGGTTACGTCGACGAGCCCGCCGATCCCGACGGCATCGACGACGATCTGTTGCGACTGGTCTTCACCGCGTGCCACCCCGTCCTGTCCGCCGAGGCCCGGATCGCCCTCACCCTGCGGCTGCTCGGCGGGCTGACCACCGTCGAGATCGCCCGCGCCTTCCTCACTCCGGAGAAGACCCTCGCCCAGCGCATCGTGCGCGCCAAACGGACACTCGCCGCGAAGGGCGTTCCCTTCGAGGTGCCGTACGGGCCCGAACGGGAAGCCCGGCTCGGCTCCGTACTTGAGGTCATCTACCTGATCTTCAACGAGGGGTACGCGGCCACGGCCGGGGACGACTGGCTGCGGCCCGCGCTCTGTGAGGACGCGCTGCGGCTCGCGCGCGTACTGGCCGAGTTGATGCCCAAGGAGCCCGAAGTGCACGGTCTCGCGGCGCTGTTGGAGCTGCAGGCGTCACGGTCGGCCGCGCGGACCGGGGCGTCGGGGGAGCCCGTGCTGCTCAAGGACCAGAGCCGGGCCCGGTGGAACCGGGTGCTCATCCGGCGGGGGTTCGCCGCGCTGGGCCGGGCGGAGGCGGTGTCTTCGGGGGGCGGGCCGGGGCCGTATGTGCTGCAGGCCGCCATCGCCGCGTGTCACGCGCACGCCCTCACGTACGCGGAGACCGACTGGGGGCGGATCGTCACGCTGTACGGGATGCTCGCCGTGCGGGCTCCGTCGCCGGTCGTCGAGCTGAACCGGGCTGTTGCCGTTTCGATGGCTGAGGGGCCGGGAGCGGCGCTGGCCCTTGTGGACGCGCTCATGGGGGAACCGGTCTTGCGTGAGTACCACTTGCTGCCGAGTGTTCGGGGGGATCTGTTGGTGCGGCTCGGCCGTACGGCGGAGGCGGCGGGGGAGTTCGCGCGGGCGGCTGGGCTCGCTCGTAACGAGCGGGAGCGGTCGTTCCTGCTGGCGCGGGCCGAGGAGTGCGGGTCGCTCCGCTGAGGGCGCGTTTCCCGGCGCCCTCGCCTGGACCGGCCGGTGCGTACCTGCGGTCGCGCCGCGCCTGACCGCGCAGTTCCCCGCGCCCCTGGGGGACCGGCCGTCTTGCGGGTGCGGCCCGGTGGGGGCTTGTTGCGCCGTTCCCCGCGCCCCTGATAGGGACGGCCGGTTTGTAGCTGCGGCCCCGTGAGGGCTGGCCGCGCAGTTCCCCGCGCCCCTCAGGGGGTGGGGGTTGGCCGCGTGCGTCGGGTGGGCGGCGGTGTGGTTGCTCGCGCCGTTTCTCGCCCCGCTGCCGCAGGCCGGGCGCTTTTTTCAGGGGCGCGGGGAACGGCGTGGCCAGCGTCGAGGTACCCGCACCTGCAAGGCGGCCGGTCTTTTGAGGGGCGCGGGGAACGGCGCGGCCAGCGTCGAGGTACCCGCACCCGCAAGGTGGCCGGTCTTTTGAGGGGCGCGGGGAACGGCGCGGCCAGCGTCGAGGTACCCGCACCTGCAAGGCGGCCAGTCTTTTGAGGGGCGCGGGGAACGGCGCGACCAGCCACGAGGTACCCGCACCCATAAGGCGGCCGGTCTTTTCAGGGGCGCGGGGAACTGCGCAATCAGCCGCGACGTACCCGCACCCACAAGACGCGCGGTCTCCCAGGGGCGCGGGCGTCGCCCGAACGGCTCTTCTGCCGTGAAGCTGCCCGGGTCCCATGGCACGGTGGGTCTACCTGTTGGCACCACCGGACCCCGGAGCCTCGTATGGCTGATCTGCAGGACGAACTGCACTCCACCGCAGAGGTCGGGGACCTGGACCTGGATCATCCCGAGCGACTGAGCGGGTTCGAGCCGCTCACCGCCGAAGCCGCCGAGGCCGAAACCGTCACCGGGCTCGGCGGTGAGAGTGAGGCCGGTGACGACCCGCTGGCCCGCGCGCACGCCCTCCTCGCCGATAACCCCGTCGCGGACGGGTACAGCGGCCTGCCCTGGGCCCTGCGGCGCCTGTCCTGGTACGACCTCGAAGTCGGCGAGAGCGCGGTCGACACGGACGTGCCCCGGCTCCGCGAGGGGCACGTGGGAGTGTTGTTCTGGTCGCTGCATCTGCCCGGGGGGCTCGTGGGTGAACGGGCTGTGGGCGCGACGCTGGAGCAGCTCGATCTCGTGAAGACCGTGGTCGCGGCCCATCCGGAAGGTCTGCGCATGGCCCACAGCGCGGCCCAGATCATGGACGCCAGGAACTGCGGGCGGGTCGCCGTGCTGCTCGGCCCGGCGGGCGCGGCCGCACTGGACGACTCCCTGGGCATCCTGCGCGCGCTGCACGCCCTGGGCCTGCGCGTCCTCACCCTCTCCGGCGCGTCCTGGGCCGGCGAGAACGGGCTGACCCGGTTCGGCGAGGAGGTCGTACGCGAGATGAACCGCCTCGGCGTGCTCGCCGACCTCTCCGGCGCCTCGGACGCCACCGTCCGCCGCGCCCTGACCATCTCCAAGGCCCCGGTGATGTGCACCCGCTCCGGCGCCCGCGCCCTGCGCCCGCACCCGGCGAACCTCCCCGACGACGTGCTCGTCGAACTCGGCGCCACCCAGGGCCTGTGCCTGGTCCCGCTGACCGCCGAGCAGACGGGCCCCACGGTCCGGGACGTCGCCGACCACCTCGACCACGTACGGGAACTCGCGGGGCCCGAGTGCGTCGGCCTCTCGGGGACGTTCGACTCAGGCGCCGCGCACCCGCAGGACCTGTCCGACGCCTCGGGGTATCCGAGGCTGGTCGCCGAACTCCTCGGGCGCGGCTGGTCCGAGACCGATCTGGCCCTGCTCACCTGGGGAAACGTCCAACGCGTCCTGCGCAGCGCGGACTTCACCTCCCGCGCCGCCCGGCAGCGCCGCGAGCCGTCCATGGCGCGGATCGCCGAACTCGACGGTTAGCTCAGCCGGCGCAGAGGCAGAACGGGTGGCCCGCCGGGTCCGCGTACGTCCGCCAGGTGCGCGTGCGGTCCGCCGCGTCCAGCACCTTGGCGCCCAGCGCCAGTACCTCCGCCTCCGCCGCGTCCAGGTCCTCGACCGTCAGGTCCAGATGGAACTGCTGCGAGGCGTCCGGCGAGGGCCACTTCGGCGGTACGTGTCCGGGGGCGGCCTGGAACGCCAGCGTCCCGCCCGCCGGTCCCGGCAGCCGCAGGTCGATCCAGTCGCCGTTGTCCTCGACCGTGCCGCCGAGGACCCCGGCGTAGAACGCGGCCAGCGCGTGCGGGTCGGGACAGTCCAGGACGACGGAGTCCAGCTTTGCGAGAGCCATGGTCTTCTCCTCTTCCTCGGGACGGGTGATCCGGGGTCTCAGGCCGTCGGGCGGCCCATCGCGCGGTACGTCCAGCCCGCGGCCCGCCATACGGCCGGGTCGAGCGCGTTGCGGCCGTCCAGCACCACCCGGTCCGTGGTGACCTCGCCCAGCGCCGCCGGGTCCAGCTCCCGGAACTCGCGCCACTCGGTGAGGTGCAGGACGGCGTGCGCCCCGCGGACGGCGTCCACGGCCGTCTCCGCGTAGCCGAGGGTCGGGAAGAGGCGGCGCGCGTTGTCCATGCCCTTGGGGTCGTAGACGGTGACCTGGCCGCCCTGGAGGTGGATCTGGCCCGCGACGTTCAGTGCGGGGGAGTCCCGGACATCGTCCGAGTCGGGCTTGAAGGTCGCGCCGAGCACCGCGATCCGCTTGCCGAGGAAGGAGCTGCCGCCCAGTGCCTCCCGCGTCATCTCCACCATCTGGCCGCGGCGCCGCATGTTGATGGAGTCGATCTCACGCAGGAAGGTGAGAGCCTGGTCGGCGCCCAGCTCGCCCGCGCGGGCCATGAACGCGCGGATGTCCTTGGGCAGACAGCCGCCGCCGAAGCCGATGCCCGCGCGCAGGAACTTCTTCCCGATCCGGTCGTCGTGCCCGATCGCCTCGGCGAGCTTCATGACATCGCCGCCGCCGGCCTCGCAGACCTCGGCCATCGCGTTGATGAAGGAGATCTTGGTGGCGAGGAAGGAGTTCGCGGCGGTCTTCACCAGTTCGGCGGTCGGGAAGTCGGTCACCACGAACGGTGTCCCTTCGGCCAGCGGCGTCGCGTACACCTCGCGCAGCAGCTTCTCGGCGCGCTCGCTGCGGATACCGGCGACGATGCGGTCGGGGTGCAGGGTGTCCTGGACGGCGAAGCCCTCGCGCAGGAACTCCGGGTTCCAGGCCAGCTCGACCTCCTCGCCCGCGGGGGCCAGCCCGGTGAGCGTGCGGGCCAGGCGGTCCGCCGAACCGACGGGCACGGTGGACTTGCCGACGACCAGCGCGGGCCCGGTGAGGTGGGGCGCGAGCGAGGCGAAGGCGGCGTCGACGTACGACATGTCGCAGGCGTACTCGCCGTGCTTCTGCGGGGTGTTCACACAGACGAAGTGGACGTCGCCGAACTCCGCGACCTCGGCGAAGTCCATGGTGAACCGCAGCCGCCCGCTGGACCCCTCGATACCGGCGACATGCTTGCGCAGCAGCTCCTCAAGACCGGGCTCGTACATCGGGACCTCGCCCCGCTGCAGCATTTCGATCTTCTCGGGCACCACGTCCAGGCCCAGCACCTCGAAACCGAGCTCGGCCATGGCGGCGGCATGCGTGGCGCCGAGATAGCCGGTGCCGATCACAGTGATCTTGAGGGCCATGGGTGCTCCAGGAGGTAGCCGTCAGGTGCGCGGACAGAGCATAGTCGGGGCGTGCCGGAGCCTCGGACCGGGCAGATCTCCCCCTGTCGGCAAGCTCACGTATCACTCGCGTGGGCGCGTGCATAAAATTTGGGTTACTTAACGGTAGTTAGCGTCACCGTCACTGCATCTTTGGAGCGTGAGAGACCTTGGCCGGATCGGCTGATTTCGACCTGTACCGCCTGTCCGAGGAGCACGACATGCTCCGGGACGCGATCCGCTCCCTGGCCGAGGCGAAGATCGCGCCGTATGCCGCGGCGGTGGACGAGGAGGCCCGCTTCCCCCGGGAGGCCCTGGACGCGCTGGTCGCGGCCGACCTGCACGCCGTGCACGTACCCGAGTCGTACGGCGGCACGGGCGCGGACGCCCTCGCCACGGTCATCGTGATCGAGGAGGTGGCACGGGTCTGCGCGTCCTCGTCCCTGATCCCCGCGGTGAACAAGCTCGGCTCGCTGCCCGTCATCCTCTCGGGTTCCGAGGACCTGAAGAAGAAGTACATGACGCCGCTGGCCAAGGGCGACGGCATGTTCTCGTACTGTCTCTCCGAGCCGGACGCCGGTTCGGACGCGGCCGGCATGAAGACGAGGGCGGTCCGGGACGGCGACTTCTACGTCCTGAACGGCGTGAAGCGCTGGATCACCAACGCCGGTGAGTCGGAGTACTACACGGTGATGGCCGTGACCGACCCCACCAAGCGCTCGAAGGGCATCTCGGCGTTCGTCGTGGAGAAGTCGGACGAGGGTGTCTCCTTCGGTGCCCCGGAGCGCAAGCTCGGCATCAAGGGCAGCCCGACCCGCGAGGTCTACCTCGACAACGTCCGCATCCCGGCCGACCGCATGATCGGCGAGGAGGGCACGGGCTTCGCCACCGCGATGAAGACCCTGGACCACACCCGCGTCACGATCGCCGCGCAGGCACTCGGCATCGCGCAGGGCGCGCTCGACTACGCCAAGGGGTACGTCCAGGAGCGCAAGCAGTTCGGCAAGCCGATCGGCGACTTCCAGGGCATCCAGTTCATGCTCGCCGACATGGCCATGAAGATCGAGGCCGCCCGCCAGCTCACGTACGCGGCCGCCGCCAAGTCCGAGCGCGGCGACAAGGACCTCACCTTCCAGGGAGCGGCGGCCAAGTGCTTCGCCTCCGACGTCGCCATGGAGGTCACCACCGACGCCGTCCAGCTCCTCGGCGGCTACGGCTACACCCGTGACTACCCGGTCGAGCGCATGATGCGCGACGCCAAGATCACGCAGATTTATGAGGGCACGAATCAAGTGCAGCGCATCGTCATGGCGAGGAACCTGCCGTAGGGCACCTGCCGTGAGGCACCTCGCACGGCAGGCGAGAGGCCCCCGGAACCAGTTCGGCAGTTCGGTTCCGGGGGCCTCTCGCATGCCGTGGCGGCGGGGACCGGTACTGCCTACCGGTTGCTCGTCACCGTGACCTTCTCGTCGTTCTTCAGCTGCTCGACCAGCTGCTTGACCTTGGCGGTGTCCCACTGGAGGTTGCCGTTGCCGGTGTTGCCCGAGATCGGCATGTTCATGGACTTGCCGTCGCCGCTGGTGACGCCCTTCATGGCCAGGAACATCGAGCCGAGGTCCCACAGGGACATGTCCTTGTCGACGGTGAGGGTGTCGAGGCCGGAGCTCAGGGTCGGGTACAGCTTGAAGGGGTTGAGGACCGTGGACGGGGTCGCCGTCTGGTTGGCGAGCGCCGAGAGGAACTTCTGCTGGTTCTTCGTACGGTCCAGGTCGCTGCCCGCGAGCGCGTACCGGGTCCGGACGAAGGCCAGGGACTGCTCGCCGTTGAGGGTCTGCTTGCCCGCCTCGAAGTCGGCGCCGGACTTGGTGTCCTTCATGCCGCCCTTGGGAATCTCGATCTCCACGCCGCCGACGGAGTCGACGATCTTGGCGAAGCCGGCGAAGCCGATCTCCGCGTAGTGGTCGATGCGCAGTCCCGTGTTGGCCTCGACGGTCCGTACGAGCAGCTCGGGGCCGTCCTCCGCGTACGCCGCGTTCAGCTTCACCTGGCGGCCGGTGCCCTGGAAGGTCTTGCCCGACTCGGAGCCCTTGAAGGTGGGGATCGTCACGTTCGAGTCGCGGGGCAGCGAGACCATCGTGTTCCCGTTGTCGCCGACGTGCAGGATCATCATCGAGTCCGTGCGCTTGCCGTCGGCGGAGCCCGTGTGGAGCTTCTTCTTCTCCTCGGCGGACATGCCCTCGCGGCTGTCGGAGCCGACGATCAGGTAGTTCGTGCCCTCGCCCGCGTCGGGACGGTCGATGACCTGCGACAGGTCGACGTCCCGGTTGAGCTTGGAGTCGGCCCAGAAGTACGTGCCGACGGAGACCACGACGAACAGCGTGACCACGGTGATCGAGATCCACTTGATCCGCCGGCGCCAGTTCGGCGCGGGGCGGCCGGGCCCGCCGTCGGGGCCGGGGCCCTGCGTACCGCCGCCGCCCCCGTAGACCTGCCCCGTGTTGTAGCCGTTGTCACCGTGACCGTCGGTGTACGACTGCTGCGGCGGGACCCCGTGGGGAGGCGCCGAGGAGTGCGGGGCGCCGCCCGGGCCGCGCTGCACCTGTCGCATCACGCGGGCACCCTCGGGCTGGGCGCTCGCGCTGCCACGGCCTTGGCGGTCGCCGCCGTTGTTTCCGGACCATCCCTGGGGCCAATCGTTCATGCGACCAGTGTGCAGTGCCCGAGGGTGTGGCATACAAGGGTCTTCGGAAAATCGGATCAGGGCTGTTGCCAAGCTGATGCAAAGCGGGTCCTGGGCGCCCCGGCATAGGGTGGGCGGCATGACAGAGCAGGCCACCAACCCGGAATCCGATATTCCGGGCAAGCCGACCTCGGCGTCCCGGACCACCCTCAGCCACATCATGAGCCACAACGACACCAACCTGCTGGGGACGGTGCACGGTGGAGTGATCATGAAGCTGGTCGACGACGCGGCCGGTGCGGTGGCGGGGCGGCACTCGGGCGGGCCCGCCGTCACCGCGTCCATGGACGAGATGGCGTTCCTGGAACCTGTGCGCGTAGGCGACCTGGTCCATGTGAAGGCACAGGTCAACTGGACCGGGCGGACGTCCATGGAGGTCGGTGTCCGGGTGCTTGCCGAGCGGTGGAACGAGTCGACGCCGCCGCAGCAGGTGGGGTCGGCGTATCTCGTCTTCGCGGCGGTGGACGCGGACGGGAAGCCGCGTCGGGTGCCTCCGGTGTGTCCGGAGACCGAGCGGGACGAGCGGCGGTACCAGGAGGCGCAGATCCGGCGCCGGCACCGGTTGGCTCGCCGCCGGGCCATCCTGGACCTGCGCGAACGCCGCGCGGCGGAAGGCCTGGACTAGCCCGCCCCCACCTCCGGCCCGGCGGGACCACCCCCAAAGGACTGCGCCGTTCCCCGCGCCCCCAAAGGACTGCGCCGTTCCCGCGCCCCCCGAAGGACTGCGTCGTTCCCCGCGCCCCCAAAGGACTGCGCCGTTCCCGCGCCCCCCGAAGGACTGCGTCGTTCCCCGCGCCCCCAAAGGACTGCGCCGTTCCCGCGCCCCCCAAAGGACTGCGCCGTTCCCCGCGCCCCCGAAGGACTGCGCCGTTCCCCGCGCCCCTGAGGGGCCCCTAGGGGCGCGGGGAACGGCGCAATCCTTTGTCTTTCGTCCGTACCCGGCCCCACCGAACCCGCAGGGGTGGGTACTACCCGTTGGTGCCCGGCTCAGGGCAGATCACCTGGTCGCCGGTGACCGTGTCGAACTCCCCCTGCGCCGGGTCGTCCGCCCGCACCTTGCGAACCCCCGCGAAGTCGGCCCCCGCAAGCACCTCCATCACCGGCCCCTGCCCGGTGACGGCATGCAGCTCACTGCCCGGCAACGCCGCCGCGAGCGACTTCGCGGACCGGTCCCAGCGGGGGTCGTACCGCACGACGGTCCGCCGCAGCGTCCGGTCCTGCGCGTTCACCGGCGCCCGCGTCGTACGGAACCCGGTCGCGGCCAGCCCTCTGTCGACCCGGCGCCCCAGCCCGGAGGTCATGGTCCCGTTCTCGACCTGGACCCGGATCCGCTGCGGAGCGACATCGACGCTCAGCACCTTGGACCGCACCCGGTGCGGAGCGAGCGGTTTGTCGTCGCGCAGGGTCCTGAAGAGCCGCCCCGTTTTCTTCGCGTCCCACTTCAGCGTCGAGCCGATGCCCTTGACGGCGTACCCCATCTGCTCGATCGGGACCGTCGTGAACTCCGAGGACGACGGCGAGAAGCCCCGCATCGCCCGCCCCAGGGCGAGGAGTTCGTTCGTTCCGAAGCCCTTGTCCGCTCGCACGGAACCGAGCACGGACTGCGTCACATCGCGGAACCTGATCGGGTTGAGCAGTACCCCGGACGACGTGGCCCGGGCGATCAGCGCCGCCAGGAACCGCTGCTGACGCTGCATCCGGCCGAGGTCCGAGGCCCCGTCGACGTGCCGTGAACGCACGTACTGCAGTGCCTGGCCGCCGTTCAGGTCGTGCGTCCCGGTCGCGAGGTCGAGACCGGTGACCGTGTCCTTCAGCGGCCGGGCCGTGCAGATCCGCACCCCGCCGAGCACGTCCACGGTCTTCATGAAGCTGATGAAGTCGACCTCCAGATAATGGTCGATCTTCACGTCGGTCATCTTCTCGACCGTGCGCACGGTCAGTTGCGGCCCGCCCTCCGCGTAGGCCGCGTTCAGCTTGACCGGGTGCGCCTTGTGCCGGTCGCCGGTGGTCCGGTCGATGTGCGCGGGCGTCTCGGCGTACGAGTCGCGCGGCAGGCTCACCACACTGGCCCGCCGCCGGTCCTCGGACAGGTGCACGATCATGACCGTGTCCGTGCAGTGGCAGGGGGCGCCGCCGAGCCGGTACTCCTCCTTCTCCCGTGGTGTGATCCGGTCCCGTCCGTCGGTGCCGACCAGGAGCACGTTCATGCCGTGACCGCGCGCGGGCCGGTTCTTCATGTCCTTGAAGGGGTCGATCCGGTTGATGTCGGAGTCGAGTCCGGTGACCACCGCGTGTCCGACGCCGGCCGCCGCGAGCACCGCCACGGACAGCGTGGTCGCCACCCGCGTGGCCCACTGCGGCCGGCCGGCCCGTACGGGCTGCCGTACCGGGGGCTGTCGCGGGGGAGGAGCGGGGGAGCTGGGCGGGGTGGGCAAGGCGGACACCTCCGCGTCGGCCGGGTGTGGGGGTCCGTGAGCACCGTAGGCCCATACGATCTGCTGCCCGGTGCAGGGACCGGGCGGCGCGCGTCGGTGTCCCCCGTTCGCGGTAACGTAATCCGCGATGAACGCCGAACCCGCCGTGCAACTTCCCGCCGTGTCCGTGATCATGCCCGTCCTCAACGAGGAACGGCATCTGCGCGGGGCCGTCCAAGCGATCCTCGCCCAGCAGTACGCGGGAGAGATGGAGGTCGTGATCGCCATCGGTCCCTCCACGGACCGTACGGAGGAGATCGCGGCCGAACTCGTGCGCGAGGACCCCCGGGTGCACACGGTCCCGAACCCGACCGGCCGCACCCCCGCCGCGCTGAACGCGGCGATCAAGGCGTCCCGCCACCCGATCGTCGTACGCGTCGACGGGCACGGCATGCTCTCGCCGAACTACATCGCCACCGCCGTGCGGCTCCTGGAGGAGACCGGCGCGCAGAACGTCGGCGGCATCATGCACGCCGAGGGCGAGAACGACTGGGAGCACGCGGTCGCCGCCGCCATGACCTCGAAGATCGGCGTGGGCAACGCGGCCTTCCACACGGGTGGCAGGGCGGGCCCCGCGGACACGGTCTACCTGGGCGTCTTCCGGCGGGCGGCGCTGGAGCAACAGGGCGGCTACAACGAGGAGTTCGTCCGCGCCCAGGACTGGGAGCTGAACTTCCGGATCAGGGAGGCGGGCGGCCTCATCTGGTTCTCGCCCGAGCTGCGGGTCTCGTACCGTCCGCGCCCCTCGATGCAGGCCCTGGCCAAGCAGTACAAGGACTACGGCCGTTGGCGTCATGTCGTGGCGCGCTACCACTCCGGCTCCATCAACCTGCGCTACCTGGCGCCGCCGACGGCGGTCGTCGCGATCATCCTCGGCCTCGTGGTGGGCGCGGCGGTGACCCCCTGGGGCTTCCTGGTCCCCCTCGGCTACCTCGTCGCGATCGCGGCCGGCTCGCTGCCCGCGGGCAAGGGACTCCCCCCGAAGGCGCGGCTGCGGATCCCGGTGGCGCTGGCGACCATGCACATGTCGTGGGGCTGGGGCTTCCTCACCAGCCCGAAGGCGCTGGCCAAGAAGGTCATCGCGTCCCGCAGGCCGGCGGTACTGAGCGAGACCTGAGCGTCCGCGCCGGGAACCCGAACTGCCGAGGGGCCGGGACCGCTGTCGTCGTGACAGTGGTCCCGGCCCCTCGCCGGTCCGGTACTGAGTCCGGTACTGGACTCAGTACCGGACTCAGTACTGGTACGGCTTGTACACGGGCATGCAGGCGTCCTTCTCGGAGCCGTTGAGGGCGTCCGCGCTCGCGGGCAGGTCACCCGCATCAGGAGTGTCCTGCTTCGGATAGGACGTGCCCTCCCGCCAGTCACTGCCGACGGTCAGCGTGGTGGTGACGGCGTCCGCCGTGGCGCGTACCTGACTGCTCGGCACACCGACGGCCCCGGCCACGGACAGCGCGTTCGCCCTGCCCTGGGCGCCCGAGCTCTTCGGGTACGTGATCTGCGTACGCGAGCTGGGATCGGCCTGCGCGCTCGCGGTGGCCTTGGCGAACCCCTTGCCCTGCAGGGCGCCGGCGATCGCCGTGGCCCGGCTGCCCACCGGCGCCAGCTCACTGTCGTCGCCGGCCGTGCCGTTGACGACCGAGACGGCCAGCCCCTCGGCGGGCGCCGCCGTCGGCCCGGTCGCCGCCGGGCTCGCGGACGCACCGCTCTCGCCCTTGCCGTCCTTGCCGCTCTTGCCGCCCTTGTCGAAGGACACGTCGTTGCGGATCATCGACCACACCTTGTCCGCGTCCGTCGGCTTGGGGACCAGGTGGTTCGGGTTCAGCGGGTCCGTCACCGTGGGCATGGTCGTCATCGTGAACCGGTCCATCGGCACGGACTTGAGCTTCATCCCCAGGTCGTACAGCTTCTTGACCGTGCCGATCTCCTCGGAGACCTCAAGGGAGTCGGTGGCCGCCTCGGCCAGCCCCATCAGCCTGCCGCTGTCGGTGAAGGCGTTCTGGCCCTTCAGCGTGCGGATCATCGAGTTCATGTACATGTGCTGGGCCTTGGCGCGGCCCAGGTCGCTCTCGAAGGCGTGCCGGGTGCGCAGCCACTGCAGGGCCTGCTTCCCCTTGACCTTGTGGCTGCCCGCCTCCAGCTTCAGACCGGAGCCGCCGGGGACGCCCGGCAGCGGGCGGTCCCACACGTTCTGCCGCACACAGACCTCGACGCCGCCGACGGCGTCCGCCATCTTCACCACGCCGCCGAAGTCGACCATCATCCAGTGGTCGATGTAGACACCGGTGAGGTTCTGCCAGGTGGCCAGCGTGCAGCCGGCCCCGCCGCGCTGCAGCGACATGTTGATGATGTTGTTCGTCTCGGGGTACTTGTCGCCGGTGTCGGGATCCTCGCACTCGGGGATCTTCACCCGGGTGTCGCGCGGGATGCTCACGACGGAGGCGCTCTTGCGGTCCGCGGAGACGTGCACCAGCATCTGGACGTCGGCCAGGGGCTTGCTGCCCACCTGGTCCTTGCTGCCGCCGAGCTTCACGTTCTCTTTGGAGTTGCGGCTGTCGGAGCCGAGCAACAGGATGTTCAACGGCGTCTGACCGGCCGCGTTGGGCTCCGTCTTCTTGACGTCCGACTCACCGTTGTTGCGCTTGCCCTTGTCTATGTTGCCGTTCAGATGGCGGTAGTAGAGGTATCCGGCGCCGGCCGTCCCGAGTATCAGTACCGCGAGGACCAGCGCGAACCACCGCAGTATGCGCCGGGGTTTGCCGCCCCGCGGTCTCTCCCGTCTGCCGCCGTCCCCGTCGTCGTCGCCGCCGTTCCCGCCCGGCGCGGTCCGCGCCCGCGGTACCTGCGGCGCCTGAGGAGAGCCGCTCCCGCTCTGTTCCCCCGTATGCGAGGAGCCGTCACTGCGGCTTCGTTCCCTCGCGCGCGAGGCGCGTGGACGAGCCCCCTCCCCACGCACACTGCTCTGCGCCATGTTCCTGCCTCCCCACCCTGCGCCTGACACAGGTCCGTCCTACGCCCTGTGAGACGTAGGACGGACCTGTTAGGTCACTTGGCGCACTCGACCTTGTCCGCCGTGGACTTCTCGACGTCCTCCGGCGTCGTCGACGGAGTGGTCAGAGAGACCCCGGCCCCCTTGAAGTCCTCACCGAGGGTCAGCGTGATCGCAGGGAGACCCTGGGAGTTGGTCACGCTCTTGCCCGGCTTCATGGCCGATCCCGACAGGCCCATGAGACCGGCGAGCCTGCGTGCCTGATCGGCCTGGTCGGGAGCGTACTCGACGGTTGTCTTCTTCAGCGTCGCCCCGGAGTTGCCCGCGTTCTCGGACTTCGTGATGCCCTCTTCGAGCTGCAGCCAGTTGAGGGTCTCCTGCGCGGAGCCGGCGACCGCGCCGCCGTTGAGGACCCGCACGCGGACATCGGCGGGGTCGGCCTTGCTGCCCTTGAGACGGGCGGCCACGGCGGCCTTCTCCTTCTTCTTCTCCTGCTTGACCTCGGTGAACGAGACGTCGTCCTTGATCATCGAGAAGATCTGCGGTGCCTTCGCGTCATTGACGACGACCGTCGCCTTGACCGTCTCGGCGGGGTTGTCGACGACCGGCACCGTGGTGAAGGTGATGTTCTTCGGCGGCACCTTCTTCAGCTCCAGCGCCACGTCCTTGAGCGTGCTGACCTTCCCTATGCCGGTGTCCACGGTCAGTGCCTTGGTGGCGGCCTCGGCGAGCTTCAGCAACTTGCTCGGGTTGGTGAGCGTGTTGCCGGACGCCATCTTGCGCATCAGCGAGCCCAGGAACTGCTGCTGGACCTTGATGCGGTCGAGGTCGCCCTGATTGCCGAAGCTGTGCCGGGTGCGGACGAAGGCGAGGGCCTGCTCGCCCTCGACCGTGGACGTACCGGCCGGCAGCTTGAGCTTCGAATCCTTGTCGTTGACGGCCTTCTCCACGCAGACGTCGACGCCGCCCACCGCCGTGGTGAGGGTCTTGACCGCGTTGAAGTCGGCCATCATGAAGTGTTGCGGCTCAATGCCGGTGACCGCCTTGACCGTGCGCATGGTGCAGCCCGGGTCCCGGCCGTCCTGGCCCAGGCTCGTGTTGAAGCGCTGGTTCTGCGTCCCTGGAACGACCTTCTCGCTGCCGTCCTCCTGCTTGGTCACGCAGTCCGGAATGTCGACCACGAGGTCGCGCGGGATACTCATCGCGGTCGCGTTCGTACGGTCCTTGGAGACGTGCAACAGGATGTTCGTATCGGCGTGGCCGACGCTGCCCTTGTCGCCGTAGCCCTCGTTGCCCGACCCGGTGCGTTTGTCCGTACCGATGATCAGGATGTTGAAAGCCTCGTCCTTGCTGAAACTGCTCGCACCCGCGCTGCCGACATCGGTCGTGCTGACGTTGCCCTCAAGGTGCTTGATGTAGGCGTACGCCGCGGCCGAGACGCCGACCAGTACGAAGGCCATGCCGCCGCCGGTCCACAGCAGCACCTTCTTCGCCCTCGATCTGCCGGACTTCGTGCGCGCCCGACGGCGGCCCGGAAGCGGCTCCTCCGGCGCACGGCGTCTGCGCGGGCCGGGCACCGCGGGTTCCGGCGCCTCCTCCGGTGTCTTCTTCCGCTCCCGGCCCGGAGCGGTGCGCGCGCGCGGTGGCGCGTCGGCTCCCGCCGTTCTGCGGGAACGGGGGCCTGGGACCGCCGACTGCGGTGCGGAACTCTGCAGTCGCAGTTCGTAGTCGCCTGTGCTCGGATTGAGTACCCACTGGTCTGCGGGGTCGATATCGTCCGCCCGCCCACGGCCTTGCGCGTCCACGGTTGCTTGAGTCCTCCGTCGGGGCCACGCGGCGTCTTTTCCCCCTCAGAAAGACGCTCGGTCAGTCGGTCCAACCAGTGCGCGACTCCCAGGACAAACCTCGGGCCGGGTGCACCGGATCGCTCACACTATCCGGCTGGATCAGCGTCGAGCGACGACGGTGACGCATTCCACGTCCCTACAACCGCACAATCCGCCCAATTCTTTGAACGTACGTTCCCGCTCTTGGTATGCCCTTTACTCGGAGGGCAGTTCGGGCGTTAACCGCACACGTCCTCGGCGGCCGTATTGCCCCGGAAAGTCGGCGCGGGAGTCGGTGCGGGCTCCGGTGTGGCCGAGGTCCTGTCGGCCCGCTTTCCGCCCCATTTGCCGTCGTCCGCACCCGACTCCGACCTGTCAGGCTCCTCCTCACCCCCGTCACCCGGTCGGTAGCGCTCGAAGTCGTATGAATAGCCCTGTCTGTCCTGGTGGTCGACGGGCTCCTCAGTGCTCCTCTCCGCGCCGGAATCCTTCGGAACCTCCTTCGCGACCTCCAGCGGCGCGTCCCTGCGCAGCCGCTCGAAGAGTTTCTCCGCCTCGGGTTCCACGAGCTGGTCGCGATTGGCGTCGAGGGCGTACGACTCCCTCGGCACGGTGAGGAACTGCACCCGCTCGGTGGGGATGGTGCGCATACCGCGCACCAGGTCGTACAGCCCCCGCAGGTTCGCCAGTCCGGGGTCGGTCGTGAGGGACGACGTCGCCGCGTCCAGCACGGGATAGAGCTTCGCGGGATTCAGCAGTACGTCGTTGCTGCGCACCTTGTTGACGAGCGCGCCGAGGAAGCGCTGCTGGCGGTCCATCCGGTCGGTGTCGCTGCCGTCGCCGATGGTCTTGCGGGCGCGCACGTAACCGAGGGCCTGTTCGCCGTCGAGCCGCACCTTGCCCGCGGGCAGCCGCAGTTTCGCTGCGGGGTCGTCGATCGGCTCCTTCAGGCACACCTCGACGCCGTCGACCGCCTCGACCATGTCCTTGAACCCGTGGAAGTCCACCACCATGTGATGGTCCACGCGCACACCGGTCAGCTTCTCGACGGTACGGATCGTGCAGGCCGGACCGCCGTTCTGGAAGGCGTGGTTGAACATCGAGAACACGGGTGCGGCGCGGGCGCCGTCCGTGCGCCGGCAGCCCGGTATGTCGACCATGAGGTCGCGCGGGAGCGAGACGGCGGTCGCGCTGCGCCGGTTCGCCGCGAGGTGCAGCAGGATCGTGGTGTCGGAACGCTCGGTGCCGGAATCCCTGCCGTACTTGCGGTTCCCGTCCCCGGACCGCGAGTCCGACCCGATCAGCAGGATGTTCTGCGCGGCGCGTACCAGTGCGGTGGGCCGCTCCCGCTCGTACCGGGCCAGTTCGGCGGCCGTGTCGTCGTCCGAGGTGATGTTGGCGTTCAGCTTCTCGTACACCGCCCAGCCGGCTCCCGCGGCGCCGACGAGGGTCACGGCGACGCCGATCCCCGTCCACCGCAGCCACCGCCTGCGGCGCCGGGCGACACCGGTTCCGGTGGCGGCTGAGCCCACGCCCGGTCCGACAGCCCCGTCACCACGCGTCCCACCCGTCCGGCTCGCCACCCTGTCGCCTCCTCCCGCCGGCCGTTCCCTGCGCTGCCCTCTACGACCATGACGCGGGTTGGGGGGCGGGGGCGCCGGGTGGTGGGCCGAACGGGGGATGCGGCGGGGGCGAGCCCCTCAGGGGCGCGGGGAACTGCGCGACGGGGGCGAGGGGGCGGAGCCCCCATGCGGTGACGGGGCGGCGGGGGCGGGAGATGCCTCAGCGGGCCGTGGACGTGACCCGTTCGCTCTCGATGCGCTTCGCGAGCGCCTCCTCCCCGAGCCGGTCGAGGTTCCGGCACAGCACCACGGACCCCCCGGCGGCCAGCGGCGCGTACAACCCGGCGCTCAACCCCTCCCACGTGTCATAGGACAGCGCGGACAACAACCGCCCCCCGGGCCCCGTCAGATCGAGCGCCCCCGCATCCCCCCGGGCCCGCTCGACCACCTCCGCCCCCGAAAGCTCCGCCCCGGCGACAACCAGCGCGGCGGACTCCGGGTCCACAGGCCCGTACGGCCGGAAGACGTCCCCCTGCCCGGGCACCTCGACCGCGTAATCGGCGTACCCACCCGGCACCTGCGCGAAGCGACGCCCCAGCGGCGCGAGCGACAGCGCCACCCGCTCCCCGGAGCAGGCGAGCCCGGCCTCGAACTGCCCGGGCCCGGCGACCACATGATTGGCGTCCCCCGCGTCACCCCCGACCTCCGCCACGACACCCACCGAGGAACACGCGAGCAGCCACACCGCCGTCTGCCAGTGCGCGGGCAGCAGCAGTGCCACCCGCTCGCCGGGCTCGGCGCCCAGTTCGCCCTGGAGCAGATTGGCGGTCTTGGCCACCCAATTGGCGAAGGTGGCCACGGACAGTTCGACACGTTCGCCCGTGGCGTCGTCGTAGAAGGTCACCAGGGGGCGCGCGGGATCCGCGGCGAGCGCGGATCGCAGCAGGTCGGCAGGGGTGCGGTCGATGGCGGTCACGGGACGCAAGCGTACGCGGGCGGCTGCCCGGGCGGAGGAGGAAGGGGCACCGGTTCGGCGGAGTGCGACCGACGGTCCGTCACATCCCAGATGGACAGATAAGTCTGACTATGTCCAGGATCAGGGGCATGCGCGGACACCTAGCTTCCTCGATCGCCGTCACCTGTGCGGCCGCCCTGGCCCTCCCGCTGGCCCTGTCCTCGGACGCCGCGGCCACCTCCTCGGCGGCCGAGAGACGGACCACCGGCAATTCGAACCCGGGCGGCACGACCCCCGGCAGCACCCAGTCCCTCCCGCTCACCCCTCTCACCCCCAGCACCCCGCCCTCCTCCTCGACCCCGCCCTCGCCCTCGACCCCGTCCTCGCCCTCGACCCCGTCCTCGGGCGACCGCACCTTGCCGCCTCCCGCTCTCGCGACCGCCCCGGCCCAGGGCCTGGCCCGCCGGGACGTCCGGCACTTCTCCCTCGTGGGCGTCGTCTGGGACGACCCGGACAGCGAACTC
Organism: Streptomyces sp. NPDC087844; assembly: GCF_044742785.1. Lineage (NCBI taxonomy): Bacteria > Bacillati > Actinomycetota > Actinomycetes > Kitasatosporales > Streptomycetaceae > Streptomyces > Streptomyces sp. NPDC087844. Next base: position 27,495 of record NZ_JBIUVD010000007.1, on the reverse strand, counting down.
CACGGCCGGGTCCAGGTCCGTACCCGCGCGACCGGCACCACGAAGTGGTCCGCCTGGCAGGACGTGGACACCCACAACCACGAGCACGCGGCCGACCCGGACACGGCGGAGCGCACTTCCGGCCGGGTACGGGGCTCCACGGCACCCCTGTGGGTGGGCGACTCGGACGGTGTGGAGGTCAGGGTCCAGGGCGAGGCGGCCGGCCGGCCGGGCGCCGGCGGAAGAGCCGTCACCGCCGAACCCCTCCCCAAGGGCCTGCACGTCGAACTGGTCGACCCCGGCGCCGAACCCCCGCCCCAGGGCCCCGAACTGAACGCCCCGCCTCCGGGCGTCCTGACCGCCGAGTCCGCGGCGGCGGCCTCCGCCGTCAACGCCGAGCTCGCGCCCATCGGCGCCACCGAGATCTCGGCCCTGAGCCGGAAGGAGACCAGGGCCGACCTGCTGGCGACCCATGGCGAGGAGACGGACGCGACTGATACGACGGGTACGGGTACGGGCACTGGCACTGGTACTGGTGCCGCGGGGACGGCAGACACCGTCGCCGCGAGCGCGAACCAGCGTGCGAAGCCGTACATCGGCGCCCGTCCGCGCATCGTCACCCGCCGGGGCTGGGGCGCCGACGAGGGGCTGCGGGAGTCGAACTTCAGCTACACGAAGACGGTGAAGGCCGTCTTCGTCCACCACAGCGCCTCGGGCAACAACTACCGCTGTGCGCAAGCGCCTTCAGTCATCCGCAGTATCTACCGCTACCACGTGAAGAGCAGTGGCTGGCGCGACATCGGCTACAACTTCCTCGTCGACAAGTGCGGAAACATCTACGAGGGCAGGGCCGGTGGTGTGGCCAAGCCGGTGATGGGCGCACACACGCTCGGTTTCAACAGCAAGAGCATGGGGATCGCCGTCCTCGGAAGTTTCGGCACCGCGAACCCGCCCGCCGCCTCGGTGAAGGCCGTCGCCAAGCTCACGGCATGGAAGCTCGGCCTCTACGGGGCGAACCCGCGCGGCAAGACCTACCTCAAGTCGGGAGGCGGAAATCTGTACCGAAAAGGAAAGAACGTACGACTCAATGTAATCTCCGGTCACCGGGACGGATTCGCCACCGAATGCCCGGGCGGCCGGCTCTACGCGAAGCTCGGCAAGGCCCGTGCCACTTCGGCCCGCTACCAGGGGCGATGACGTCCGGTCGGCGGGAACGGTGAGGCCCGGCCGGCCGGGACGACCCGACCCGGCGGCTCCCCACGGCCACCTCCCAGAGGCGCCCCACAGCCATCGAGACGTCTGCATACACTGGCCGGTCGAATGACCGTTCGACCGGCCCCAGCAGGAAGCAGAGACGACAGGTGACAGAAGCGATCCTCCTGGTCGGCGGCAAGGGCACTCGGTTGCGCCCCCTCACGGTGCACACGCCGAAACCAATGGTTCCGGCGGCCGGCGTACCGTTCCTCACGCACCAGCTGGCACGGGCGAGAGCGGCGGGGGTCGAGCACATAGTGCTGGCCACGTCCTACCTGGCCGAGGTCTTCGAGCCCTACTTCGGCGACGGCTCGTCGCTGGGGCTCCGTATCGAGTACGTCACCGAGGACGAACCCCTCGGCACCGGCGGCGCGATCCGGAACGTGGCCTCTCATCTGCGATCCGCCCCCGACGACCCCGTACTGATCTTCAACGGGGACATCCTGACCGGCCTGGACATCCCGGCCCTGGTCGACACCCACCGGTCCTCGGGCGCGGACGTCTCGCTGCACCTGACACGGGTGACGGACCCGCGGGCGTACGGGCTGGTCCCGACGGACGCCTCGGGCCGCGTACAGGCGTTCCTCGAAAAACCCCAGACCCCCGAGGAGATCGTCACCGACCAGATCAACGCGGGCGCGTACGTCTTCCGCCGGTCGGTCATCGACTCGATCCCGGTCGGCCGTCCCGTCTCGGTCGAACGGGAGACCTTCCCGGACCTGCTGGCAGCCGGCGCCCATCTCCAGGGCATGGTCGACTCCACGTACTGGCTGGACCTGGGCACTCCCCAGGCCTTCGTCCGCGGCTCCGCCGACCTGGTCCTCGGCAGGGCGCCGTCCCCGGCCGTCCCGGGCCGCTGCGGAGACCGCCTGGTCCTCCCGGAGGCCACCGTCGCCCCGGACGCCAAACTCACCGGCGGCACGGTCGTCGGCAGGGGCGCGACCGTGGGTGAGGGGGCGCGCGTTCACGGCAGCGCGATCCTGGCGGACGCCGTCGTCGAACCGGGCGCGGTCGTCACGGACTCCCTGATCGGCGCCCGCGCCCGGGTGGGCGCCCGCTCGATCCTCACGGGCGTGGTCGTGGGCGACGGAGCGACGGTGGGCCCGGACAACGAACTCCGAGCAGGCGTACGCGTCTGGTGCGACGCACGCATCCCCCAGGGATCACTACGCTTCTCGTCGGACCAGTAGCGGAGTCCCTGCCAGGGAGGCCTGCGTCATCGGCGGCGGCCCGGTGTGCGCCTTCCTGGGGGGCGCGGGGAACTGCGCAAAGGGGGGCGTGAGGGCGGAGCCCTCACGCGGTGACGGGACGGGTAGGGGCGGCGGGGGCGAAAAAAGCCCCCAACCTCACAGCACCCCGATATCCCCACGAGGCATCTTCGGATGCCGCCGAGCCGGCGTACGCCCGCTCAACAGGATCAGCCGAGCAGCCCGATGCCGCTGCCCCGCATAAGGCTCCAACAACTCCAGCATCAAGGAGTCGTCCGCATCCCGATCCCCCGCAAGCGCATACCCCACGATCCCCGGCAGATGAAGGTCCCCGACCGTCACCGCATCGGCCGCCCCATGACTCCGCTGCACAACCTCCGCCGAGGTCCACGGCCCCACCCCGGCCACCACCTCAAGCCGCTCCCGCGCCGCGACCGGATCGAACGCCACAGCCTCCTCCATCCGCCGAGCCACCCGCACGGCCCGCAGAATCGTCGACGCCCGCTTGTTGTCGACCCCCGCCCGATGCCACTCCCACGAGGGAATCAGCGACCAGACCCGCGGCTCGGGCATGACGAACATGCGCCCTTCCACCGGCCCGGGCGCGGGCACGCCGTACTTCCGCACCAGCAGCCGCCACGCCCGGTACGCCTCGTCGGTGGTGACCTTCTGCTCCAGAACCGACGGAATCAGCGACTCCAGCACGAGCCCGGTACGCGTCAGCCGCAGCCCGGGCCGCCGATGCCGGGTCATCGCGACCAGCCGGTGCCGGGGCTCGAAGGCGTCGGGATCGTCGGCCTCCCCGAGCAGCAGGGGAAGCCGGTCGAGCAGCCACTCGGCCCCGGGTCCCCACGCCTCACCCCGCACCACACCCGCGCGCGCGGACACCCGCAGGGTCCCGGGCCCGACCGGGGTGAGGCTGGCCCGCCACACGGACCCGTCCGCAGCCGCGCGGAAAGTGGGATCGGCGGGCCCCCGCCGCAACGGCCCGAGCACGAGCCCCAGATCGAGCGGCCAGGGCGGCACCCACTCCCGCTTCCGCCCACCCTCCCCGGCCGCCGCCGCCGACCGGGGCTCGGGCACAGGCACAGGCACGACGACACGCCCGCCGCGCACGGTCGTACGCGTGGGCCGCTGTTCGAAGCGTCCGGCCACGGATGAGGTCCTTCGGTAGGAAGCTGCTCGGGATGCGGGCACAAGGCTAAGGGCTGTCCCGTAATCCCCGGTGGATCAGCGCGCGACGTCAGATGCGGTGCATCGCAAGGCGGAGGGTCGTCCTCATACTGGGCGTATTCGGGCGATCCGACAACGCAGCGAGGTGCCGTAGCTGTCGTCGTGCGCCCGCCGGGGATTACGGGACAGCCCTTAGGCGCCAGTCACCAGCCCCCGTCACCAGTCACAGGCTCGCAGGTCACCGCACCTCGATGAACGCCCCCGCATCCCGCCGGGCCCGGGCCTTCGGCTCCTCCGCCGCGTGCCCGACGGCGACGGCCCCCATGGGATCCCAGCCCTGCGGCAGCGCGAGCACGTCCCGGACGACCTCCCGGCAGAACATCGTGGACGACACCCACGCGGACCCGAGCCGCTCCCCGGCGAGCGCGACGAGGAAGTTCTGCACCCCGGCGCCGGTGGCGACCACGAACATCTCCCGCTCGGCCCCGTCGCGCCGGGCGTCGCCGTACGTGTGGGACCCGTCCATGACGAGACACGGCACGACGAGATACGGAGCCTTCCGCAGGACGTCCCCGCGGCGCACCCGCTTGGCGATGGACTCCGCGCTCTTCCCGTCCCGCTCCAGATCGGCGATCCAGGCGTCCCGCATGGCGTCCAGCAGCCGCGTACGCGACTCGGCCGTCTCCAGGAGGACGAATCGCCACGGTGTCGTGTGATGCGGGGCCGGCGCGGTCACGGCCGCGGCCACCGCACGCCGTACGGCACCGGGGTCGACGGGCTCGTCGGTGAAGGCCCGTACGGTACGCCGCTGGGTGACGGCCTCCCGTACGGCCTCGGAGGTGCCGAGCCGGAACATGTCGTCGCGCGCCCCGCGGACCATGCCCCGTGTCCCTTCCTCCGCGCCGCCGTCCGTGCCCACCACGTGGGACAGCCCGCGCACGACGGCGACGGGCAGTCCCGCGGCCTTGCCCTTGACCAGGTCCCCGGCGGCGGCCAGCTCGTCGGCGGTGGCGACGACGGTGGCGCCCAGCGGATTCCCGTGCGCGTCCGTGCCGCCCCGCAGATCGTCGAGCACGCGCACTCCGGCGGCCCCGATGGCGACATCGGTGAGCCCGGTCCGCCAGGGCCTGCCGAAGGTGTCCGTGACGAGGACGCCGACCTCGACACCGAGCGCGTCCCGCAGACCGTCCCGGATCGTGCGGGCGGAGGCGTCGGGGTCCTCGGGCAGCAGCAGTACGGTCCCGGCGGGTGTGTTGGAGGCGTCGACCCCGGCGGCGGCCATCACGAGTCCCTGCCGGTTCTCCACGATCCGCAGCGGACCGCGCCGGGCCACGACCCGCACGGTCTCGGCGTCGATGGCGGCCTCCCGGTCCATCGCCTCGACGACGCGCCCCTCGGCCTTGGACACGATCTTCGAGGTGACCAGCAGCACATCCCCGTCCATGAGCCCCGGCTCGGCGCTGGCATGGGCACTGACACTGACACTGGCACTGGCACTGGCGATCAGCTTGGCGAGATCGTCCCCCGGTCGTACCTCGGGGAGCCCGGGCAGCGCCCAGACGCGATAGCCGGGCGCATCGGGGTTGCTGCCGCTGCCCCTGTCCCTGTCCCTGCCGTTGTCGCTCAAGCGCCCCGCACCTCCTCGGCCAGCGTCAGTGCCTCGCGGGCCATCTCGGCCGTCGCGTCGAGATCGGTCATCATCAGCGGGACGGCACGGCACCGGATGCCCGCCTCGGTGACCCGCTCGACGACGGCGGCGTCCACCGTGTCGACCAGCCAGCCGTCGAGGAGCCCCGAGCCGTAGTGCTCGGCGACCGCAGCCGCGGTCGACTCGACGCCGACGGCCGCCAGGACCTTGTCGGCCATGCCGCGCACGGGCGCGTCGCCGACGATGGGGGAGAGGCCGACCACCGGCACCCCCGCCTCGGCGATCGCCTCGCGGATGCCCGGCACGGCGAGGATCGTGCCGATGGACACGACGGGGTTGGACGGCGGGAAGAGGATGACGTCCGCGGAGGCGATGGCCTCCAGCACCCCGGGTGCCGGGTTGGCCTGGTCGGCTCCCACGGGCACCACCGCGTGCGCCTCCACGGAGGCCCGCAGCCGCACCCAGTACTCCTGGAAGTGGACGGCCTTGCGCTCGCCGTCGATCTCGACGGCCACATGCGTCTCGACGCGGTCGTCGGACATGGGGATCAGCCGGACGCCCGGCTTCCACCGGTCGCACAGCGCCTCGGTGACGGCGCTGAGCGGATAACCGGCGCTCAGCATCTGCGTCCGCACGATGTGCGTCGCGAAGTCACGGTCGCCGAGACCGAACCAGGAGGGGCCGGCGCCGTACGCCGCCAGCTCCTCCTTGAGATGGAACGTCTCCTCGGCCCGTCCCCAGCCCTGTTCCTCGTTGATACCGCCGCCGAGCGTGTACATCACCGTGTCGAGGTCCGGGCAGACCTTCAGCCCGAAGAGGTGGATGTCGTCCCCGGTGTTGCCGATGACGGTGATGTCCGCGTCCGGCGCGGCCTGCTGGAGACCACGCAGGAACCGGGCACCGCCGATGCCGCCTGCCAGAACCACAATGCGCATGGCATGCAGTCTTGCAGGCGGCTACGACAACGCGTCAGCCGGTTGCGACAACGCGTCACCGATGACTGCGGCACGTCGACCGGTCACAGGACCTCGGCCATCGAGCACCGGACGTTGGGGGTTCCCCCGGTCGAACGGAGCTGCGACTGGGGGAGCATCGGCATCTCCGTCAAGCCGGGGTAGTAGACGTGCAGGCTTATGGCCGGTTCGAGCGAGTCGTTGACCACCTCGTGCGCGTAGCCGGGCGCGAACACCCGCTGGGTTCCCGCGGCGAGCGCGCGGGTGCCCCGTTCGGTGCGCTCGGTCAGCGCCCCCTCAAGGACGGTCAGCACACCGGAGGACGGGCCGTGGTCGTGCAGCCCGCTGCCCTGCCCGGGGACCCAGGACAGCAGCCACACCTCGTAGCCGGGGCCGGTGCGCAGCCGGTGGTACCAGCGGGAGGCCGCGTCGTAGCGGACGAGGTGCTCCCACCGGGAGCGGTCGGCTGCGATGGAACGGGCGAGGCCGACGAACTCGGCCACGGTGGCCGGGTGTTCGCGCGGCGGCTGGAGGAGGTGCGGTACTTCGAGGATGTCGCCGGCGATCTGGAGGTCGCTGTCGCTGTTCATGAGGTGCGGTGGTTTCCTCGGCGGAAGAGAGTGCTGGAGGTCGGGGATGTCACGTACCGGCCGCCCGGATCGCGGGCGTGAGGTGTGCCCCGGTGAGGGCGGGCCCTGGTACGGGCGGGAGGGGACCAGCGGCCGGTCTCAGTGGACGCGGCGGCAGCGGGAGCGCGGTGAGCTCAACAGCTGCGACAGCAACAGCTACAGCTACAGCGAGCTTGGACAGCACCGAGGGACCCGGCGATGCGGGTCGAGGTGAGTACCGAGTTCGCGAGCATGCCCACCAGCACACCGGTTCACACCCGCACTGTCAACTTGACGTCCGATATGTAGGAGATCTTTCACCTCATCCGGGCCACCTCGGAGGTGAAAGGTTTGTGCAGGAGGGTGCCGGGACACATGGCGCACAACCGGGCGCACGAACCTCGGCGCGACCCCGCGATCCCTGTGTGATCCCAGTGATCCATATGTGATCCGGTTCGCTTCGTCGATCGTGGCGGAACGAGATCGAACTCCTGGGCGTCTTCCTCTGTACAAGTCCTGTGCGGAGACGGCGTCCCGCTGGCTCTCTTTCGGCTGTCAGGGTTTATGCCGATTTGAACACTTTCCGCATAGCCTTGGTTCCGCAGAGTGAATAAGAGGCCCAATAGCAGATCTCGGCTTGACTGGGCCGGAGCAGCGCAATTGTAATTTCACTCGTGTCGTTCAGCCGAAATCGGTAGCGGCAGTATCACGGGGACGCGAGACGGACGAGGGGCGCACATGACCGAGCTGTTTCAGGAACTGCTGGTCGACGAGGCCGAAGAGGAGATCGGCTGGCAGGAGCGGGCGCTCTGCGCGCAGACCGACCCCGAGTCCTTCTTCCCCGAGAAGGGCGGCTCCACCCGCGAGGCGAAGAAGGTCTGCCTCGCCTGCGAGGTCCGCTCGGAATGCCTTGAATACGCCCTCGCCAATGACGAGCGCTTCGGTATCTGGGGCGGTCTGTCCGAGCGTGAGCGGCGCCGCCTGAAGAAAGCCGCCGTCTGACCTGACTCGACAGGGGCCAGACTCGACAGGGGCCAGACTCGACAGGGATCAGAAGTGACAGGTACCAGAAGTGACCTGATCGCATCCGGTCGCACTTCGGCCACACTCTGATCGTGTTCCGATCGAACGGCGCACACCCCTACGTAGTGATACGTAACGCACGGCCCGTCGCGGGTGGGTTGTCCACAGGCGGCGGGCCGCGCCGTTGTGCAGCCGTTAGTGTGGGCCTCCGTCCGAGACGCCCCGTGATCCCCCGGGAACACAGGCGTCCACCGCAGTCCAGCGAACCGGGGCCCGTACCTCGATGTCCGTGCACAGCCATTCGGCAGGTCAGTACGACACTGCCCCCGCAGCGTTCGACCCGGCCGGCCCGATGGTGTCCGACCCGGGCCGCCCGCCGGAGTTCCCGAGGCACGTGGTCACCGCCGTGCTCGTCTCGCACGACGGTGCCCGCTGGCTGCCCGACGCCCTTTCCGGGCTGCTCGGCCAGGAGCGCCCCGTACAGAACGCCGTGGCGGCCGACACCGGCAGCGCGGACGCCTCCGCCCAGCTGGTCACCGACGCCCTCGGCGCCGACCGGGTGCTCCACCTCGCCCGGCGCACGGGCTTCGGCCAGGCCGTCGAGGAGGCCGTCCGCATCGCGGGCGTGCTGACCCCGGACGAGCTTCCGTACCTGAAGCGCCCCAGCGGCTGGGACCCGGTCACCCGCACCTGGCGCGACGACACGTACGACCTGCCGGAGCTGCCGCACGGCGAGCCCCAGCAGTGGCTGTGGCTGCTGCACGACGACTGCGCCCCGGAGCCCGACGCCCTGGCCCAGCTGCTGCGCGTCGTGGAGAACGAACGGGAGCTCGGCAAGGACGTCGCCGTCATCGGCCCCAAGCTCCGCGGCTGGTACGACCGCAGACAGCTCCTCGAAGTCGGCGTGACCATCGCCCACAGCGGCCGCCGCTGGACCGGCCTCGACCGGCGCGAGCAGGACCAGGGCCAGCACGACCACGTGATTCCCGTGCTGGCCGTCTCCACCGCCGGCATGCTGATCCGCCGCGACGTCTACGAGGAGCTCGGCGGCTTCGACCGCAGGCTGCCCCTGATGCGCGACGACATCGACCTCTGCTGGCGCGCCCAGTCCGCGGGCCACCGCGTCCTGGTCGCCCCCGAAGCGGTCGTACGGCACGCCGAGGCGTCCTCCCGCGAGCGCCGCACCGTCGACTGCGTGGGCCGCACCTCCGCCTCCCCGCACAAGGTCGACAAGGCGGGCGCCACCTACACCCTCCTCGTCAACGCCCGCAGCGCGGTCCTGCCCTGGATCCTCGTGCGGCTCGTGCTCGGCACCCTGCTGCGCACGGTCGCGTACCTCGTCGGCAAGGCCCCCGGGCAGGCGGTCGACGAGATCCGCGGCCTGCTGGGCACCCTGCTGCGCCCCGAGCGCATCATCGCGGGCCGGCGCAGGCGCGGCAGCCCGCAGGTCGACAAGGACGAACTGCGCGCACTGTTCCCACCCCCCGGCGCCACCGTCCGGGCCACCGTCGAACAGGCCGCGGGCAGCCTCGTGGGCCGCTCCGACCCCGAGCTGAACGCGGCGGGACGCCACGGCAGCGCGGTCGAGTCCGGACCGGGCGGCGACGACGCCGACTTCCTGCAGATCGAGCAGTTCGCCCGCCTCAAGCGCGTCGCCCGCAAGCCCGGGCCGATGGTCTTCGTGGTGCTCCTCTTCTTCACCCTCATCGCCTGCCGTGAACTCCTCGGCGGCGGTGCGCTCGCGGGCGGCGCGCTGCTGCCCGCCCCCGCGGACTCCTCCGAACTGTGGTCGCGCTACCTGGACGGCTGGCACCCCGTCGGCGCCGGGGGCACGCAGTCGGCGCCGCCCTACCTCGCGCTCGTCGCCATGCTCGCCAGCGTGCTGTTCGGCTCCGCGGGCCTCGCGGTCACCGTCCTGCTGATCGGCTCGGTACCGCTGGCCGGCTTCGCCGCCTACTTCGTCTCCCGGCCGCTCGTCGAGTCGCGCCTGCTGCGCGCCTGGGCGTCCGTCGCGTACGCCTTCCTGCCCGCCGCCACCGGCGCGCTCGCGGGCGGCCGTCTCGGCACCGCCGTGCTCGCCGTCCTGCTGCCCCTCATCGCGCGCGCGGGCATCGCGGCGAGCGGCCTCGCCTCGGAGTCCGGCCGCGGTGGCTGGCGTGCCACCTGGGCGTACGCGCTCCTGCTGACCCTCGCCACCGCGTTCACTCCGATCGTGTGGCCCATCGCGCTGGTGCTCGGCGTCGCCCTTGCGGTCGTGCGCCGCGGTGACATCGCCGCCTACGGGCTGCGCTTCCTGCTCCAGCTCGGCACCCCGCTGCTGGTCCTCGCCCCCTGGTCGCTCACCCTGCTCCCGTTCGGCTTCTTCCAGGAGGCCGGCATGGAGTACGAGTCGGGAGCGGCCTCCGCACTCGACCTTCTCGGCGCGAGCCCCGGCGGACCCGGCACGGTCAGCGGGCTGATGCTCACCGGCATCGTGTGCGCCGCCGTGGCCGCCCTGATGCGCGCCGAACGGCAACTGGGCATCTGGGCCGCCTGGACGGCCGCCCTGGTGGCGCTCGTCTTCGCCGCCCTCTCGAACGGCTCCACCTGGGCGGGACCCGCCACCCTCGTCTACGGCCTCGCGTTCCTCGCAGCCGCCGCGCTCGGCGCCGACGGGGCACGCTCACGCGTGGCAGAGCAGAGCTTCGGCTGGCGTCAGCCGGTCGCCGTCCTCATCGCCTTCGCCTCGGCCGCCGGGCCCCTGCTCATCGCCGCAGGCTGGATGATCCGCGGTGCGGACGGCCCCCTGGAGCGACGTGATCCCGTCCAGGTGCCCGCGTTCGTCGCCGAGGAGAGCGGCACCCGCGACCAGGCCCGCACGCTCGTCCTCGGCAGCGACACGGCGTCCAAGGTCGGCTACACCCTCGTCCGCGGCTCCGGCGCCCGCCTCGGCGACGCCGAACTGGCCGCGGCGGGCGGCGAGAACAGGACGCTCGACAAGGTCGTCGCCAACCTCGTGGCGGGCTCCGGCGCCGACCAGGCCGACCAGCTCGGCGGCTTCGCCGTGCGGTACGTCCTGGTGCGCGACGGCGCGCCCCGCGAGGTCGGTCGCGTCCTGGACGCCACACCGGGCCTGAGCCGGCTCAGCCAGCAGGACGGCAGCGCCCTGTGGCGCGTCGACCGGCAGGTCGCGCGCGCGGCCATCGTTCCCGCTTCCGGCGACCCGCAGCCCATCGCCGCCGGCCCCGTCGAACTGCACACCAAGATCTCCGCCGGTGCCGAGGGCCGCGTCCTGCGCCTCGCGGACACCGCCGACGAGGGCTGGACGGCCACCCTCGACGGGAAGCCGCTCACCAGGACCACGGTCGACGGCTGGGCCCAGGGCTTCGAACTGCCCGCCACCGGAGGCCGCCTCGACGTCACCTTCGAGGCGCCGTTCGGGCACACCGGCTGGCTGTGGGCCCAGGGCGCGCTCGCCGTCGTCCTCGTGGTGCTCGCGCTGCCGGGACGCCGTCGCGATGTCGACGACGACCTCCCCGAGGAGGCCGTCGTACCCGTCGAGTCCGCGTCGGGCGAGGGCCGCAGGGCCCGCCGCCTGCGCGCCCAGGCGGAGGCCGAACAGAGCGAAGAGGCCGCACAGGCCGGGCCGTCGGAGCGGTCCGACTCCTTCCCGCCCGACGCCCCGCCCGCTCCGGGAGAAGCCCCCGCGGTCGCCCCGATCCCGCAGCAGCAGTCCTACGACGAGTGGGACGCGTCGACGTACGGCGCCGAGTACGGCACCTCCGAGCAGCAGCAGTACCAGGGCGCCCCGCAGTACCCCGCGGGCACGTACGAGCAGCAGCAGTACCAGGCGGACCCGTACCAGGCGGACCAATACGACCCGTACGCGGCGTACGGCACGGGGAACGCGGGGTACGACCCGTCGCAGACTTACGGACAGGGTTACGACCCCTCGTACGACCCGACACAGCAGCAACAGCAGCAACAGCAGCAACAGCAACAGCAGCAACCACCGCACGGCACCGACAACGAGCGCCCCGACGGGAGCCAGCAGTGAACCGCACCACCGTGTCCCTGATCGCCGGCGTGGCCGCGCTCGCCGCCGTCACCGGCTTCGCCTCGATGTCCGAGCCGCAGGCCGCCGGGGAGGACACGGCCAAGGCGGCCGCCCAGCTGCCCGTGGAGCGCACCAGCCTCCTCTGTCCGGCTCCCAGCACCTCGGACCTCGCCGAGACCGCGTACACGTCCTTCACACCCGTCACCAAGGGCACCGGTACGAGCGGCAAGGCCGAGTTGGTGGCCGCGGGTGCGCAGTCGGCCGACGGGTCCGCGGCCGACGACGGGGACGAGAAGCAGGACAGCGAGCAGGACAGCGAGCAGGACGACAAGAAGGACGGCGAGAAGGAGAAGCCGGTCCTGACGCCGAAGGAGCCCGGGAAGCCGGTCACGGCCAAGGCGTCAGGCGCCGAGTCGCCCGCGCTGGTCGGCACGGCCGAGGGCAGGTTCGCACCCGGCTGGGCCGTCCAGCAGACCACCGAGGTCGAGGCGGGCACCGGCCGCGGCCTGCTCGGTACCAGCTGCTCGGCACCGGACACCGACTTCTGGTTCCCGGGCGCCAGCACCGCCAAGGAGCGCACGGACTACGCGCACCTGACCAACCCCGACGACTCCGCAGCCGTCGCCGACATCGAGCTGTACGGCAAGGACGGCGTCCTGAAGTCGACGGTCGGAGAGGGCATCAAGATCCCGCCGCACTCCAGTGAGTCGGTGCTCCTGTCGACCCTCATCGACGAGCCGGAGACCAACCTCACCGTGCACGTCACGGTCCGCAGCGGCCGGGTGGCCGCCGCCGTCCAGGCTCTGGACGACGCGCTCGGCGGCGACTGGCTCGCCCCCTCGGCCGCTCCGGCGGGCAGCCTCGTCCTGCCGGGCATCCCGAAGGACGCCACCTCCGTACGGCTGGTGGCGTTCGCGCCCGGTGAGGCCGACGCCGACCTGAAGGTGCGGCTCGCCTCGCCGACCGGCACGATCACTCCCGCCGGGCACGAGACGCTGCACGTGAAGGCCGGTATGACGGCCGCCGTCGACCTCGGCGACGTCACACGCGGCGAGGCCGGTTCCCTGGTGCTGACGCCGACCGGGAAGTCCACCCCTGTCGTCGCGGCCCTGAGGGTCGTACGCGGCAAGGGCGCCGACCAGGAAACGGCGTTCATCCCGGCCACGGGCCCGGTGGGCGCGCGTGCGACGGCCGCCGACAACCGTTCCAAGGGCTCCACACTCTCCCTGGTCGCCCCCGGCCGCGGCGCGAAGGTCAAGGTCACGGCCTCCGCGGGCAGCGACGGCGGCACGGCCGCCTCGAAGACGTACACGGTCAAGGCCGGCACCACGCAGAACGTCGAGCTTCCCGTGCCCGCCGGCCTCAAGGGCACGTACGCGCTCACCGTGGAGCCGCTGTCCGGCGGGCCCGTCCACGCGTCGCGCATGCTCGAAGCGGCCGAGGGGGGCGTGCCCATGTTCACCGTGCAGACCCTCCCGGACGACCGGGGGACGGTGAAGGTACCGGTCGCCGAGCAGGACCTCTCGGTCCTGCAGAAGTAGGGCGGTACCAGCACTCAGGGCACTCAGTGCACTCAGGGAGGAGCCCCGGCCCGTCCAGGGCTCGGTCCTCCGGTGCTCGGTCCGTCCAGGCTTCGGTCCGTCCGGGCTTCAGTCCTCCCCGTACCGGGGATCGACGGTCTCCGGTGTCAGGCCCAGCACCTCGGCGACCTGTTCCACCACGACCTCGTGCACCAGTGCGGCCCGCTCGTCGCGGCTCTTCGTACGGATCTCGACGGGGCGCCGGTAGACGATGACCCGGGCGGGACGGCCCTCGTGCGCCGGAGTGGTGCCGCCCAGGGGCACGGCCTCCTCGCCCCAGCCCTCGTCACCTGCCGGATCGAACCGGGGGACCTCCAGCACCATGAACTCGATGTCGGAGAGCTGTGGCCACCGCCGCTCCAGCCGCTCCACGGAGTCCTGCACCAGATCCGCGAACACCTCGGAGCGACTGGCCGAGAGGGGCACCTGCGGTGGTGCCACGGGCCCACGCATCCCGCGTCCGTGTCGATCACGACGACGGGGCCCGGGTTCGGCGGGACGGGGCGGTACGGGGTTGTCCATCACTGACGAAGAGTAGTCCCCGCGCCCCGCCGCCGCCCGCACACGGCACGCGTCCCGCCTGCGGCTACGGACCACCGTTGCGTACGAGTTCGGGGGCCCCGCATCAGACATGTCGCGGGATGGGCGTCGGAGCCAAGCTCGGGCTGGTTTCCGCTTCCTCCAGGACCGTATCCTCCAAGGCCGGGCGCATAGCGGTATTTGACAGCCTTTGCACTGGATCGCGACCACTCCCGGGCTCGTCCGTCACCTCGTCAACACCCGTACCAGCAGGCCGAACACGCCCGCCGGAATCCCCTTGTGCCGGGCGTCACCGCACGACACGGTGGAGTGACCCGGGGGAGTGTCGTCGCGGCCCGCTCAAGAGTGCGGTACCGTCCAACCTCGTGAGCCCTGTACGTCGCTGTTCGCGCACCGCTTGCGGCCGTCCCGCCGTAGCGACGCTGACGTACGTCTACGCCGACTCGACCGCGGTCCTCGGCCCGCTCGCCACCTACGCCGAACCCCACTGCTACGACCTGTGCGCCGAGCACTCCGAGCGCCTCACCGCGCCGCGCGGCTGGGAGGTCGTCCGGCTCGCCGACGGCTCCGCTCCCTCCCGCCCCAGCGGTGACGACCTGGAAGCGCTCGCCAACGCGGTCCGCGAGGCGGCCCGCCCGCAGGAGCGGCCCACCCGCGCGGGTGGCGGCAACGCCCGTGGCGCCGACCCGATGGAGGTCGCCCGCCGCGGCCATCTGCGGGTCCTGCGCTCACCGGACTCCTGAACCCTTCCTCCTTGCAGGGGACTTCACCCCGCGTGTCCCCTGCGTCCTTTGTGTCCCCTGCATCCCGTGTGTCTCGTGTGTCCCGTGTGTATTCGGTACACGTTTCGCTCAGTGGTGCATGACCATTGACGCGCGCTTGTCGCGGACACGACGATTTTCCCCGGCCCATGAGAAATTGATTTCCGCATAGCGGAATCGGGGGAGGCTCCGTGTACGTCCAGGAACTTGAGCCCTTGGCCGACTCGCTCGGCCTGTCCGCGCTCGTCGCGACCCTGCCCCTCGTCCTCGTCCTCGTCCTGCTCGGCGGGGTCCGCATGAAGGCGCACCTGGCCGGCCTCATCGGTCTGGCGGCGGCGGCCCTGGTCGCCACACTCGCGTACGGCATGCCGGTGGGCCAGACCCTCTCCAGCGCCGCCCAGGGAGCGGTGTTCGGCCTCTTCCCCATCCTGTGGATCGTCGTCAACGCCCTCTGGGTCTACCGGATGACCGTCCGCACCCGGCACTTCGACATCCTGCGCCGCTCCTTCGGGCGGCTCTCCGACGACCCGCGCATCCAGGCGCTCGTCGTCGCGTTCTGCTTCGGCGCGCTCCTGGAGGCCCTCGCGGGCTTCGGCGCGCCCGTCGCGATCTGCTCGGTGATGCTCGTCGCGCTCGGCTTCGACCCCGTCCGCGCGGCGGTGGTCGCGCTCGTCGCCAACACGGCGCCGGTCGCCTTCGGGGCGATGGGCACACCGGTCGTGACGCTCGCCCAGGTGACCGACCTGCCGCTGGACACCGTCGCCTCCGTGGTGGGCCGTCAGACCCCGTTGCTCGCCCTGGTGGTGCCCCTCGTGCTCGTCTTCCTGGTGGACGGCCGGCGCGGCCTGCGCGAGACCTGGGTACCCGCGATGGCGTGCGGAGTCGCCTTCGCCATCGCCCAGTTCGCCGCCTCCAACTACGTCTCCGCGCAACTCGCTGACATCGGGGCCGCCCTGGCCGGCGCGGCCGCGCTGATGGCGGTACCGCACGCGCGCAGGCCCGCCGCCGAACCCGTACGGGCCGCGGTCCTGACGGGCACCCGCAGCGAGGACCTGGACGAGGAGGACCCGCGCCCCGAAGTACTGCGCGCGTACTCCCCGTACGCACTGATCGTGGTGATCTTCTCCATCGCCCAGATCCCGCCCGTCAAGGACCAGTTGGCGAAGGCGACCCGGGTCTTCGACTGGCCCTTCCTGAACGTCGTGAACCCGGACGGCGACCCGGTCGGCGGCAATGTCTTCACCTGGCCGATCGTGTCCACCGGCGGCACGCTGGTGCTGCTCGCCGGCGTGTGCACGGCAGTCGTTCTCGGGGTGCACGCGCGCGTGGCGCTCAAGGAATGGGCGGCCACCGTCCACGAGTTGAGGTTCGCGATCCTCACCGTCACCTCCGTCCTCGCGCTCGCCTACGTCATGAACCTGTCCGGGCAGGCGGCCACGATCGGCCACTTCGTGGCGGCGGCCGGCGCGGGACTCGCCTTCCTGTCACCCGTACTCGGCTGGTTCGGAGTGGCCGTCTCCGGCTCTGACACCTCGGCCAACGCGCTCTTCGGCGCCCTCCAGGTGACCGCGGCGAGGGAGTCCGGCCTGTCCCCGGAACTCCTCGCCGCGGCCAACAGCTCGGGCGGTGTCCTGGGCAAGATGATCTCGCCCCAGAACCTCACCATCGCCTGCGCGGCGGTCGGCCTCGCGGGCCGCGAGGGCGACCTGCTGCGCAAGGTGCTCCCGTGGAGCCTCGGACTCCTGCTGATCATGTGCCTGATCGTCGTCGGACAGAGCTCACCCGTCCTGGGATGGATGCTTCCGTAAGCCCGCGCGATGTCCGTATGTGCCCGCGTAGGTCCCGCACGGCCGAGTGTCGGTCCGTACGGGTACTTTGGGGTCCCCGTCACCGTTGAGGACTCCAGAAGGGTTGGCCGTGACCGCTGATCTGTCGCAGCTCGTTAAGGCGTACGACGTACGCGGGGTGGTCCCGGACCAGTGGGACGAGACCCTGGCCGAGTTGTTCGGTGCGGCCTTCGTGCAGGTGACGGGAGCGGACGCGATCGTGACCGGTCACGACATGCGCCCTTCGTCACCGGGTCTGTCCCGGGCCTTCGCACGCGGGGCGGCGGCGCGCGGCGTCGACGTCACCGAGATCGGGCTCTGTTCCACGGACCAGCTGTACTACGCGTCGGGGGCGTTCGACCTCGCGGGCGCGATGTTCACGGCCTCGCACAACCCGGCCCGGTACAACGGCATCAAGCTGTGCCGGGCGGGCGCGGCCCCCGTCGGCCAGGACACCGGCCTCACCGAGATCCGGGAACTGGTCGAGTCGTGGCTCGACGCGGGAGCCCCGACCGCGCAAGCCCCGACATCACAAGCTCCGACCCCACAAGCTCCGACCCCACAAGCTCCGGCCTCGGATGCGACGCAAGGCACGATCACGCGGCGCGACACGTTGGAGGACTACGCGGCGCACCTGCGCGGCCTCGTCGACCTGACCTCGATCCGCCCCCTGAAGGTCGTGGTGGACGCGGGCAACGGCATGGGCGGACACACGGTCCCGACGGTCTTCGCAGGCCTCCCCCTGACCCTCGTCCCGATGTACTTCGAGCTGGACGGCACGTTCCCGAACCACGAGGCGAACCCGCTGGACCCGGCGAACATCGTCGACCTCCGGAAGCGCGTCCGCGAGGAGGCGGCCGACCTCGGCATCGCCTTCGACGGCGACGCCGACCGCTGCTTCGTCGTCGACGAGCGCGGCGAGCCGGTCTCCCCGTCCGCGATCACGGCCCTGGTCGCCGCCCGGGAGCTGGCCAGGCACGGCGGCAAGGGCACGGTCATACACAACCTGATCACCTCCTGGTCGGTCCCGGAGGTCGTCCGCGAGAACGGCGGCACACCGGTACGCACCCGCGTGGGCCACTCCTTCATCAAGGCCGAGATGGCCGCCTCCGGGGCGATCTTCGGCGGTGAGCACTCCGCGCACTACTACTTCAAGGACTTCTGGAACGCGGACACCGGAATGCTCGCCGCCCTCCACGTCCTGGCGGCCCTCGGCGGCCAGGAGGGCACCCTCTCCGCCCTCGTCGCCCAGTACGACCGCTACGCGGGCTCGGGCGAGATCAACTCCACGGTCGACGACCAGACGGCCCGCCTCACCGCGATCCGGACGGCGTACGAGGGCCGGGAGGACGTCACCCTCGACGAACTCGACGGCCTCACCGTCACCGCCGCGGACTGGTGGTTCAACGTCCGCCCCTCCAACACGGAACCGCTCCTGCGCCTGAACGCGGAGGCCCGGGACGAGCCGACGGTGGCGAAGGTGCGCGACGAGGTACTGGCGCTCATCAGGGGTTGACCGATCCCCGTCACGTACTCGGGGGCGCCGCCCCCGACCCCCGGTCCTCAACGCGATTCTTTCAGCCCGTCCGGCGTTTGAGGACGAGCGCGCAGCGCGACAGGGGGGCGAGGGGGCGAAGCCCCCATGCGTGACGGGAACGGGTAGGGGCGGCGGGGGCGAAGACCCCCCACGCTCACCCCCACGCAGCGGTACCCTGACCAGGCCACATCACACACACCCCCACCCCGGCCCCACCCCGGAACCCGCCCCCGAAGGGACCTGACATGCCACTAGAAGCCGGCCTCCTGGAAATCCTCGCCTGCCCGGCCTGCCACGCCCCCCTCAAGGAGGCCTCCTCCGAAGAGCAGGAGGCCGAGTTGATCTGCACGGGCAAGGACTGCGGCCTGGCCTACCCCGTCCGCGACGGCATCCCGGTCCTCCTGGTCGACGAGGCCCGCCGCCCCGCGTAGAGCCCCGCCGGCCACAGAGAAGCAACCCCGCAGAAGCGACCCCGCCAGGCGTCCGGAGGCTGCCCACCATGTTCGACGAATCACTCCTCGACGACCCGGAGGCGCTGGCTCGCGCGGACCGGCGGGACCTGCTCCGCGGCGCCGCCGAGGCGGGCGCCCGCGTACGCACCGCCGTCCGGCACGCCACCGAGGCCGGAATCGCCGAGCTGAAGCCCGACGGCCGCCCGCGCGCCATCCTGACCGCGGGCCCCGGCCTCGCCGCCACCTGCGTCGCCGACCTGCTCGGCTCGCTCGCCGGCGCCGCCTGCCCCGTCACCCGGCTCACCCCTCGCGGAGTGGCCCCGGCCGCGGGCGCCCTGCTCTGGGAACTCCCGGGCTGGGCGGGCCCCGTGGACCTGCTGCTGATCGCCACCCCCGACGGCAGCGAACCCGGCCTCTCGCTCCTCGTCGAGCAGGCCTACCGGCGCGGCCTGACCGTCGTCGCCGTCTGCCCGCCCCGCGCCCCGCTCACGGACGCGGTCGCCGGCGCCCACGGCCTCTCCGTGCCGATGGCGACCGCCCCCTACGAGCCGCAGGCCCCGACCGCCGCCTCGGCCCCGGGCTCCCTCTGGGCACTGCTCACCCCGCTGCTCGCCCTGCTCGACCGCACCGGCCTCCTGTCCGCACCGCCCGAGACCCTGCAGAAGGTCGCCGACCGTCTCGACCAGGTGGCCGAGCGCTGCGGACCGGCCATCGCGACGTACAGCAACCCCGCCAAGACGCTCGCGTCCGAACTCGCCGAGGCACTCCCGGTGATCTGGACCGAGGGCGATTCCGCGGGCCCCGCGGGCCGCCGCTTCGTCGCGGCCCTGGCCGAACTCGCGGGGCGCCCCGCCCTCACCGCCGAACTGCCCGAGGCACTGGCCGCGCACAGCGTCCTCCTCGCGGGCACACTGGCGGCGGGCGCGGACCCCGACGACTTCTTCCGCGACCGCGTCGAGGAGGCCCAGGTCGTCCACGCGCGCGTGGTCCTGCTGCGCGACCGCCCGGCCGGCGGGCGCACCGCGGCCCCGGCCGCCCGCGAGCTGGCCCTCAGCCACGACACGGCGATCAGCGAACTCGAACCGGAGGAGGGCGGCGACCTGGAAACACTCGCCGAACTGATCGCCGTCACGGATTTCGCCGCCGTTTACCTGGCACTCGCCTCGACGGCCTGACCTTGAGCCACGCCTCCTGACCGGAGCACGCGTACCAGCGCACGTACGGAGAAGAAGACAGAGCATGGACCGCCTCGACAACACCGTCCGCCCCTACGCCTGGGGCTCCACCACGGCCATCCCGCGGCTCCTCGGCACCGAGCCGACCGGCGAACCGCAGGCGGAGATGTGGATGGGCGCCCACCCGGGCGCGCCCTCACGCACCCCCCGCGGCCCCCTCACCGAGGTGATCGCCGCGGCCCCCGAGCGTGAACTGGGCACCGAGGCGGTCGCCGCATTCGGCCCGCGCCTCCCCTTCCTGCTCAAAATCCTCGCCGCGGGCGCCCCCCTCTCCCTCCAGGTGCACCCCGACCTGACCCAGGCGAAGGAGGGGTACGAGGACGAGGAGCGCCGCGGCGTCCCGATCGACGCACCGCACCGCAACTACAAGGACGCCAACCACAAGCCCGAACTGATCTGCGCGCTCACGGAGTTCGACGGCCTGTGCGGCTTCCGCGCCCCGCTGGATGCCGCCGAGCTGCTCACGGCCCTGGAGGTCGACTCCCTCAAGCCGTACGTCGACCTGCTGCACGCGCGGCCCGAGGAGGCCGCGTTGCGCGAGGTGCTGACCGCAGTACTCACCGCTGACCCCGAGCTGATGGCCACCACGGTCACCGAGGCCGCCGCGGCCTGCGCCCGGCTCGGCGGCGCCCACGCCCCGTACGCCTCGATCGCCCACCACTACCCCGGCGACCCCGGTGTCATCGCCGCGATGCTGCTCAATCACGTACAACTGCAGCCCGGTGAGGCCCTGTTCCTCGGCGCCGGGGTGCCGCACGCGTATCTGAACGGCCTCGGCGTCGAGATCATGGCCAACTCCGACAACGTGCTGCGCTGCGGACTGACCCCCAAGCACGTCGACGTCCCCGAACTCCTGCGCATCGTCTGCTTCGAGGCGGGCGACCCGGGCGTACTGCGCCCCGAGGCCTCCCCGGACGGCGAGGAGGTCTACGAGACCCCCATCGACGAGTTCCGCCTCTCCCGGTACGTCCTCCCGGCGGGCGGACCCGACCGCGACCTCACCCGCCGCACCCCGCAGATCCTGCTGTGCACCGCCGGCTCCGTACAGACGGGCGACGTCACGCTCGTCGCGGGTGAATCCGTGTTCGTACCGGCGGACGAAAAGGTGGAAGTCTCCGGAAGCGGGACCATTTTTCGGGCCACGGTCGTCGTCTGAGGGAATCACCAGGCACCACTGTCGCGGCCCGGCGCTCCGGGGCCGGTCCGGGCTGCAACAATGGCCCACCGCAAAGGGCAGGCAAAATGCGGGACGGCAGCCTGACGGCGGCCGACCGGGGCAGCCGGGTGACAGACGAGTGCCAGTCGAGTGGCAGTCGAGTGGCAGACGAAGGGACATCGGGAACAGATGAGCGCGTCAGGCGGCACCAAGGCGATCGTGGCGGCACTCGCCGCCAACCTCGCCATCGCGGTAGCGAAATTCGTGGCGTTCCTCTTCAGCGGTTCGTCGTCGATGCTCGCCGAGTCCGTGCACTCGCTCGCCGACTCCGGCAACCAGGGACTGCTGCTCCTCGGCGGCAAGAAGGCCAAGCGCGAGGCGACCCCGCAACACCCCTTCGGCTACGGCCGCGAGCGCTACATCTACGCCTTCCTCGTCTCGATCGTCCTCTTCTCGGTCGGCGGCATGTTCGCGATCTACGAGGGCTACGAGAAGATCAAGCACCCGCACGAGATCGAGCACTGGTACTGGCCGGTGGGCGTCCTCGTCTTCGCGATCATCGCCGAGTCCTTCTCCTTCCGGACGGCCATCGTGGAGTCCAACCAGACGCGAGGCAAGCAGTCCTGGAAGGACTTCGTACGCCACGCCAAGGCACCCGAGCTGCCGGTCGTCCTCCTGGAGGACCTCGGCGCCCTGGTCGGTCTGGTCCTCGCGCTGGGCGGCGTCAGCATCGCCCTGGCCACCGGTGACGGCGTCTGGGACGGCATCGGCACCCTCTGCATCGGCATCCTGCTCATCGTCATCGCGATCGTCCTTGCCGTCGAGACCAAGTCGCTGCTCCTGGGCGAGGCCGCAGGCATCGAGGCGGTCCACAAGATCGAGGCCGCGATCGTCGACGGCGACACGGTGACCGGCATCATCCACATGCGTACGCTCCACCTCGGTCCCGAGGAGCTGCTGGTCGCCGCCAAGATCGCGGTCCAGCACGACGACACGGCCGCCGAGATCGCCTCGGCGATCAACGCCGCCGAGTCCCGCATCCGCGAGGCCGTCCCGATCGCCCGCGTCATCTACCTCGAACCCGACATCTACAACGAGTCCGAGGCCGAGAAGGGCGCCGACCCGGAGGCCTCGCCGGGCGGCCCGGCACCGACCGCCGAACACTGATCTCCGTACGACCCGACCCGTCGGATACGTGACCGGGGCCCGCCGAACTTTCCGGCGGGCCCCGGTCACGTATGACCAGAGGTACGACTACGGCTACGGCTACCGGATCTCGCGCGGCACGTCGAGAACAGCCGCCCCGTGGAGAGCCGCCATCAGGTCGCGCACGGGTGTCCCCGACTCGCCGGACGCTCGAAATCCGCTTGATCTGTTCGCAGGCGGACTGGGGCCCACTGCGCCGATCGGTGTAGATTCGGAACCGAGCCAGACGTCGCTGCTGATGGCGGTCGGGCGGCCCCACGGGCCGGCCGAGGGAGAGAGGGCCTCCGACGGACTGCGCTGCGCAAGGCACCGGGCATTCGTGTGCCCCGTGGGGCGCTCACCGTGCCCGCCGCCGCGCAGACCAGCCGAAACCGACCTCGCCCCAACCCGAGGAGCAGCTCGCATGACCACTGTCGCCAACCGACAGGACTTCAAGGTCGCCGACCTTTCCCTGGCCGACTTCGGTCGCAAGGAGATCACCCTCGCCGAGCACGAGATGCCCGGCCTGATGTCGATCCGCAAGGAGTACGCCGAGGCGCAGCCCCTCGCCGGCGCCCGCGTCACCGGCTCCCTGCACATGACCGTGCAGACCGCCGTACTCATCGAGACCCTGGTCGCCCTGGGCGCCGAGGTCCGCTGGGCCTCCTGCAACATCTTCTCCACCCAGGACCACGCGGCGGCCGCCATCGCGGTCGGCCCGAACGGCACGCCCGACAACCCTCAGGGCATCCCGGTCTTCGCCTGGAAGGGCGAGACCCTGGAGGAGTACTGGTGGTGCACGGAGCAGGCGCTGACCTGGCCGAACACCCCCACGGGCGGCCCGAACATGATCCTGGACGACGGCGGCGACGCCACCATGCTCGTCCACAACGGCGTCCAGTTCGAGAAGGACGGCAAGGTCCCGTCCGTCGACACCGCCGAGAACGAAGAGCACCGGGTCGTCCTGGAGCTCCTCAACCGGACGATCACCGGCGGCTCGCAGAAGTGGACCCAGCTCGCCTCGGAGATCCGCGGCGTGACCGAGGAGACCACGACCGGCGTCCACCGCCTGTACGAGATGCACCGCGGGGGCACCCTCCTGTTCCCGGCGATCAACGTGAACGACGCCGTCACCAAGTCGAAGTTCGACAACAAGTACGGCTGCCGCCACTCCCTGATCGACGGCATCAACCGCGCCACCGACGTCCTCATCGGCGGCAAGACCGCCGTCGTCCTCGGCTACGGCGACGTGGGCAAGGGCTGCGCGGAGTCCCTGCGCGGTCAGGGCGCCCGCGTGATCGTCACCGAGATCGACCCGATCTGCGCACTGCAGGCGGCGATGGACGGCTACCAGGTCACGACCCTCGACGAGGTCGTCGACAAGGCCGACATCTTCGTCACCACGACCGGCAACAAGGACATCATCATGGCCGCGGACATGGCCAAGATGAAGCACCAGGCGATCGTGGGCAACATCGGCCACTTCGACAACGAGATCGACATGCTCGGCCTCGCGCAGATCCCCGGCATCGTCAAGGACGAGGTCAAGCCGCAGGTCCACACCTGGAAGTTCCCCGACGGCAAGGTGCTCATCGTCCTCTCCGAGGGCCGCCTGCTGAACCTGGGCAACGCGACCGGCCACCCGTCGTTCGTGATGTCCAACTCGTTCGCGGACCAGACGCTGGCCCAGATCGAGCTGTTCACCAAGCCCGAGGAGTACCCGATCGACGTCTACGTGCTGCCCAAGCACCTCGACGAGAAGGTCGCCCGCCTCCACCTGGACGCGCTCGGCGTGAAGCTCACGACGCTCCGCCCCGAGCAGGCCTCGTACATCGGCGTCGAGGTCGAAGGCCCGTACAAGTCGGACCACTACCGCTACTGAGCCCAGCGCTCACCAGACGGTTGTCAGCAGGCCCTCGCCCTCACCGGCGGGGGCCTGCCCCCTACGAGGACCCGAGCCACCATGCCCCGCGGCCGATATTCGCTCCATGACCCGCACGACCACACCCCCCTCGCCGAAGAACGGTTCCACTGCGCGCCCGGCCCCTCCGGCTGGCGCTACGTCTCCCAACTGACCACCCCTTCCGGCACGGGACCCGAGGGAACCGCACGGCAAGGCACCCCCGCCGGTTCCGTCGACCTCGCCCTCGACGACCGCGGCCGCCCCATCCGCCTGGAACTCCACGCGTCGGGCTGGCAGGTCCGCGCCGCCGCCCTCGACGGTGTCACCTGGGTCCGTACCGACCCCACGGGAGATCACGCCACCGAAGGCAATGTCCGCGCCCACGCCTTCACCGGCTCGTCCCCCGCCTTCCTCGTCGCCACCGCACGTCTGCTGCGCCTCACCCCCGATGCCTCCGCCACGCGTGTACGCCTCGTCGCCTTCACGGACCCGGTCCTCGCCCCGCGCACCCTCGACCAGTCCTGGGCCCTGATCACAAGAGAAGCACACGCCACTGACAACGGCCCCCTGGCCGTGGAGGAATACCAGGTCACAGCCCTGGACACCGGTGAACAGCACACCGTGCACCTGTCCGGCGACGTGGTGCTCTCCGCGCCCGGCATCGAACTCGAAGACCTCGAATCGCCGCCGTCGGTCTTCGCCTGACACCGGTGCCGCCTGACACCGGTGCCGAGCGAGCCCGGCGGTCAAACGGGCGGGGC
The DNA here is from genome assembly GCF_044742785.1 of Streptomyces sp. NPDC087844. Lineage (NCBI taxonomy): Bacteria > Bacillati > Actinomycetota > Actinomycetes > Kitasatosporales > Streptomycetaceae > Streptomyces > Streptomyces sp. NPDC087844. The sequence continues at coordinate 2,677 of NZ_JBIUVD010000007.1, read as the reverse complement.
GAACCCGGTGGCGGGGCGCTGCGTGTCGGCCTCCTGCGAAACCGGCGGAGGCGAGGCGTTCACGGGAGCCGCGGCAGGAGACGGGAGCGGGGGAGCGGCCGGGAGAGGTGGAGCGGCCGGGCGGACAGCGTCCTGGACAGGACCCCGCGCCGGACTCCCCACCGCGCCCTGCATCGGATAACCGACCGGCCCCTGGGGCTGACTCCCGCCATACCCCGGGCCATGCGGGGTGCCGTACGGCACCCCATGCACCGTGCCGTACGGCATGTTCGGCGCACCCCCGCCCGGTACACCGGCTGCCTGTCCGGCCGGGCCGCCGAGGAAGCCACCACCGGCAGGCCCACCCCCGGCAACGCCGCCACCGAACGCCCGCCGTGCCTCCCGAGCCTGCCGCTCCTGCATCACGGCCGCCAGGAACGCCGCCGGCGGAACACCGGGCGGTGCCGGAGTGCCGGTGCGCTCGGCCACGTCGTTCGCGAGCCGCTCCGCCATCGCCCACCCGACCTGCGGGTCCAGCTGCTGCATCCGCGTCAGGTACTGCCGGACGGCCAGCCACAGCCCGTCCGGAACCCCGGACAGATCAAGTCCGGAAAACCGCCCCGACAGCCATGGTGGCGGAGGAGGGACAAAGGACGTACGCCCGGTGGGAATCCGTTCCCGTACGACGAGGGTTCCGGCGAACACGTCACCGAGCCGCCGCCCCCGCGCCGACACGAGCGAAGCGATGCACGCCACGACCCCGAACGTCATCAGGATCTCGACCACACCGACCGCCCCACGCACCAGCGCGTGCCGGAACCGGATGGGCCCGCCGTCGTCCCGCACCACGCGCAGCCCGCACGCCATCTTCCCCAGAGAGCGCCCATGACTGAGCGTCTCCACGGCGATCGGCCCGCCCACCAGCAGAAGAAGGAACGCGGCGATCGCCACGGCCATCCGCGCCGCCTCGTCGAGCGCGGCCGTGGACACGGCCAGGGCGATCAGCACGACCACATAGGCGGTCACCACCACCACCAGGTCGAGCACCACGGCCAGTACCCGACTCGGCAGCTTCGCGGGGCGCAGCTCCAGCGCCACCGCCTCGCCCGTCACAAGCTCACTCACGCCCGCCGTCCTTCCCCGAACTGCCCTGAGAACAGCCAGTCTGTCAAGCTGAGGCACATCGCGCCGCAGTGCGACAAGCTGACCACACGACGAGCACAAGACGAGCAGCCGAGGAGCAGCCAACCCGATGGACCTCGATGTCTTCGTGTCCGCCCACCGGGCGGAGTGGGACCGGCTCGACGCACTCCTCGGACGCAGGCGCCGTCTCACCGGAGCGGAGGCCGACGAACTCGTCGCCCTCTATCAGCGCACGGCGACCCATCTCTCCCTGATCCAGTCCAGCGCACCGGACCCCCAGCTCACCGGCCGCCTCAGTCAACTGGTGGCCCGCGCGCGCAGTGCCGTGACAGGCACCCGCCGTGCCTCTTGGCGAGACGTCACCCGCTTCCTCATCCAGGGCTTCCCCGCGGCGGTCTACCGGTCACGCCACTGGTGGGTCCCGACCGCGCTCCTGTCCACCGCGCTGGCGGTCCTCCTGGGCTGGTGGATCGGCACCCACCCCGAGGTCCAGTCCTCGATCGCGGCCCCCGCCGAACTACGGGAGCTCACACGCCCCGGCGGCCAGTACGAGACGTACTACTCCAGCCACCCCGCGGCGTCCTTCGCCGCCCAGGTATGGACGAACAACGCCCAGGCGGCCGCCATGTGCCTGGTACTCGGCGCCTTCCTGTGCCTGCCGGTCGTCTGGATCCTCTTCCAGAACATGCTCAACGTGGGTGTCGGCATCGGCCTGATGTCCTCGGCCGGCCGTCTCGACACCTTCCTCGGCCTGATCCTCCCGCACGGCCTCCTGGAACTGACCGCCGTCTTCGTGGCGGCCGGCACCGGACTGCGCCTCGGCTGGACCGTCATCGACCCGGGCCCGCGCACTCGTCGTGCGGCCCTCGCCGAGGAGGGCCGTGCCGCCCTGGGGATGGCGATAGGCCTTGCCCTGGTCCTCTTCGTCTCCGGCGCCATCGAAGGCTTCGTCACCCCCTCCGGCCTCCCGACCTGGGCCCGCATCGGCATAGGCATAGCCGCCGAACTGCTCTTCCTCGCTTACGTCTACGTCCTGGGCGGCCGAGCCGTGCGGGCCGGCGAGACGGGCGACGTCGAGGAAGCCGAGCGCAGCGCCTCGGTACCGACCGCGGCCTGATGTGCAGGCACCCCGGTCAGGCTGCTAGTCTCCTCTTCGCCCCACAAAAACCGTTGACACGGGACGCGTGGGGAGGTAGATTCGAACAGTTGCCTAGAGCTGGACAAGCTCGGCGGTGGCAGTTAGCATCTGTCAGCTCCCTGAAATTCAATTTCGGTGGAGCACCCCCCGATAATTCAGAAATTGAGCGGCCGGTCAGGCCGGTCGGAAACTTCTGATAAAGTCGGAATCGCCGAAAGAGAGCCGCAAGGCAATCAAATAGGCAAAGGCCTCCCAACTGGCCGCTGGAAATGAATTCCGACCGGAAACGGAACGGAAAACGGATCTGGTAAGGTTGGAAACACGAAGGGAAGCGCCCGGAGGAAAGCCCGAGAGGGTGAGTACAAAGGAAGCGTCCGTTCCTTGAGAACTCAACAGCGTGCCAAAAATCAACGCCAG